>UQCR01000117.1 GCA_900539655.1 uncultured Robinsoniella sp.
CAAAAAGCGCTCCGCAAAGGTTAGAAAATACCAGTTCTGCGGCAAGCTGACGGAGTCCATATCAGTTTCCCACCCCCATCTTTCCGTACACTACCTATCATATACAAAGCGTCTTACTCAGCGAAACCCAAATATAAGTCATTTTATAAAACCCTATAAAACGTTCGCTGTAGTATTATAACCTTCTTTAAAACCTTCTCTTAAAATAACGCTTCTCATCCCAAGGTGAAAGCGCTATAATAAACCTTAAATATAGTTATTTAAAACAGGCCTGATAAACGAGGAGACACATGCAGATTAACAGATTATTTGAAATCGTATATTTATTATTGGAGAAACAAGGCACTACGGCGCGGGAGTTGGCGGAGCATTTTGAGGTTTCGGTAAGGACAGTTTACCGGGATATTGATACCCTGTGCCAGGCAGGGATCCCGATATACACAAATAAAGGCAGAGGCGGCGGTATTCATCTGATGGATAACTTTATACTGGACAAATCTGTCTTGTCGGATATGGAGCGTCAGGAGATTCTCTGGGGGCTTCAGGGGCTGAATGCGGTTAAAGCGGCGGATAATGATGAAATATTATCCAGAATTCGGTCGCTTTTTGGAGCACATAAAACGGATTGGGTACAGGTGGATTTTTCGGACTGGACCGATGAACGGCAGAAAGTCTTCGGGGATATCAAGGAAGGGATTATTCTGAAAAAAGTAATTGAGATTGATTATTATAATTCTACAGGCGAAAAATCTTCCCGTCAGGTGGAACCCTTGCAGCTCTGGTTTAAAGATAAGAGCTGGTATCTGAAAGGATATTGCAGGAAGGCAGGGGAGATGCGGCTGTTTCGGATTACCCGGATGAAGCAGGTAAAGGTATTGGAGGAAAAGTTTGACCGGGTATTACCGGTGCAGGAATCCAAAGGGAAAAAAGGATACCGGGAGAAGGGTTACATGGTGGAGATATCGCTTCATATAGATGCTTCCTGTGCCTACCGGGTGTATGATGAGTTCGAGGAGGCCCAGATTCAGGTTCAGGAGGATGGCAGTTTTCACGCTAAATTAAATTGTCCCGAAAATGAATGGGTATACGGTTATATTTTATCTTTTGGACCCTTAGTCCGGGTCATGTCGCCTGAACGGGTGAAAAATCAGGTAAAAGAAAGACTGGAAAGGACTTTAGAATTTTATTCCGGTTGATTATTTTAATATGACATGCAGTTGTCAGGTTATCCCTGTTATACTCTTTTTAACCGGTGAGAAATGATACGGTAAGAAAAATAGAGAATAAGAGAGGTAACAGCCATGGACTATGAAATCGTATATTTAGAAGAGAAGAAAGCAGCAGGATTAAAAATCAGAACTAATAATGCCAGCCCGGATATGGGAGCAGAAATCGGAGGACTTTGGAAACGCTTTTTTGAAGAGGGTATATTCTTTCAAATGCCTGGAAAAGTAAATGATAAGAGTATAGGCCTGTATACCAACTATTCAGGTGGCCATATGGATGACTATGACATGTTCGTCTGCTGTGAGGTTGATAAAGCTGCACAAATGCCGGAAAACCTGGAGACTACAGTTATTCCCAAAGGAAATTATGCGAAGTTCGTTGTAAAAGGAAATATGGTAACGGCAGTACAGGAATTCTGGATGGAGCTTTGGAGCATGGATTTAAAGAGAACCTATCTGGCAGACTTTGAAGAATACCAGCCAGGAGGCGATATGGACAACTCAGAAATTCATATGTATATTGGCATTGAGTAGCATCATGCTGATGAAGTGATGATGCCGAACAATTACAAGGAAATGCTTTTGTTTAAATCCCCCGCTTTTACAGGGGGATTTTTTTGATTGTGCGGCTGTTATTTTTTCCAACCGGGATTTTGCTGTTGACTACACATTTGATATGTTTTATAATGTTTTTAATGTGGCGGCATGTGCCACAAAACTAAAAAAAGAGAGCGAATGAAGATGATTAAAAGCATGACAGGCTTTGGCAGGTGTGAAAACCTTCAGGGCAGCAGAAAATTTACAGTAGAAATGAAGGCAGTGAATCATCGATACTTCGACGTGAATATTAAAATGCCTAAGAAGCTGAGTTTTTTTGAGTCAGCGATCAGAGGCATGCTTAAGAATTATATTCAGCGGGGAAAAGTAGACGTTTTCATTACATATGAAGATTTTACCGAAGAAAACTATTCGTTAAAGTATAATGAAAATATTGCAGGAGAATACGTTCGTTATTACAAACAGATGGCGGAGACATTTGGCCTGGAGAATGATTTCAGGACTTCAGCACTTGGAAGATGTCCGGAAGTATTTACAATGGAAGAAACTGCAGCAGACGAGAAAGAAATCTGGGCAGTCCTGGAAACGGCACTGGAAGGAGCCAGCACTCAGCTTGTGGAAGCCAGGGTAAAAGAAGGGGATGCATTAAAAGCAGACCTTTTTGAAAAGCTGGACGGTATGCTGGCAGATGTTGCTTCTGTTGAAGAACGTTTTCCACAGATCATGGCGGCTTACCGTGAGAAACTCAGTGAGAAAGTCAGGGAACTGCTGGGGGATTCCCAGATTGAAGAAGGACGGATCGCGGCGGAAGTAGTACTGTTTGCAGATAAGATCTGTACAGATGAAGAAACAGTCCGGTTGAGAAGCCATATTGAGAATATGAAGTCCTGCCTGGAACAGGGCGGCAGTGTGGGAAGAAAACTGGACTTTATCGCACAGGAAATGAACCGTGAGGCAAACACAATTTTATCTAAGGCAAATGATCTGGAGACTTCTAATACTGCCATTAATCTGAAGACAGAGATTGAGAAGGTCCGGGAGCAGATTCAAAATATTGAATAAGGTGGGAAAATAATTTGGCCAGATTAATTAACATCGGTTTTGGTAATGTAGTGAATACCGGCAAAGTTATAGCAGTCGTAAGTCCTGAGGCGGCACCGATTAAGCGGATGGTTCAGAATGCAAGGCAGACCGGAAAAGCAGTGGATGCTACCCAGGGAAGAAAGACCAAATCCGTTATTGTAACCGTAGATGATTTCATTGTACTATCTGCGTTACAGCCAGATACAATTGCAAAAAGATTTTCACTCAATATAGAAGATAAGCCAAAGGATGAGGAAGATGAATAGAAAAGGAATTTTAATTGTTTTATCCGGTTTTTCCGGAGCGGGGAAAGGCACTTTGGTAAAGGCATTATTAAGTAAGTATGATAACTATGCCTTGTCCATTTCAGCCACAACACGTAACCCCAGACCGGGAGAAGAAGATGGACGGGAATATTTTTTCAAAACAGTGGAAGAATTTAAAGAAATGATTGCAGATAATGCGTTAATTGAATATGCCCAGTATGTTCAGAATTTTTATGGCACTCCGAAAGCCTACGTGCAGGATAAGCTGAATGAAGGCAAGGATGTAATTCTGGAGATTGAAATTCAGGGAGCGCTTAAGGTAAAAGAACAATTTCCCGATACGCTGCTGTTATTTGTAACTCCTCCCAATGCCCAGACGTTGGAAGACCGTCTGACGGGACGCGGAACGGAAACCGCAGATGTGATCCGGGACAGACTGAGCCGCGCCAGTGAAGAAGCACAGGGAATGGAGAAATATGATTACCTGGTAGTCAATGACAAGCTGGATGATTGTGTGGAGGAAATGCACAGAATTATTCAGAGTGAACATTTCAAAGCATCAAGAAATAATGAATTTATAGATACCATTAAAGAAGATTTAACGCGTTTTGCCAGATAAGAATCAGACAAATTCAGGCAGACCTATTTTGAAAGGAGAAATTATATGTTACATCCATCTTACACAGATTTAATGAAAATTGTAAACAGTGAAGTAGAAGAGGGGGATACACCTGTTGTTAACAGCCGTTACTCTATCGTACTTGCAACTGCAAAGAGAGCAAGACAGTTAATTGGAGGAGCAGAAGCGCTGGTATATGACAATGGCAAAAAGCCGTTATCCGTTGCGGTTGAAGAGTTAAATAAAGCAAAGATTAAGATTCTGAGTGAGGATGAGACACCGGAAGATGAATCAGAAGTTCAAGACAAGACAGAAGAATAAAAGAAATTAATTAATAAAAAGGATGTTTCGCTGCAGTGCCTTTGACAGGCTATGGCAGTGAAACATCCTTTTTATTGGGCTATTAAAATATCTTAGTTGTCCATTGGGTACAGTCCCAGACTTCAGTAACCACATCCTGATAAAACTCAGGTTCATGGCAGATCAGTAGAATACTCCCTTTGTATTCTTTCAGGGCACGTTTTAATTCTTCCTTTGCATCTACGTCAAGATGGTTGGTAGGCTCGTCTAAGAGCAGAATATTTGTTTCACGGTTGATTAATTTGCAAAGGCGAACCTTTGCCTGTTCTCCACCGCTTAGCACCCGTACCTGGCTTTCTATGTGCTTGGTGGTCAATCCGCATTTAGCCAGTGCACTGCGCACCTGGTACTGGGTCAGTGAGGGATAGTCTTTCCAGATTTCTTCTATGCAGGTAGTGGTATTCCCGGGAGCCATTTCCTGTTCGAAGTAACCGATATAAAGGTAATCTCCCAGCTGGACAGATCCCTGAAGAGATGGGGTCAGACCCAGAATACTTTTCAGGAGCGTGGTTTTACCGATTCCATTGGCGCCGATCAAAGCAATTTTCTGTCCCCGTTCCATTGCCAGGTTCAGCGGCCTGGATAAGGGTTCATCATACCCGATCACAAGATTTTCTGTTTCAAAAATATATTTGCCGGCAGCCCGGGCTTCCTTAAAATGAAATTCAGGCTTTGGTTTTTCAGCCGCAAGTTCTATTTTATCCATTTTATCTAATTTTTTCTGACGGGACATTGCCATATTCCTTGTGGATACCCTGGCTTTATTCCGGGCTACAAAGTCTTCCAGATCACTGATTTCCTGCTGCTGGCGTTTATATGCAGCTTCCAGCTGTGCTTTTTTTACGGCATAGACTTCCTGGAACTTGTCATAGTCCCCCACGTATCTGGAAAGTGCCTGGTTTTCCATATGATAGATCAGATTTATAACGCTGTTTAAGAAAGGAATATCATGTGATATTAAAATAAAAGCATTTTCATAATCATTCAGATAGCGTTTCAGCCATTCGATGTGCTGCTCATCCAGGTAGTTGGTAGGCTCGTCCAAAAGAAGGATATCCGGTTTTTCAAGCAGAAGTTTCCCAAGCAGTACTTTTGTACGCTGTCCTCCGCTGAGTTCCGTTACGTCTTTGTCCAGTCCGATATCTTCAAGTCCCAAAGCGCGCCCGATTTCTTCCACTTTAGAATCAATAATATAGAAATCATGCATGGTCAGGGTGTCCTGAATGGTTCCCAGTTCCTCCATCATTTGATTTAATTCTTCTTCCGATGCATCACCCATGGAATCGCAGATTACATTCATTCGTTCTTCCAGGGAAAAAAGCTGTGCAAATGCGCCTTTTAACACATCACGGATGGATTGCCCTTTTTCCAGAACCGCATGCTGGTCCAGATACCCGGCATGGACATTTTTCGCCCATTCCACTTTACCTTCATCCGGCTGTAATTTTCCGGTTACAATATTTAAAAATGTTGATTTTCCTTCGCCATTTGCTCCGACCAGTCCGATGTGTTCGCCCTTTAGAAGACGAAAGGAAACATCGTGGAAAATCGCTCTGTCACCAAAACCGTGACTTAAATGCTCAACGTTTAAAATGCTCATTGCTGTATTAGCTCCTTAGTAATTATAGTTATCGATTTGATTATACAGGAAAATTCCAGAAAAGCAAGTATCAGTACAAAAAAACGCACCCGGTTGCGGGTGCGAAGCCTATCAGAAATTCTTAACATTCAATTTTTATTGTCCAGGCGTAACCATTTTTCGTCCAGATATTGTAGTCATTATTTTGAGAATTGTAAGCAATGTGATCCAGCTCCGGACAGGAGTTAACATTAATAATGTTTACATATTCGTTAGGTTTCAATTTCCAGTTTTTATTGCGAAGATAAGAATCAATTTCATGACTATGCATTTTTGCTACCTCCTTTAGTTGTCTTATCTATACATAATCATTGACTGTTTTTTTCGTTTTAATCAGTGCCTCTCATGTATATGATTATTATATCAGCAACTACTGCGGTAGGAAATGGTAAGAAGTTAGAAACTATTGTAATAATTTTGGTTAATTTGTCGATTTCGTGCAGAAGTCACTGTATGCAAATGAGATTTTTCTGGGAAAATACCTAAAAATGGGATAAAAATATTGGAGCCCTGGATTTTGTGATTTTGAGAACTTTGCACATTCTCAAGTATTTTATTGACCTTTTAAGACGAAAATAGTACAATAAACATCAAAGAGCAATTTTGCTTTTAGACGATACTAAAAATGAGGAGTAATTTATGAACGTATTATTTGTATCCCTGGGATGTGACAAGAATCTGGTGGATTCGGAAGTGATGCTGGGGCTGCTTGCTAAAAATGGATATGTCCTTACCGATGATGAGACAGAGGCAGATATAATTGTAGTAAATACCTGTTGTTTTATCAATGATGCTAAGGAAGAGAGCATCCAGACGATTCTGGAGATGGCAGAGCACAGGAAAAATGGTAGATGTAAGGCTTTAGTTGTGACAGGATGTCTGGCGCAGCGATATAAGAAAGAAATAGTGGACGAAATAGAAGAAGTGGATGCCGTTCTTGGCACTACAACATACGATGAAATCATTAAAGCAGTGCAAACGGCGTTGAAAGGCCAGCAGATGTTAGAGTTTCATGATCTGGATGCCCTTCCGGCAAGATCAGCTGGACGTATGCTGACAACAGGCGGGCATTATGCACATTTAAAGATTGCCGAAGGCTGTAATAAGCATTGTACTTACTGCATTATCCCCAAGATCCGGGGGAATTATCGAAGTGTTCCCATGGAACAACTGACAGAAGAAGCAAAAGACCTGGCTGAACAGGGTGTTAAGGAATTGATTCTGGTAGCGCAGGAAACTACGCTCTATGGAAAGGATCTTTATGGGAAAAAGAGCCTTCATATCTTATTAAAAGAGTTATGTAAAATTTCAGGAATCCGGTGGATTCGTATTCTCTATTGTTATCCGGAAGAAATTTATGATGAGCTGATACAGGTAATGAAAGAAGAGAAAAAGGTGTGCCATTATCTGGATCTTCCTATACAGCATGCCAGTGATGATATTTTGCGGAAGATGGGCAGAAGAACAAATAAGCAGCAGCTTAAGGATATCGTATGGAAACTGCGCAGTGAGATTCCCGATATTGCCCTTCGGACGACCTTAATATCCGGTTTTCCTGGTGAGACGCAAGAGCAGCATGAGGAATTAATGGAATTTGTGGACGAGATGGAATTTGAACGTCTGGGGGTGTTCACCTATTCTCCGGAGGAGGATACTCCGGCAGCAGAGATGGATGGCCAGATCGATGAAGAGGTCAAAGAAGACAGAAGAGATGAATTAATGGAACTTCAGCAGGACATCGCTTTTGATAAAGCACAGCAGATGGTAGGACGAAGTGTGCTTGCTATGGTAGAAGGGAAAGTAGCAGATGAAAATGCTTATGTGGCCCGTACTTATGCAGATGCACCGAATATAGACGGATATTTGTTTGTTAATACAGGTGAGATGCTGATGTCAGGAGATTTTGTCAGGGTAAAAATTACAGGTGCGCAGGAATATGATTTGATTGGAGAGATTGAAGATGAATTTGCCGAATAGTTTGACCATATTGAGAGTTATTTTGATCCCTTTTTTTGTAATTTTTATGAAAACCGATCTGGGCGGTACAGGAAAATATATCGCGCTTGCGATTTTTATCATCGCCAGCCTCACGGACAGCCTGGATGGTTATCTGGCAAGAAAAAACCATCAGGTAACGAACTTTGGTAAATTTATGGATCCCCTTGCGGATAAGCTGCTGGTTTGTTCTGCTATGATATGCCTGGTTCAAATGAACCGTCTTGCAGACTGGATCGTTATCATTATTATCAGCCGTGAATTTATTATCAGCGGATTCCGTCTGGTAGCATCCGATAACGGAATTGTAATTGCGGCAAGCTGGTGGGGGAAATTAAAAACCATAGCGCAGATGGTCATGACAATTCTGTTAATTGCAGATCTGGGAGGATTCTTTACTACATTAGAAAATTTATTCGTTTTATTGGCACTGGTTCTGACCATTATATCTCTGATCGATTATATTGCGAAGAACATTAACGTATTAAGTATGCAAAAGTAAGATTACTTTGGAGGATGAAAAATGGTAGTAGAACTGATTTCCGTAGGAACGGAGATATTACTGGGAAACATTGTAAATACAAATGCAGCCTTTTTGGCGGAGAAATGCGCACTTCTGGGATTATCGATGTATCATCAGACAGTAGTGGGCGATAATGAGGAACGTCTTGCAGACACCCTGCAGACAGCTATGGACCGTTCTGATGTGGTTATTTTAAGCGGCGGTCTGGGACCTACACAGGATGATTTGACTAAAGAAGTTGCGGCGAAAGTTATGGAAATGAAGCTGGTAGAAGACAAGCACAGCAAAGAACGGATACAGGAATACTTTAAGAACAGCCAGTTTAAGATTATTACCGACAACAACTGGAAACAGGCTCTGATTCCGGAAGGTGCCATTGTCATTGATAATAAAAACGGTACGGCACCTGGACTTATTTTAGAAAAACAGGGGAAATCCGTAATCCTGCTTCCGGGACCTCCAAATGAAATGATTCCGATGTTTAACCATGATATTTTCCCATATTTAAATAAACTGCAGCCGGAAATCATCTGTTCCACAATGGTGAAACTCTGCGGATTAGGAGAAAGTTTTGTAGAAACAGAGATTGCTGACCTGATTGAAAAGCAAACGAATCCTACGATTGCAACTTATGCCAAGACAGGAGAAGTACATCTTCGCATTACGGCGAAAGCATCTGATGAAAAAGAGGCTAAGAAATTAATAAAACCCGTAGTGAAAGAACTGCGCAGCCGATTTGGCAACCACATTTATACAACAGAAGAGCAGGATACACTGGAAGAGACGATTATCCACCTCCTAAAAGAAAAAGAACTGACCCTCACGACTGCTGAATCCTGCACCGGAGGGCTCCTGGCAGCCAGACTTACCAATGTGCCAGGTGTATCCGATGTATTCAAGCAGGGGCTGGTAACCTACTGTAACCGTGCGAAACGCAAGCTTTTGGAAGTAAAGAAAAATACGCTGAAAGAAAATGGTGCAGTGAGCGAAAAAACGGCGAAAGAAATGGCAAAAAACGGTGCGTTTATTACCGGTGCAGACGTCTGTGTTTCCATTACAGGTATTGCGGGACCAGGAGGTGCTACCGATGAGAAGCCGGTTGGGCTTGTCTATATTGCATGTTCTTATAATAATCAGGTAACGGTAAGGGAGTTCCATTTTAAGGGGGAACGTAACAAAGTAAGAGAAAGCTCTGTAGTGAATGCCCTGATTCTGTTAAGGGAATGCATTATCGCTGATACAGATAAATCAGCAAAAAAAGATTGATGTTGGATTAGTTGGATTTATGTTTTTTTATGCAAGGTTTTATTGACTTGTAAGGACGGGTATCGTATAATATACGTATAAAAAGTCCTGCGTCTATGTGTATACGTAGGTGCAGGGCTTTTATTTCTGTGAGCAAAGAGCCGTTCGGACATGTCTGCATGTCAAGGTGGTGATTGCCGCGAGGGTTAATTACCCGAAAGGAGAAGTGAACGTGAAGAATTTTTATGATGGTGAAATAGAAAAGAGTGCCAGAATTCCGAAATTAATAGAAGACTTGTACGATCATATGCCGGTAATTGAGGCGGAACGTGCTGTCATTTTAACTGAGAGTTATAAAGAGACAGAAGGAGAGCCTGTTATTTTGAGAAGAGGAAAGGCTTTTGCAAAAATCTGTCATGAACTTCCTGTTACGATACGTCCTGATGAACTGATTGTAGGCAGTAATACCAAGACAGCCCGGGGCTGCCAGGTATTCCCGGAATATTCATTTTCCTGGCTGGAAGAAGAGTTTGATACCGTAGAGAAAAGAAGCGCGGATCCATTCTATATATCTGATGAAACAAAAGAAAAATTACATGAGGTTTATCTGTACTGGAAAGGAAAAACCACCAGTGAGCTTGCCACTTCTTATATGACGGAAGAAACTTTGCTGGCAATGAAACATAATATCTTTACCCCAGGTAATTATTTTTATAATGGTATCGGACATTTTACTGTAAAATATGAAGAAGTATTGTCAATTGGATATGAAGGCATACTCGCAGGTGCCAAAGCGGAGCTTGATAAATGTAAAGTATCTGACAGCGATTACCAGACCCGTTCAGCTTTTCTGGAATCCGTTATAATCAGCTGTAAGGCAGCCATCCATTATGCGCAGAGGTATGCCCTTTTAGCACTGGAAGAAGCAGCAAAGTGCCAGGATAACTGCAGAAAATTAGAATTACTGGAAATTGCCAGAATCTGTGCAAAAGTCCCCGGAAAACCGGCAGAATCCTTTTATGAGGCATGTCAGTCATTCTGGTTTGTCCAGATGCTGCTTCAGACGGAATCCTCGGGTCACTCCATTTCACCGGGGCGTTTTGACCAGTATATGTATCCATATTATGAGGCAGATATAAAATCCGGTAAAATAACGAGAGAGTTTGCACAGGAACTGATTGACTGCATCTGGGTAAAATTAAATGACCTGAATAAATGCAGGGACGCTGCAAGTGCAGAAGGTTTTGCAGGTTACAGCCTGTTCCAGAATCTGATTGTAGGCGGCCAGGACGAAGAAGGAAATGATGTTACCAATGATTTATCTTTTATGTGCATTGAAGCATCCATGCATGTATTTCTTCCGGCACCATCCCTTTCCGTGCGTGTCTGGAACAAGACACCGGACGAACTGATGATTAAAGCGGCAAAGCTTACCAGAACAGGGATCGGACTTCCGGCTTACTACAATGATGAAGTAATCATCCCGGCAATGGTCAGCAGAGGCGTGGCTCTTGCAGATGCCCGTACGTATAATATCATTGGCTGCGTTGAGCCCCAGGCACACGGTAAAACCGATGGATGGCATGACGCTGCATTTTTCAATATGTGCAGGCCGCTAGAACTGGTCTTCACCAGCGGAATGGAAGACGGCGAGCAAGTTGGACCAAAAACCCGTGATATCAGGAATATGAAGAGCTTTGAAGAATTTTACGATGCGTACAAACAGCAAATGGAATACTTTATCGAATTAATGGTTAATGCAGACAATGCAATTGATGTGGCACATGCACAGAGATGTCCGCTGCCATACCAGTCCAGCATGATTGATGACTGTATTAAAAAAGGAAAGTCGCTTCAGGAAGGCGGAGCAGTATATAATTTTACCGGTCCCCAGGGATTTGGTATTGCAAATGTAACGGATGCATTATATGCGGTGAAGAAGCTGGTGTTTGAAGATAAAAAGCTGACATTGTCTGAATATAAGCAGGCCTTGGATGACAACTTCGGCAAAGGTTTGAGTCAGTCTAAGGTAGAAGCACTGACTATACAAATCGCAAAAGAACTTCAGAATGCAGGACAGAAAGTGGGAGCGTCTGAAATCCGTGTAATTGCAGATACCGTGAAGCAGTCAGGGATGGAACCTGCTAAAAAGCAGAGATACGATGAACTTTTAGCTATGATTGATGAACTTCCAAAGTATGGAAATGATATAGAGTGTATTGACCTCTTCGCCAGAGATGTAGCTTATACCTACACAAAACCTATGGAAAAATACAGAAATCCCCGTGGAGGACAGTATCAGGCAGGTTTATACCCTGTTTCGGCGAATGTGCCGCTTGGGGCTCAGACTGGAGCAACACCCGATGGAAGGCTTGCTTCGACACCGATTGCGGACGGAGTGGGTCCGGTAGCAGGAAAAGATATCAGCGGTCCTACTGCGACTGCCAATTCCGTTGCCAGACTGGACCATTTCATTGCATCCAACGGAACTTTGTTTAATCAGAAATTCCATCCTTCTGCATTGAGCGGAATGGCGGGGCTTCAGAAATTTACCTCTTTGATCCGTGCATTTTTTGATCAGAAGGGAATGCATATGCAGTTTAATGTAGTGAGCCGTGAAACATTGCTGGACGCACAAGCCCATCCGGAAAAATATAAAAATCTGGTGGTAAGGGTTGCGGGATACAGTGCCTTGTTTACGACATTGTCCAGAGCGCTGCAGGATGATATCATTAACAGAACGATGCAGGGATTTTAATATGGAAAAAGAATTTTTAAAACAGACAGGACGTATCTTTGATATACAGAAGTTTTCCATTCATGATGGTCCCGGAATACGGACAATTGTATTCTTAAAGGGCTGTGCACTTCGCTGTAAGTGGTGCTGCAATCCGGAATCGCAAAGCTTCCAGATTCAGGCCATGATGCAAAATGGCAAGGAAAAAGTAATCGGCAGGGATGTTACAGTAGAAGAAGTGATGGAAGAGGTTTTAAAAGATACCTATCACTATAAGCGTTCCGGCGGAGGACTTACACTCTCAGGAGGAGAGTCTCTTCTTCAGCCTGATTTTGCATCTGCTCTTTTTCAGGCAGCACAATACTACGGGATGAATACAGCTCTTGAATCAACCGGATTTGCCGAATTTGAGACGATCAAGGAAAAAATACTGCCGTATCTGGATTTGTTTCTGATGGACATTAAGCATATGGACAGTGCCAAACATAAACTGTTCACCGGTCAGCCAAATGAATTGATTCTGGAAAATGCCAGAAAAATTACGGCAGCGGGTACGAAAACAATTATCCGGGTACCGGTCATTCCAACCTTTAATGATTCTCCGGAAGAGATACTTCAGATTGCCCAGTTTGCAAGAACCCTGCCGGGGGTTGAACAGCTTCACCTGCTGCCATATCACAGGCTGGGGCAGGATAAATACGAGGGGCTGGACCGCGATTATACGTTAGGACATCTAGTACCGCCCGACAATGAGCATATGGAGATGCTGGCTCAGGTAGCAAGGGCTTCAGGCCTGTATGTACAGATCGGTGGATGACAGAGAATAATCAGTGTTTTTGAATTTAAATAAGCAGGAAGCGGGAGGGAAGCTGATATTCCCTGCCCGCTTCTTTTTATGTTGATTATTCACCAAGACCATAATAGCCTCCGTTTCCAGAACCCTGCCAGAGCATTTCTCCTTGCCAGAGTATTCTGGCTCGGTTTATGTTTCTGATTGTGCCTGTGCTCTAATGCATCATCTTCATCATATTACGTAATTTTTCAATGTTTTGTACTTCTTCTTTTGGTTTTCCCTGTTTCATGACCTCTATAATTAAATCAACTTCCTCGGGAGCAAATCCCTTACCTTGAGACTTTGTCCGGGATGCGGTCGCCAGCAGAAATGGGAGCAGTTCTTTCGGGGACTTTCCGGAAGACTGGTCCGCAAGTGCCATAAACATCTCCAGTTTTGATTTATCAATATCTTTCAGTTTCGGGTTATTCATCCAATCACTACTACTCATAAAATCCTCACTTTCCTTCTGAATCAAACATTGTATTATAGGTTTCAAACATTGACTGCTGCTCCGGAGAGAGCATGTTCATAACAAAATCCATGGGATTTTGACTTTGTCCTTCTCCGTCACCACCATTTTCGCTCTGGCTGAACATTTCTTTATAGGTCTCGAATAGTTCCATGGTATTCAGGAGATTCAGGCATGTATCCAGCATTTCTCTTTGGGAACTGTTACAATATTTTCGCATGTCATTTAGCATATCTTTTGGAGAAAAAGATTGATTCTCCAGAGAACACGCTTTCATAGGAGAATCGGAATCTTCGTAAAATGTAAGGATATTACCAAGTTCCAGGACCTTAATATATAACGCCAGAATTTTTTGATTCTTGAATTCTACATATGGTATGATTGCTTTTAACATCTGGAGTTGGTTTCCGTTTGCGATCTGGTCGATGGCTGTTAAAGGCGGTGCAGCATATTCTTCCATATTTTCCTGCCAATGTGTTTTGAAAAAATATATGTGTAAAATCATGGAAGTATGACAGATGGGAGTAAATTCTCATATATTATATGTATAGTTCATTAAGGAGGATACAAAATGTCGCGTCATATTGTTATAGATGGTAATGCATTTTACGAAGTAGATGATGATTGTATGCAGGTTAGAAAGGCAGACGGAATAAATAGAGAGAACAAAGAAAAGGATAAAGCGGAGAAGCTTACAAAGAAAGAAGAACCGAAAAAATAATATCGGTATAATAACGATGAATTTAGACAGTGTTCTGAATTCCTTTCGGATACGTCCCGCTTCGCGTGGAATTTGCCCCTGAAATAGCCGGCACATCCTGCTGTGATTTCTTTTCCGGGAACAAATTCCCCACAAAGTGTGGCGTATTCTGTGTATAGCCAGTATATTGCCTGCAATTGAAAAAAGCCCCCATAAAGGGGGCTTTCGTGGAAATTAGCAAAGAGATCCACATCCGCCACAGCAGAGCAGTAATAAGATGATTAAGATACAGGAGTTGTCGCCGCATCCGCCGCCACATCCGTTTCCACATCCGCCGCCGAATCCACATCCGCCACAGCAGAAAAGAAGGATAATGATCCACAGGCAGGAGCTTCCGCCCATTCCGCCGCCACATCCGTTGTTACATCCACAATTTCTTTCTTCACATCCACATCCACAATTTGTTGCTGCTAAATCACTCATTTATCTTCCTCCGATAATTTTGATTACACTTCATGATATGTCTGGAGGCTTGTTTGGGTTACACTATTTAAAAAAAATTTTTTTTTACCTTAAAATTTCAAAGATTCGGTATACATTTAAGGTTCCATAGCCCCATTCCCGGTTGGGGTAAAGGAGGTTTTCGGATCTGTCAGCGCCACGGATCAGAAAATTTTTTACTTCCTGGGTACTTAGGACATGCGGCGTATATCTGGTCAGGCCCCAATTTATTAAAAGGGCAACCGAACCGGCAGCCAGCGCTGCAGCCAGGCTGGATCCTGTTCTGGGAGAATAACTGCCGGTCCCGGTAGGACCGTATACATTTACGCCGGGAGCGGCGAGATCCGGTTTGATAGCTCCGGTACGAGTATAGCCCCGGCTGGAATTAATAAAAAGGCTCTTGTCATAGGCATTATAAGTACTGATGGTAATTGCTGAATCCGCCGGTGAGGGAGAAGTCAGCGTAGTGTCCGGATTTGGAGTTAAGAACACAGTTCCGGGTGGTATCAGGCCGGTTATAGGCAGCCACATATGGAAGATTCCGTTTATGAAGATATTATTTACTACGCTTATATTCCAGAGCCCGGGCGTTGGGTTCTCAAATCTTACCAGTATCAGCTGGCTTCCCGTTGTAAACTCCACTATTTCATAATCAATATAGATGACCGTTTTCTCCAGAACCAGACGTTCAACCGTGCTCTGCCCAAGCCTGGCTGGGACGGCAGGGATGGTTTCGCCCAAAGGGGAGGTGACGGATACGGAATATAGCTCCGGGGCTTGTGCCCAGATCTCCAGAGAGAACCCCTTGGTATCCTTATCCACCAGAATTTCCGCAGTCTGATATTGATTTTCCCCGGCAATTTTGCCGTAAAAGTGATGTCCCATTCCAGCTTCATTACCTGCTGCAACTACGCAGTAGATACCTGTGTAATTGGAATAGTAGGACACAAAACTATCCAGGAAGGTTGCCCCCGAATGATCACCCTGGTTGCTGCCGAGGGCGATGCAGATTACAAGTGGCAAGTTATTCTCAATTGCCAGATTATAAAGGTAGTATACCGCTGTCATAATATCCGATTCCTGAAAAGCCAGCGCATCCTCCGCTACAAAGAAGAAATCCTTTAGGTACTGCTTGGCTGGCTTTAATTTCACAACAGCAATATCACTCATAGGGGCGGCCCCCACAAAGTCCTGATCAGGATCTGCACTTCCGGCAGCGACACCGGCAACAAAGGTACCATGTCCGTTTTCATCGGTTTCAGGAACGATACTTATGGGATTATCAGATGCAAGGGCGGTATTAATATCTTCTCTAGTATATATTTTTCCATAGAAAAGCTCATCAGGCGGATTATCGGTTCGCTCTGTCTGATCCCACATGCCGAGAATCCTTGTTGACCCGTCAGACTTTCGAAACGTATTCAGCGTATAGTCAATGCCGGTATCGATAAAGCCCATCAGGATATTTTCTCCTTTTAGATTTAAAATAGGCTGATTTTGTGTCCTTAAAATACCCGATACCTCCAGGCTAGTGCTGTCCAAAGTGGTATACAGCTTCGGGATGGTGGTGTATCCTACGGTTGTGAGGACACTGCTTGGAAACAATGTCTTATCCACATGTAAAACTGCATACCCCCCTCCCACGGTCTGAGATCCCAGTAAAGGAAAGTCTCTGGTAAGATTTTCTTCTGCACCCTGGTAAGCAACGACAAGATCATAGAAGTCGTTAGAGTATATTTTGTTCTGCATTTCTATTTTGGGCATATGATCTCCAATTCTAATGTTTTTTAATAAGATATGGGAAAATAGTGATTCCTATGTTATACTAATCATATTATTCATTTCTTGTAACTATTTAGCAGGTTGTGCACGAACTGTGCTGACCGTAAGAAAACATAAAGCGGTGGGGAAATCCTGTCATTAAAGGGATTTTATGAATTTAACCGCTGTGGTTAAGATACTGAACAATTACAAGGTTTAATACTTATATTGAGACAGAAGAGAGGTAGAACAAATGAGACCTGATTTATTTTCAATCGGACCAATTACTATTCACGGCTACGGCTTAATGATCGGAATCGGATTTTTAGCCGCGATACTGATTGGCATGAAACGGGCAGAAAAGCATGGATTAGATAAGGATATTGTTTTTAATATGGGATTGCTCTGCATTGTAGGCGGAATGCTGGGTGCAAAGATTCTATATGTTATTACCGAATGGAATAACATCATCCATTCCAAAAACCTGTGGTCAGACCTGGCTTACGGATTTGTGGTATATGGAGGAATCATTGGAGGAATTCTCATATTATATGTATACAGCAGGTTTAAAAAACTTAATTTTCTGCAATATATGGATTTGATTGTTCCGTCTGTGTCCATTGGACAGGGATTTGGAAGGATTGGCTGTCTGCTTGCAGGCTGTTGTTATGGACGGGAAACGGACTGCCCAATCGGAATCGTATTCCATAATTCCGAATTTGCCCCCAATGGGGTTTCCCTGCTTCCAACGCAGATTTTTTCAAGCATAGGTGATTTTCTCATTGCCGGATTTTTAATCTGGTATGCCGGGAAGCAGAAAAAAGACGGTAAAGTGATCAGTATGTATCTGATTCTTTATGGCGTGGGCAGATTTATTGTTGAAATCTTCCGTAATGATCCAAGAGGAAATGTGGGAATGCTGTCAACGTCACAATTTATTTCTATTTTCATGGTAGCTTTCGGAGCCGGCATGATGTACTTTGTTACTCATCGGAAAAAGAAAGAAGAGTAGCCACCTTTTTATTTTTACGTATACTGTTAAAAAAGGGTAAAGCGAAATGAATCGTGCCAGATTGTCAGTAAATGTAGAAAATATTCACCGCAGAGGCATATTGGGCCAGGGAATCGGAGTGGCGGTATTAGATACGGGTAATTATCCACACCCGGATTATAGAGATAGAATATGTTATTTCCGTGATTTCGTGGGGGGAAGGGTGTCCATGTATGACGATTGTTCCCACGGAAGCCACGTTATTGGGATTGTTGCCGGGAATGGGAAAATGTCGGGTGGCAGATACAGAGGTATTGCACCTGCATGCCATGTTATGTCATTAAAGGTATTGGACCGCAAGGGCGGCGGCAACAGAAGAGATGTATTAGATGGAATTGACTGGGTCATAAAAAATAAAGATTTGTATAACATCAGGATACTGAACATTTCCGTTGGGACAGAAGGGGAAGGGAATGACGCGGACTTTAAGCTGGTGGACAGCGTGGAACGGGCATGGGATGCAGGACTTGTGGTTGTAGTTGCAGCCGGCAATATGGGACCGGATCCAATGTCTATAACAGCGCCCGGGAACAGTAAAAAAGTAATTACGGTAGGCTCATCCGATGATTTTATGAAGGTGGGAAGCTATAATAACGAAAAGCTGTACTATTCAGGCAGGGGACCTACCAGAGAGTGCGTCTGTAAGCCGGATGTGGTAGCGCCCGGCTCCAGAATTGTTTCCTGCAGCAATATGAAAGTTGCCGGAAATGGATATTACTGTACCAAGAGCGGAACTTCCATGGCTACGCCTATTGTTTCGGGGGCGGTAGCGCTGCTTTTATGCAGTTCTCCGGGGATGACTAATGTAGAAGTGAAAATGAAGCTGAAAGAAACCTGTGATGATATCGGGCGTCCACGCTACCAACAGGGGTGGGGACGGATTAACATCGGGGAATTATTGAATTGATTTTGAAATAATTTGGAAATGAGTGCAGCCACGGCATGGTAAATGCAGGGGCTGCATTTTTTAGCGGAGTAAGGAATTTTAAAGGATGCCATCACCGGGAATGGCGCTTGAATCGCCAGAATCGGTATGTTAGAATAAAACAAACGGGAATTGATTACAGAAAGGGACATTTGATTATTAAAATGTGAAGGTAATGGATATGGCAAAGTATATTATGGCGCTGGATGCAGGGACTACAAGCAACCGCTGTATTTTATTCAATGAAAAAGGAGAGGTCTGCAGTGTTGCACAAAAGGAGTTTACACAATATTTTCCAAAACCAGGCTGGGTGGAACACGATGCAGATGAAATCTGGTCTTCCCAGCTTGGTGTTGCAGTAGAGGCTATGTCTAAAATCGGGGCTGTTGCGGCGGATATTGCAGCGATCGGCATCACGAACCAAAGAGAGACAGCCATCGTCTGGGACAAGAAAACCGGGGCGCCGGTTTATCATGCCATCGTGTGGCAGTGCAGAAGAACCTCTGAATACTGTGATACCTTAAAAGAAAAGGGCTTGACGGAAGTTTACCGGAAAAAAACCGGTTTGATTATCGATGCTTATTTCTCCGCTACAAAGATTAAATGGATTCTGGACAATGTAGAAGGCGCCAGAAAAAGAGCTGAACAGGGAGAACTTTTATTTGGCACGGTAGAGACCTGGTTAATCTGGAAGCTTACGAAAGGTTTCGTTCACGTGACGGATTATTCCAATGCATCAAGAACCATGCTCTTTAACATAAAAGATCTGAAATGGGATGAAGAGATTCTGGAGGAACTTCAGATTCCGGTAAATATGCTGCCGGCGCCAGTACCTTCCAGCTGTGTATACGGGATGGCGGACGCATCATATTTTGG
This sequence comes from uncultured Robinsoniella sp., assembly GCA_900539655.1. GTDB lineage: Bacteria > Bacillota > Clostridia > Lachnospirales > Lachnospiraceae > Robinsoniella. The sequence continues at coordinate 19,370 of UQCR01000117.1, forward strand.
TGGAGAGATACCCATAGCAGGAGCAGCCGGTGATCAGCAGGCAGCATTATTTGGACAGACCTGTTTTACGGCAGGGGAAGCCAAAAATACCTATGGGACAGGATGCTTTATGCTGATGAATACAGGAGAGACGCCGGTATTTTCCAGTAACGGTTTAGTTACCACCATTGCATGGGGATTAAACGGTACAGTCAACTATGCACTGGAAGGTTCTATTTTTGTGGCAGGAGCAGCAATACAATGGTTAAGGGATGAACTTCATCTCATTGATTCTGCATCAGACTCTGAATATATGGCGGGGGAAGTGAAAGAAACCAACGGATGCTATGTGGTCCCGGCGTTTACCGGATTGGGTGCTCCCCATTGGGATCAATATGCCAGAGGAAGCATTGTGGGGATTACAAGAGGAGTCAATAAATACCATATTATTCGTGCAACCCTGGAATCTCTGGCTTATCAGGTAAATGATGTCTTAAAAGCAATGGAAGCGGATTCCGGCATTGAAGTGAGGGCTCTGAAAGTGGATGGAGGGGCAAGTGCAAATAATTTCCTGATGCAGTTCCAGTCTGATATTATCGCGGCGCCGGTGCACCGCCCGGACTGCGTGGAGACCACCGCTATGGGGGCTGCCTATCTGGCTGGACTGGCAGTGGAATACTGGACAAACAAAGAATCCGTTATTCAGAACTGGCAGGTTGACCGTGTCTTTAAGCCTGCAATGGCAGAGCAGGAGAGGCTTGGGAAAATCAAAGGGTGGAACAAAGCTGTGAAGTATGCATTTGGATGGGCGAAAGAAGATTAGTACTACAGCGAGCGTTTTATAGGGTTCTATTATATGACTTGTATTTGGGTTTTGCTGAGGAAGGGACGCTTTGTGTAATATAGGTAGTGTACGGAAAGATGGGCGCGGGAAACTGATATGGACTCCGTCAGCTTGCCGCAGAACTGGTATTTTCTAACCTTTGCGGAGCGCTTTTTGGCGGCACGCGGGCATTCGCTGCGAAATCCTGATGCATTTCGCAGCTCA
>UQCR01000118.1 GCA_900539655.1 uncultured Robinsoniella sp.
TGAGCTGCGAAATGCATCAGGATTTCGGAGCGAATGCCCGCGTGCCGCCAAAAAGGGCTTCGGGAAGGTTAGAAAATGCCAGTTCTGCGGTAAGCCTTCCAAACCAATGTCCTGGTCCGCCCCCTTCTCTTTCCGTACACTACCTCTGCATACAAAGCGTCATTTATCAGCTAAACCCCAATATAATGCATTTAATAGAACATTACAAAACGTTCACTATAGTACTAATATCTGAATAGCTTTTTGATTCTGTATTTAGTATTTCTTATCAGGAAGAAGACTCTACTAACGTTCCATCTTGTTCTTATATTCCGTCCCCCAGTCAACCATTGATTCTAAAACGGTATTCAGGCTAAGTCCCGTCTCGGTAAGTTCGTACTCTACACGAGGCGGCACCTCCGGATACACTGTCCTGGTGATCAGTCCCGCCTCCTTCATATCTTTAAGATTAGAAGTCAGAACTTTTTGCGAAATGTTACCTATGGCATTCTTCAATTCCCCAAAACGTTTTTTTCCGCTTAACAAATCCCGGATAATCAAAACTTTCCATCTGTTCCCTATTAAACTCAATGTTGTTTCAACCGGGCACGCCGGCAGATTCTGCTTTTCCATGCATATTCCTCCATTAGTATCTTTTTGGTACCTTAAGCACTTTATTGTGCCTACTTGCGCAAAGTACTGTATGCATTTAATATATTCTATATAGAAATTGATGTCAATAGCCATGAAAACAGGACACGCATTAGCGGCACTGGATTTTAAGACAGACTCAAGGGAGGATTGTAAATGGAACATAAATATCTGAGTATTTTGAGAAAAATTAAAAGTGTAACTATATCTACTGTCACAGGAGACGGACTACCACAGGCAAGGATCATCGATGTGATGCTTGTTGAAAATAACTCCTTATATTTTTGTACTGCCAGAGGAAAAGATTTTTACACTGAACTACTGGAAAATGAAGCTGTTGCTGTAGTCGGTATGACGAAAAATTATGAAATGATTCGTTTAAGCGGCAAAGCAGTGCATCTGCAAAACCAAAAGAACCTGATTGATAAAATATTTAAATTTAACCCCATAATGAACGGGGTTTATCCCGGGGAATCCCGTTATATCTTAGAACCATTTTGCATAAACAGCGGTTCCCTGGAATATTTTGATATAAGTTCAACTCCTGTATACAGAGAATATGATTCATTTGGCAACATAGATTCCACTGTGACAGGATTCGAAATAACCGGGGAGTGCATTGCCTGCGGCACTTGTGCAAAAAAATGTCCGCAAAAATGTATTGATTCCCAACCGGCATATACCATCCGGCAGCAACACTGCCTGCACTGTGGATTATGTTATGAAACCTGTCCCGTAAAAGCGATTAAAAGGAGAAAGAAAATATGTTAATGGATATTTGGATTTTACTAACGGAACGAAGTGCATTTTTTATTAATCTGTGCCTGGAACATTTAAAAATTTCAGTTATTTCTATCGTGATTGCAATTCTAGTAGGCGGTATTCTCGGCATTCTGGTAAGCGAATTCCGCCGTTCATCGAGGCCTGTACTTGGTATCATCAACTTTCTGTACACCATTCCATCGATTTCTATGCTGGGATTCCTGATTCCCTTTTCGGGCATCGGAAACGTAACTGCCGTGATTGCGCTTACCTTTTATGCGTTAATGCCAATGGTGCGCAATACCTATACCGGTATCACAAATGTGGATGAAAATATCATTGAAGCTGCAAGGGGAATGGGCAGTACGGACAGCCAGATCTTATTTAAAATCAAACTTCCGTTAGCCCTGCCGGTAATTATGTCAGGAATCCGCAATATGGTAATCATGACTATTGCTTTAGCAGGTATTGCCTCCTTCATAGGTGCCGGTGGTCTGGGGGTTGCCATTTACAGAGGAATCACTACCAACAATGCTGCAATGACTATGGCTGGCAGTCTGCTCATCGCTGTGATCGCACTGCTATCTGACTTTATACTGGGATTGGTTGAAAAGCTCCTTCAGAGAAAAAGAAGAACGAAGAACAGGAAAAAATTATCCATGATAATAGCCGGTGTCATCCTTATCATTATCGTGTCTGCTGCCGCAGCCTTTTTCCATAAATCGAAAAAAGACACCATACATATTGCAACAAAGCCAATGACAGAGCAGTATATCCTGGGAGAAATGCTGGGCATTCTGATTGAAGACTATACCTCATTGAACGTTAAGATCACCCAGGGTGTAGGCGGCGGTACCTCTAATATCCAGCCCGCAATGGAGAAAGGTGAATTTGATGTCTATCCGGAATACACCGGGACCGGATGGAACATGGTTCTTAAGAGAAATGAGCTTTATACAGAGGAGATGTTCGGGCAGTTACAGTCCGGTTATGAGACCGGTTATGGAATGGAATGGACCGGCATGTACGGATTCGCCAACAGCTATGCACTTGCAGTCAGAAAAGATATCGCTGACAAATATAACCTGAAGAAGATTTCGGACCTTCAGGCAGTTTCTTCCGATCTGACCTTTGGCGCTGAGTACGATTTTTATGAACGGGAAGACGGTTATACCCCTCTCTGTGATACGTATGGGCTTACATTCAAGAATACCGTTGATCTGGATATCGGATTAAAGTATCAGGCGATCAATGAAAAGAAGATTGATGTGATGCCGATTTTTACAACCGACGGACAGTACAGCGTCTCAGATATCATTGTGCTGGAAGATGACAAAACTTTCTACCCTTCCTATCAATGCGGAAACGTTGTCCGCTCAGAAGTGCTAAAGGAAAATCCGGACCTTGCCGAAATATTTGATATGGTTCAAAATATTTTAACCGATAAAGAAATGGCTGAGATGAATTACAATGTAGAAAACAATGGCGCGGAACCCAGAGAAACTGCACTTGCTTTTTTAAAAGAAAAAGGATTAATTTAAGAAGGAGGTAAAAAATGCCAATTATACAATTCAAAGATATAGAAAAAAAATATGATAAAAATTCCATCATTACAAATTTCAACCTGGATATCGAAAAAGGAGAATTTCTTACCGTTATCGGTTCTTCCGGATGTGGCAAGACAACATTATTAAAGATGATAAACGGCCTGCTGCTCCCGGACAGCGGCAGTGTCCTGGTTAATCAGAAGGACATTAAGAATGAAGATTTGATTGCTCTCCGGCGAAGTATCGGGTACTGCATCCAGGGAAGCGTCCTCTTCCCTCACATGTCAGTGGAAGAAAATATATCCTATGTCCCAAACCTGCTGAACCATCACAACAAAAAGAAAACCCACGATGCCGTTACAAAATGGATGAAAATCGTAGGACTCACTGACGATATGCGTATGCGCTATCCGTCAGAACTTTCAGGCGGCCAGCAGCAGCGTGTGGGAATTGCCCGCGCACTGGCTTCATCACCTGATATCTTACTGATGGATGAACCCTTTGGTGCCGTTGATGAAATCACCAGAGTGCAGCTGCAAAAGGAAATCAAAGAGATCCATCATAAAACGGGCATTACCATTATCTTTGTCACCCATGACATATCCGAAGCATTGCTGCTGGGCACAAAAGTCCTGGTATTAGACCAGGGTGCTGTCCAGCAATATGACACGCCGGAACATGTAGCCCACATGCCAGCTAATTCATTCGTTGAAAAATTGCTGAACGGAAAAGGGATATAATTATTTGATCAGAGAGAGGACCTCCTGTAATCCATTTACAACAATTGGTTCTTCTATCTCACATCAAGGTGACTCCCAATAAATCACAAGATGTTTCGCTTGTCTGATTAGTGATACCAGTTTTTATTATGGCAGATTATGACAGGTTGTCAAGCGCTGCCTTAGAAATATCTCTTCTATTTAAGACAGCCCCGTAATACTATATAAAGAACCGGCAGATTGTACCGCTTTTTACCCGTCAGCCGCTTCGGTCACTTAAAAATCAGAACTGATAAGGAGATGTCCATGAAACGTATATCCATCGTTATTCTAATTTCCATGCTCATATGCCCCGCCTTACTTCTGACGGTATATGCAATGCCGGACTGGCCTTCTGATGTCTGGATTCAGGCAGAAGCCGGAGTGGTAGTTGATATGGACTCCGGTGCAGTTCTTCTGGGTCAGAATATAGATACCCCCTACCCTCCAGCCAGTATTACGAAGCTTCTGACCGCTTTGATTGTTCTGGAGAACAGCAATTTAGAAGATGTTGTGACTTTCTCCGAGGATGCTGTAAATAATGTGGAAGAAGGCAGCGGCAACAAACTCAATGTTGCTGCGGGTGACAAATTAACCGTGGAGGACTGCCTCTATTCCCTGCTACTGCACTCCTGTAATCAGGTGGCAAATGCACTGGCTGAACATGTTGCGGGAAGCCGTGAGGCATTTGTGCAGATGATGAACGATAAAATAGCGGCACTTGGATGTACAAAAAGCCACTTTGCGAATCCATCCGGATTAAATGATGACACGCAGGTCGTCACCGCATATGAAATGGCACGCATCGCTCAGGCAGCATTTTCCAATCCAAAGCTGCTGGAAATCGACTCTTCCCTTTCACATGAGATCAGTCCCACTCTGAATAACCCCAACGGGATCACGATATATATGGAACATAAGCTGGTCAGCACTTCTGATGAAAACAGTGAATTCTACTGTCCCTTTGCAATTGGCGGCAAAACCGGATACACCACTCCCGCCGGAAATACGCTGGTAACTTATGCAGAACAGGACGGACGCAGACTGATCAGCGTCATCTTAAGGGGCACACCATCCCAATATTATCTGGATAGTAAAGCTCAGTTAGAAAGCGGACTTCAAAACTTCAAGAATCTGGATATATCCAAATACGACAGTACAGAAAATCTCTTCCGGGAACCAGTTACTATAAATGGAACTACCTACGAACCGTCCCAGCTGGAACTTGCAAATAACAGTATGATCTCCGTCCCTGCGGATACCACGGACTTTAAAGGCATAAAACGCATCTTAATCAAAGGCCTGCCCCAAAATCCCCCTGCCAGCGCAGTTGGCGTCATCCGGTATGACTACGGGGAACATCACCTGGGCTACGCATACCTGTTAAAAAAAGACAGCGTTGAGACATCTGCAAAGGTATCGGCTTCCCCCAAAAAATCAGAAACACCGCAAAGTGACCCTCCCCGGAATCTGTCAGATACAGATCTTCCCGAATCTGTGGAAAACCGACAGGAGGGCATTGATCCCCAGAGTAAACTTCTGTTTTTAGCTGTTTTAATCATAGCGGGGATCGCCTGGTGCGCAGTGTCGTTTGGGTCCGGAAAAGAGGATTCACAGTAGGCCGCTTACTTCTAATACTAAGATGATATCTGCATTTTTAATAGTGGAAAGCCGGTGGGCAATGACAAAAGAGGTGCGTCCCTCATTTCTTCCATTACCTTTTCCTCCTTTGGTAATTTCAAATTTACCTTATTATACAACATTCCAAAACTACTTTCACTAAGAATTTTATCCTAAATAGAAAGAAAAATAATCTTTCCCGTATATTTTCCACCAACCTGAAAAAGCTATCATTACAAATAAATGATACGGCCTGAACGGCTGAACGGAGGTCTTTATGGATAAAAAAGGATTTTACTGGACAATGGGAATTATTGCTGCTCTTTTGGTAGTACTTTTAATCTGGCTGTTTTTTTCCGGAAAAAACAAAACTGCACCAATGCCTAATACGGATACGAACGCCACTCAGGTTACTACAAATAGCAGTGCTTCAGACCACAACGGCATGAACCATGATAAGTCTGATCCTGTGGACACTAATCTTGCTTCTTATTTGGATGAACAGGATGATGAAATGGAAGATATGATGGAAGACATGATGGATATAGACAAATCAGGCTATGCTGCCGTGGATTTTTTGAAAGGTATGATTCCACATCATGAAGCAGCTATATCCATGTCACAAAGTTATTTGAAATATGGAGGCAGCAACGCAGAACTGAAAAAGCTGGCAAATGATATTATCGAGGTACAAAAACAGGAAATCGATCAAATGGAAACCCTTGTAAGGGAATTGAAAGCTTCCGGTAAACAGGATCCTGAACAGGAAAATGCTTATCTGGACGAGTACAAAAAAATGTTTTCTTCCCATCAGATGAACCACACTACTGCCGTCAATGTAGAAGCAGCTTTTGCAGAAGGAATGATTATGCACCATCAAATGGCAATCGAGATGGCTGAATCCATTTTAAACTATACCGATGAAGAGCAGGTTATTACCCTTGCCCAAAATATCATCACCACTCAGAAAGAAGAAATATCACAGATGGAAGCACTTCTTAAAGAAGTGTCCCAGTAGAATTAAAAGTCATTTCATTTTAGCAATTTTTTATAATTAGAGTCATTTTTTGTTAATTTGAATCATTTTTTAGCAGTTCGTCTCGAATCGTGTCGTAAAATGAATTGACTTAATCCACTTAGAATTATATACTATAGAACGTGTTAACTTCTTAATTCGACACATATGATTCTTAGCCCAGATCCCACGTCTGGGCTAATTCATTTTCCGCTTTATTTATTTACCCGGATTCTGGCATCAGCAGGCCCGCAATACCCGCTGTACGCAAGCCATGCCCTTCACCAATTCATACTCCTCTGTCTGTATGGCTGAATTTTGTGTCCTATCATACTTTTCCCCCATAAAACATTCATTCAGGAATATAAAATTAATATTTCGTGGCATTAAACCAGTTATTCAATACATTTTCTAACACATATATACATATTCCGCTATAATGTACTTGTATTTAATTTTTCAATTTATACTCCGCAACTCCCACACGCTGCGGAGTACTCCCCAAAAATCTAAATTCAATATTATCTGTTACCGCTCTACGCCGTATAATGCCTCAATATTTTCAATCGGCACATCCCCTTCAAATGCCTGGCTTGCCATCAATATGTAACCGCCATTCTGATTCAGTGTTTTTATAAAACGCCGTGTTTCATCTGCAACTTCCTTAGGTGTTCCATAGGGCAGTATTCCCTGGGTATCAATTCCCCCATGAAATGTAATTTTCCCTCCGAATTCTTCCTGCAGGGTCTCCGGCTCCAGTCCTGCAACCTTTTGGATCGGTTCCAGCACATCCACATTGCACTGGATTAATTCCGGAATAATGGGACGAACCGCACCGCAGGAATGCTGTTGGTAAAATGCGTTGTATTTATGTGCCAGTGCTGTAAGCTTTTTCGTATTCTCTTTGAAGAATTCCCTCCACATGTCCACGCTGAACAAAAGGGAAATCTGGGTACCATAATCATCATGAGGCCTTAAAATGTCAATTCTTCCTTCGCCGGCCTTAAAGATTCTTTCATAATATTCCAGTTCGAACTCTACCATACGGTCTAAAATCCGCTGAGCTACATCCGGCTCTTCAATCATCATGATAAAAAAACGATCCATATCTATTAGAAATGTTACAATCTGAAAGGGACCTTCATGCCCGACAATGATAGCCTTATCCGGATATTTATCACATTCTTCTTTGATCACGCTATAATCAAACCAATCCGGGTCCGGAAAGGGAAAGGCATCAACTTCTTCAATGGTTGCCACTTCATTCAACGGAAAATAAGAAGTCATTCCATACTCGTCAATCGCTGTTTTATGAATGGTAGTTTCATATCCCCAATAACTGGTGGTCACTTTCTGTCCCTTTTCATTCACATACTCCTTTAGTTCCGGTCCTATGTATTTTGGTGAAACCGGAACTACATCAATGTTAAACTTTTCTAGTAACTGTCCGTACTCCGCAAATTGATAATGCTTCATTAATTTTTCCACAACGGAATCTACTGCTTCAAATGCCGCCGGCGTACGATCCGGCTTCTGATGGGCAATTGCAGCCCTGACTCTTTCTCTGGATGTCATAATTATCCTCCTTCAATACCTTATGATAGCCTTATTGTACCGTTAAAAAGCCATCAAAACAATGAAGAAAACAATACACTTAATTGTATATTTTCAAACTAATTATAATTCCTAATTGACAATTTTATACTATGTTTTTATAATAGAATAAGACAAGTGGTTTATATCAGCTATGACAGTGTAGAGGATTCCATATGACAATTGATGAAAGAATAAAAAACGTATTGAATTTAAGCTACCGTTTATCTGCACCTCCCAAAAATGATAACTTTTTATTCCATATAATACGCGCCGGCTGCAATTATTTTGATGAAGATTTTGAAATTATCCGTGACAATGATTATCCCTATTACACGGTTCATTTTGTCTTCGACGGATGCGGCATTTTTCATATTGCCGAAAAAGAACATCTGCTTAAAAAAGGGGATGCCTTCATCATTTATCCTGGTGAAGCACATGATTACAGCAATTATAACCAGTCCTCTCTTGGACTGCTGTGGATTGAACTGTCAGGAAGTAACTGCAAAGAGTTATTCAGTTACCTGCTCTCCAACAACCAATATGTCTTCAAAAATGTATCCACTGAAAAAGCCGGACTGCAGCTCATTGATATATTAGAATATATAACCATTGGTTTAAGAGAAGATTGCAAAGAAGAAGATAGATTGGAACGTAATAATATTTACACCAGCCCTGAGATTAATAAATACGAATTGTCCTCTAAGGTTTACACTTTTATCATGTATTTATTAGATTTAATGACAGGGATTCCTCAAAAAAATACGCCTGCACTAATCGTGAAGGCGCTTTCTTACATCGATGAAAATTTTACCGGTCAGATACAGATTCGGGATATCGCAGATAATCTGCATATCAGCCACACATATCTCACCAGATTGTTTCAGAAAAACGTTGGTGTAACTCCCATCAAATACATGAACATGAAACGCATTGAATATGCCTGTTATCTTCTGCAGAATACGGACTTAAGCTGTGAAGCAATCAGTGATAAGACCGGTATCTACGATAATGCTTATTTTCATAAAATGTTTAAATCCGTAAAAGGGATGACCCCAGTCCAGTACAAAGAATCCCTGCGTTGATTCCTATGGCTGATTGCCGGTGGGCGCGTTATCCCCCCGGTACTCACGGGGGCTGCAGCCAACGTATTTTTTAAATATTTTAGAAAAATAGTTCTGACTATTAAAACCAGTCTCATAGGTGACTTCTTTGATGCTTTTTTTCTCATGGAGCAAGAGCTTTGCCGCTTCTATCCTCTTTTCTGCAAGCACATCCGTAAAGTTTTTCCCGGTGCTTTTCTTGAACACACGGCTCAGATAAAAAGGAGAGATGCGCAGATATGCTGCCATATCATCCAGCGTAATATTGTTTCTGTAATTTTCTGTAATATACATCATTGCCTGCTCTACAAGATAATGATTATTCGTCCGGTTAAATTTCAGGATGCCCTCCTGCATGGTAAGCAGCTGCATCTCCAGATAAAAAGCCAGTTCCTTCGTATCTTTTAAAGCAAGTATCTCTTCCAGTGACACCGTAAATTCCATGAGTAGAGTTACATCTGCATATTGCTGCCTGACCTCTCCGGTCAGCAAAACCAATAGATTATACACCCTTTCTTTTGCCTGTGCCAGATTCTCGGACTTTAGAATCAACTCCGTGCTGACAGCAGACAGAAGCGTCCCCAGCTCTTTCCGGTCGTTTTTCTTTAATTGAGAAAGGAGGTCTCTGGCACTTCCCGGTATGTCAGGGACTGAGCGGGAGACAGCTGCGGTGTCTTCCCCATAGATATGAAATGCTGCTTCTAAAGTACATTGTTTTAGTGCTTGCAGTGCCTGCTTATAGGATTCACATAATTCATTTGTGTCCCGGTAGATATTCCCCACACCGATCCGGCAGGAATCCTTGCCCATTTCATGAAGCAACATACTGGTAAAACGCCCCACCTCAGTCAGCTTGCGTTCCTCTAGCAGCTTATCTTCCAAAATGAAAAAAATAAGGAGGTTGTTAAACGGTTCACCGATGCATTTCATTCCCACATCCTGCAGAGCCTGTTTGATTTTGCGCAAAATCAACCTGGGGGTATTCTCATATTGGACCGCAAGGCAAAACCCGCTCTGTACTTCAAATCCCAGAAATGACATAATTCGTTCTAATTCATCATCTGCTTTCCTGGAAATCAGGCTGTAAATGCAGTCGCTCTCCACTATTGGGCGGATACTCTCCATCCGGTCTAAGAGCAGGGAATTCTGCGTCCGGCTCTTCTTTGCACTTTCCAGCTTCTTTCCGATTTGTTCAAATGCATTCTTTAAGGTCTCTATTTTAACCGGTTTCAGGATAAAATCTTCCACCCCAAGCTTCACCGCTTCCTGGGCATATTCAAACCGGTTATAGGATGAGAGGATGAGAAAAAACAGATCTTCCTTCATTTTTTTCAATTCCCGGATGGTATCCAGACCGTTGATACCAGGCATGTTAATATCCACCAGCACCACATCCGGAAGAAAAGATCTGCATTTCTCAATTGCCTGAAATCCATTTTCTGCTTCCATGATCTGTGCGACAAAGGGACAGTTTGTCTGAATCATTAATTTTAAAACTTCCCGCTCAATGGGTTCATCTTCAATTATCAGCAAATTAAACATCATGTCAGCTCCTTACGTTCTTCTTCAAACGGCTGATTGAATTTCATGTCAGCTCCTCGCTTTCTTCTTCAAATGGCAGATTGATGGAAATAGCCGTACCGCAGCCCTGACTGCTTTCTATGGTCAAAATTCCCTCTGTGCCGTAAAATACATCCAGACGCCGCCTTACATTATTCAATCCAATATTATTGCCATTGGCACGGGTGCCGGTTTCCTTTAGCCGCCCGGAGGTGATGGCTTCCAGAATATCACTGTCCATACCCACGCCGTTATCTTCCACAAGTACGCAGATTTTATCATGCTTTCTATAGATCACCACGTCAACCGCCGCATCTTCCATCATATCTGCCACCCCGTGGATGACTGCATTCTCCACCAATGGCTGAATGACCATACCCGGCATAATCGGATTTGGCAGCCCCTCTTCCACAAAAAGCTGGAATTGTATCCGGTGTCCAAAACGTTTCTTCTGGATTTCCAGATAGTTTTTAATGCAGGCAATCTCGCCCATCAGGTCGGAAGTACTATTTGATTTTTCGAGACTGTAACGCAGCAGTTCCGAAGTAATTTCCATCAGTTCCTTTGTCTTTGGAGCATTCTCCAGATACGCCATCCTGGAAATCAGACTCAGGGTATTGAACAGAAAATGTGGATTGATTTGTCCCTGTAAAACTTTCAGCTCCGTTTCTGTAAGCAGATCATGGATTTTCAGATTTTCATTTTCACTCTCCAGGATGCGTTTTTCCAGAACTGACTTTTCTTTCACATGTTCAATATTTTTCTGAATGCTTACAGACATATCTTCAATTGCTTCACACAGCACTTTCAGATCATTGTCTGCGCTATTGATTGGGGCAAGGTGGTAATTCCCATGTTTGATGCCTTTTATATTTTCAACAATTTTACCCAGAGGCCTGGTGATTGTGCAGATCGAAATAACCGCAAACAGAATAGTGATCACAAACATCAACGTGATGATAATAATGGTAATTACAATAGACGTTTTTAGCCGCTGAATCATATCATCTCTCTTTAAATTCATCTCATGGGTCAGCAGTGTGGAGTACTCTATGTAAGTGCCCTGTATATTTTCCGGAATGCGGGAAAAATATCCGTAAAACTCATCCATGCTTCTTCTCTGTTCCTTTAAATCATAGAATCCCTCTGAATAAGAATCTACCATATTCCGAAGCAGCTGATACCGCCATTTCAGCGAATCGCTGTCCGTGTATTCTGTCAGATGATCCAGCCTTTCATGAACAATTTTCATCGTATTCTCAAATGACTTCAGATATTCATTGTCACGAAGGTACAAATACGTCTGGGCATCGGAAGCAGCGGATTCCATATTTTGATAAAAGCTGCCAAGTTCACTGTATTGGTCAGAAAAATCACTGTAGGCATACAGTGCGTTTATATTTCCTTTGTTGGAAAGTAATGCAATGATAAAGACAAATAGAAAAAGGATGCCGGCATATAGTACCAGCTTGTATTTAATCCGGTTAAATTTATTTAAAAGAGGGGCTATATGCTTCATGGGACACATCCTTTTAATTGAAGTTATCTTTTATTAAAGTTATCTTTTATTGAGTTAACTTTTAGTAATGCTATCTTTTAGTAATGTTACCTTTTAGTAATCCTATCTTATATTAAATAGTTTTTTACAGTAGATCGGAAGAGTCTTATATTAGCTTCCGGCGTATTGGATGGAAGTGCACAGCCGGCTCCGATAACCAGCCCTTCCCCCTTGAAAATATCCAGAACACGGTACGTTTCTTCCTGCATTTGCTCAGGTGTTCCAAAATAAAAGGAACCGGAAGGGTCAATCGGTCCAAACATCAGGGATTTCCCCTTTAACAGGCGGGCTGCCCTGCCGATATCTGTTTTGTAGTCCACTTCCACACCGGTAAATCCAATGTTGGCAAGATCCTCCATGATCAAATCCGTGTTGCCGCAAATATGGCACACTACTGGAATTCCTGCTTCACTTAAATCTTTTTGTAAACGTTTGTGATAGGGATATGCAAACTTCTGATACATATTCCGGCTGATCAGATCCGGTCCGCAGGAACTGTCGCCAAAGCTTGTCATATCCGCACCCGCTTCCATCATAAGTTTATGAAGCGTAAGATGTACATCATAGGCACGATCCATTAGGCAGAAGATCTTTTCTTCCATTTCTTCATCCAGCAGGTCCGCCATAAAGTCCTCCATGCCATATGCCAGCATAGCCAGACTGAATGCCATCTGATCGCAGTTCCCCCTTATCCAGAGTTCTCCTCCGCTTCGCTGCCTGGTCAGATTAACTGCATCCAGGAGTATTTTTATCCGGTCATTTTTCAACAATTTCTCCGGTGCCATCATTTCGATCAGACGGTCTATATCGTCAGAAGCACACCCCATGGCTCTTGCCGGCTCATTTTCCGGGAAATCCACCGGAACACCGATTGCCCCGGCCTCTATACAGGTATCGATATCAATTAATATGCCATCCAGACCGTATTTCCTCGCTGCCGTAATATGGGCATCGGCAATGTGTGCCGGATTACTGCGGTATTCAGCCATGGAAATCCCAAGCTCTGAGGCTGCCGACATAAAATTGTGAAGCATCATGGGTGTACGGTCTGCTTTTTCTGTGGCTATCGCCGTTTTCACTCTCTCGTAACCGTTCATTTTCGGGTCCTCCTTACAATGGAAGGGGAACCCCCCTTCCTGTTATTTTATGTTATCCTCTATTTCAAGTCAACTTTAACTTTTAATGCATCTGAATAAGTATCCACATTATCTTTTGTTACGATAATGGTTCCGGCATCATTCACTACGTTCTCAGGCTTTTTGCCTTCGGTAATATTCTGATACAGCCAGTAAGCCGCCTGGTATCCGTAATTATAGAATGATGTTACAACTGTTCCGTCCAGAGAACCGTCTTTGATTAAATCCAGAGTTTCTTCCGTATCATCCACTCCATATACCAGGACTTTATCACGGATTTCTTTTTCCTGCACTACCTTCGCACATGCCGGACCAGCTTCTGCAGCCAGATTGATGGCAACATTGATATCTGGATATGCTTTGAATGTATTTTCCCATTCAGTAGTGGCTTTCATTTTATCAGATTTGGATTCTGTGATGCTGACAGTCTCAAATCCGCCTTTATGCTTTCCAAAAACTTCTTTAATGGCATCTATCTGGTCATGGGCAATCTGGTAATTCAGTGCAGCAACCTGAATGGATGCTTTAATTGGTGTATTTTCATCAATCTTTTGGGAAACGGATTCATACAATACTTCTGCCTGTTTCTTTACGTCTTTGCCAAAGAATGCAAGCCTGTCGGTATCCAGAATGTCCGAGTCTACCACCAGAACCGGAATGCCTGCATCAATTGCTGTTTTAACAGGTGCCGCGGGAACAAGGCCCTGGGTAATGATGGCATCCGCTTTCTGGGCAACTGCAGTCTCAACCAGTTTTGACATCTCTTCCGGGGATACGTTCTGCGGACCAACCCAGTCCCCTTCTATGCCAAGCTCTTCACATGCTTTTTCAAATCCATCTTTGGCAATCAGCCAGATCGGATGTGCCAGCAGCGGAGATACATATACAAAATGGAGTTTTTTTCCATCTTTATTCACTGCTGCATTTTCACTTGTCTTACCGGCTTCTTCTGTGGAATTGCCGGCGGCATCTGATTTGGATTCCCCAGAATCTGTTTTGGCTGCAGAATCCGCCTGGGAAGCAGCGTTATCTGTTTTGGAGGCTGTGTTTTCTGTGGTACATGCTGTTAACGATAAGGTCATGGCAATGGCTAATACAGACGCGATTATTTTTTTCATTTTCATTATTTAATCTCCTTCATCATTCATATTATTTTAAATTGCAAGTTTCATTTTCTTCCATATTCAGGTATTGGATGCTGCTTTTAGCAGTGACACTTCATCTGCTTCTTCTTTTCTCATTTCTTTTAACACCGTTCCTTTTCCCAACACAATGAAACGGTCGCACATGGCAATCAACTCCGGCATTTCCGAAGATATCATAATAATGCTGATGCCCTTTGACGCCAGGTCTAACATGATTTTGTAGATTTCCGCTTTGGTTCCCACATCGATTCCCCTGGTTGGTTCATCCAGTAAAATAATTTTCAGATTCGTCATCAGCCATTTAGCAAGAATCACTTTTTGCTGGTTTCCTCCTGAGAGATTGGAAATCAGGGTATCCAGACCGGGCGCTTTTACCCGTAGTGTCTCAAAATATTCACTTGCTATTTTTCTTTCTTTGGCACGGTTTATTAAAAGTGTTCCGGTTATTTCCTTTAAGATTGTTAAAGTCATATTATCACAAATGGACATGGTGCTGATAAATCCATTTTTCTTGCGGTCCTCCGTGAGCAGTCCGATGCCATATTTTTTAGCACTGCGGGGGGTGTTTATTTTTATTTCCTTTCCCTCCAGGAAGAGCTTTCCCCGGGTCTTTGGAATCGTTCCGAATATGGCATTGATAAGCTCTGACCTTCCGGAACCGACTAATCCGGCAAGCCCCAGTATTTCTCCTTTTTTAAGTGTAAAACTCACATCCTCAATAATATTTTTACCATAGGCAAATGTATGGGGAACACAGTAGTGTTCTACTCTCAGCAGTTCCCCTCCAATCTTCCGGTTTTTCAGCGAAGGATACATCACATCCAAATGCCGTCCAATCATGTCCTCTATTATAGGTGTGCTGTTATAGCCATTTTCCATTTTATATTCACTGATATAGCATCCGTCACGCAGAATCACCATCCTGTCACACAGCTCAAATACTTCATCCAGCTTGTGTGAAATATACAGACATGCAAGTCCCTGACGCCTCAGTTCTTTTAACACAGACATAAGATTCCGGGTTTCTCCTTCTGTAAGAACAGAAGTAGGTTCGTCTAAAATCAGGATCCTGGGATTGCGCACCAGGGCTCTGGCGATACATACCAGCTGCTGCATGGAAGGATTTAAGCTTCTGGCGGTAACATTGACATCAATATTCGTATGAAGCCTGGAAAGCGTCTCTTCCGCAATTGTCTTAGTTTTATTCCAGTCGATAAATCCGCTTTTCTTCTTAGGAAGCTTTCCCAGAAGAATGTTTTCCGCAACGGTCAAATCAAGCTCCAAATTCAATTCCTGATAAATCATGGCAATTCCGCTGTTTTCCGAATCGGTGGGCGAATTGAACAGACATTCTTTGTCTCCCAGCATAATTCTTCCCTCATATTCAGAATGGGGATACAGTCCGCTTAATATTTTCATCAGGGTGGATTTACCTGCCTGTGTCAAGTAAGAACCAAAAAAAATTCTAAAACACTTAATTAAAAAATCACAATTATACGGCCGTCAAATATGCCACATAATTCTAACTTTTTAATGGTACACCGCATCAAAAAAATGATGCGGTTGTATATTATCTCACCCCTTGTACCATGGGAACACGTAGAATCAGTTTAACCATCCCCTGCCTGACACTTTGCAGCACCCTTTCTCACTACTCATGCCTCCGGCGCTACCCGGACCGTGATTCTATAATTACGGAGGTATCATTATCATTTTGGCTTTTAAATTATTGGTCAAATAATCCATGAATAAGTGCCGCTCATACCTTTGCTTCTTCTATTACGATTCCTGGCATTAACCCAAAAGGCAGGTACATTATGGCGTAGCTGATTACTTTTCTTCATGCTTTATCGCATGCCCAAAATGTTTTGTATTCTTAAAGGAAGATTTCATCAATATGTCATTTATGGCATATTAAAATCAAAATTCTTCCACCGTGCCGATATTCTATTGTCAAAGTACAATTTCCTGAACTTTTAATTTCAGTTATCACATCCGATATCTATTACAAAGAAAAATTATCAATGTGATATGAACTCATTCTACAGGAATACCCCGATTTTAACCATTGACTGCTAGTCCATAAATAATATAAAAAGCAGATTACCAATAAACATCTTTTCTGATGATTCTGATAATCTACCAACCTATACTCCACATTGATATGTATAACTGCATTTTTTCGCTTCTCCCCAATTATGTCTTCTCTGCCTAGTGCCTATTTTTATAGCTCATGCTTCTTATAAAAAATCATGTACCTCCTCCATAACCCCATCGTATCCTGCCATTATTTCACTCAAACACATAAATTCAATTAATTCTCTTTTTCCTATGTCATGCAATGGAACAACTATTATTGGGAAACAGGATATGTTCTTTATAGTGGCTACTCTTGTGATTCTTTTTGCCTATCCTGCTGTACCATTGACCGCCAGTCTTTAAATGATACAAAAAAGTAGGATACCTGTTCTAAAAAGCCACCATCAATTTGGGTTTCGAATTTGATGGTGGCTTTTTGTTAATTTATTACTATTATTTTTCAATTACCAATTATGACAAACAGTTCTATTTAATGTAAGCCTTACACCAGAATAACCACTTACATAACTATATGCACCACTGAACATACTTGAAGAAGTGAAGCCGAATTCAGGATCCATAAGATATATGTATCCTCCAACTGCATTAATACCGTAGAGCACTGCCGCATGACGACCACCCGAGAATGTAAGGCCAGCATACATTGGATAGTCATTTTGAATATTGGTTAATATTCTATTGTCAGAGGGTACTTGGTCATGAAATGTATAAGAAAGTCCATAGTTAGAAAATATTGCTGCCGCATCACCATCATAAAGACCGGTATTATAATTACTTCCAAAATGGCTCTGTGCTACAGATACCGCACCCAATGACTGTCCTGTTTTGTAATTAACAATAGATGCAATTGTTGCCGCCCAGCAAATATTAGATGGTGGATTCTGACTTACATATGAAACCGGACAAGAATAATAAACCGGCGCCCTTGTTGTACCATTCTGTGAATAACCCAGAGACTCATTATCAGCCAGTTTAACCATTTGCAGCCCATCAAAAGCGGATCTCTCATTCGGATTTAAAACGGATCGGCTAGAATCCTTCAAATCAGATGTACCAAGTAAGGTAAAACTGTTATTCGCATATAGATAACAACTGTCCTGATCATACACTATTGCAAATGGCGTATCTGCGTCAACTACACCACTAATATCTTTAACTAAAGCTTCTGTGATTTGGTACTTTCCCTCATTTTCTATTGCTAATGCGATAAGTCTATTGTCTCCAATAATCGGATACATTAACATATTTTCTTCAAATGAGTTGTCAATGTAGTTGTAGGCATGAATAGGTTCTCCCACATGCAGCTCATTAAAATTAATATCGGCCCAACCAATTACAGACTTCTGTGGCTCGATATAGTTAAATGCCTCAACCATAGCCGACCTCTGTTCAGAGGTAACTATTTCAGGCGATTCTGCCGCACTTACAGAAATTACAGTTGATATTGTCATTACAACTGCTAAAACTACACCAAGTATCTTCTTTGTAATCTTCATATTTCTTCCTCCTTTGGCTTAATTAAGTTTGTGTTAAATCCCCTAATTAATACAAAAACAAGTTATTAACAGTAAACTTTTGCAATAATCGCTCTCCAATGGACTCCCTCCTTCCTTACTGTATAGTCATAATAAGATATTGTAAAAACCTTCTAAAATGAAAACCCATCAGAAGATATCGTTTTAATTCTAATATCTTAATATGAAACTATAATCGTTTTTTCTTTCCACTACATTTTATCATACAAATTTTTCCCTTTCATATCAGTTGTAATACTTTCGTTATTTCATGTAACTATTTTTATGCATTTCTATTGAATATAAGGAGTTAACTAACTATATCAAATAACAGATTAATCTACTTTAACAAATTTATCCCTTTAAATAAAAATAGGTGAAAAGCCTTGAAATGCTTTTCACCTTTACAGCCTTTTTTATCGCAAAGTTATTTATCAACTGGAGGAATCGATGGATTTTTAATCTCATACCATTCTTTATCACCTACTTGCAAATATTCCTTTCCATCTCCTATAAGATATATAATTTTCGTATATTTTTTTCCAAAATCAAATGTATATTTTTCTATTCCAGTTATATCTGTCAAAGGGTTTTGCGTTTCTTTCTCTTTCAAAAGTAAATCATCAAACCATCCCCTTAACTTTTCTAACTGATCACCACTAATAGTCCACTCCTTTTCAAGCGTTCCTTGTAAATGAGCCACTTCCACAACTTCAACTTTATCAGGAAAAAAAGATAAAGACTGTCCTTTAATTTGTTTATCACTACCACAGCCAACAAGAACAGTAAAAAGCAATATTATAACGTATAAAAGACTTTTCCTCAAAAATTTTCACCTCTTTCATAATAAGACATATCCCATTTTGACGTGACAAGTTCAAAGTAATTAACCAATTTTTACTACTTCACGGCATAATTTGCAAAAGATTTATTGCCTCCAAAGTATTGTTTTTTCCTTACAATGACTTTTTATCCATACCCTATTTTGCATAGCAAGTATAATGTAAATTTATAACCTGTACCTCTCGGCTCTCGTTATCATCTATCACAATATAATGGGTGCTATTTCCCTCCTCTGCAATTTTTTCTATTTTACATGTTATTGCTGCAGATAGACCTTCTTTAAAGAGAATATTCCTTCTTATAGCTCCTTGTGGTGTACTAAAAATTAATAACAAAACAGAAAATATGATCACAGAAAATATACCGAATAAGACGTTATGTGCTCTGTTATGAATAAATTGGCTACAATTTCTGCACTGTTCATAATATTCATATTCTCTTTTTTCAATTCCGTCGCAAAAAAGCACCGACTCATAACAATGCATACCTCCGCAAAAATTGGGTATATGTTTTTTCCCAATACCATTTCTAATTAATAATTCGCATTTATTATTGCATTTATTATTTTCATTCATCTTTTAGTATTCACCTCAATATTAAATACAGCTTTTTAAAATAGATTCAGTAATATCGTGTGCATCCATAAAAATATAATATATTGGGCTCCCATCAGTCTCAAAGTAAAAATTTCATATTGAGACTGATGATGCCTTGTGGACCAATTTATTATACACAATCACACGCTTATGTTTGTTTTAATCCGAGATGGTTGGGTCACTTACTTTGTTGTAATAATCCCTTCTACTCTACAGATCCTCGATATCATTTCTACTGTTGACACGAGAATACATCTAATAACAAATATCTATGAAAAAAAGAGTGGTGATATTTTTTCTATAACGCAATATGGCAACAATTTCATGGAAACCACCAGTAATTTATTGTATATTCCAGTAACAATAACACTCTTATTCTTCATCAATTTTCTATAGGCAATTCGGGCCACTTTATCTGGAGACATTACGAAGTATCGGAATAAAATAGTTTTTTCAATATTCGCTTTCTCGGCAAACAATGTATTCGTAGCACCAGGGCATAAAGTAGATACTAATACTCCTTGTTTTTTTAATTCTGAATTTATTGCACGTGAAAAACTTAACACATACGCTTTCGATGCTGCATAAACTGCATCATAAGGAAAAGGCGCAAATGAACCTGTTGATCCCAAATTCAATATTTTCCCTCCCCCTTGTTCGCTCATTGCTTTTGAAAATACCTTTGTTAAGTAAGTAAGGATTAGATTTTGTAGATTAATAATATTTAATTCTCGCTCTAAATTAGTTTCTAAAAATCTTCCGCACTCATTAAAACCTGCATTATTAATCAGCAAATCAATCTTTATTCTACTTTTACATACAAATTCATATACTTCCTTTGCAGCGTCTAAATCAGTTAAATCCTTTACCAAAGTCCAACATTGTA
>UQCR01000119.1 GCA_900539655.1 uncultured Robinsoniella sp.
CGCGCTGTAGTGTTAGAGAATTAAAATAATTAAGTATTAAAATCAAAAGAATGAACCATGAAAGCATTAAAACAGAGCTTTGCGGCTCTGTTTTATAATAATAAATAGTTCGATATTCGAATAATTCGATTGAAGAAGAAAGAAAAAAGGAAACATAAACAATATAATTGGAACCGGGAAGTTCATTACCGGGAAAGGAGAATTATGAATAGAATCATGATCTTTACAGGAAAAGGCGGCGTGGGCAAGACCAGCGTTGCAGCAGCACATGCCAGAAAAGCATCTAAAGAAGGGAAAAAGACGTTAATTGTAAGTACGGATATGGCGCATAATCTCAGCGATCTATTTGAGCAGTCTCTGGGAAAGGAAGAAATGCAGGTGGCTGAGAATTTATTTGCGTTGGAAATTGACCCCACCTATGAGATGGAACATGATTTTTCATCTATGATGAATGCTTTTGCTAATATGCTGCCGGCAGGAACAGGAGGAGATATTGGATTGGATGACCTGGATATGATACCGGGCATTGAGGAATTATTTTCCCTGTTGAAGATTCAGGAGATTTATAACCAAAAAACATACGATCTGATCATTGTTGACTGCGCACCTACCGGTGAGACACTGTCTCTTTTGAAATTTCCGGAACTGCTTTCCTGGTATATGGAAAAACTGTTTCCGTTGGGAAAAGTGGCTGTTAAAGTGATGCGGCCGGTGACGAAAAAATTCTTCCAGATCCAGCTTCCGGATACAAAAGCTATGAATGATATCGAACGAATGTATCTGAAACTGGCTGAACTGCAAACCTTGCTGAAGAACCGGGAAATCAGCAGCATACGGCTTGTGGCAATACCGGAAAAGATGGTGGTGGAAGAAACAAAAAGAAATTATATGTATTTAAATCTCTATAATTTTAATGTAGATGGGCTTTATATCAACCGGGTATTGCCTGCGGATCTGAATAATCACTTTTTTGATGAATGGCTGGAGATCCAGCAGCAATATATCAATGAATTAAAGGAAGTCTTCCAGGGGGTTAGCGTGTATGCCGTTAAGTGGTACGATATTGATTTAAACGGGCTTACATCCCTGGATCGGGTATGCGAAGATGCGCTTCAGGAGGAAGATCTCTTTGAAGTGAAGCGTAACATTCCCAACGAAGTTTATGAAAAGACGGAGGACGGATATCTTCTGAAGGTATATCTGCCATGTGTTAACAAAGAAGATATTGTCATGCATGAGGCGGGACAGGATCTTATTGTGAAGATCGGGAATTTTAAAAGGGCTATCCCAATGCCGGCTTCCCTGCGGGGACATTATGTGCAGTCTGCAAAAATGAAGGACCAGTCTCTGCTAATACAGTTCGTTAAGGAGGAAGAGGATGAATAAGACTTTTATTAAAAAAATGGTTCAGGCAAAGAAATTAGAAATAGAAGCGTTGCAGGAACTGCTGCCGGATGAAACAAATGGACGACTTAAAAAATGGAGGTCAGATGCCGGAGATTGGTTAAAAGAGTGTGCAGTTGAAATTTACCTGGCTGGAAAAAGAGAAGAGAATTCTGATCCGGGAAAGGGAAAAGATAACAGTGGCAATAGAACCGTAAAATCAGATACGGATGCAGGAGCGGACTCATCCAAAAAGTCCGAAAACATAAAGAGGACAAGAAAAGTAATCATCGAATAGGAGGGACAGACATGAGAATATTATTATATACGGGTAAGGGCGGTGTAGGCAAGACCAGTATAGCGGCAGCAACTGCCTGTAAAATTGCAGAAACCGGAAAACGGGTACTGATTATGAGTACTGACCAGGCACACAGCCTTGGAGATTCCTTTGACAGAAAGCTTGGAAACACTCCACTGGAGATCACAGAGCATCTGTATGCCATGGAAATCGATGCGGTAGCCGAAAGTGAACATGCCTGGGGAAACATAAAGGATTATCTGAAAAAATTGCTGACTTCCAGATCCGGAGAGAGTATAGAAGCGGAAGAACTGCTGGTTTTTCCGGGATTTGAAGAACTGTTTTCCCTGTTTAAAATTCTGGAGATTTATGAAGCCGGCAATTACGATGTTCTGATCGTAGACTGTGCACCTACCGGGGAGACCATTTCTCTGTTGAAATTTCCGGAAATGTTCGGGGATCTATTAGGGAAAATTATGCCTATGAAAAGAAAGGCAATAAAAGTGGCTGGTCCTCTGGTAGAAAAAGCCATGAAAATACCCATGCCAAAAGAAACTCTTTTTGATGAAGTAGAGGTACTCTGTTCTAAAATAGAACAACTGCAGGAGCTGATGTCTGATAAGGAAGTTCTAAGTTTGCGAATCGTAACGACACCGGAAAAAATTGTGGTGAAAGAAGCCAAAAGAAATTTTGCATATCTCCATATGTATGATTATAATGTGGATGCTGTTATTGTAAATAAAGTGTATCCCAAGTCTTCTTTAGAGGGATATTTTAATCAATGGATCGAAAACCAGCAGAACAGCCTTCTGGATATCAGACAGAGCTTTGTTGGCATTCCGGTTTTTGAGATGGAGTTTTTAAAACATGAGTTGAGAACTGTGGAGCGGCTTAAAAAGGCTGCGGATATGGTGTACCGTGATACAGATCCGTCGGCGGTTCTGGCAGTGCAGAACATCTTTGTCCTGGAAAAGATACAGGACAGATACTGTTTGAAAATAGCAATCCCGTTTGTGGAGAAGCAGGAACTGGAGCTGGAACAAAAAGGAGAGGAACTGGCACTTACCATCAAGAATGAACGCAGGAATCTGATACTACCCCCAAAACTGCGGGAGTATGAAGCAGCTGGTGCAAAATATGAAGAAAATGAACTGAAAATAGAATTTGAGCACAGGTAGCGAAAAGTGATATCAGCACTTTTTGGTTTCTTTCAGATCTTTGGATAATGTGGTTTGGTTTTAATAACAATAGGAGCGTTAAGTCTGTTCTGTAATGAATAGAGACTTAATGCTCCTTTTCCATAAAAAAGTAAGATAATCAACTAAAAAAGTAATAAAATGAATGTAATATTCAGCGAAGCCATGGTAAGATTAAATAAATAAAAAAGCAATTATATAATATGGTTATGAAAATAATAATATATTATAAGCAAATTATAAATTTGCAATATATTAAAGATAAAAACCCACCTTAAGCGCCAATTCCTGAAATTATGTATTTGGCAATCTCGTGATTTTTAAGGTATAGAAAATATTAGACGAGAAATTGGGGGTTAAAATAACAATGGCATCTACGTTCCAGGCAACATGAGTGGATGAGCAGAAGGACTACTGCAGAGAGGGGGATTGTAAATTTCAGTCCAAAATAGTAAATAGTCACTGTAAAAGGACAATATTTTATCCAGGAGGGTATAAAAGGTGAAGAAGAAAAATTCAATTATTAGTGTGGCAATGGTTATTGCGATGACAATAACTGCCATACCCGGTATTCCGCTTCATGCGTCAGCAGATGATGGAAGAAATCAAAAGCCGTTAAAACTTCAGTATCTGTCACCGGCAGATAAAGGCAGCAGTGAAAGAAATAACTGGGAGAGATGGGCACTGCCTCTGGGGAATGGACATATTGGAGCTATGGTATTTGGCAGAACAGAAACAGAACGCGTTCAGTTAAATGAAAAGACCCTCTGGTCAGGCGGTACTGGAGGTACAGATGATGCAGAAGGCGGTGAATATAAGAAACGGGATCCGCTTAGTGATGCATTCGGTAATGTGGATGCAGCCGGAAGCGGAGCAATGGAGAAGTATATCGACAAGCTGTTTCAGGATTATTATAATAATTCTACTGCAGGAAATTCTCCGGCACAGAGCGGAGACATGAAAATTCTTCCCAATAACCGGTCGGCACTGGGGGATTATTTGAATTTTGCAGATATGTATATGGACTTTAATCATACAGAGGATGAAGTGGAAGGGTATCGGAGGGAACTGGATTTAAGAGAGGCTCTTTCGACTGTCTCTTATAATTATCAGGGAACACATTATACAAGAGAGGCTTTTACAAATTATCCAGATAATGTTATGGTATTTCGGATCACAGCAGATAAGCCGGGAAGCATTAATATGGTATTGCGGCCGATTATTTCTGATCTGGGAACAACCAGCGGAAGCCATTCAAAAAAGGTTACAAAAGAGGGAACGGTAGTTGCTGATGAAGATACGCAAACGATTACCATGGATGGTATGGTGACGAATAACAATATGAAGTTTGCCGGTAAATTTAAAGTCGTGAATCAGGGAGGTTTGGTAACCGCACAGAATCCGGAAGCGGCAAAAGGACAATTAACGGTAGAGGACGCAGATAGCGTAGTAATATATGTTTCCTTAGCTACAAACTATAAAAATGATTGGCCGGATTATCGCCAGGATGATGCGGAAAACTATGCGCAAAACTATGTTACCGACAGAATTGAAAATGCATTGCAAAAAGAATATGATCAATTATGGAATTCACATCTTTCAGACTATCAGGAATTGTTTTCCAGAGTAGAATTAGACTTTGGAGGTACTTATAGCGAAGCAGAAGAGACAGACCAACTGTTAAAAAAATGGAACGCTGCATCGGCAGGAACGCAAAATCATTATCTGGAAGAACTGTATTTTCAGTATGGAAGGTATATGGCGATCGCATCTTCCAGAAGTGATACTTTGCCAAGTAATCTTCAGGGAATTTGGAATGACAGAGTATTTGCTGACTGGCAGTCGGATTACCACACCAATATTAATCTGCAAATGAACTACTGGCCGGTATACTCAACGAATCTGGCAGAGATTGGAGAGTCACTGGTTGATTATGTGGACTCTTTACAGGAACCCGGGGCACTCACTGCTCAGAAATTGTTTGGTGCAGATCATACATGGATGGTAAACTGCAGTGCAAATGCACTTGGATTTACGGGGAACATTAATTCCAATGCATCTATGGCTGTTACAGCAAATGCGTTTATCCTGCAAAATGTTTACGATCATTTTCAATATACGCAGGATACAGCAATACTAAAAGATACAATCTATCCAATGATGACAGGAGCATGTAATTTTTTCCTTCAGACGCTTAGGAATGGTCGCTCAGAGGCAGATCAGGATAAATTGTTTATGGTACCGTCGTTTTCATCAGAACAAGGCCCGTGGACAGTTGGAGCAGCGTTTGACCAGCAGTTAATCTACATGCTGTTTGAAGATACACTGGATGCTTCAAAGAAGCTGGGGATTAATAATGAATTTACACAAAAGCTTGAATACACAATGAGCAGATTATATCCTGTAAATATCGGAGAGAGCGGACAGATCAAGGAATGGCAGCAGGAAGGCCAATATAACCGTTATAAAAGTAATCCCAGTATCAAGATTGGAGATGATGGACATCGCCATAACTCCCAGCTTATGATGCTTCATCCTGGAAATTTCATTACTACAGAAACACCAGAGCTTATGGATGCAGCAAAGACTACGCTTCAGCTAAGGGGAGATGCTGCTACGGGATGGTCTATGGGACAGAAGTTTAATAGACTGCAGGATGGAAATCATGCTTATAATGGATTGTTTAAAAATCTGATGAAGAATGGAACTGCTACCAATCTGTTTGACCTGCATCCACCATTTCAGATTGACGGTAATTTTGGTGGCACAGCAGGTATTGCGGAATTACTGATGCAAAGCCATGCAGGGTATATATCTATCCTTCCGGCACTTCCGGATGAATTACCATCGGGGACAGTGAAAGGACTTGCAGCCCAGGGGAATTTTGTAGTTGATCTCAGTTGGGAAGATATGAAATTAACGGATCTTTTGATAACATCCAGAAGCGGCAATCGTCTATCCCTGAAATGCGGTGTAGTTAGTCAGATAATCGATGAAACATCAGGTGCAGAGATTTCAGAAATCAGTCAGGATTCCAATGGAGCAATATCCTTTGATACTGAGGCGGGTCATAGCTACCGGATATATAATGGTGAAGAACAGGCAATGCTGTATGCCCAGACAGTGGTATCGGATATTGAGAATATGGGACTGGTATCCTATCAGTACACCTCAGAGACAGGGAAGGAATTTGAAGAAGCATTACTGGCATGCCAGAGAATGATAGAGCAGAAGAATTATATAGAAACAGATGTTGACAAGACCGTGAATCGTTTGCTGGAGGCAGAGAGAAACTTAATACCACGGGAAAATGAAGAATATGTTACAGCAGCAGCACTGCGATTCCTTGAAAATGCTTCAAAGGTAAACTATATTGGAACAGATACAGAAGATAACTGGCGTCAGCAAGTTGAATATGGCAGAGCTGATTTATTAGATAATCTGGAAAACGGCTCCATGGATCCGGAAAAGATGGTTGAAGCTGCAGAGAGCCTGGTAAATTCAAGCAATAAAATTGCTGGATATTCTGAATCCCGGTTGAATTTATTTGACTTTATTAAAAAGGCAAAAACCGTAAAACAGGAATCGCGTCCTGATGAAGTATGGAATGCCTATCAGACTGCAATTGATCAGGGCGTAAGAATATTTGCGAATCCAAAAGCATCGGAAAAAGATTTAAAGAATGCAATAAGCAGATTAAAAAAAGTTGTTGAAACGATTGATCATGTATTTGAAATCAATGCTTCAGCACAGGGAAACGGCAGTATATCACCTTCCGGTGTAGTAGAGGTACTGGGCGGCGGCAGTCAGCAGTTTAAGATTAATCCGGATAAAGACAGTATCATTCTGGATTTACTTATAAACGGCAATTCTGTAGGGGCAGTAAATGACTATACCATAGAGGATATAAAACAGGATATGGACGTCAAAGCTTTATTTCAGGAAATTACTACACAAAAAACGGAAGTTGAAATTTTATTGGAAAATGCAATCGCAAGGGTAGGCGAGTTAAATGAAGAAGACTACATAAAGGCAGATTGGGTAATCGTACAGGAAGCATTGGAAGATGCAATGTCAGAAGACCTGACAAATGAGGAGATGGCTGCAAAAGCAGATGCACTGCTGACCGCTATTGATGGTCTTCATATGTGGGGACAGCCGGTGCGGACAGAAGCTGAAAACGGATTCTATCCGGTTCAAAATTTTGATAATGCAGGTGTATACAATGACCCGGCTAACTGGGGAGATATAGAGCTTGGCGAAAGGAAACTGATTGGAGGATATCCTGACGGTGGTCCGGTGAAAGCAACCGGGTCTGCTGGAAAAGAGGGACAATGGGTAAAACAGGATATCAACAATGCGTCTGAAAATTCTCAGGTACTTTGTAAAACAGACGGTGCATGGGTGAAATTCAGATTTGAAGGTAACCGTGTCAGGTATATCACAGAATCCGCGCAAACAGGAGCGGTGGTGACAGTCTACATTGATGATAAGGAAATAACAAAGGTGGTTTGCTATGAAACATCTAGTGCTACAAATCCAAGAGGAGTCGTGAAATTTGACAGTGAGGATTACGATTTAAATCTTAATGATGGAGTTCATGAATTGAAACTGGTTGGAAATACTCAGCCGTCAGGTGCTGCACATCCGATATTCCGTGTAGATGCATTTGATGAATACACGGAAACACAGCAGGTAACAGCGAAGAAAGAACTGGCAGAATTAATTGCCAGAGCCACGGCATTAAAACCAATATCCTATACACAAGATTCCTGGCAGGAAATGCTGGAGAAACTTCATAAGGCTGAAGAATTAATGAAAGACTCAGATGTCAGTCAGCAACAAATAACAGATGGTGTAAATGAACTTCAGACAGCCATTGATGATCTTGAAGATACTGTTGAGGCTATCACGGGAATAACACCGCTGATGCCGGTAACAGTAGCGTATCAAACAACCGCAGAGGCGCTATTAGAGAAGTTGCAGAAGAGCGTAGTAGTATCAGCAGGAAGTCAGAAAACTCGTGTGGATATAAACTGGAGTCTGGATCAATACAACGGCGGCAAAGCAGGAATGATAACTTTGGAAGGAGAATTGATTCTTCCTGAACATGTACCTTTTAAAAATCCTGAAAAATTAAAAGCAAAAGCAGTTGTTATAGTAGCAAAAGGAGAGGCTAAAATTACACTGGGCAATCTAAAACAGACAGAAGGAAGTGTTACTTCCGTTACTGCTAAAACTGAGCCGGAAGGATTAACTGTTAAAATTCTTTATGATGGATCTATGTCACTCCCAAATGTGCCCGGAACCTATAAAGTGGAAGCCATAGTAGAGGATGGAAACTACGAAGGAACCAGGATGGATACACTGTTGATTGAAAAGAAGCAGGAGACGGACCAGGATAAAAATGCGGCGGAGCTGGAAGCGGCAAAGAAGGCGCTGCAGGCGGAAGCAGAACGAGCGAAAGCGTATGTTCAGGCTGGTCAGAAGGACTATACCACAGAGTCCTGGAACAGATTTATGAAAGCATATAATAACGCCATCCGGGATATAAGCAAATCGGACAAGGCAGCCGTTGAGGAACTCTATAAGGAGCTGCGTGCTTCAATTGATGGATTGACAAAAAAGATTGTACAGCCAGAGAAACAGGCATTAAAAGCACCGGCTGTGAGCAAGGTTACAGCAGTTGCAAGGAAATCCGGTGTACAGATAGAGGTTCGTGTAAATAAGGTATCTAACGCCCGTTCTTATACAATCTACCGAAAAGTCAGCGGAAAGAAGGCTGTAAAAGCAGGAATTACTACATCAGGAAAATTCTATGACACCAGGCGGTATGTGGGCAAGAGTGTAAAATATACAGCAGTTGCAGTGCCAAAAGATATGACCAGATATATACAAAGCAAGGCAGGTTTCGGAAAGAGTATAAAGCTTAAGAAATTTAGCAAAAAAGTATCCGTATCCCAGAAAGGGCAAAAAGTAACGATTCAATGGAAGCAAAATAAAGGAGCAAAAGGTTACGCTATTTATCGGTCTGAGAAAAAGAACGGAACTTATAAGTTAATCAAAACAATTACAAAAGGAAGTATTTTACAATATACCGATAAAAAAGTGAAAAAAGGCAAAAGGTACTATTATAAAATAACGGCAAGGATTAGCAGTAATTATACAGGCTACAGAACTTCAGATGGAATTAGAATTAAGAAATAAAAGGAAAGAATTTGCTTAATAAGGAGAAAGCGCCGCTGCTACAGCGAAATCACAGTTGCAGGGTGGCGCTTTTTTTTTCTGTGCGTTCAGATGGCAAGACGATCAGAATTAACGTATGGATTTTTAAAACATTCTTGCAGTTCATTTGAATTTACCATATAATAGTGAGGACATGTAATAAAGTGAGAAAGCAGGCTTTAGATTATTTATGAAAAACAGGATGCAGGAAGAATTTTCAGGGAAAGATAAGAAGGAACCGGTCCGGCTGAACAAATATCTGGCTGAATCAGGTGTGTGTTCCAGAAGAGAAGCGGACAGACTGATTGAACAGGGCAGGGTAACCGTGGACGGGCAGACTGCAGCTATGGGTTTGAAGGTTTTACCCATTCAGGATATCCGGGTCAATGGAAAACCAGTGAGCAGGGAGGAAGAGATGATCCTGCTGGCTGTCAACAAGCCCGTAGGGATTATCTGTACCTCAGAGAAAAAATGGGGAAGCAATAATATCGAGGAGTTTTTGCATTATCCCAAGCGTATTTTTTCCATTGGAAGGTTGGATAAGGATTCCGAAGGTTTGCTGCTGATGACAAATAATGGAGAAATCCTGAATAAAATTATGCGTGCGGGAAATTATCATGAAAAGGAATACGAAGTAAAGGTGAACCGCCCGGTTACGGATGAGTTTATCCGGCAAATGGAGAAGGGAGTTCCCATTTTAAATACAGTAACCAGACCATGCCGGGTGGAGAAGATGGGTGAAAAGCAATTTCGCATTATTCTGACCCAGGGACTTAACCGCCAGATACGCAGGATGTGTGAGGCACTGGGATTCAAAGTGACCCGGCTTGTAAGGGTGCGTATTATGAATATTCATCTGGGACATCTGAAGGCAGGCACATACCGTAAACTGACGGATAAAGAAATTGAGGAGCTTTACCGGTTGATTCAGGATTCCAGCAATGGACCGGCAAAAGCTCATCTCCAAAAGGGATCATAGAAGCGCATTGCGGAAGATTTTAGAATCAGTAAAGAGAGGCCATAAAATGAAACAGAGAATTGATGAACTTAAAGAACAGCTC
This sequence comes from uncultured Robinsoniella sp., assembly GCA_900539655.1. Classification (GTDB taxonomy): domain Bacteria; phylum Bacillota; class Clostridia; order Lachnospirales; family Lachnospiraceae; genus Robinsoniella. The sequence continues at coordinate 10,164 of UQCR01000119.1, forward strand.
AATTACCATGCAGACCGTTATTACAACATGGATGCACCGGAGATTACCGATTATGAATACGACCAGCTGATGCAGGAGTTAAAGCAGATTGAGCAGGAGCATCCGGAACTGGTAACCCCGGATTCCCCTACCCAGAAAGTGGGGGGCAGCGCAAAAAGAGAAGCAGGCGTTCTGGTGAAGCACAGAGTCCCGATGTTAAGCCTTCAGGATGTCTTTTCCAAAGAAGATGTAATCCAGTTTGTAGAGGATATGAGGCAGCAGCTTCAGGATCCGGAATTTGTGGTAGAGACGAAAATAGATGGGCTGTCCATGGCACTGCGTTATACGGATGGTGTCCTCACTACAGCTATTACCAGGGGCGACGGTGTTACCCAGGGAGAAGATGTAACGGAAAATGCCAGGGTAATCAAGGATGTAAAGAAAAAGCTGAAACATCCCATTCCATATCTGGAAATCCGCGGAGAAGTTTATATGACGAACGCCGCTTTTGATGAAGTAAATGAAAAGCAGGAACTACTGGGCAAGAAGCCGTTTGCCAACCCAAGAAACTGTGCGGCGGGTACATTGCGGCAGTTAGAGAGCAAGGTAACGAAGGAACGGAATCTTTCCATGTTTATCTTTAACATTCAGGAAACCCAGGGCAGGACATTTGCAACCCACACGGAAGGATACGAATACCTGAAAAGCAATGGGATTAAAGTCATTGACCAATATACTATCTGCCATACAGGGGAAGAAGTCTGGGCAGCCATTGAGAAAATAGGAGAGCTTCGGGGATCGCTGGCTTACGATATTGATGGGGCAGTCGTAAAAATCAACCGGCTTTCTGACCGTGAAACTCTGGGCAGTACCTCAAAAGTACCAAGATGGGCGGTGGCATATAAATATCCGCCAGAAGAAAAAGAAACGGTACTGCAGGAAATTGAACTCTCCGTGGGGAGAACCGGAAGAATTACCCCTACGGCAATATTTGAACCGGTGAGATTATGCGGAACCAGTGTGGCAAGGGCAACGCTGCACAACCAGGACTTTATCGATGAGCTGGATATCCGGCTTGGTGATACCATCGTCGTTTATAAATCAGGGGAAATTATTCCAAAGATCAAATATGTCGTAAAAGAAAAAAGGCCGGAAGGTGCCAAACGCTATGTACTTCCCGATGTCTGTCCGGTATGTGGCTCTCCTGCCGTCCGTGAAAAAGACACGGCTGATATCAAATGCACCGGTGCAAACTGTCCGGCACAGCTGGAGCGCCATATCATTAACTTTGTAGGCAGGGATGCCATGGATATCAAAGGATTTGGGGAAAGTTACATTATCGAACTGGTTCGTCAGGGGTATCTAAAAAATGTGGCTGATATCTTTGTGCTTAAAAACCACAGGGATGAAATGATTGAAGCCGGTATAATCGGAAAAGAAAAAAATACGGATAAATTGCTGGCAATGATTGAAGAAGCGAAAAAGAATGAGCCTCAGCGTCTGCTCTCCGGACTGGGGATTGCCAATGTCGGTAAGGCAACGGCAAGGGAATTAATGCGTCATTTTGGTTCCATAGACCGTTTAAAAGAGGCAACTTTGGAGGAACTGGTTGCAGTTTCCGATATAGGGGAAATCAGTGCAGTATTCATCCGCCGGTTCTTTGAGGATCCGGTCAATCAGGAAGTGATGGAGAGGCTGCGGGAATACGGTGTAAATATGACTGCTGAAGAAGAGGACGGGGATGATCTGTTTGCAGGCATGACATTTGTGGTGACGGGAACGCTTCCCACTCTTGGAAGGACAGAGGCAAGTGAGCTGATTCAAAAGCACGGTGGAAAAGTCTCAGGATCTGTTTCGAAAAAAACATCTTATGTTCTGGCAGGCGAGAATGCCGGGAGCAAGCTGACGAAAGCACAGGACCTTGGGGTACCGGTGATTTCTGAAGAACAATTGAATGAAATGTTATCCGGAGAGAAATAATAACGTTATACGTATCTGCGGGATGGAAGCCTTCACATCGGACAGGCATCCATCCCTTTTGCGTATCTAAAATGAAAGTGAAAGGCTGAATTTTCTAAATTATTTATGAATATTTAACACTTGCTTCGTTGACAATTCAGAATTCCTCACCTAAGATAGACTATAGATTCACTATTAACTTACATAAAAGATTGCCTTGCAGCCTTTTATATCAGATAAGGAGGAAAGGATTATGAAAGAAGTAAAGCCGTCGAAAAAGCCTCTGATATTTTATTATGTGATTGCAGTATTAGTCATATTTCTTTTAAATGGACTTTTGTTTCCCAAACTGCTGTCGCCTAAAGTGCAGGAAGTGGATTACGGAACCTTTATAGAGATGATGAATAACAAGCAGATCAAAGAGGTAGAAGTGTCCAGCGACGAAATTTTATTCTCAGATAACGCAGAAAAACCAAATTATTACCGGACTGGTGCCATGTATGACCCACAGCTGGTTGACCGGCTGTACACCTCAGGAGCCAAGTTCTCTCGGGAAATTGTCCAGCAGATGTCACCGATTCTCAGTTTCCTGCTCACCTGGATTTTGCCAATTGTGCTGCTCTACGGAATCGGGACTTTCTTTATTAAAAAAATGATGGGCAAGGTCGGCGCCGGAGGCGGCATGGGAAATGCCATGTCTTTTGGAAAAAGCAATGCCAAGGTGTATGTAGAATCCACTACGGGTATTAAATTTGCAGATGTTGCCGGAGAGGATGAAGCCAAAGAAATTCTGACTGAGATCGTAGATTTTCTGCATAATCCCGGTAAATATACCGAGATCGGCGCAACCATGCCAAAGGGTGCATTGCTTGTGGGACCTCCTGGAACGGGTAAGACACTGCTGGCAAAAGCCGTGGCGGGAGAAGCCAGTGTTCCGTTTTTCTCTATATCCGGTTCGGAATTCGTGGAAATGTTTGTAGGTATGGGAGCGGCAAAGGTTCGTGACCTTTTTAAACAGGCAAATGAGAAAGCTCCATGTATTGTATTTATCGATGAAATAGATACTATTGGTAAAAAACGTGATAACGGCGGCATGGGCGGAAATGATGAGAGAGAACAGACTTTAAATCAGCTTCTTACTGAAATGGATGGATTTGACGGCAGAAAAGGCGTTATGATTCTGGCGGCAACAAACAGACCGGATTCACTGGATCCTGCTCTTTTAAGGCCAGGACGTTTTGATAGAAGGGTTCCTGTGGAGCTTCCGGACTTAAAGGGCCGGGAAGATATCCTGAAAGTACATGCCAGGAAGATTAAAATATCGGATGATGTGGATTTTAACGCAATTGCCAGAATGGCATCGGGAGCATCCGGTGCTGAGCTTGCCAATATGATCAATGAAGGAGCACTTCGGGCAGTCAGGGATGGCAGAAAGTTTGTCTGCCAGAAAGATCTGGAGGAAAGCGTTGAGGTGGTTATTGCAGGCTACCAGAAGAAGAACAAGGTGTTGTCGGATAAGGAGAAACTGGTGGTTTCTTACCATGAAATCGGTCATGCGCTGGTTGCGGCAAAACAGAACCACTCGGCGCCGGTCACCAAGATTACCATTATTCCCAGAACGTCCGGTGCACTTGGCTACACCATGCAGGTAGATGAAGGGGAACACAACCTGATGACAAAGGCAGAAATTGAAAATAAGATTGCCACCTTTACCGGCGGGCGTGTCGCAGAAGAACTGGTCTTCCATTCGGTGACAACAGGAGCTTCTAACGATATCGAACAGGCAACAAAACTGGCAAGGGCAATGATCACCAGATTCGGTATGTCCGATGAATTTGACATGGTAGCGTTAGAAACTGTGCAGAACCAATATCTGGGCGGTGATACATCACTTATGTGTTCCGGCGATACGGCAGCAGTCGTGGATAAAAAGGTCGTGGAGGTTGTCAGGGAACAGCACGGGAAGGCTCGAAGAATTATCGAAGAGAATATCGGAAAACTGCATGAACTTGCAAAACACCTCTATGATCAGGAGACCATTACCGGAGAAGAATTTATGAGCATACTGGATAGCAGAGATGTTGAATTGCAAGTGGAGTCATAGGTAAAAGGGAATAGAATACAGCAGATAAAAAAGCGATAAATTACTATCGCTTTTTTATTTGCTGTGTTTCCCGATCAGATGCCGGATGTCATCATAAATGTAAGGCTTTATCACCTCAATAGGAGCGGGCTGGTCATATAAGATAGGACTGTAGATGCTGCCGCTTACCAGTTCAATAATCATATAAATCATGATTTCGGGCTCTTCAAAGGTTCGTCCGGACTCTGCCAGAATCTGTTCGTAGAGTTCATATACATTTTTGTCGTAATCGTTGTCCATCCTTGTCATGGCATTTTTAAAAATGCCCCAGCTTAAATGCTTGGCAATTAAAAACAGCAGGGATTTGTCTGCAACCAGGTGGTTGATGATGTTGTCTACCATGAAAATCATCTGTTCTTCAAAGGTATCAAAATTCTTCGTTTTCATTTCCTCATAAGAAGAACTTAACAGTTGATTAGCTTTATGGGAAATTAATTTGTTACGCAGGTCATATTTATCCGTGAAATACAAATAAAAGGTTCCCTTTGCTACACCAGCCTTTTCAACAATGTCGGCAATAGATGTCTTTTGAATACCCTTTGTGATGAAAAGATCAAAGGCGGTGTTTAACAGGGCATCTTTTTTTTGTTTTTTATTACTTTCTAATTTACTCATGAAAATCATCTCCTTCGCATAGAAGTATTACCATTATTATTCTATAGAAGTGACTAAAAGTCAATGGTACATGTTCTATTTCTAAAAGAATTGTTAAATTTATGTTCAAAAGATTGACTAATGGTCACTTTTATAGTATAACATGTTTGAAAGCAAATGACTAGTGGTCATTTTAATGAAAGAAGGAGATGTAAAAGGATGATGATTAAGATTGGTAAAAAAATTGTAAAATTTCGTATTCCTATCTTTATACTATCCCTTCTGCTGTTAATACCGGCAGGGTTTGGCTATCTGCACACAAGAATCAATTATGATATTTTAAGTTATCTGCCAAACCATCTGGAGACAGTAAAAGGGCAGGATATCATGGTAGATGAATTTGGCATGGGAGCCTTTTCCATGGTAATTGTGGAAGATATGGAACCAAAAGATGTGGTGAAGCTAAAAGAAGAGATTAAAAATGTAAATCATGTAAAGGATGTACTCTGGTATGACAGCATTATGGATATTACCTTTCCGATTGAAATGCTGCCTGACAGCATCCGGGAGGCATTTAATCAGGGAAATGCCACAATGATGATTGCACTGTTTGATGATACTACTTCAGCGGATAATACGATGAAAGCAGTAAGCGAGATGCGCACCCTCTGTTCGAAGCAGTGCTTCATCAGCGGTATGTCCGGCGTGGTAACGGATATTAAGAATTTATCCCTGCAGGAGATGCCGGTGTATGTGGTAATTGCGGCACTCCTTTCCCTGCTTGTGCTATGCCTGACAATGGAATCCTTTGTAGTACCGGTATTGTTTCTGTTCAGCATAGGGTTAGCAATCGTTTATAATCTCGGCAGCAATGTGTTTCTCGGGCAGATTTCTTATATAACCCAGGCGCTGACAGCGGTATTGCAGCTGGGGGTTACCATGGATTACTCCATTTTCCTGTTAAATACCTATGAGGAAAATAAGATACGGTTTGAAGGCGATAAGAACCGTGCCATGGCACATGCCATTTCCAATACGTTTAAGTCCGTGGCAGGCAGTTCTGTTACAACTATCGCAGGGTTTGTGGCACTTTGTTTTATGACATTCTCTCTTGGACGGGATATCGGAATTGTAATGTCAAAAGGAGTTATCATCGGTGTTATCTGCTGCGTTACACTGCTGCCTTCCCTGATATTAATATTTGATAAACCCATTGAGAAGACAAAGCATAAATCTCTGATTCCAAGCCTTGACAGGATTTCGGCATTTATTACAAGGCATTACAGGGTCTGGATGGTCTTATTTCTAATATTAATCATTCCGGCAGCATACGGAAATGCACATACAGAGGTTTATTACAATATTGACAAATCACTGCCCCAGGATCTGGAGAGTTCCGTTGCAAATGAAAAGCTGGGCGATGAATTCCATATGAATAACGTGTATATGGTCCTGTTGAAGAATGGGCTGGATGTGAAAGAAAAACAGGAAATGCTGGATGAAATAGAGCAGGTGGCAGGTGTGAAATGGGCGATTGGCCTGGATTCCTTTGTGGGAGCAGGGGTTCCGGATGATATGATCCCGGATGACATTAAGAGTACACTGAAAAGTGATCACTATGAGGTGCAGTTTATCTGTTCAGATTATAAGACAGCAACGGATGAAGTAAATAAACAGATTGCAAATGTTACTGAAATTGTTAAAGCATACAGTCCCCAATCGATGGTGATAGGAGAAGCACCGCTGACAAAAGACCTGGCGGATGTAACAGATGTGGATTTGAAAAATGTAAATATAGCATCTATTGCAGCGATCTTTGTAATTATAATGATCGTATTTAAATCTATTACCCTTCCGGTAGTTCTGGTAGCGGTAATTGAATTTGCGATTTTTGTAAATATGGCAATTCCTTATTATGCCGGCATTACCCTTCCTTTTGTGGCAAGTATCGTAATTGGGACAATACAGCTGGGGGCAACAGTAGACTATGCCATATTGATGACCAGCAAATACCAAAGGGAAAGAAGCAGGGGAGCCGGAAAAATGGACGCAATCAGGACGGCGCACCAGTCATCCATGAAATCTATATTAATCAGCGGTTTCAGTTTCTTCGCGGCAACCTTTGGAGTAGGGCTTTATTCCAAGATAGATATGATCAGTTCCATCTGTACGCTGCTATCCAGAGGTGCCATTATCAGTACGGTAGTCGTGATCTTAGTGTTACCCGCTATGTTTGTTGTATTTGATAAAATTATTATAAACACATCCATTGGTTTTAAACCCAAAAAGCAAAAATAAAGTGAGGAGGATATGAATCATGAACAAGAATAGAGTGTTAAAGAAGACAATTGCAGCCGGACTTGCGGTGATGGTAGCAGGGAGTACCTGCTATCCGGAGGCAGGTATCGCATATGCTTCCGATAAAGATTCCGGAAAAAAGGTCGGGAGACAGGAAACGGAAAACGTGGAGGCAAAGAATGCAGAAAAGCAGGATGTAGATAAGGAAGAAACGGTCTATGTAAAAGCAAAAGCAGATGGAAGTTCCGACAAAGTCATTGTCAGCGACTGGCTGAAAAACTCCGGTGCGGATGTGGAAATCCAGGATGCCTCAGACCTTAAGAATATTAAGAATGTCAAAGGCGATGAAACTTATAAGCAGGATGGCAGCACCCTTACCTGGGAAGCAAACGGCAATGATATTTACTATCAGGGCGAGACGGATAAGCCCCTTCCCGTTGAAGTGAAGGTGACTTATTATCTGGATGAAAAAGAAATCAGTCCCGAGGATCTGGCGGGAAAAAGCGGAAAAGTCAGAATTCACTTTTCCTATATGAATCAATCAAAAGACGGAGAAGTATATACGCCGTTTACCATGGTGACAGGTATTATCCTTCCCACTGCAAATTTTACCAATGTAAAGGCCACAAATGGAAAGGTGATCTCAGATGGAAGTAAGAATATCGTGATCGGCATGGGATTTCCCGGATTGTCGGATTCCCTGAAACTGAAGGATACAGATTTTGGTAAAGATATTGACTTGCCGGATTCCTTTGATGTCACGGCAGATGCGACTGATTTCACACTTGCGATGACTGCGACGGTAGCTTCTGCAGATACCTTGTCAGAGTTTGGGCTTGATAAGGCTGACAGCCTGGACGATTTAAAGGATGCCCTGGAGGATATGAAATCAGCATCAGAAAAACTGGTGAACGGCAGCGGTGATCTGCTGAAAGGAGTAAAAACATTACAGGATGCCTGCAATACTTTAAAAGACGGAACGGGCACCATAAATGAAAAAATGGGTGAGCTGGCAGACGGAATCGGAACGCTGAACAGTAAAAAGGGAGAACTGATTGCCGGACTGAACACCTTAAGTGAAGGGATCGATGCCCTGCACACCGGAGCATCCGGACTGAAAAACGGGATCAGCCAGTATACCGGAGGAGTGGGTACATTGAGCACCGGTTTAAACCAGTATATTAACGGTGCAAATACTTTGTCCGGTGGTGCCATACAATATGTAAGCGGTGCAGCGGAACTGGCTGACGGAACGGTACAGTATGTAAATGGAGCAGAAAAACTGACAGAGGGCGCCGCCAAGTATGCAGATGGAGCAGATCAGGTAGCAGCAGGAGCCATTCAATATGTGGAAGGTTCTAAAAAGCTGTCAACCGGAATTCTGGGTTACGTAACAGGAGCAGAGCAGCTTGCAGCAGGAACTGCACAGTATGTTGCCGGCGCCGGAAAAGTACAGGAGGGTACCATAAAATACGTTGCTGGTGCCACAAATCTGGCTTTGGGTGTACAACAGCTGGGACAAAGCGCGTCCGGACTTCCGGGAGGGATATCGGGCATAGATGGCGGAATCAAAAGTGCGGGAGAGAATGCGGCTAAGTTGTCTGAAAATATGGGAACATTATCTCAAAAGAGTGACCAGCTGGCATCTGTGTTAGAGTCTTTGAGCGCAGCTGGAGAACAGGCCGGTCATACTGCATCCGGTCATACAGACCAGTCAACAGACCAGTCAACAGATCAATCAACAGATCAGTCAACTAACCAGTCAACAGACCAGTCGGGAGCTATCACAAGCCTTCAGTCATCCATTGCCCAGAATGAAGAGGTTCTGCGCACCTTAAATGATGTAAGAGGTAAGATTTCTTCCGTTCCAGAGCTCTTAAAGTCACAATTCAGCGATGCCTATAATACGTATTCCGGGGCACTGGATGCAAGTATACAGGAAATGACAAATAGTATTGAATTGCAGAAATCCGTCCTGAATTCACTGGTATCCCAGCAAAATCAGCAGCAGGCGAACCAGTCAGGCCCGTCAAATCAGCAAGGGCAGCAAAACGGGAAAAATCAGCCCAAACAGAGCAGCTCCAGCCAAAGTATGGAGGAGCTGGCTAAAAGTGCAAGGGAACTGGCAAACGGCATCCGGCTGGCTTCTGAAGGATCTGATACGCTGGCAGGCGGATTAGAAAAGCTTGGCGACGCAAGCGGAACATTGTCTGAACAGACAAAAGACCTTCCCCAGGCACTAAACGGATTGACAGAAGGCGCCAAAGGCCTGACAGCAAATAACCAGGAATTAACAACTGGCATAGCAGAATTACAGAAAAATAATAAGGGACTTCAGGATGGTGCAGCGGCGGTTCAGGCAGGAAGCAAAACGGTGATAGAAGGAACTGCTGAACTGGCAAACAATGACAAAGCATTAAAAGATGGAGCATCAGCCGTATTGGGAGCCGGAAAAGACCTTAGAAGCGGAGCCGCTGAATTAAGCAAAGCAGATAAAACCCTGAAAGATGGATCTGCAAAGATTAAGCAGGAAGGCAAAAAATTAAAATCCGGCGCTTCTGATCTGCAAAAAGCAGGCAAAACAGTAAAAGAGGGTGCAAAAGCACTTACCGATAAGAGCGGGGAATTAAATAGCGGAGCACAAAAGCTATCAGAGGGCAGTGAACAATTAGTAAACGGTGGCAGCCAGCTGTTGGCAGGGGCAGGGGCACTCAGTGATGGAATCGGCAAGCTTGCAGAAGGAAGCACTCAGTTAAAAGCAGGAACGGCTGCCTTGGCAAAAGGTGGAACGGATCTTGTATCCGGTGTAGGTGAACTGTATGACGGTGCTAAAGAGTTAAATAAGGGTATGAAGAAATTTGATAAAGAAGCCGTGGACAAATTAAAGGATACAGTTGACGGAGACATTCAGGGGGTACTCGACAGACTGGATAAAGTCCTGGATGCGGGTAAGGAATATAAGACATTTGCGGGCAGTGCAGATGATAAGGAAAGCAGTGTAAAGTTTGTCATTGAAACTGCTGGGGTAACGAAATAGACGTTTTCATTAGGCAGGAGAATGATGCGGGAAATTTTGGGGGTTAAGCGGTTTAAGGAAGGTTATGAGTTTGATGGTGAAGCATATTATGGAATGAAGTGTTTAGTGATATGCATTATATTTGGGTTTTGTTGAGGAAGGGACGCTTTGTGTAATATGGGTAGTGTGCGGAAAGATGGGGGAGA
>UQCR01000120.1 GCA_900539655.1 uncultured Robinsoniella sp.
ACTTTGTATTAACCCCCCCTGCTTTCGGGACCCTGCCGATCGGATATGTACTAAATCCTGCCGTACGGGCTGAAACACTCTGAAAAAATGCCCCCAGCCAGGTAATATCTTCTGTCAGTTTTAAAAGAACTGTTCCGATTGCCAGAAGGAAAACACTCATGGTAATTACTACTTTTGAGTGAAGCCTCAGCTTCTTAAAGGAACGCGTCTGAATAATATCCAAAATAACCAGAAAACCCAGTCCTCCAAAAATAATCAGCCCGCAGGTAGTCAGGTTCAAAAGTACATTGCTCTGATAGGGTATCAAATTCTGCAGCCCTCCCAGAATATCAAATCCAGAGTTATTAAATGCAGCAACCGAATGGAATAAACTAATCCCCAACGCATCCAGCGGGGGGAAATCCTGTACAAATACCAGGAAGCTCAAAATGGCTCCTGCCCCTTCAAAACACAGCGTCATAAGTAAAACAGCCTTTACCAGACGTACTACACCTTTGAAGCTGCTCAGGTTCATGGCCTCTTTTACCAAAAGCCTGCCTCTGATACCCACTCGTTTACCCGCTGCAAGAATAAATGAAACTCCAACAGCCGTAACACCCAAACCTCCGATCTGAATCAGAAGTGCTACCACCGTTCTCCCGAACACCGTAAAATGTTCTGCCGTATCTATTGCTATTAATCCCGTTACGCAAACTGCGCTGGTGGATGTGAACAAGGCATTGATAAAGCTGACCTCCGCACCGTCATTAACCGATACGGGCAGCATCAAAATCAGGGCTCCCACCAAAATTACCAGTGCAAATCCCAATGCAATCAGCCTTCCGGGTGACTGCTTTTTAAAAAATTTCATTTCATTCCTCCTGTGATTTCATCATGCAGATATTAAATGTAAAAAACTTAAAATGCACAAAAAGACACAATCTGCGTTAAACGCAGATCATGCCTCTTTCTTTTATTTTCTAAGGTTTTTGCCCAAAACGTTCCCTGCCTGTATCACAATTACCCTCAATGTCTTCCGAACTGTCCATAATGCAAAAATCCTTTCTCTAACTTATCAGTGAATTTATTTGACTCTATTATATTTAACAGTATAGAAAACGTCAAGGTATTTTTTAATATACAATAACCGGCGTTCCAATCTCTACTGCTTCATAGATTTTTTCCGCATTATCATATGGCGTGTTCACGCATCCATGGGAACCATCAGTCTTATATATTTCGCCGCCGAATGCAGGACGGTTCAGGTCGTGAATTCCAACGTCACCATTAAATGGCAGCCAGTAATCCACAGGAGATGCATACCCCTCTCCCTTAAGAATAGCATTGCGCTTCTTGGCATCGATTGCCCAGCATCCGCCCTTTGGCGTATCCCATCCCTTGGAAGAGTTACCGGTTACGACCGGGGTATCTACAATCAGTTCACCGTCTTCATAACACCACATCCGCTGCTCTTCTATACTGACTTCTACATATGTATCTCCAATATCATTAGAAGAGCGATCCATGGCGCTGTATACATATACCGGCTCCAGAGTCTCCACCCTGCCTTCCCTTAACGCTTCCAGAAGGTTCTCTGTTGTGGCATCCACATCCGTCGCCCAGCCATAGTCACCGCCTTCCAAAGTGATAGTATCCCCCTTTGAAGTCTTAAACTCCCTGCTAAGTCCAAAAGTATCCGTCTCCGCTGCCATTTTATTCACCCATTGCTTTACTTTATCTTCATCAATGGAATATTCTCCGTCTTCCCCTTCAACCAGCCATTCCCTAATCTGGCCTCTGTCTGCTACCATCTTACGGTCTACAAAATCAAAGGTTATCTCCGCCTGTGTCAGACGGTTGAGTCCCTGTACCTGTGTAACCATTTTCTCGTTGCTGCTATAGACTTCAGGATCCTTGTAAAGTCCTGCTTCTTCAAAAGAAAGTTCCGTTTTATGATTGTCTACCGCATCGATAATTGCCTTCTTTACCTGCTCCTGATCCATGGTATTTCCCATTACTTCTGGAACAATTTCAAATCCGGTTGCCGTTTCTTCTATGTACGCATCCTTAGGTTCCACCATATTGCCGTCTTTAAAACATTTTAAATTTTTAACCAGTGATTCCACCAGCTCCTTATCATAAGAAGTATTGACAGATGTTTCGTATTTTTCTTGTTTTCCCATATTTAAAAACCATAAAAAGGGGTCCTGAGCTTTTAGCAGCTTTTCTACTTCTTTCTCTTCATCCGTGTATTGAAAGCCCAGCTGCTCTGCCGTAATCACTTCCTCAAAGTTGTCACGTCCTTTTAAAGTAAGATTATATACCAGAATACTGTCCTGTATCTTATCTTCTACCTGAGCTATAGTAGCGTTACCGCAATCCAGACCATTGATCACAGTTCCTCCATAGAAATGCTTTGTAAAATAAAATGCAATTCCAAGGTAAATGCCAATCACAATCACGAAAAATCCAATTACTACTCCTAAAATTATTTTTTTCTTTGTATTTCCCTTCATTTTTTCACCCCTTATGTCATACTTTAACCTGAACCTGCAGATTAATAAATGATATTTTTCGACAGGTTCTTCTACAGTATATCATACCAGGATTATATATAAAAGTCATGTATGAAAACTTAAGCAAAAGTTCATATTATAGATGTTGCGAATGTTTTTTTCCTTGTGTATAATGAGTTACATCCATGAATAAAATATCAACAGCAAGTGAAGGATTTGAATCATGCAGAAGAAATCAAAAAAATTATGCCTTATTTTACTGGTAATTACCGCATTCTTTGCCTTAAATACAACTGTCTATGCAGGCAGGATACCCAAAGTTCCACCCGTTTCTGTCAAATTAAAAAGACCTGCCCTTTCGGTAAAAGAAGGACAGACAGTAAAATGTATCGCACATGTTGTCCCACAGAATGCTTCTAAAAAAAAGTTAAAATACCGCTCTCTCAACACGAAGGTGGCAAAAATATCTTCCCGGGGAATAATTACCGGTTTGAAGCCAGGCAGAGCAGCAATTGTGTGTTCTGTTAAGGGCGCACCCACAGTAAAAGCCAGGTGCACCGTAATTGTCTCTCCGAAAAAATCAGAAATAACCTTTTCAAAATATGTGCAGAACCTATTTACCGGTGAATCAAATACGGTCATTCCTTACCGCAACGGCATAAAACTGCCATCTGATAAGGTAACTTTTGTTTCCAGCAGTCCGCAGACTGTCTCTGTTGATGAATCCGGCAATATAAAAGCCCTCCAGGCAGGAACGGCGGTTATTACCGCCACAGCTCAAAATTATGCTTCCTCCGCCTCCTGTACCATTCGGGTCAACAGCAGGTCTGCCCAGAAAACAGGGAAAACAGTCTTCGTCGGTGCATCCAGAACAAAAGGCAAAGAACAAGTCCTGGAGGACCGTACAAATAATATTTTGTTTATTACAAAAAGCGGGGCTAGACTCCCCTGGTTTCAAAACACTGCATTTACAGAACTAAAAAAAATACTGGATAAAGATCCCGGACAGACAGCCGTGATCTGCATGGGCGTTAATGATATGCAGGATATCGATGGATATATCAGCCTTTGCCGGGAATTGATGATGCAGTATCCCAAAACTAAGGTTTATATTACCACCATTACACCTGTTGACAGTACCTTTACCTATCATAAAGATGCACAGATCCGTACCTTTAACCGTAAACTAAAAGCAGCGTTTGGCAGCAATGTAATTAATACATACCGTTATCTGAACAAAACCGGATTTGAAACGGTGGACGGTATCCACTATGAGCAGTCTACCTGCGCAAAAGAACTGGACTATATTCTGGATGCCATCAGCAATTCTGATTCTTCGCGGAATAAGCAGTAAACAGCCGATGCTCATGCGGCAATGGAGGCGAATATGAAAAAAACCACAGAACTTCTTACAAAAGAATATACCGCAAAAGTACTGCCATCCGTATTCGGAAGCCATCTTCTGCCACTGGATACGGTTGAAGGATACAAGGTGCGTCCGGGATTCTATGAGATCAACGGCGCCACTGCAATACCAGGCGGGATCAGTTTTACTGTCCATTCCCATCATGCAGTATCCTGTGAGCTTTTACTCTACCATCCCGAAGAATGCTCTCCCTATGCAGTTCTGAAGTACCCGGATAATTATAAAATAGGCCATGTCTTTTCTATGATAGTATTTGGTTTAAATATGGCTGATTTTGAATATGCTTTTCGTCTGGACGGACCTTTCCAGCCGGAAAAAGGATTTATTTTTGACAAGACAAAGCCTTTGCTGGATCCCTATGCAAGAGCCGTCACGGGACAAAGCATCTGGGGTGTGAAATCCTCATGTGATGTACCATACCGTGCAAGAGTTGTTAAAAATAACTTTGACTGGGGCAGCTTCAGCCAGCCATTGATTACCATGGAGGATCTGGTGATCTACGAACTTCATGTCCGCGGATTTACCAAACACAGTTCCTCCGGTGTAAAACATCCCGGAACATTTGATGGTCTGATAGAAAAGATTCCCTATCTAAAAAAACTGGGAATAAATGCAGTAGAACTGATGCCGATATTTGAATTTGATGAAATGAGCGACCGTCGGGAAATAAACGGAAAAGAACTTTTAAATTACTGGGGATATAATACGGTAAGCTTTTTTTCTCCCAATACCAGCTACGCCTCTCACAACGAAGCAAATCAGGAAGGGCTGGAGTTGAAAAATCTGATAAAAGCACTGAATGAAAACGGCATAGAAGTTATCCTGGATGTTGTGTTTAACCATACGGCAGAAGGTAATGAGGCCGGACCTTATTTTTCCTTTAAAGGATTTGACAACAACATTTATTATATGCTCACACCTGACGGTAAATATTATAACTTCAGCGGCTGCGGCAACACCCTGAACTGTAATCATCCAATCGTCCAGCAGATGATACTGGAATGCCTCCGTTACTGGGTTACGAATTACCGTGTGGACGGTTTTCGCTTTGACCTTGCAACTATCCTGGGCCGTAATGAAGACGGTTCCCCTATGAGCAAACCTCCCCTTCTGCAAAGTCTCGCATTTGATCCGATTCTTGGCAATGTAAAATTAATTGCAGAAGCCTGGGATGCGGGGGGCCTCTATCAGGTGGGGACTTTCCCGTCCTGGCACCGATGGGCGGAGTGGAACGGAAAGTACAGGGATGATCTGAGAGGATTCTTAAAAGGAGACTACTGGCTTGCACCTGAAGCGGCAAAGCGCATTACCGGATCTACTGATCTCTATGATCCAAAACTACGCGGTTATAATGCATCCGTTAATTTCCTCACCTGCCACGACGGTTTCACTTTGTATGACCTCTATGCCTATAATAATAAGCACAATGAAGCAAACGGATGGAATAATACAGACGGGACTAATGATAACCGAAGCTGGAACTGCGGTGCGGAAGGTGATACCACAGATCCGCAAATTCTGGAATTACGCCGCCGGATGATCCAAAATGCCTGCGCTGTTCTGATGTGCAGCCGGGGTACTCCTATGTTTCTGGCTGGAGATGAATTTTGCAACACGCAGTTTGGAAACAATAATCCCTACTGCCAGGATAACGAGATTTCCTGGCTGGACTGGTCTCTGCTTGATAAAAACCAGGATATGTTTGACTTTTTTTCCTACATGATTGGATTTCGGCGCAGCCATCCTGCCATACGCCGCAGCCTCTCACCCAGTCACTGTAACCTGGATGCTATCCGTATTCACCAGGAGCATTCCTTTGACAGCCATATTACTTCCGATTCTAAAATGATCGGCATTTTATTTGCCGGACGGCTTCCGGATGACACAGCAGATGATATTGTATATCTGGCTGTGAATGTTTACTGGGAACCCCTGACTGTCACGCTGCCATCTTTGCAGGAACCTCTGAAATGGCATCTTGCAGTCAATACCGCAGAAGAAGATCTGCAAAAAATATACCATACTCCCCACATGCCGGTTATGAATGATTCTTCGTTTCGGCTTGGCGCACGTTCCGTTGCAGTATTTACAGCTGCCGGCACAAAACAGCGGTAAGATAAAAACAAATAATTTTAAGGCTGTATTCCATATAAAAAGTCAGCAGATAACGGTTCTTCTATATCTCCGTTATCTGCTGACTTTTTCTGTTCATCCCTTAAACACTTTCTAATATGCCCACAAAATCCTCTTTCGATAAATTCGTGACAGATACGCCTTCTTCGGAAATAATCTGATCAGACAGATTCTTCTTCGCTTCCTGAAGAAGAAGTATTTTTTCTTCAATGGTATTTTTTGCAATCAGTTTATAGACACTCACCGTGTTTTTCTGTCCAATCCGATGTGCTCTGTCTGTGGCCTGATTCTGTGCAGCCACATTCCACCATGGATCAAAATGAATGACGATACTTGCACCAGTAAGATTAAGCCCCGTTCCCCCCGCTTTTAATGATATCAGGAAAACAGGTACATCATTTTCATTAAACTCTGCCACCAGCTGAGCACGCTTTGTCTTAGAAGTAGCTCCGGTCAGCTTATAATTTCTGATTTTTGCCTTCGCCAGCTCCTTTTCCAGAAGTGTAAACAAACTGGTAAACTGTGAAAATACCAGTATTTTGTGACCGCCTTCCACTGCATTTTTGATCAATTCCATGCAGGTATCCAGTTTTGCCGATCCGCCCTTATAATCCTCATACACCAGAGAAGGCGCACAGCAGACCTGGCGTAGTCTGGTAAGCTGTGCCAGAAGCTGTATTTTTCCGGTCTGAAATTCCTCATTGCTGGTGTGGTTTAATGTTTCCACAAGCTTGTTTACATTCGCCCGGTAAAGCTCATGCTGCTCTCCCTCCAATTTGGAATAAATAACATTCTCTTCTTTTTCCGGGATGTCTTTTAACACCTCTGACTTCAAACGCCTTAAGATAAACGGTTTGATCATTTTCTGCAGCCGGCCTGTTACAATTTCATCCTTTGCCTGTACAATGGGTGTTTCGTATTCTGTCTTGAATTTTTCATAACTGTTTAGCATTCCCGGCATTAAATAATCAAAAATACTCCACAACTCACTTAACCTATTCTCTATGGGGGTTCCGGTGAGTGCGAATTTCACTTCTGCCTGTATACACTTAACCGCCTTTGATGCCTGGGTTGTATGATTTTTGATATTCTGTGCTTCGTCAATTACCTGGGCAAAAAAATGTAAATCCTGGTATTCTTCAATATCCCGCTTTAAGAGGTCGTAGGAGGTTACGATCACATCAAAGTCTTTATATCCCTTTAGCAGTTCTCTTCGCTCCGCCATACTGCCCCCTAAAACCAAAGTATTCAGTTTTGGTGCAAATTTCTCTATTTCGCT
Organism: uncultured Robinsoniella sp.; assembly: GCA_900539655.1. GTDB lineage: Bacteria > Bacillota > Clostridia > Lachnospirales > Lachnospiraceae > Robinsoniella. The sequence continues at coordinate 7,334 of UQCR01000120.1, forward strand.
TTCCCAGTTATAGACAAGGGATGCCGGACATACAATCAGGCTTGGCTCTTTCTTTTGGGCCATTTCTTTCTTTTTTAGCAGAAAACCGATAATCTGCAGCGTTTTTCCAAGCCCCATATCATCTGCCAGAATGCCGCCAAATCCCATAGAATCCAGTGTACACAGCCACCTAAATCCAGTTTTCTGATAATTTCTCATAACCTTCTTTAGGGATTCCGGTACTTCGTAATCACTGTCTTCCACATCCTTCATATTTCGGATCATAGATTTAAATGACGTGTCCCTGTGTACCTGGGTACCTTCATTTTTTAATACCTGATCCAGGTAGAATGCACGGTATTTGGGAATCGTGGCAGATCCTCCTGAAATTTCTTTGGCTTTTAAGTTTAGTCCGTCAGCCAGTTCCGAAATAACAGACAGGCCATTATCCTCCAGCTCCATAAAATCTCCATTTTTTAACCGATGGTACTTCTTACGCTGGCGATAACTCTGAAGCATTCCCTCCAGATCTTCTTTAGAAAGTTCTCCTGCATCTACCTGAAGATCCAGCAAACCGCCTTTTACTGCAATTCCAACCGTAATTTTGGCTGCCTGGGTAACCCGCAGCTTTTTAAAAGCGTCGGATACAAATACTTCTCCCACCTTTTCAATCTGTAAAATTCCGGTAGTCAGCAGTCTGTAGACCATATCCTCGTTCTCTTCCCCGATCCAAAACCGGTTATCTGTGCTGATTCCCTCAAAATATGGTTCTACAGTCTTTACCGCCCGTGCTTCCTTCTGAATATCCCGAAAAGCATTGCTGAAATCATACTTTTCAGCCAGATTATAGGCTTTTTCTCCATATTCTGCTTCCATTAACGCGGTAATATATCCCTGGTCCCAATCAATATATATTTTGACCACAGCCTCCTGGGGAATATATTTTTCCAGATCTCCATCCACTCTCAGCTCGGTATATTTCTTAAGTACAGGCAAAATGGAACTGCAAAAAGAGCTCATATCCTTTTCTTCCACATCCAGAACCACTTCTTTATTGATCTTACCTATCTTACAGACAGCTCCCATCTCCCTGGTGAAATCAGAATCGCATTCGTAAACGGTTCTGCCCATTCGCAGATAAAGCCTTCCGTTGCCCAAAAATGCTTCCTCTTCCGGAACAACAAGGGAAAAACCACTCCCTTCACCCAGGCGCTCCAGACCAAACTGCAGCCTGGGATTTTCCTTTACCACACATAGCTCCTGGTCCCGGGTCATATAATCATCCAGATTAAAGAATTTCCCCACCATCAAATGTAAAAAAGCGCCCCTTGCCTCATCCGAAATTTTGAAATAACGCATGCTTGGCAGATAAAACGTATTATTATGGTAGTAGCGGTACTCGCCAATATATTTCTTTAAATATGCAATTAATTCCTGCGCCTGTTTCGTAAAGGCACCCATCTCATGGATAAATCCTAATTTTTTCCCGTAGTCCACCTTCTCATTTCGGTTGATTGCGTCCAGAAATGAGTGGATATCTTTCACAACATATTTATTTTCCGCACCTACGCGAAAACCCAGCGCCCATCCGGAGTAGTCCCGGACCAGTGTGGGTTCCAGATCTATATTTCCTGTAACATCCGGCTGCAGATACTGTGCTTTATTCTGCATGGCATATTCAAAGATAAGTTTGGATAATTCCGGAGCCGTATGCACCTTTTTGGACTTCATCTGCTGAATCTTAAACTTTTCAAAATCATAGAGTGCCTTGGATTTCTCCGGTGCAGCATACTCCAGTGCTAGAGCCACACAGTGTTTACACATACCCGGATATTTAAAGAAAGCCGCACATTCACACTCATACTCCAAAAAATCCCCGGATTCCATATCATAATCAAACCAGACATGATAGTCTGTACCGGAACTGCCTTCCACGTCCCCGCTGGCATGAAAAATGCCGGAAGCTCCATCTGTATCGGAATGTATGCCGTAAACCATCCCATTATTTTTCAGGTAGACACCCTTTTGAAAAGATTTATTATAGCAGTTATCTTTTATTGTTTTAATATCAATCTTCATATATTTTCATTACCTATGTGTTTGCGGAAGTTCAGTAAACCGCTCAATCCAATTTTCTCTTTTCTGTGAAGTAAGTCCCAATTTTTCTTCTAAAAATTGATCCGCCGATCCCCAATTTTCAACCAGCGCCTGGAATACCGTATCCAGATAGTCCCTGCACACACCATTGATCTCTGCTGCTGCTTTTAAAAGCTCCGGATGATTGTGTACCTTTGCCACTGCCTCTACCAGCTGCTGCGTCTCTTCTTTCAAAAACTGGTTCGTCAGCAGATAATCCTCCAGAATCGTTTCTCTTGGAACTCCAAGCGCAAGTAAAACCAAGACTGTACCAACTCCTGCCCGGTCCTTCCCTACGCTGCAATGCCATAGGACAGCACCTTGCTCTTCTCTAGATATAACTTCAAAAAACTTACGGTACTGTGCTATAGAAAATTCATTTGTCACCAGGTCCCAATAGGTCTTCTTCATGAAATCACCGGCTGCCTTATCGCTGTTTAGAATATAATTACTTGCCTTTAAAATCATATCCTCCAGGCCGTTTACATTCTCTCTGGTAATACCGGCTGCAGCCTCATCAATAATCGGTATATGCTCATAGCGTACACCAGGAAGCTGAGGGTCCGGTTTCTGGTCAGCTTCCATCCGGGAACGGAAATCCACATCCGTTTTCACTTCAAACTCCTTTGTCAGAATTTCCTTGTCCTTCTCTGTTAAATGATACAGTGCCCCGCTTCTTATGAGTTTATGTGATTTCACCACTCTGCCGTCTTTTGTCTCATATCCTCCAAGATCTCTTGTATTCGGTGCACCTTTAAGCATAATACGCTGTCCGCTTCCCATCCAACGTTACCTCCTTATCCTGCTGTTTCCTGCTGTTTATCAATCCCCGGGGTATCTCTATATCCGCCCGTTCAATCCAGCCGGACTATTCCCGCTATTCTTCTTCCAGTTTTTCTAAATACTCTTTATAATCGCTGGATAAAACACCCTGGTGAGGTGCATTCTTTTTATTTATATTAACTGCCGCAGATGATTTTATGATAGGCTGCAGCGTACCGGCGCCGGCCACACAACCGCCCGGGCATGCCATTCCTTCTAACAAATAGCCGTTATATTTTCCGGCTTTTGCCATCATCAGCATTTTTTTACAATCCCGCAGTCCCTCTGCATTTACGACTTTGACTTCCCGGTTTGGCTGTAATTCCTTAATGCAGTTCACCACAGCGTTTGCGACGCCTCCGCTGACTGCAAATCCTCTTCCGTCTCCGCTTGACTCAGAAAGCTTACTTTCGTTGGTAATTGCTCCAAAATCCACATCTCTGGCTTCAAACATGCCCATGAGTTCTTCAAAGGTCAACACAAAATCTATATCGCTTCGGATGGATTTCCGGCTTGCTTCCAGCTTTTTCGCAGCACAGGGTCCCACGAATACAACTTTACAACCAGGATGCTTCTTTTTAATTAAGCGTCCTGTCAGTACCATAGGCGTCAATGCCATTGATATATAAGATGCCAGTTCCGGGAAGAGTTTTTTAGCCATAACAGACCATGCCGGACAACAGGATGTAGCCATAAACGGCTGTTTCTCCGGTACTTCCTCGAGGAAATCTTTTGCCTCTTCAATGGTACACAGATCAGCACCGATCGCCACTTCCACTACGTCTTCAAATCCCAGCTGTTTAAATGCATCCCGCAGTTTTTCAGGCGTAAGCTTTGGTCCGAACTGTCCTACAAATGCCGGTGCAATTGCAGCGTATACCGGAACATCACTTTTAATTGCCTGTATAGTCTGGAAGATCTGGCCTTTGTCAGCAATCGCGCCAAACGGGCAGTTAACCAGGCACATGCCGCAAGATACACATTTATCATAGTCAATATCTGCACGTCCAAGTTCGTCAGAACCTATGGCATCCATACCGCAGACTCTTGCACAGGGGCGTTCTATTTTCATAATTGCATTGTAAGGACAGACTTTGATACATTTTCCGCACTTAATACACTTATCCTGGTCAATGATGGATCTTCCGTCTTTAATGGAAACTGCATCCTTGGGACACACTTCCACGCATGGATGTGCCAGGCAGCCCTGACAGGCATCCGTTACCCGAACTACATTGTCGGGGCAGGAATGACAGGCAAACTTAATTATATTTACAAGGGGCGGATCATAATATTTCTCAGCGATGGCACTTTCCTCAATTCCATCTGATATCGGTGCATGTTCAGTCATTTTCCGAAGGGGCAGCCCAATGGACAGGCGAAGTCTCTCACCTACGATTGCCCGTTCCAAAAATACACTTTCCCGGTAAGAAGCAACCTCACCCCGAATTATTTGAAATGGAATTTCTTCAATTCTGGAAAAATCCCCACCCTCATACGAAAGCCTTGCAACTTCAGTAAAAACGCGTCTTCTGATATCGTTAACGGATGTATATATCCCTCGCATCTTCATTGTGTATCCTCCTATCATTTTGATGTCTAGATGTCTATTAGATAAAAACGCAAAAAAGGTCAGACATTATTTCACTCTGACCTCCTTGCCGCTCTATTATATTAACATATTTTTGCCTGCATGACAAGTTAAAACCTGCTCTGGTGTGCTGCATGAAACCTCAACTCTGACTCAGATATGCTTTAATTCCCTGAAAAACTTCCTTGCTGATAATATGTTCCATTTTACATGCATCCTTTTCTGCTATCTCCTCGGATACACCTGCAACCTTCACAAGAAACTCCGTCAGAAGTTTATGCCTCTCATATATGGATTTTGCAAGCTCTGAACCCTCCGCTGTCAGTTCTAACTCTCCGCCGTTTTCTACTGTTATGTAGCCGTTTTCCTTTAATATTCCAACAGCCCTGCTCACACTGGGCTTACTGAATTCTAATTCTCTTGCAATATCGATGGAACGGACCGTACCGTTCTTCTCTTTCAGCATTAATATTGTCTCTAAATAATTCTCTCCGGACTCGTACATCAAGTTTCACCTCCATTAGTTATTACCTTATAATATATACGATTTGGAGGCTTACGTCCAGCAATTTTATATTTTAATCATGATTGCACTAATACCGCCTCTATTTTATCTTCCGATAATAATCCTTTTTTCTTCAATCCGGTTTCTAAAACCTCTGCCCATTGCTCCTGGGATAACCGGATGGTTGCATTGCTCTTTAATAAAATCGTACATCCATTTCGGATACCCGCCTCCTGGTCGCAGGAAAGGCGGTACATGTTTCTTCTGTCGATTGCTCCTATTTCCTCTAAAGTTTTAACCATACGGTATACCGTCGCAATCCCGATAGAAGAATCCTTGCCATGTGCCTGATAGTAGATCTCTTTACAGCAGGTACATTCTTCATCCAATATAATATCTATAATCAGCTTTCTCTGTTTCGTAATGCGCAGGCCTTTGCTGCGCAGTTCATTAATGATTAGTTCTTTTTTATTGATCAGCTTTTGGATCGGCTGACTGTCATATTCTTTTGCTTTCAACTAGATCACTCCTGTCTTTCTTATACTTTTATAGATTTAAAAGAAAATACTATATCTGTACTCTTATGGTTAGTCTCAACTAACCGGTGCTGTAAAAATTAGCAGAATATATCCTGCCTATTCTGCTAATTCCATCTATATCATAGTTCCTGTACAAAAGACGTTCATCCTCAGGCTATTCCACCATAATCTTCTGAGCAAGGCTGCGGTTTAATGCAATTCGGGTTCCCTTTATAATTAAGGTCATTCCGCTGGAGTTCTCCCCCAGAACCTCTACTTCCTGTCCTTTTACGAATCCAAGCGATTCCAGATGACGTTTCATTTCTTCAGAACCATAGTAAGATTTTACAATTCTTCTATCTCCGGACGCTGCTAATGCTAATGGCATAATACCGCTCCTTTCCAACTCTAAAGTATGTAATGGTCACACAATTTTATACAGTTATCTTATGCTAACTTTTCAAAAAAGTCAAGTCTTTACTGATAAAAAATATTACCTTGTTAGTTTTCGCTAACTCCAATCCATGGAATCACATTATTTTTGGTGATATCATGCTGTGATAATGCTGATAAAACCAGCTATATGGTCTGGCTTGCTGCGATACCAGGCGGGCAATAAGCAGAGATACCTAAGAATTACTCCGCTCCTACCCGCGTATACACTTCTAATCTAGGAATCTTCCTTTCTGTCCTAAACCTAAATGCGGCAAACTTACAACACTGTATTTTAAAATAAGAGATCCTTATAATTCTATTACCTCAAATTTTAATTCCACAACTTTTTTCTCTCCGCTTTTCAGCGTCTTAAGCGTATGATTCTCTTTTTCCCAGGTCTGACCGTTTACACGGCAATTGCATGGCTCCAGTCCCAGCGCATAATCGCCGGATGCTGCAGATTTCCACTGAGTCATGTTGGGAAGCTGATTATTATTATAATGTACTTTCAGTCCAAGCCCCAGTTCTTTATTGATGACGGCTGCATAGGTATCTCCGTTTTCATCAGCCTGGACCTGATGGAAAAATACTTCTTCCGGCTTGCCGTCTTCCGGAGCTTCCATCTCTCTCCAGTTTAAACTTGTCTGGGTGTCTTCCCCTCTCAGAACCGTTTCAACAGCCGGAATATCAATCACAGCCCCCTTATCCAGCAGCGGATAACCTGCATTACAATGGTAAAGCAGCATAAAAGGTACTTCTTCATAGGATTCATTTTCAAATTCGTCCCGTATATGAATGATATTGGAGCCCAAAACAGTTTCAATAGTTCTGCGCAGCACGACATTCCCGCCAAAAAGCTGTGCCTGACGCATTTCCCCTGAGATCCTGAGATGATACTCGTCTCCCACCCAGTAAGCATCCCCACAGACATGCTCTGCCGGAGTGGACCGAAGGCTTCCATGCATGGGCAGCGGATGATGAGCTTCAACCTCCGGTGTCCCTACATTATCCGTACCGCATGTAAAGAAAAGTCCGCCCATAATGCTGCGCTGAGCCTCAAAACCGCTGGAATCATAGTGCTGACGGTTCTGTAAACCCGGCTTGCTTAAGAAGTTCAGTGTTCGGCCCTTATAAGAAAACTCTACGATATCCAGGCACTTATCCTGAGCAGCTGTAAACTGGATATCCCCTGATTTCACCTGAAATGCTTTCATGCCACAGGCGCGTCCCTCTTTATATTCCATATTCCGTACATATGCCATTTGCTGGATACTGCCTATTTTTTTTAATTCTGATTTTTGCATATTCCCTCCTGTACCTTATCCTTTCATACCGAAGCGCCTTAACAATTTGCATATGCGCTCTGATATCTTTATTAGGTAAATCAAATTTACTAATTTCATTGTATCGGCTTTTCAGGAATTTTCAATTGCTATTTTTACTAAAATTTTAAAGTCTTCTATGTGCGTTTTTCACTCATTTTGTCTCTTTTTCTTCTTCTTCCTTTTTGAACTGTCCGAAGATCCTCCACAACAGCTTCCTTCTCCTTTCATATGTTTGATCGTAGGACGGATTGCCAGAAATACACCTGCGGCAATTATCAGGATTATGACAAGATTTGCCGAATTCATAGAACCATCTCCTCTCTTTCATTTTCAGATACATGCAGGAATTGCGGGTGCAAAAGTATGGAAAAGCAACCGCTTAATCCCATACTTCTGCCCCGCAATTCTAAATCTAACCTATTTTTTTATGCTGAGGTTTACAACTCTTGCAACTCCCGCCGCATCCGGAACAACCGGCGCACATACCACCTTTTTCTTTTTGTTTTATGATATAACGCACATCCAGGATTACGACGAGCAGAATCGCAATCGATATGCTGACTGTTGCTGCATTCGCAATGATCCAACTAAACATACGGGTCCCTTCTTTCTTCTAACATAGAGTTACTGCTGCTTACAGTGTAAGCAAAGCTTTACCGGAATTGCATTTGTGCCGCGGGGTGAATTCGCATTACGCCCTGGCCATCTTGCCAGATGCCTGTTTGTGTTTGTTCGGATTATAAGCCGGACGGAACAGCATAACCAGGAAAATAATCAATATAATGGTTGCAACCGCAGTTCCCACTGTGAATCCGCCCCCAGTAAAGGCCGTACCAAACTGGAAGATCATCAAGGTAACTGCATAGGCAAATACGTTCTGGTAAATGATTGCAAACGCTGTCCATTTTTTACTTCTGAATTCTTTTGCCATGGTGCTGATCGCTGCAAGGCAGGGGGAATCCAGCAGGTTGAATACCAGGAAGGAGAAAGCTGCAATTGCACTTGGGAAGAACGTCATAACGGTCTGCCATAAACTAGCATCTGTTTCTGCTGCATCTGTCATACCGGCGATAACACCCATGGTGCTGACAATTCCTTCTTTTGCAACGAATCCTGATAGGGACGATGCCACTGCCTTCCAGTTGCCAAATCCAAGAGGTGCAAATATAGGAGCAATAAATCCGCCGATAATAGCCAGTAAACTGTCATTTTCTGATGCAGCCATTCCAAACTGTCCATTGGCAAAACCGAATGTTCCAAGGAACCACATTACCATACAGCAGAGGAACAAAATCGTTCCCGCTTTCTTCAGGAAGCTCCATACACGTTCCCATACATGAAGTAACACTGTCTTAACATCAGGAATATGGTACTGAGGCAGTTCAATTACAAACGGAGATACGTCTCCGGCAAATAATTTCGTTTTCTTTAACATGATACAGGAAATTACAACTGCAAAGATTCCAATAAAGTACATCAGCGGAGCCATCCACCATGCACCGCCCATAATGGCACCTGCAATTAATGCTATAACAGGAAGCTTTGCTCCACATGGAATAAATGTGGTAGTCATAATTGTCATTTTACGGTTTTCTTCATTTTCAATGGTTTTAGTTGCCATAATTCCAGGAACACCACACCCCGAACCGATCAGAAGCGGAATAAAACTCTTACCGGAAAGCCCGAATCTACGGAATACCCGGTCCATGATAAACGCAACACGCGCCATGTATCCACAGTCTTCCAAAACAGAAAGAAACAGGAATAAAATTGCCATCTGCGGTGCAAATCCAATAGGAGCTGCCAGTCCGCCGATAATACCGTCTACCACCAGTGATACCAGCCATTCTGCTGCGCCTATATTCTCAAGGCCTGCCTGTACTGCCGGCTGAATCCACGCGCCAAATAAAGTATCATTTGTAAAATCTGTTACCAACGTTCCAATCGTAGTTACGGATACATAATAAACTAAAAACATAATTGCCGCGAAGATTGGCAGTGCCAGCCATCGGTTTGTAACTATTCTATCAATTTTATCTGAAGTTGTCATCCCTTTTTGTTTTTTCTTCAGACAATTATGAATCACTTTTTCTATGTACTCATATCTTTCGTTTGTAATAATACTTTCCGTATCATCATCCATTTCTTTTTCTGCTGTTTTTACCACATCCTTGATAATTTTGCTGCTGTCTGCCGAAAGTGTAAGTTTGTCTATAACTTTTGGATCTTTTTCAAACATTTTTATGCTGTACCAGCGAACCTGTTCGGAAGGAATGTCTGACGGAAGCTGGTCTTCAATATCAGATAGATAACCTTCTACCTTATCAGAGAATTTATGCTGGGACGCCATAGTCTTTTGTTTTGCTGCCAAAGCGATTGCCCTGTTTGCCACTTCATCTAATCCAATGCCTTTTAAAGCTGATGTTTCCAGCACTTCGCATCCCAATGCTTCGGAAAGTTTTCCCACGTTGATTTTATCACCGTTTTTATTTGCAAGGTCAATCATATTCAGTGCCATGATTACCGGAATACCTAATTCCATGATTTGAGTAGTTAAATAAAGATTTCTTTCCAGGTTTGTGGCGTCCACCAGATTGATCACCACATCCGGTTTTTCATCCAGCATATAGTCCCTGCTCACCACTTCTTCCAGGGTATATGGAGATAAGGAATAAATTCCTGGTAAATCTGTAATGATTACATCTTTATGTCCTTTTAATTTACCTTCCTTTTTCTCAACAGTAACTCCGGGCCAGTTGCCAACATATTGATTGGAGCCGGTCAGATTATTAAACATAGTTGTTTTACCGCAGTTTGGATTACCTGCAAGCGCAATACGAATTGCCATCTTCTCTTTTTCCTCCTTTATAGTTAGTTTAACCTAACTCTGTTTCAAAAATTATAGAGTTCAGAGAACTCTATATATATCAACTCTCTCTATCTTCTATTCTACCTCAATGATTTCCGCATCCTGTTTTCTTAAAGACAGCTCGTATCCCCGCACCGTCACTTCCACAGGATCACCAAGGGGTGCTACTTTTCGAACAAAAACCTTGCAGCCTTTCGTAATTCCCATATCCATAATCCGGCGCTTCAGAGCACCTTCACCATTTAACTTCCTTACCGTAACTGTGTTGCCACAAGCCACATCTCTTAATGTTGCCATTATATTCTCCTCCTTTTAAATCATGATTTTTTTTGCCATATCCTGATTTATTGCCACTCTGGAATCCTTGATATTCACAATCACATTCCCCTGAATCGCAGATACAACCGTAACAGCCGCTCCCGTTACAAAACCAAGATTCTCCAGAAATCTTCTGGTGTCTTCCTTGCCGCCAACTTTTTTAATAACGTTCAATTCTCCGGTACTCGCCATTGTTAAAGGCATCACTTCTCACCACCTCATCTGTAAGAATTATATTATTCCTTGCTATTTTTCTTTCAGTTAGCTTTCGCTAATCTTCTTTTCAATGGTTAGTATATACTAACTCATGGAATAAATCAATAGTTTTTTTCGAAAAAATGAAAAAATTTATCAAAACCTGAATTTACCAGGTCTGGAAATGCCTTCAAAAGATTTCTCCTTGACTTTTATTTTCCCGCTTCCTATAATAAGTGTTAGAATAAAAATAAAATACAGGAGGTCATTATGAGTAAAATAGATGAAGTAAGAAGCGCTATGGTTGCTGCTATGAAGGCAGGAGAAAAGGAACGGAAAGACTCTCTTTCCATGCTGTTATCCGCATTAAAAAATAAGGCAATTGACAAAAGAGAAGATTTAACGGAGCAGGAAGAAAACGAAGTGGTTTTAAAAGAAATCAAACAGACCAAAGAAACTTTGGACCTGACACCTGCCGACCGCACAGATATTATAGAAGAATGCAAGAAACGCATCACCGTCTATGAAGAATTTGCGCCTCATATGATGGATGAAAGCGAAATTAAAGCTGTTATTTCAGAAGTCCTGAACAGCCTTGGCATTGACACTCCTACCGGCAAAGACAAAGGCCGTATTATGAAGGAACTGATGCCAAAGGTTAAGGGAGTGGCTGACGGCAAACTTGTAAACCAGATATTGGGGAGTTTAATGCAGTAAAGCTGTTCTTCGTGTCACCATATTCATAAAATGGTTAAATCTAAAGTCTTTTTAAACGGGAGTGTAAAATAGAGTATGAAGTTCGTTCCGAACTTACACACTCTATTTTACACTCCCGAACACGTCCATACCTTTTGGATATATTCTGATATCATGCGTTTTTATTGGATATACATTTGTTTCACAAATTATATTTATTTAATTCTGTAATCCTTCACCTGCACCCTGCAGTTTTTTTTAAAAAATGCAATTCCATAACAAATAATGTGTTCATAACCTTCCAGTTGTAGTTCTCTGTAATATTCTTTGTTCTGAATTTGATTCAAAGCTTCGATTGCCTTTGTCTCCATATCCTGAAAGGCCGCAGATTGCTTCAGCTCTAAAATCACCACTGGCTTCCTGACATCCAGGTTCTTTATCAGGATATCCAGCCTACCATCTCCCGCTTCCCGGTTGGATTCTATTAAATACTCATCCAGCGGTTTCAGCAGCCCTAGTAAAAAGCCGTGGTAAAATGCTTCTTTGTAATCATAAAAACTGATACTTTCCCTTAGCTGGCGTCCCAGTTCTTCCTGTAAATCCTCTTCATTTCCACTCAGTAATGCATCATAAAACTGACTCATGTCTTCCTGCTGAATCTTTTCTTTCATCCATTCAGAAACTTTACTTTTATAGATATAGTTAATCTCTACATTCGGTACCTTCATACGGATAAATCTCTGATCCCCGGCAATTCGTTCTGATACTTTTTTCAGATATCCCGTAAAATAAAGAAAATTCCACAAATTTTCTTCTGATTCTTCAATATCCGCATAGGTTATATCCTCGTGTACTCCGCTTTCAATTGTATTACCGGCAATTAAAGATTCCACTTTACTTCGGGTCTGCAGGTCTGCATTTTCAATGAGATGACGTATAATATCGTTTGAACTGGTATTTGACCAATATGGTTTGGGTTTCGCATGTTCATTCTCCAGCAAATCAGAAATATAACATAATACACTCCACGGATTATAAATTTCCTGCTCTCCAAACAAGTATCCATCATACCATTCCCTTATTTCAGGCATATGGGACTCTAACTCATAATAATCCAGAATCTGCTTTGTTTCCTCCTCAGTAAATCCGAAATATTCTTCATATGCTTTATCCATTATAAATGTATACTTAAAAAGGGACACATCGGATCATATAAAAAAGGACATATGT
>UQCR01000121.1 GCA_900539655.1 uncultured Robinsoniella sp.
AAATTATAGCAATTAAACACAACCGTATTTGCCCAGCTGCCAATGGGAGCTGTCAGTGCAAAGGGCTGGCTTTTAGAGCAGCTATATCTCCAGAAAAATGGTTTAACCGGAGCAATTAACGATGAATATCCCCTGTATGGACCGGCTAACGGCTGGAGAGGCGGAACTGGAGATGGCTGGGAAAGGGGCGCTTATTATTTAAGAGGACTGATGTCCCTGGCATGGGTTCTGGATGATGATGAACTAAAAGACAAGTCCATGGAATGGATCAACTTCATATTAGACAGCCAGCGTTCCAATGGTTTTATGGGTCCAGTTAATGACGGTGATGGCAGTTCGGACGGCTGGGACTGGTGGCCCCGGATGGTCATTCTGCAGGTGATCCGGGATTATTATGAAGCAACTGCTCTTCAGGGTACACCGGATGAAAGAGTACTTCCGTTTTTTGACAACTATTTCCGTTACCAGCTAAACCGTTTGCCCCAGAAACCTTTAAATTCCTGGGCAGCATCCCGGGGTGGTGATAACATTGAAGTCCTTCTATGGTATTACAACCATGCATACAACGATCAAAATCCCACAGAGAGCGACTGGATCATTGAACTTGCAGAAATACTGGCAAGTCAGACGAAATCCCAGGACAGCGGTCTGAACTGGAATGATGTATTTACAAAAACAACCGTTCGGGAACATGTGGTAAACACCACCCAGGCAATGAAAACGCCAGCTGTGTTAAGCCAGCTTCCTGGAAGGGAGAACGATAAAGATTCCCTCAAAGAAGGTATTTTCAACATGGGACTGGATCACGGCAGAGTGGATAAGCTAGCCAATTCCGATGAGGGGGCACGTGATAATCTGCCTTACCGGGGCGCTGAATTGTGCTCTATCGTAGAAAGCCTGCTTTCCAACGAAATCTCCATTTCCATAACCGGTGAAAGCTGGCTTGGAGACGATATGGAACGTATCGCGTATAACTCTCTTCCGGCGGGATATGCACCGGATTATACCGGGCACTGCTACTTCCAGGCGCAGAATCAGGTCATGGCTACCCACGGCAATCATGAATTTGACTGTGAACATGGAGATGACAGCGCATTTGGAGCACCTACCGGTTTTGAATGCTGTTTCCCGAATATGCATATGGGCTGGCCAAAATTCGTGCAGAACATGTGGATGGCAACAAAAGATAACGGCCTCGCCCTGGTGATGTACGGGCCAAACACCGTAACCGCTAAAGGTGCAGATGGCAAAACAGCCATTTTTGACGAAACAACAGACTATCCTTTCAAAGATACCATAGGATTGGATTATTCCGGAGAAGAAGCCCGTTTTCCATTAAACTTAAGGCTTCCTGCATGGTGTGAAAATCCGGTTGTGGAAGTCAATGGCAAAGGGGTGGATATCAGCCAGGCGGATGGTTTTGCTGTTATAGACAGAACCTGGAAACCTGGAGATCAGGTCACCGTCACTTTCCCCATGGAAGTAAGGACTTCAGTATGGTACAACAATTCTGCAGCCATAGAGTACGGTCCACTGATTTTCTCCCAGCGGATTGAAGAAGACTGGCGCATTGCCTCCGATGACGCAGCCAGAGAGATCCAATACGATCCAGTGGGTGAATTTGACCGCAAAGAAGTTTATCCGGCAAGCGACTGGAATTATGGGCTTGTCATTGATCCCGAAGATCCGGAAAGCTCCATGCAGATAGAGTTTGCAGACGAAATCGGTTTACAGCCATTTACCCTTTCTAACGCCCCCATAACCATGAAAGTAACTGGCCAGAAAATTCCCCAGTGGAAACTAAAGGGCAATGTCGTTCCGGAACCGCCATTTTCTCCTATTGCTCCGGATGAGTCCCTTCAGGAAGAGATACAGCTGGTTCCCTATGGATGTACCCGGTTACATATGACACAGCTGCCTGTAGTGGGCGAACCCATAGAAAGCGGCATTACTTCAAAAACAGAACAGGATTCCCAGACCTATCAGGAAAATGGAGAGAGGGTTGTGGAATTTGATAACGTAGTGGTTCCCAGCGCCGATGATTATACCCTGAAGATTTATTACACCGGATCCGGAACCCTCCGCCTAAACATCAACGGCAAGTACGAAGAACAGATGGATTTTAACGGAACAGAACCTAATATCGTGGAAAATCTCGGTTCTATCGTACCGGGCACTAACCAGTACTTCTACTTCAAGCACGAAAATTATAATAACATCCGGTTCTTTGGTAACGACAATGTTGTTATAACCGGTATTGATATTGTCCCGGTAAATCCTTTCACACAGCCGGAAATCAAAGAAGCCATCAGTAATAAAAACGGTACCAGTGTGACGTTAAATACAAATATAAACCGTTCCAGCGGATTTTACACTGTAAATTATGGAACCGAAAGCGGAAAATATACGAAAACCGCCGAAAATTTCTATAGTAAAAAAGCAGTCATTACCGGCCTGAATCCAGGTGAAACCTATTATTTCCAGATCTCCATGCTGGTAAACGGCGTAGAAAAGCTTTCAGAAGAAGTAAAAGCAGAGTCTGCGTCAGTACAGCCCCTGACCTTTAAAGATGACTTTAGTGATCCATCTGTAAGCAAGAATAAGTGGACCCTTTACGATCCTGAAAATGTGATTAAATTTCAGCCCGGAAAAATGTCCGTAGGCGTCAGTAAGAATATAAAAGCCATGACCGGAATGCAGGAATGGACCGACTACGCAGTCGTTGCAGATGTTATAGGCACTGGTAATCCTGACAGGGATTTTGGTATCATTCTTCGTGCCACTGATATCAGAGATGGTTCTGACGGCTATAACGGCTACTATGTAGGCATCAATGCCGTTGCCGGAGGCCTGAATATCGGTTTTGCAGACGGCGGCTGGAATGGTATTGCCGCTCCGGGGGGCATTGCCTATGAAGAAAACAAAGTTTACCAATTAAAAACCATTATTGCAGGTGAACGGCTGGCTGTATATGTAGACGGCGTTAAGCTGTATGATGAAAATATATCTGATATGAAGAGTGGTAATAAGACCGTTCCATATTATGCTGCCGGCAGTGCAGGACTTCGCTCCTGGAACCAGTCATTTGATGTAAATTCTTTTGAAGTTCGTGAAATTACAGCCGAAGAATATGAAGATCTGGGGATTGATAACAATCTATTTGAGGATGATTTTACAAACACAGAAGAAAGCCTGAATAAATGGACTGTTTTAGATCCTAAAAATGCAGTAACATTTGAAAATGGGCAGATAAATGTAGCGAACAGCGATAATCTGAAGATCATGGCTGGAACAGGTGAGGAAACCTGGGAAGATTATGCAATAGAAACAAAACTGACAGGTCCTGAAAATCCTAACCGAGACTTTGGAGTCATGTTCCGCTGCACAGATGTCTCTGCTGAAAATGGAGACAGCTACAAAGGTTATTATGTTGGCATCGATGCCATTGGGAACGGCTTAAACGTAGGATATGCCAACAATGGATGGAATGATATCACTAAAGTACCTGCATTTACTTATGAACCGGGAAAAATATACGATCTGAAAATACTGGTTAATGGAAATATGTTTAAAGTTTTTATAGACGGTGCACAGGTCTATGAACTGGAGGACGATAAGTTTTCTTATGGCTCCGTAGGGCTGCGCTCCTGGAAACAGCCATTTACAGTCAACTACTTTAAGGTCAGAAACCTTACCAAATCAGAGGCAGACTCCTTCACTACTGAAATCCCGGACCCGGAACCGCCGATACCGGTAACACCTGATTTCCAGGATGATTTTGAAGATGCAATTGCCTCCGCGCAAAAATGGCGTCTCTGTGGATCCGTTGATAAAATCCACATTGCCGACGGGAAGATTTCCATGGAATCCAACAATAACGTAAAAGCAGTAGCCGGCGATGAAGCATGGACAGATTACGTTGCAGAGGCCGATGTCATCCTGGATGGCAAAAGCAATCAAAACGCAGGACTTATGTACCGTGTAACCGGTGCCGGAAATAACGGATCCGATAATTATAGCGGTTACTTCTTTGGAATTGGCAACAATGATGACGGAACCGGCTATTATATCAGCGGCTATGCAGATAACAAATGGCACCAGACAGAACGTAAAAATCTGTCCGCTTTTGAAAACGGAAAAGCATATCGGCTAAAAGCAGTGGCATACCAGGATATGGTGGCTTTGTATATAGACAATCAGTTTATCACCCGATTTATTAATACCCGTTATCCAAACGGAATGATTGGGCTGCGATCATATGAGAAACCATTTTCTGCCGATAATATAGTAGTACGGGAAGTGACAGCGGAAGATCTGGCCCCCTTTGATGAATGGACACGCTATATCGATGAAACATTCGGCGCCCACAGAACAGTGCAGATCAAGTTTCCGAAATTCAGTCCGACCAAAGAATATAAAATTGTATATGGCACCGAATCCGGCGTTTATACAACAGAAGTCTACGGCCTTCTCCATAGCCCGGGCGGTTCCAAATCTGATAAACTGAGCATCAGCGTTCCGGAAAATAATACCGACTATTATTTCAGGGTAATTGCCTTAGACGGAAATGAAGAAATAGCGTCATCGGGCGAAACTGTAGTCCATACCGGAGAACGTTATGATATCACACAGGATCTGGATAACCTTACCGAAAGCTTAACCGTTGCAGAAAATATAGACAGAGCTTCCTATACACAGGATTCACTGCGTCGCCTGGACTTTGCAGTTGCTAATGCCAACCGGGTGCTGAACAACCAGAACAGTAACCTTATCGATGCAAGACTTGCCAAAAACTGTATCGCCGTAGGCATAAACGAACTCAGAGAAACAGAGAAACCAATTGTGGTATTAGACCATATCACCGTAAAACCGCCCGTTAAAACAGACTATTTTACACAGGAAGAGGCTGATTTAAAAGGCATGGAAGTTACAGCTGTGTACAGTAATCAAACAGAAAAGAAACTGACTGCAGAGGATTACCGCATCACGGGATTTGACACCTCATCTCCCGGTGACAAAACAATAACCGTAACATACACGGAAGGCGCTATTTCCAAAAATGGTACATTTCATATAACTGTCCGGGAAGCTCCGGTACCGGAAAAACCAGACAGCACCTTGCTGAATGCTCTGTATCAGAAATTATCTGCCATTGGTCAGGGAAATTATACTGCCGATAGCTACCGGAATCTGCAAAATGCACTTGCCGCAGCAAATGATGTACTGCAAAAGGAAAACACCTCCCAGGAAGAACTTAATCAGGCTTCAGATAACCTGCTTCTGGCATTTACAAAGTTAGAAAAAACAACACCTGTGATACCGGAAAAAGTGGATAAAGAAAAACTGCAGATGATCTATGATACTTTGAAAAACACAAAGAATAACAACTATACAGAAGACAGCTGGAAAAACTTCCAGACAGCGCTGACAGCCGCACAACGCATTCTCGCTGATACACAGGCAACTAAATCCCAGGTCAGCAGCGCTTTTGATACTCTCTGGAAAACGAGCCAGAACCTTGCCGTAAATCCACCCAAACCGCCGGCAGCCCCTTCTGTTAAAAAGGGTTCGGTTTACACTTACAAGGGACTAAAATATAAAGTTACAAACGCAGTGAAAGGAAAAGAAACCGTATCCGTTATCGGAGCTCTGAAAAAATCCATAACCAGTCTTACCATTCCTTCCACAGTCACACTAAAGGGGGTAAAATGCAAAGTAACTTATATTAAATCCAAAGCTTTTAAAAACTACAGCAAACTTACCAAAGTCACCATCGGCTCCAACATCTCCAACATTGGTTCCCAGGCATTTTGCGATGATGGCAAACTGAAATATATCACCATTCGTTCAAGTGTACTGACAAAGACAGGAAGTAAAATATTCCGGGGAATATCCGCAGCCGCCAAAATAAAAGTCCCCAGGTCGAAGAGAACTAGTTACAAGAAATTACTAAAAAACAAAGGTCAGAAGAGTTCAGTTAAAATTATTTGGTAGTTGTAGTTAATTAACAAAGGACTTGCAGAAAACAATTCATCTTCTGCAAGTCCTTTTTACATCTCAGCCACTAATCGTCCTCCTGCCTCAGCAGCAACCCTACCAATAAATTTCCCAATCCTTCGACAACCTGGTCAACAGCTCCATATAAAAGTAATCTCCCCATATAACACATTCATCCACGCCCCTTGCTGCACTTTCCGGGATGGGGTTATAGGGGGTTGCTTTTGCATACACACCATGAAGCAGTAAACCATTGGATTCACTCACATCACTGACACTGTAGTCCTTAGCCAGTGACTCAGCCATCTTCTCTGCTAGTTCATGATATCTTTGAGCTTCCTCATTTGGCAGATACTGCGCCATCTCAAGCATACCGCAAGCTGCTATTGCCGCTGCCGAAGAATCTCTTGGCTCATCGCCTTCCATAAATTCCAAATCCCAATAGGGAATCAAATCTTCGGGAAGACGTTTGATATAAAATTCCGTTACCCTGGTAAACAGGTCAATACAGGCTGCATCTTTTGTGTAGCGATATCCCAGTGCCATACCGTATATTCCCCAGGCCTGGCCTCTTGCCCACGCGGAACCGTCCCGGTATCCCTGATAGGTACATCCCCGTAAAGGAGTACCCGTTTTGGGGTCGAAAAAAAAGGTGTGGTATGTAGAAGAGTCCTGGCGGACCAGATTTTCCATACTGGTCCTCGTATGTGCCAGAGCGATCTTACGGTACTTTTCATCTCTCGTAACATCCGATGCCCAATATAAAAGTGGAACATTTAAGAGGCAGTCAATAATCAGGCGATAGTTTTCTTCCATTCCCATAGGACCCCATGCCTGAATAAACTGCCCTTTTTCCTGAAAACGTGTCAGCAGCTGATCCGCTGCCAGCAACGCAGCCTTCTTGGCTGCTTCACTTCCCGTCAATTTGCAGCCTGCAACGCAGGAAAGTGAATAAAGGAATCCAAGGTCGTGGTGATCCACATCAATTTTTCTTTGAATGCGGTCTAAAAAACTCTCTACCTGTTTTAATGCTTCAGTTTTAAAATCTCTATTGCCTGTCCGCTCATATGCCAGCCAGTACTCTCCTGTACAGAATCCTGTAGTCCAATCCACATTCTTTATAGCAGGATAAAAATTATTTACGCTGCAGGAATGCCGGAAGCAATCTCTGAAATTATCCAGATTTGCATGCAATAAATCACATGCTTTGTCCAATGCATTATTTAAAAACTCTGTCATTTAGTTCCTCCATCTACTGTTTATGCTAATGGAATACATGCATTCCATGCCCGATTCATGGTAATAAAGTCTACATCCGTTCCATCATTTGTGGCTACAAACAGATGTGTTGCTTCTCCACTTTCATCTATAAGCAGAAAGGGCCTGTCCATATTGCCCATCTTGCGCTCTTTTCCATCATCCCAAAGTATGTCTCGGGTAAATGACGGTTCGTTCCGTACATCCCATTTGACACCGTCTTCACTGGTTGCATATACACCGTCTCCAATATTTCCTGTATAGATTCCGTTAAAGTCTTTGGCAATCATGGCATACCCCGTATCCGTTCTCCATATAAAGGGGTCTTCCACTTCTCCTCCATCCTCAAATAGAGGATTTTCTGTTAATCTCTCATATGGACCCGACCAATGGGGTGCCCAGGCTGCTCCTAATTTCATACCGCTATACATCTCATTACCTGATTTATATGTCCCATATGGCGGTTTCTGCCAGCTTCTGGTCTTATATACTAACAGACAGCTGCCATCAGGATTAATGCAGGGAGCCGGATTTGAAGTAAAGAAGTCATCAAAATGTCCCGGGCGGACATCCAGTATAGGGTGGTCCGAACGTTTCCATGGTCCGAATATGCTCCTTGACGTTGCAATTCCAATCCGCTTATTGCTCCGTGAGCAGATCCACTGATAGCTTTCAAAATTCAGACTTCCATCCTGAGGCATGTCCGGATATGGATATGTAGATCCCATGTAGAACAGTATGTAGGTATCACCATGCTTTTGGATAACCGGATTGTGTGTAATGCGTCCGTCCCAGTATCCCGCTGACCTGGAGGGTAATACTACTTCCTGGAATATATATGGCCCCTCCGGAGTCCTGGAAACTGCCCTGACAATTTCACTGTCGATTCCCCAGCCAGGATGAAACTGATAAGTCTTTTTCCACCAGGAAGCAAACATATGATAATTTCCATCTTCACCTTTTATAACGCTTCCGCACCAGACCCAGTAATCCTCCATGGAAAATCCTCCATCCAACGGTGCGGGTTTAAAAAATTTATGTAATTGGCATTCGTCACGTTTCATATTTCATTCCTTTTCATACTATTTTATTTTTTTACTGTGCCTGATTACCCTTTTAGTCCGCTTGTAGCAATCCCTTCCACAAAGTAACGCTGGCAGAATACATACAGTATAACAATAGGAATCAGGCTGACCACGCTTGCCGCCATAATAAGCTGGTATTCCGTAGAATATTGGCCTACAAACATACGAATTCCAAGTGGTATAGTTTTATTCGCTTCACTGCTGAAATAAATCATGGGCCCCATAAAATCATTCCACACCGTCACAAAGGTAAATATAGTCAGTGTCGCCATAGCCGGTTTCGCCAGGGGCACTACAATCCGCCCAAAGGTTCCATACTCAGACAGTCCATCAATCCTTGCTGCCTCCAGCAGCTCATCCGGTATTCCCTGGAAAAATTGTTTTAACAGAAATACACCAAATGCCGCAAAACTTTGAAGCAGAATATAACCAAGGTGCGTATCTACAAGGCCCATCTTTTGCAGCATTACATACTGGGGAAGCATAAATATCTGCCAGGGAATTGCGATGGTTGCCACGTAACACAGGAATAATGTATCCCGGCCTTTGAATTTACACTTTGTAAATCCGTATGCTGCAAACGAACAGGTTGCTAACTGTATAATTGTTACAATCACTGTTAATTTTGTGCTGTTAAAGATAAACAGGGCAAAATCTATTTTCTTCCATATTTTAATGTAGTTTCCCCATTGGAATACATCTGGTAACCACTTTATCGGACTGGTAAATACTTCATTAGAAGTTTTCAGGGATGCTGACAACATCCATATTAACGGCAGCAGCGTCACCACAACAATGATACTAAGTCCTGCATACATCAGGATGCGCACAGCCGGATTCCTCTTTTCAACCATTCTACTTACTCCTTTACATATAATCAGAAAACTTTTTCTCCATGCGGAACATCACCACCGTAATAGTTCCAACTATGAGAAATAGAATCATAGATGCAGCACTGGCCATTCCAAAGCGCATATAAGAGAAAGACTGGTCATAAATATATGTACTAAGCAAAGTAGTCGCAGTTCCCGGTCCCCCCTCAGTCAGTACAAAAATCAAGTCAAATGTCTTGAAGCTGTTAATTGTGAGCATCATAAATACAAAGAAATGATTCGGCATTAACATTGGTAATGTAATTCCTTTAAATATCTGCCATTTAGATGCTCCGTCAATCTTAGCCGCTTCATATACGGAAGAAGGAATACCCTGAAGCGCAGCCAGATAGATAATCATAAAATATCCCATATTACGCCAGATACTGACGATAATAACTCCAGTCAATGCCCAGTTCGTAGAAGAAAACCATCCCGGAAGATATTGTTCTGCAAATCCCACTGCTTCCAGCGCCACGTTAACAGGGCCGCCGTCTTTCATAAACATAGCTTTCCATACTGCCCCGATCGCTACAACGGAAGCTACATAAGGAAAAAAGATGGCACTTCTGAAAAATGTAGTTCCCTTTAGTTTCTGATTTACTAAAATAGCAAGTCCTAAAGCGGCTGCCATACTAAGTATGACTGTAAAAAAGCTGTATTGTAGAGTCTGCGTTAAAGATGCTTTGAATACCCGATCACCGAAAATAGCAAAAAAGTTATCCAATCCTGCAAACTTCATTTCTGTAAACCCATCCCACTCCATAAAACTAAGAACAAATGAAAATACTACCGGGATTAATACAAAAACCGCAAAGCCAATAAAGTTCGGTAGGATAAAGGACATACCAACCAGGGTATTCCGTGTTCCCAGAGACATTTTTCTATGGCTCTTATCATTTTCTTTCTTAATACTCAAATCTCTATTCCTCCTTAAAAAAACGGGGCGGTCACTCACATACCATTCCGTAATATTATCATTTATCCACCTTAAACGTTTACTTCTGGATTTCTTCACTCCGTTCAGCCATTTCAGCCAAACCTTCTTCAATACTTACCTCTCCTAACATAATCAGACCATGGACCTCTGTCAGCACAGAATCTACTTCCGTAACGTTTTCCCCAATCGGTCTGTCTGCTGCAATGCTCTTCACCTTGAATGCCTCTGCAAGCCCTTCCGGCATTCCGTCCAATGAAGCAATTTCCGTTAAAACGCTGTCATTAAGCCGTGCCGGAACAGCGCCGACTTTCGCATATTCACCTGCACACTCATCACTGCTTAAGAAATTAATAAACTCCCATGCAGCATCCTGCTTCTTGGATGTAGGGTTTATAACCAGCGGTGTACTTGCTCCAACGGTATATCCTGCTTCTACATTTTCCGGGTGAGGCATAGTTGCTACTCCCCAGTTGGTTACTTCCGTATCGCCTGCTTTAATAGCCGCTGTTAAGGTAGTGACATACCATGTACCCATAGGCATCATTGCCACATTACCTGCCTGAAAAGCACTGGAATAATGAATATTAGCACTTTGAAGTGAACCAAAATCCTGTATAATTCCATCATCCTGCATACCTACAGCCATTTCATAATAAGGTTTAAAGAAATCATAACCGGTACTGAAGTCAAGTGTATCATGCTCTCCGTCCTGAATACCTAAATTCTGTACCTGTGTCTGCCATGTGTGGATATAAGCTCCGTACACATCCTCACCTGCCACTTCTCTGGCTGTCTTTTCAAATTCCGCCCATGTCATATCATTTGTCGGATACGCAACCCCTGCTACATCAAATAAGTCCTTATTGTAATACAGTACATAATAGTCTGTACGAACCGGCATTGCATACTGTTTTCCTTCAATATTAAACGGCCGGTCTGTACCGTTAAATCCCGTCATGTCCACATTATCTTCTGCGATTCTGTCAGTCAAATCAAGCATTTGGCCTTTTTTGTACAAGTCATACGTATTTGGCGCATCTTTAATAAAGTATGCATCCAATTCGCTTCCGCCATTTAACATCACATTTAATTTCGTATTATAATCTGTAGACGGGATATCAATAACTTCTACCTTAATATCGGGATGTTTTGCTTCAAATGCAGCAATCGCATTGGAAGTACTGTCATTAGAGGTATAATCCCATGTTGCCAGCTTTATACTTGTCACCTCACCCGAAGCTGCTGCTTCTTCTGAGTTTTCTCCTGACGTCCCCGCTGCTGTTGCATCTTGTATATCCCCTGTGAAATCTCCTGAACTTTCTCCTGCATTTTCTGATGCTGTTTCGGTTCCTTCTAAAGCCGCCTTGCTGCTCGTCTCCTTCGGAGTTTCTGTCCCACCACATCCACTTAATAATGTCCCACAAATACTAATCCCCATAATGATTGCTGCTAATCGTTTCATACTTACCTTCTCCTTTTTTGTATTTTTTCATTTTTGTTGGCTTTTCTTTCTGTGGTTATTATATCAATTCGCATAACAAAAAGTAAACTCAGCATATTTTTCCGTTATAATACTATTTTACATTTTGCTGTTTTCATCTATTACTTTTTTACGATTTAATACTATTTTTCGAATTTTTTTCACGAATTGAAACGGATATTCTTTTATGTTATAATGCGAATTATAAAAAATAAATATATGTTTCTTCGGAGGCTTAATGAAAATTTATAAAATACAATTCAAAATTTTTATATCTACCGTTTTATGTGTTATGCTGGTAAGTCTTTTAGGAACAATGTATCTGTATCAATATATTAATAAGCTGATCTATGAAAAGTCTCGTCATATCGATGAGATTTATTTAAATACTGTTTCTGAGCAGATTGACTCTTATCTGGATAATTCCATAGAGTTAGGTATGCGTTGCGCCAACGATGCCTCTGTAATACGTGCTCTTAATGCCTCTTCCCCTGATAGCCGCCGTTCCAAAGTACATTCCATTAATGCCCAAAAGCAGCTGAATGCCTATCTGGACAGTTTTATCGCCTATGCCTACGTGGACAAGCTGATTGCCTTTAACACAGACGGTACCATAGTCCAATCTATCAGCGCTCGCGAATTCGGTTCCCCAAATGATTATGATGAATTAATTAATACGAAAATAGCCGACATACGTTATTTGAAACCAAATCAGTTAAGCCCCTATACCATCGGGCTGGATACTTCCATAACAAAGCACAATAGGACCTCTCTCACCTTGCTCTGCCCCGTCTATGGAAAAAGCAACCAGTCGGTATACGGATATATTTATATCGAAATAGGCCTTAGTTTATTTTCCGACCTGCTATCCCCCTATGCCCAGGTAAATAATCTATTTCTAATTGATAAAGAAGGTACGTCCCTCACACAGCGTCCCAATATTTTACCTGCAGATATCTCTCTTTCCTCCATAGGAAATGGAATATATAACTTCGGAGATGCCTCATATGAGTTCTCCGGCAATCAGTTTCCAGATATCGGAATGACTTTATACAGCTGTACCCCATTTCCCGTCATGGGAAATGACCGCAGCCATTTAATCTATATTATTATCCTGGTCTTATTTATGGCACTATTGGTTGGCGCAGTGCTTGCTTTCCTCTCATCTTACATCCTGTCCCTGCCTATACAGCGGCTAAACCAGCGTTTATGTAAAATAACCCAGGGTGATTTTTCATTTGACGCCGAAATAGAGCGCCCCCATGATGAAATAGGCGCCATCGGACACACCGTAAACGAAATGTCCAGCAGCTTTTTAAATCTATTGCGTAATACTCAGGAGATGTACAAGCAACAAAAAAATATTGAAATTGCCCTGCTGCAAAGTCAGGTAAATCCGCACTTTTTATACAATACTCTGGATTCTATTTATTGGATGGCAGTCATACAAAAGAATACCGGCATTCAGCAAATGACCCGGAGCTTAAGTAATCTACTAAAAAATCTTGCCAAAGGAACCGAAGATCACATTCTTCTCCAAGAAGAATTATCTCTGCTAAATGATTATATATCTATACAAGCAATCCGCTATATGGATGCTTTTGAAATAAAAGATTTGATTCCTGAGGACTTATACCATCACCGAATTTTAAAATTTACCCTTCAGCCGTTAATCGAAAATGCCATATTTCATGGAATTGAACCCAAAGGCATTTGCGGAACGATACGATTAAAAGGACACACCCAAAATGGTTTCTTATATATTGAAATCGAAGACGATGGGATGGGAATACCTCCTGAAAAACTGGAATCTCTGTTAGATACGCCAAATCCTGTAAAAAATAAGGCATCTCTCAATAGTATCGGCATCTATAATGTAAACAAACGACTACAACTGATCTATGGAAAAGACTGTGGCCTTCACTACGAAAGTGAACCTGGCCACTATACAAGGGTAACGATTAAAATCCCTTTAGAAGATTAATTCATTTATAAAATACATAAAGAAGGTGAAATTGTATGTACAGTGTACTCTTAGTAGATGATGAACCCCTTATTTTATCCGGGATTAAATCCCTTTTAAACTGGGAAGAAAACGACTGTAAGATCGTAGATACAGCCAGAAATGGGCAGGAAGCTTCCGATAAAATTCATGCATTAGAACCGAACATCGTTTTTTGTGATATCAATATGCCGGCAATGTCCGGTATTGATCTCCTTGAATTAATATCCAGGGACTTTCCTTCAATTGTCTTTATAATGTTAACGAACCTGCAGGACTTTGACCTTGTGAAAAACGCACTGCACTATCGTGCTGTAGACTATTTAATTAAAAGTCAGTTGGAGCCGGCTGTAATGGAACATTCCCTGACAAATGCAAAAAAGGAATGGGATAACCGAAATCTTTTAAACAATGCCGACTTTATTAAAAACCAGGGGAAAGTGATCCACGAGCTTTTATGGAAAGAGATTTTTCTACGCCCTGCTCCCCAGGCACTTAATAATGCACCTCTAAGTGATAATGGCCACCAATTTGATTTAGAATCATATACTGCTATTTATCTGATCATGGATTATAGCCCGCAGGATAATACCAGCGACCATAGTGAATTATTTACCTGGGAAAAAGATCTGGTCAATGCGATGGCACAAAAGCATTTCTCCTCCTTCTCCTTATTTGAGCCGGATCATTCCAATGACAGCCTGGTGATACTTTGTTCCACCCCCAGGGAACCGGGGGCATTTAAACAATTAATGGAACAGTTTTATCAAAAACTGTGCTCATCCTCAGCAAATATTACCCAGGTTTCCATTTGTATGATGGCAGCAGACTGTTTTCATGGATTACAGGCTATGGCAGATTGCCGTGCACAGCTATTTGCAATGGTTGACCATTTTTACAACACCGAACAGCCTTTTTTACTGGCAAGCACTAATACTCCGATTCCCTATATGCCTCTTGGACTTACCGGTATATCCACACATTTACTGGAAGCTCTGCGTGAGAAGAATGCCATTAGATGCAAATCCTTGCTGGATAAGGCAGCATCCCGTATTCATAATACAAATCACGAACGAAACAGTGCTATCTGGTTATGCAGCGAGCTGTACACAACCGCAGCAGAAATATTCCACGACAGTATTCCTGATTCCAGACTAAGTTCTTATTTTTCGCAATCAGAAAAGATGCTGGCTCAAATAGAGCATATGCATACACGTTCCCAGATTCTTGGCTGGCTGGAACATCTGAATCATTGTACAATTTCAGCAATTGAACAGGCAAATGCAGACCGGTGCAGCTTTGTAGAAGCTGCCAGACAATTCGTAGAAGACCATATAGAAGAGCGTATCAGCTTATCAGATGCTGCCGATTATGTGAATATTTCCCCCGCCTATCTGTCTTCCATATTTAAAAAGAGATATGGCGAAAGCTTTATTGATTACGTCAATAAATGTAAGATGGAATACGCCTGTAGACTGATTAGGGAACAGAAATATTTAATATACGAAATTTCCTATCGGCTGGGCTTTAATAATGCCTATTATTTTACGAAAACTTTTAAACGTTATACGGGGATGACACCTATGGAATATCAGAATGCTTTGAAAGATGATAGCAGATAGTTCTAATCTGTTGAACGTACACCATACAAGAAGGAAACACATTTATTTGCATTTACGAAGTAGTTTATAGCGATTAGCATTCGACTGATTACCATTGGATGCTAATCCCAATTATAAAATTTAGTCGCTATCTTTTACCAGAAATGTTGTATTGACAAAACCATAGCGTGTTTTTTTAAATAATTTTTTTCGATATGCCGTTACTATTTGTAATTAAATCCATTCTGCCTTCCGGAATTTAGTCGCTATCTTTTAAAGAAATAACACTTATATTACATATATAAGACCTAATTTTCTTACTGTTAGGCGGATTTATCCGATTATATTTTAGTCTATTTCATTTCCGTATTAATTTAGTTCGGTATTTCCCGCACATTTTTATGGTCAATATTAAGTCCATACTCATTATTTAGTCGCAAAGTTTGATCCATACACTACCGAAATTCAAAAAACAAGCTATTAAATAATTTCAAATCAATTTCAGTTCAAACAATTTAGTTCGCTATATCGTGTAATTTTTTTTGGATTATCTTTGTAAATATAGTGAATGAATACATGAATCTAAAAGTGGAAATCTATGCCTGAATCACAACTGAGATTGCATACGGAATCCATAACTGTATCTACCTGTAAATCCATACTCAAATTCACACCTGGAGAACACACCTCACAATCGATAACTGAATACACATTTGAGAATCCTCCATAGCTGCATCTGCACTTGAGCGCCCATAACTGCATCTACAACTAAAAATCCATAAATGAATAAATTTCAGAATTTATATCAGCATATTAATTAACAAAATTTCAATAGACTGGTACCAAATTTAGTCTTCAAACAACAATAATTTTCAATATATGCAATCATATCCACTCCATATTATACGCACTTTTTATTATGCAATAATGCCTCCCACCTCATTCATGCATATTTAAGTACTTCCGTACTTCTTTACGTCTGACTATTTAAGAACCCCCTTCACGCTTAGATACACATACAGATAGCACAAATTAAAGGCCAAACACACACAAAAAATGTTTTTCTCAAGTGGAATCATAATTCTAATTCTACTCTGATCACTCAAATATGCTCAAAAATGCCCATCTTAATATATTTTATTTTAGTGCGCTATTTTGTGCACATTTTTTTGAGAGTTTTTATCATATTTCATGAGTCTGTCTAATTTAGTTCGTAAAAACCAGCACATTTTTTTATATTATTTGGCTTCTAAGACTCCTTTTTACTGGTCTTTTCATCAAAATTCTATCTCCCAGCTTTTAAAATATACTTTAAATCCAATTCTATAGTTAAGTCGCATCCAGATTTAGTTCGCTAAATCACGCACATTTTTTTGGTATTTACTTCTATCCGGTGAGCTAAAAATACCTTTTATTATCCTCGTATACCCCGAAAAAGCACAATTTTTTCATAAAAAAGAGAAACTCCGCAGTAATTATCCGCTCCAGATTCATAATGCAGCAATCTAAATTTAGTCGCTATCTCTTGAAAATAACACCATATCTACACTATTAAAAATTTAGTCGCTATCTCTAGTGCTCAATCCCGACAGTGCTGTCACTATTGTTACTGTCCGGTTGGAGTACTAGACTTGCAGTGTTTTTAAATTTAGTCGCTATCTTTCGCATATCACCGAATTCCAAGCAAAACACTATGCCTTTCTATCTTGAATTTTATCTCAATTCTGTCTTTCGTTCGATCCAATTTTGCTTTACATAATTTAGTCGCTATCTTCATACAGGTCAACATTTCTGATCACCAGAAATGACTCTGAGCCAATACCTACTTATTTGATTTTATAATTTAGTCGCTATCTCAAATACAGAAAATTAAATTTAGTCGCTAACCCAGTCTATTTTTCAAAAATCACTTCCATAATTTTACCATTTTACAGACGGAATTTGCTTGTAACCCCTGATTTAGTTCGGAAAAACATGTAAGTTTTTTTAATTTTATATATTTAGTGCTCAATTCTGTGTATTTTTTTATGGCTCTCTTTTATTTAGTTCGTTATAACCTGCACAATTTTATGGAATTACCAGGATGCATTAACACCGCTTCACCTATTTTTATACGTCTACTAAAAAAATACATACGAATCCATTTAAAATCATAATTTAGTCCGTAAATGCATGTCTACAATTTTAAAAACTCCTGGTTTTATGATATTGTGAATTTAGTACGCTAAAATATGCTTATTATTTTGGAAAATTTTTTTAAATTTTTTTCTTTTAATGTAAAAAGAGCTGAAACCCTTAATTATCAAAGATTTCAGCTACTTTTACACTTCACAAGACATTTTGCTACTTTCTACCCACAAAGCACAGGATGATTAGTAAATTCAAGACTTTTCGATTTTTAGTACGCTATTTCCTGCACGAAATTATTGTTTTACAAACTCCGAATTATATTGTATATTATAGAAAAAAGTGGATAACCTATAAAATTTTGGCGATTTTACATTTGGCTATCCACTCGATAAAACATTACCGTTAATATTGTTGTTTGGCGATTCCAATATTAACGCGCTTACACCGATAATATTTACCGATGGGCTTTATAGCTTCATTGTACTATTAAAGTACGCCTTTTTCAAGTCCCTTGTGTAAATTTTGTCGCTATCGTACAGTTTTTTTGGCAAATATGGGCAAAGGGTAGTAATCTCTTACATTCTTTTTTTATCGATTTCTTATCCTGAATTGCTCATTCGCTTTCCAACTTGATTATTAGTGACTAACAATTGAATTAATGAGGTGTGCTGAAAATGTTACTTAACCTGAGTAATTTTGCCCGTGTCGGCAAAGGACCTGCTTTAAAGGCAATTGGTCTACAAAAAAATTATAAGGAATATTATACTGAGTACCAACAGCTGGATGAAGCCGCATCCGGCTGTTTTGCGTGCCCACATTTTAAATACAAATCATTTTTAGAATATATGCCTCAGGAAATACAGGAAAACATAAGCAGCCAATGCAGTAACTGTCCAAAAGCAGTTTATAAAACCGCTTACAAAACGCATATAAAATATATTAATGAAAAAAATATGTACGGTTATCAGCCTCGCTTAAAAGGTAATGCGTTAAAACTGCTAATCACGTACCATTTCCTTACACCCAGCCCAAGAGGATTTATTTCTGATGTTTCAGAAAAAGAACTGGCGGAATTTATCAACTGTGACATTAAAACGATCCGGTATTCTAATGAAGTACTGGCTAAATATGGTTACATATCTTATCACGCTTCCGGCTGGGAAAAAAATCATATTTCCATACTGCTTCCCGAGTACAACACTTATCATCTTACTGCATCAGAAGGCGGCAGGGGTTACGCAACAATCAGTAAGGAACTTCTTCAGGAAATCATGAAAATTAAGGATATCAACCAGCTTCGGATTTATCTGCGTGCTATTATGGAATCAGATGCATCTTCTGCTCCACAGGTAAAACTGGAACGTTCCTATGAACAGCTCCGCAGATATCTGCCTGGTTATTGTAAGCCCAATGTAATCAAAAAAGCTCTGGTTTTGCAAAGCGATATATTCAATATCGAATATGAAAATACCAAAGTTGTATTACATCTAAATGCAGTTTATAACACGCGGCAGGCAAAACTATCATTAATAGAAGAGAACCGGTCCGAAATGCAGTCTTATATTACTGTTTTAAATGATATGCTGGATCAATACAATCTATTACAGGAAAATCCGGATGACGATCCCGCCAATCTGACAGAGAAACTGCGTTTATATGGACTCCATACATACCTAGACACAAATAAAAAGCCAAAAACCAATACATATCCACCAGTAATATTAAAAGACAACGATTATCGTGACCTTGGCCTTTTAAGCACAACCTATTCCCTGTCTGTAGTAAAGCAGACTGTTTTAGAAATTTACAATACATATATTCTACCGAAGCGTCCAATCGAAAGTTTTGGGGCATTAACAAGAGCAATAATTAAAAAAGAAGCCCTTTTTTCAAAAGCTTCCTGATCAAGGGTTTTTTTGTCGTGCCCTTTTTTATTTGTAATAAGCTATTTTTGTTCGTCTGTTGCTTTTTCCAACCATAATTTCAACTTTTTTGTAAAATTGCCTCTCTTTTTTTCTATACTCCTAATTGTCTGTGGAAATTTTCTATCCACACCTAGAAAGTTTTCATCCACAATAATAAATATTTATTCCACTATAGAAAACTTTTCATCCTAATTCGTAATTTTTTCATCTACATCTAGAATCTTTTCATCCTTTGTAGGAAATAAAACATCCACTAAACGGACTTTTATTCCACTTTTAGAAAAACTATTCCACATTTTTCAGTTCTCTTCCGCTTCTTTTCCGTAGAACGCTTATAAATTAAGGGGGTTTGGCATTTGAATTTAGCAATTATGTTTTTCTAACTATGTTATTATAATTATGTTTTTTAATTATGTCTTTTTAATTATGTAATAAATATGCTTATGTTAAAGTAAGC
>UQCR01000122.1 GCA_900539655.1 uncultured Robinsoniella sp.
CGCAAAGAAAAATAATTTAAATATAGGAGATAAACTGACGATTGCAACGCCAGGCAATACATCCGGTGTAGAGGTTTCCCTAACCGGCATATATGAGTTTGCGGATAAAACGGATGAAACTGAATTATCGCCATCAGAATTAAGTGAAAATATCATCTATGTCGGTCATGATACGGGGCTTTTACTGGACGATGGGAAAAAAGGAATCATCAGCGTAAAATTTTTTATTGGCCAGCCGGATCAGCTTGCAGCTGTCTTCTCACAAGTTCAAAAGCTGGATATCGATTGGAACAAATATGAACTGTTTAATGAAGCGGATACGTCGGTGATAGATGCGGAATCAGTGAAAGACGTGTCAAATCAGTTTTCCGTTTTGACTGCGGTAATCATTGTTGCAGGATTACTAGTTATCTCTCTTGTCCTAATGCTTCAGACAAAAATGCGGGTAAACGAAATAGCAATCTTGCTTTCACTGGGTTTTACAAAAAACACAATCCTGCTGCAACACATGTTTGAGGCCATGATACCGGCTGGGATATCCATAGTGATTTCCTATTTTATAGGAAGATACTTAATATCCAGTGAACTGTTTCGTGCAATCAATCTATCTGTAAACAAAATTCAAATGGTGACGATCGTGCAGATCATTGTTATAAACATAAGCTTGCTGATCGCATCGATATGGGTAGCCAGTATCCGTATTTTAAGCGAACCGCCAAAAGCGATTTCTGAAAAAAACAACTGAGGTAACTGTCTATGAATTTTATACAAAACGCAAGTCGATATTTTATAAGGAAAAAAAGCAGGAGTATACTTCTCATTTTGCTGCTAACCACGGTATTTATATTGATACTAACCATTGTTTCTGTATCTGAACAGGCAAATACTACAATTGAGAAAATGGAGTTTAATTTTAACAGAGAGTTTGTAGTAGGCGCGCATAATGCACCCGGATCACTGACGCTGGAGAGAATAAGGGAGATTTCAGCAAGAGATGATATCGCCGCTTACCGCTTGATTTCAAACGCTGCCCCTGTGGCATTTGCAAGGGATAACGGAACGCCTCTGTCTGTGAAAACGGATGGCGATAGCTGCTTGGTTAGCCCCGGATTTGAACACGCAGGCATGCTTGTCAGTAATGTGACGTCAGATTCAGATGACCTGTTTGCAGAGGGAACGCTAACAATTATTGCCGGCAGGCATATTAAGGAAAGCGATCAACGCAAAATTTTAATACACAAAGAACTGGCAGATAAAAATTCTCTGCACCTTGGCGATACAATACAGTTGCAGTTTTCACAGGCGATCATGAAGGACATGGAAAGCATGGGATATGATACAAGCCATATGAACACGGATATGATACAGGCAGAAATCATAGGCATTTTTGAATCAAGGGATAACGATGATAATACAGGGTTGCATCTTTCGCATCAGCTATATGAAAATTACTGCTATATGGATTTGGAGACATATTCCTCGGTATTCAATCCGCAATCACAACGTTTTTTCTTTCAAGCGGCTTTCAGTGTTGCCCCTTCTGCGGATCTGGCTGTTGTTACGGAAGAGATCAATAATCTGGATTGGCCTGCCGGGCAGCCCAAAAGTATCGTTTCGGATTTGGATTATTATGCTGATATGATCGGGGCGTTAAGCGCTCTGTCCAATCTCCTTAAAATTGTATTGTTGGTTATTGTAATTGTGTGTGTCACCCTGATATATTTTCTGATTTCCCATGGAGTAAAACAGCGAAAGCAGGAGATCGGCATAATGATGAGTTTGGGATTGTCAAGGGGCCGTATTTTGATGCAGCATATTGCCGAGGTTTTGATTGCAGCCGTAATAGCAATGGGAATTGCCCTGGCTGTAAGCGGTGGAATCGTACACGGAGCCGGAGCGCATATTGTTTCTGCAACCGTTCATCAAAATGACGGATCAGAACAGTTGGCGGCAGAGCAAACGGATGGCAGTCCGGGTAAAAACGAAATTGAGTATAAAGGAGCTTCTGTCTCAGCAGATGCGTTAGGAATCATGTTGCTATTTGGAGTAATCCTGGTCCCCGCTTCTGTTATTGCAGCGGAGTTCCCTGTTTTACGGAAAGAGCCAAATGAAAACTTAAAATCCATAAGTTAGGAGAATTATAATATGCTGGAATTACAGAATATCAATTATTCATATCAACCTGGAATATCCATATTGAACAACCTAAATGCCACTTTCCGTCCGGGTTGTATTTATGCCATAGTGGGTAGCTCGGGCTGCGGAAAGTCAACGCTGCTATCCATTATGGGAGGACTGGATATGCCCGGTTCGGGGCGGGTTCTGTATAAGGGGAAACCGCTGATAAAAAAAGATTTGCCTGAATATCGAAAAAATGACGTGTCTTTTATTTTTCAGGGGGAATGCGCGCTGCTGACATTGGAAAGATAACTGTAGGGATGATTCAAAACCAAGATGAGCTGGCAAAATCAAAAAATATCCAAATCCATATGGCATTGGAAAATGATTTATTTGTCATCCTGGAACAAGAGCTGTTCAGCAAGGCGCTTGCGAACGTAATCAATAATGCGATCATCCACTCTGCGGAGGATTCTTCCATTTATATCACAGCCAGACAATCAGGATCAGAATGTGTTTTGACCGTAAGAAATATGAACAGTTCGATACCGGAGGATGAAATACAGCATGTGTTCGAGCCTTTTTACAAAGTGGATAAATCGCGCACAGGGAACGGAACAGGCTTAGGACTGTATATTGTAAAATCATTTTTGGAATATCATGGATTTCGGTATCATATTGCGAATCAGGAAAACAGCGTTATATTTACAATTGTTATGCCGCTAAGTGGGACGTGCTGATAGCAGGAATGAACTAAGATCCGGGTTACCGCTGCAAGGCTGGATTTTTATGAAAAGAAAATTCCTTTATTTCCATTAATCGTCTGTCCAGGTCATTGCCATGGAATGTAAAATACAGGGTCTTCACTCCGGTTACCGGTATGAGTTCACAGGAGAATGTCTGCCAGACATTCCAGCCGCCGGTAGGGTGTATGGGACAGGAGCCGATCACTTCATCATCTGCCCATATTTTCACGATTCCACCGTTTATGCGGGCAGCAGCAGTAATTGTCATTGATCTGGGAGCTTCAAAAGTAAAATAACGGTATGCAGCCCAGGACAGATTGCAGATGTGGGAAAGGATTTCACCGCTGCCGTTTTCCTCAGGACACAGGTAAGGGCCATTTCTCATCTGGCAGGCAAGAGAAGCAGGGTAAGATCCTTTCGCTTTCAGCGGATTAGATGTACCTTGTGAAGTCATGGGGACTTCCGGGATTCTGCCGTTTTCATCAAAATAAATCTTTTCGATACACATTCTGCGGTTGAATTTGGAGTTCTGGGATGAACAGTGGTAGAACACATACCATTGATCTTGGAATTCTGCAATACATCCGTGATTATTCCAGGTTTGGGGATCACAGTAAATATTGTCGATAATCACACCTCCTTTTTGAAAAGGACCCAGGGGAGATCGGGAAATGGCATATGACATACAGGTTGCACGGCCTCTGGCGGTATCGGTATACACCAGGTAATAAAGCCCGTTCCGCTTGCGCATACTGGCGCCTTCATGAAAACCATGCCGTTTTTCATCAATCAGGCAGGTATTTAAAGAAGACAGATCCAAAGACATCATGTCTGGGTTCAGCTGGGCGCCTGACAGCTGGAACTGTCCCCAATAGTAGTAAGCGCTGCCATCATCATCGATAAAAACGGAAGGATCGATGCCGGAACCGTCTGCATAAGGAATCGGTACGGGATTTAAAAACGGTCCGCAGGGAGTATCAGACACAGCCACGCCTTCATAAG
Organism: uncultured Robinsoniella sp.; assembly: GCA_900539655.1. Classification (GTDB taxonomy): domain Bacteria; phylum Bacillota; class Clostridia; order Lachnospirales; family Lachnospiraceae; genus Robinsoniella. Next base: position 3,867 of record UQCR01000122.1, read on the forward strand.
AGTTAGTCATACAAAAATAAAGATAATACTTTCCGTCTTTAAAGATACAGTCCGGGGCATACATCAGGGAGCCTTCTTTTGCCCAGGGGATATCGCTGCTTTGCAGACAGATGCCGTGGTCTGTCCAGTGGAGGAGATCATCTGTAGAAAATACGTGCAGCACATCGCTGCAATATGTAGTTTCGCCGCTGATGTCATATGAACCATAGAGATACATGCGGCCGTCCGGCATAAGGCGGGCTTCCCCGTCGGGTACAAAATGTGTTAGAGGGAGTATAGGATTCATAAAATCAGTTCCTTTCTTTTTGCTATTCACTACACGAATAGCGGAAAAATAGTATCTTCACAATAACATATAAAAATGGCAGCTGTCAATGATCTGTTTGATAGAAATAATAGAAAAGAATGGATGAATATTTAAAATATACTCGGGTAAATCATTTAGCAAATATGCATTGACAAAGACACATAACACTGATAGTATCTACTTATATAAAAACGATTAAATTTAATAATATTTTAGATAAAATTCAAAAATAACAATACATATTATACAAAAATCACCAATAATGGAATGATTTCATCATTCCATTTATTTAAAATAATAATTTACCCGAGTAAATAGGAGATGAGTGTATGAAAGCAACCAGATCAGATGTGGCAAAGCTGGCAGGAGTTTCAACAGCTACGGTATCAAATGCTTTAAGTAATCCGGAAAAGGTAAAAGACGAAACCGTTAAGAAAGTACTGGAAGCGGTTAAGGCACTGGATTACAGGCCGGATATGATAGCGAGAAGCATGTCCACAAAAAAGACAATGCAGTTAGGAATCGTATTGGAGAATATTTCAAATCCATTTTTTGGAGATATTGTCCGGGGGTTCGAAAGTGCGGCGAATGAAAAAAATTACTTTGTAAATATTTGTACCGGTTTTAATAAACTGGATGAATATTTTGACAACTTTATTACAAGAAGGCTGGATGGTGTATTTGTAGCGGCAATACCTTATAAGTTTAATATGGATAAGCTGTACCATCTGGTTGACAATGGGATTAAAGTATTGGTCAGCGGCAATGTTGGAGCAGATTTTAGGAAAGTTTCTTCTATAGAAAATGACCATATGGCTGCGATGCACGAGGCAATGGAATATCTGTACAGCCTGGGACACAGAGATATTGCTTATTTAAGCGGACTTGGAAGAAATCTTCCCTATGATTTAAGAAGTATCGGTTACCGCCAGATGGTGGAAAGTTTGGGACTCCACTGCGGGGAAGATTTATTGTTTGATGGAAAGTATCCTTATTCCACGGACATGACGGACGGTTATTATTACGCCAATGAATTGATGAAGTCCGGCAGGAAATTTACTGCTGTGATCTGTGTCAATGATCTGATGTCCCTTGGTGCAATTAAAGCATTTAAGGAAAAAGGTTACCGGGTTCCGGAAGATGTGTCAGTTATGGGATTTGATGGGATTACTTATGGAGAATACTGGGAACCCCCTTTAACAACAATGAATCTGGATAAAGTGAAATTTGGTGAAAAGGCTTTTGAATTACTGTATTCGAATATTTCAAAAGGGAATACAGGATATTTTCAAAACAAGCTAAGTCTTATTAAGAGAATGTCAACTGCAAAATGCAGATAATATATAATGCGTGTGTAAGATCGGAAAAAGGAGGTAAAAAAACTGCTTCCCTCTGATAGGAACCGGTGGAACGATAGCCTAAAGGAAAACAGTGGGTAAATTATAACATAGATACGAAAAACACGCAGTACATCATATATTGAATACCTGCTGGGGACTGATTATTCCTTATGTGGCGGCGCAGCAGGTCTTTGGCATTATTCCAGGCTGGGAAAAAATAAGCTAGAAAGGAAGCCACGATGTGATTTTTCAGCCATTTATTGTGTGGCAGTATTACGGTATATCTGTAATAGGATAAAGGTATAAATATGATCGAAAAAAAAGGACAGAATAATAATATTTTCCGCATACTGGATAACAGTATTCTGGAGGATTGTGAAGAAGATAATCGAAAAAGGGTGTATATGACGCCCAGGAAAATACTGTGGGAATCGCAAGGAGATAAATGCCCGGTGGAGAACAGTTCTGCTTTGCTGGAAAACCGTTCTCCCCAGATTTCCCTGGTTCCGGTAAATCCTTGTATCTTAAAAAATAAGGGAGAGAGTGCCGGCATCCTTTTGGACTTTGGCGTTGAAATTCATGGAGGAATATCATTGCTGGTATGGAAAGCAAGCCTGAAACAGGGAATGCGGGTCAGAGTCCGTTTTGGAGAATCCGCCATGGAAGCCATGAGTGATATTGGGGGACAAACCAATGCTACCAATGACCATGCAAACCGGGATATGATCGTTGAAGTACGGGATATGAGCATGAACCCCATTGGAGAAACGGGATTCCGATTCGTCCGGATTGATTTACTGGATGAAGGAGAACTGGAAATTAAGACGGTGAAGTCGATCTTAATCTACAAAGACATTCCCTATAAGGGAAGCTTTTCCTGCAGTGACGAGATGTTGAACCGCATTTGGGATACCGGGGCTTATACCGTACATTTGAATATGCAGAATTACATATGGGATGGAATTAAAAGGGACCGCCTGGTCTGGGTAGGAGATATGCATCCCGAGGTTACGACTATACAATCTGTATTCGGATATGATGAGAGTGTGCCAAAAAGCCTAGATTTTGTCCGGGAAGAGACACCCCTGCCGGGCTGGATGAATGGTTTTCCGGCATATTCCATGTGGTGGATAATCATACAGCATGACTGGTTTGTTCACACAGGTGATCTGGCATACCTGAAAACACAGAGGGAATATCTGAAGGGGCTGTACAGACAGCTGTCAGATGGCATTGATGACAATGGCAAAGACAGTACGCCGGAAGTACGGTTTGTTGACTGGCCGTCTTTCCAGAACCAGCCGGTTGTAGATGCGGGGCTGCAGGCGCTGCATACTATGGCAACACAGAAATTGCAGGTAATCTTTACGGTTCTGGGAGAAGAAAATCTGGTTCGCCAGTGTGAGGAAGATCTGAAGAAGCTGGCATCATTTGATGCAGATTATAAGGATGCAAAACAGGCAGCGGCACTTTTGGCCATGGCTGGACTGAAGGATCCGGTTACGGTAAATGACCAGCTGTTAAAGGTTGGCGGAGCAAAGGGAATGTCTACTTTTATGGGGTATTATATTCTTACTGCCCGGGCAATGGCAGGAGATATCATAGGGTGCCTGGAATGTATCCGAGAATACTGGGGCGGTATGTTATCCCTGGGAGCAACTACTTTCTGGGAGGATTTTAATATAGACTGGCTGGAGAATGCAGCGCCCATCGACCGGATAGTAGAAGACGGGGCAGAAGTTAATGTACACGGCACTTACGGGAAGCACTGCTATGTGGGCTACCGGCACAGCCTCTGTCATGGCTGGGCAGCGGGGGTAACTCCGTGGCTCTTGGAAAATGTGCTGGGAATTCAGATTCTGGAGCCGGGCTGTAAAAAGGTAGCGGTAAAACCAAATCTGGGGGATCTGAGCTGGGCAAAGGGAAAATATCCAACCCCATATGGAGAGATCCAGGTAACTTGTATAAACCGCCCGGATGGAACCATGGATCTCCAGGTGGAGGCACCGGAAGAAATTGAAATTATTCAATAAACAGGAAATTTTCTTTTGATCGTTTACTTGACGCATCCAAATCGCTCTCTTATAATAAAATAATAACCACACGTATAGCTGAAAAATCAGTGATGAATTCCGTCACATAAGTAAAGGATAAAAACCCATGAAAGTAACCAGATCAGATGTAGCAAAAAAAGCGGGGGTAGCACCGGCAACCGTATCATATGTATTGAATAATTCCAGGCAGATTTCAGAAAAGACCAGGAAGAAAGTTATGGATGCCGTTAACGAGTTAAATTATCAGCCGGATTTAATTGCCAGGGGACTGGTCACGAACCAGACTATGCAGATAGCTCTGATTTTAAGCGATATAGGCAATCCTTTTTATGGAGAAATTGCCAGGGCATTTGAACAGAGTGCTTTAGAAAAAGGATACTTTGTAAGTATTTGTTCCGGTGAAGGGAATCTTAACCACTACCTTGAGAATCTGGTGCGGCGGCGCGTGGACGGAGCCGTAATAATTGCGAATCCCACTCATTATCAGATGGAAAATGTAATGATGCTGGTTGACAATGATATCAAAGTTGTAATCAGTGGAAACCAGGTGCCTGATCAGATTGCATCGATTGAGAATGATTACATTTCGGGAATGGAGCAGGCGCTTACCCACCTGTCAGAATACGGGCATAGAAGGATTGCCTACTTCAGTTGTTTTGGAAAACAGTCACAATACGATACCAGAATCGATGGTTTTATAAGTGCAGCAGAAAAACTTGGACTGCATCAATCCGATATTCTGTTAGTGGAAGGAAAACCCCCATATCATTCCGATCTGGAAACCGGTAAGGAAATGGCACAGGAAATTATACGCAGGGGAATGCCGGTGTCAGCGGCTGTTTGTACAAATGATCTGATGGCTATGGGTGCCATTCAGGAATTTCATCAGGCTGGTATCAAAGTACCGGAGGATATATCCATAATTGGCTGTGATGATATTATGCTTGCTTCAGCCATGATTCCTGCATTAACAACCATAGGAATTGATAAAGAAAAGCTTGGCAGGGGTGCTTTTGCATTATTATACCGTCAGATAAAAAGCGGAGAAATTAAACATGAAAAAGTGACTGTGGAGTTAAAGGTACGCAGTACTACGTCTAAGCCGGCAGTCAGATAGACCGCCGGGCAGTACCTGACAGATGAAGATTAGAAAGAAATTATTTTTTTAACCAAATAGCTACACGAGTAGCGAATAGTGCAACCCAGAGAGGAGAAAGCTATGACAATTAAAGAGAAACAGAACTTATTTCAAAACCCACCCGCAGAATTCCGGGGAAAGCCGTTTTGGGCGTGGAACGGAAAACTTGAGGAACAGGAGCTTTTACGGCAGATCGATATTATGAAAGAAATGGGATTTGGCGGATATTTTATGCATTCCAGAACAGGATTGGAGACGGAATATCTGGGAAAAGAATGGTTTGAACTTACCAATGCATGTGCCGGTTACGGAGAGAAACAGGGAATGGAGTCCTGGCTCTACGATGAGGACCGATGGCCATCGGGCAGTGCGGGGGGTATGGTGACAAAAGATGAAGCTTACCGTGCCATGTTCCTGGAGATGGTGGTAGTAACAGACCGTGATGATTATAAGCATATGGACATGTATCACTTAGAGGGATCGTCTGAAGAACCGGATACCGTCATTCGTTTTGCCTGCAGATTAACGGAATTAGGTTACAGGGAAGAGAGAATTCTAACGGATGGAGAATTGCCATTATCAGGGGAAGCTGAGGTGATTTTTCGCATCAGGTATTCAGAATGTAAAGATGTGTATAATGGTTTTACTTACCTGAACACAATGGATAAGGCAAGTGTAGAACGTTACCTGGATGTGACCCACAACGCATATGCCAGATCCTGTGAAGGCCGTTTGGGATCATCAATAGCCGGAATTTTCACGGATGAACCCCACAGAGGCGCTTTATTTTCTACTTTTTCCGAAGGACGGGAAAATGCAGTTCCTTTTACACCGGGGTTATTCGAAGAATTCCAGAAAAGGTTTGGTTATGATTTAAAAGAACATCTCTTAGAATTGTTCCTGATCCGGGGGGAAACCCGGATACGGAAGGTTTCCAGAGACTATATCGAACTTTGCCAGGAACTGTTCCTGGAGAACTTTGCGATACCAATGCAGCGCTGGTGCCAGGAGCATCAGCTTAAATTCACCGGACATGTGCTTCATGAAGATTCTCTGACCACACAGACTGTTATGCAGGGATCACTGATGCGCTTTTATGAATATATGGATTATCCCGGGGTGGATGTGCTTACGGAAGAGAATGAATGCTGGTGGATTGTAAAACAGGTAGTGTCGGTGGCTCGCCAGCTGGATAAAAAATGGGTCCTGTCTGAATTGTATGGCTGTACAGGCTGGCAGATGGACTTTGAGGCCTATAAAAATACAGGAGACTGGCAGGCGCTGTTTGGCATCAATCTAAGATGCCCCCATTTATCCTGGTATACCATGAAGGGCGAAGCTAAGAGGGATTTTCCAGCCAGTATCTTTCATCAGTCCGCCTGGTATGGAGAGTATCATTATCTGGAAGACTATTATTCCAGAGTCCATGCAGTGTTATCAGAAGGAGAGCCGGATCAGGAACTATTGGTGTTAAATCCTATTGAAAGCGTGTGGGCAAGGGCTTATTCCGGTGCTTTTTCCGGCCTGGAACCCAGGGATACGCAGATATTGAAATTAGAAGAACAATACCGACAGGTCTTCCATACTTTAGTGAAGAGCAGAATAGACTTTGATTATGGAGAAGAAGATATCTTATCCCGTCATGGCAGGGTAGAAGATGGCAGGCTGATTGTTGGAAGATGTGCATACAAAAAAGTCCTGGTTGCAGGAATGGAGATAATCCGTTCATCCACAATTCAGCTGTTAGAAGAATTTGTAAAGCAGGGAGGAACGGTTATTTTTGCCGGTGACGTGCCAGGATATGTGGACACGGTGCTTTCTGACAGGGCCAAAAAGCTTGCAGAGTCTGCCATTACCGTACCATTTCAAAGTGAAGATATCGCAGGGCAATGCAGAAGCGGAAATGAAATCGGCATACAGGGTGAAGGAGAAGAGTATATCTTTGCACAGGTGCGGCTGGATGGCTTCAGTAAAACTGTTATGCTGCTCAATGTGAACCGTAAGAAAGGATTCCGGAATCTGACAATTTGTCTGGGTAAGGGAGAATCAGCTGAATTATGGGATGCAAGAACAGGGATGGTTTCAATACCGGAGCAGTACCATAAGGACGGCGAGATATTTGTTAAGACAGATATAGAAAAAGGGGAAGAAAAGCTGTACATCCTGACTTCATGTAAGAGAGATCTGCCGGAAGAAAAACAGAAGGATGTAAAATTGGACCGGATTTTATTAGAAAACAATAAGTTTTCCTATAAATTGGGAGAAGCAAATATTTGTGTGCTGGATATGGTATCTATAGAGACAGAAGCAGGTGATGTAATTCCATATATGGAGGTTCTGAAAGCAGATCAAAAATTGCGGGATATCTATGGTGTTCCTCACCGGGGCGGAGAAATGCTGCAACCCTGGTATGAAAATAAAAATGGCGGTGCCGACGGAGCGCTTGGAAGGATCAGACTCTGTTATACATTTGAAGCAGACTATATACCGGACAGTTTAACAGTTGCCGTGGAAGATCTGGAACATATATCCGGGATGAAAATAAACGGCCAGCCTGTTTTCACAAAATCTGTCGGAAAGTGGCTGGATATCTGTTTTGATCAAATTCATATTCCCGGTTCACTCCTTCAGACAGGGAAAAACCAAATAACAATGGAATATGATTATTACAGAATCTGCGGCGTGGAAGCAGTTTATCTGCTTGGGGAATTTGGTGTCAGGACGGATAGCAAGGGAGCATTTGCAAAGCTGACAGCATTGCCGGATAAGCTTCTCATTGGTGATATCACCAGCCAGGGACTGCCATTCTACAGCGGCTGCCTTTCTTATTATATTGAAGGTGCGGATGAAAAATACATGCAGGTGAAGATACCGAAGTGGGAAGGCGCATGCCTCAAGTGCATAGGAGATGAGGAGAAAACCATTGCATTTGCGCCTTATGAAGCAGATATCCACGGTTTAAAGGAGATTCAGCTGTATCTGACCAGGAGAAATACTTTTGGTCCGCTTCATCAGCTGCCGGCAAAATCCATTGCCTACGGCCCGGATAATTTCCTGACCAGAGGCAATGAATGGTCCGATGCCTACGTTCTCTATCCTCAGGGAATTATGGAATCCCCTGAATTTTACCTGATATCTGAAGATGGAACTAAATAAAGGTATGGTAGAAAATATATGATTGGAATTGTAAGATTCAAAATACACATTGAAAATGCATGATTGAAAATAAGTTATGGAGACTGATAAAGTAAGTGATATGGAAGAAATATTTAAAGCGGCGAGACAGATATTTATAAAAGGTATGGAGCAGCAAGCAAACACATATGCCTGCTTTTCCAAAACTTTCGAAGTTAAGGATATTCAGGAGGATCTGATTCTTCTGATCAGTGCGCACGTCTCCTACCGGGCATATATAAATGGAACATTTATCAGCCATGGGCCTGCACCGGCTCCGTTTGGATATCTGAGGGCAGACAGGATCAAGATAAACGGACAGGTTAAACCTGGGAGGAACCGTCTGTCTGTGGAAGTCATGGGATATGCGCCCAGAGAGAATAATTATGCGACTTTTGAAAGCTCCTGCCTGTGTGCAGAAGTATATCAGGGAAGTGAGATCGTAATTTATACGGACAAATCATGGGAATGTAATATTTTTGAACAGAAGTATCTGAAGACGGAAACACTGTCCTTTGGAAGGAGGGTGCCGCTGGAATGGTATAGGCTGGATGATGGCTATGGCAGATGGAGGGCAGATGGTATTAGTGGCGGGCTGGTATGTGAAGAGTTAGACCGTTCCTGTACCTTTTTGGAAAGGGGCGTATCCCTGCCGGAATTTAAAATAGATGATTCACCTGTTTTCTCAATGGCTGTCAGTATGATGAACGGAACCGGTGAGGGTCCGGCAGTAGATTGGTGGGAATCGGAAACATATTATGGCAGTGTAGGTGCTAATGATCTGTGCAGGCCCTCTGCAGAATGCAGCGCATTAAAAAATACAGCATTTGACGGGACTATTTTCATAGAAGACAATTTTGACAAACAAGGTGCTGTTGTTCTTAGTGATTATACGGCGCCGGCAGGGCTGGAATTTGCATTTGAAGAAGCGGAAACAGGTTTTATCGGGATTATATTTGAAAGCAAGGAGCCTGTTCAGGTGGATATTCTCTTCAATGATTATCTTACGGAAGACGGCGGGGTTCCGGCAAAAGCAGATAGTGTCAACAGAGTAATCCGGCTGCAGACAAAAGGGGGAGAATATGCATTTGAAGGGTTTGAAGCGCATTTTTTAAAGCATGTAAAGCTGATTGTAACGGGTGGAAATACGTTCACTCTGAAGAAGCTGTATCTGCGCTCATATCGCCATCCGGATCAGTACCGTGCAGATTTTCGCTGTGATGATGATCTGCTAAACCGCATTTACCAGTCCGGAAGACAGACTTTACTGACCAATTCCCTTGGATTTTTCCTGGATTCACCGGAAAGAGAACGTGCAGGATGGGCAGGAGACAGCTATTGGACTGGTAGAGCTGCGCAGGTGCTGCTGTCTGACGTAAAAATAGAACGAGCCATGCTGGAAGATTTTCTGCTGGCTGAACCTACTAAGATGATGCCCTATTCCTTCCCTAGCTGTTGCTGTGGCGGTGACCGGCAGGAAGAAGTGATGATGCCAACCTGGAATATGTTTGTTCTTCTGGAGCTTACGGATTATTACAGACGTACAAAGGATGATGAGCTTCGGGAAAAATATAAAGCCCGTGTCTATGGCTGGATGAATGCCATTACAGATTATGAAAACGAAATGGGATTATTGGAAGATCTCCCAGGTTCTCTTTTCCTGGACTGGTCCGCTTCAAATCAGGAGGACTATAACAGACCGATATCCACAGCGATTAATGCATTCTATGCATTTTTGCTAAAACGTACTGGAGAATTGTATGAGGAAGTACGGTTTTTGGAAAAAGCAGAACGGGTTTATAGGATCTTAAGGGAGAAGTATGAAAGCATAAAGGCTGCCAGACATGAAGTATTCACTATGTATCCTTATATTGCCGATTCACTTTATACAGAAAACAATCAGCTTAAAGAGAAGAAATTTTACAGTGAAGCTGCCCAGTATTATTATTTCTGGAGCGGTATGCTGGATGAAAAACGTGCAACGGAGCTTGCAGAGAATATTCTATCCCAGCTTGGCCCTGCACCGTCAGAATTTCGCGGTACCGCCCATTTATCCCTGGGTAATGCGGGGATCTTCTTCGGTTATATGCTGCGGTTTGAGGTTCTGAGTATGCTGGGAGAATTCCAGCAGCTGAAAAAAGACCTTAAGTATCTGGGAAATTATATGGTGTCAAGAGACCCTCATACGTTCTGGGAGACTTTAAGTGGAACAGACAGCAGAAATCATGGATTTGGGGCGCATTTAGCCGTAGTCTGCGTAAGAGATTTCCTGGGAATAGAAATTCCGGACCGGTTAGAAAAAAAGGTAAAAATAGCACCGCATCCCTGTGGTCTGAAATGGGCAAAGGGCGGTTATAAAACGGTTGACGGACCGGTACAGGTACAGTGGTACCAGAACAAAACAGAGTTCCGGCTGATTGCAACCATTCCACAGGATTACCAGGCAGAGATTACGCTTCCGAAAGAATTGATGTATGCAGAAGAAGTCCGGGTAAATGAAATCCTGCAGGATATGGAACAGATTGCAACCGTAAAGGGGAATGTCTCAATCTGTATAAATTTACGGAACACTTTTGAAAAGTAGTTGGAATCTGCAAAACCCATCAGAAAGGCTGCCTCTGTAATGGAACAATAGAAATTCATCAAATGGGGCAAACTCTTTTCAAGGCGGTATCGCAGTAAATAATCAAACAGGGATTCATACATGTGCTTGTAAATAGCCTGCAGCATTCGCTTTTACAGAGATGTATGAATCCCGCAATATCTTCCAGGGTGTATTTCTATTTCCGGATGCCAGTGCCACATAAATGATCCCGCTTCGTGGCGGGATCATTTATGTGGCACTTACCAGAACGGGAAAAGGAAAATTCCCACGTTCTTTCATTTCTTTTTGATCTTGGTTAATCTGTATCTGCATTCTAAACCTCTTTTTATTCCTGAAAATTCATTCCCGTCATCTGCACATCCCACACCATATTTACCATAAAGTTAGATCATGCAGCCGTCTGCTTGATCTTCATCTGATACAAATTTTACATATTATGACGTACATATTCAGAAAGAAATTTAAAACGCCTTCTTGTAATTGAAATGGTTTTTGTGTCTGCGCTGGGGCTTCCGTGGGTTTGGATTGCCATGGCACTGAATGAATGTATCCGTGTACTTATATATGTAATCCGGTTTTTGAAAAAGGTGGTAGAGATTACCGTTTAAGGACATTCGAATACCAATTACGGACATTTTGGCACAAGGGCCATTTTTGAGTTAAGATTTCTTTATAAAGAACACAACAGAAAAACAACAGGCTATATGAGGAGGTAATTGATGTGAAAGATGCATTGTGCGTAACGAATTTGTCAAAATCATATGAAGATTTTACACTACAAAATATCAGCTTTTCGATTCCAACAGGTTCTGTAATGGGGCTGATTGGAAAAAATGGTTCCGGTAAAACCACAACGATTAAATTAATCCTGAATTTACTGAAATGCCAGACGGGTTCCGTATCTGTGTTAGGAATGGACCACATAAAGCAGGAACAGGAATTCAAAGAGCGCATAGGTGTGGTTTTTGATTCCCACTTTTTTGTAGACGAGTGGAAAATGCCAGATGTGGAAAAGTCAATGGGCATGTTTTATAAAAACTGGAACAGGAAAATATTTTACCGGTATCTGAGTGATTTTAACATTGGTAAAAACAAACGTGTAAAAGAGCTGTCAAAGGGAATGCAGATGAAACTCATGTTAGCCTGCTCCTTTTCCCACAAGGCTGAACTTTTGATTTTGGATGAACCCACCAGTGGGCTGGATCCTGTATCCAGGGATGAGCTTCTGGATATCTTAGCGGAGTATACGGAGGATCAAAATCACAGCGTACTGTTTTCAACACACATAACACCGGATCTGAATAAAATTGCAGACAGCATTACGTTCATTAACAATGGCAAATTGTTGTATACCGGAGAAAAAGAAGATTTTACAGAGATGTACCTGATAGTTTCCGGTTACAAAGGACAATTAACTGAGGATATCAGAGCCCTTCTTTTAAGTACAAAAATGTCTGGTGATCACTTTGAAGGGCTGGTCAGAGCAGATCATCTGTCAGAAGTATCCCATTTAAAGAACAGGCATGCAGACATTGATGACATCATCGTATTTATGGATAAAGGAGACTTTTAATATGGATAAGATTTATAATGCTTCAAAACTGGATTTTATGCTGATACGCTATTATTTAAAATCAATCTGTTTCACGGTCTGCATTCCCTTTGTTTTTGTATTAGTATACCGTTCCCTGATAACGGGTATATCATTTGCGATGTTTATGATGGCAATGTCATCTATTTACACCTTTACCGTAGCGGAAAAAAACGATATGCACCGACTCTACGGTACGTTACCCATTTCAACTGCTGAACTTGTATGCGGGAAATATCTGCATCTGTTCTTGCTGGGAGCAATTTCATTGGTGATATCCACCATTGTGCAGCCCTTGATTTTAATTTCACTGGGAGTGACCACATCGATTTCGGAGGTGCTTGTGGCTGCCCTCATAGGGAGCATCCTTTTTATTACTTATACAGCATTTCAAATTCCGGGCTATTACAAATTTGGGCCTATTAAAGGAAGAGTTTTTATGTATATACCTGTAGTAGGGGTTCTTCTTACCATGTTTGTACTGGAAAAAGTAAATTTAAAAAGTATGGAAATTTTGGGTGCCATCGGTCAGAATAAGTTAATTCTTCCCTGCTTGATTTTGATTTATATAGTACTAATCATTGGGATATCTATGGTGTCTTCTATTAAAATTGTAAAGAATAAGGAATGGTAGGTGAATCATATGGGAACCGTTTTATTGATAGGGGGGGCTGTTGCTATTTGTGGCATTACCAAGGAGAAGGAGGTATCGTGATTATTATGAGTGGAAGAAGAATAGAAGACAATGATTGCAAATTAGTTTAGTTATGTCATACTAGGAGTATATGTTATATCTTGTTTAGCAGATATAAATAGGTTATACTATATTTATAGAATAAATTTAAAATTAAACGATATTTACAGTGAAACGATGATGTAACAGAGAGGAGCATCTAACATATGAACTATAAACCATTGCCGATCGGTGTAGATGATTTTGAAGATCTGAGAATAAACAATTATTTTTATATTGATAAGAGTCTGTTTATTAAGGAATTAATTGATTATAAAGGAAAAGTAAATTTATTTACCCGTCCCAGGCGCTTTGGTAAGACTCTAAATATGAGTATGCTGCAGATGTTTTTTGAAAATACGGGGTGTGCTGTTAAAAATGAAAAAAGAAGGCAGCTTTTTACAGGTCTTAATATAATGTTTTCCGGAGACAGGTACCTATCCCAAATGACAGGATATCCGGTTATTAGTTTATCGTTAAAAAGTGGCAAACAGCCGACTTATGAGCTGGCATATGCCAGCATGAAAGATGAAATCATCGAGGAATATAACCGACATAATTATATAATAGAGAGTGAAGTACTTTTAGAAAATGAAAAAATTCGATTTAAAAATATTCAAAATGGTGTGGCGGAACCAATACAATATGCAAAAGCGTTGGACTTTTTATCAAAATGTCTGGAAAAATATCATAATGAAAAAGTGATAGTATTAATAGATGAATATGATGTACCTTTAGAAAATGCTTATTTTTCTGGTTTTTATGATGAAATGCTGGGATTCATCCGTTCACTATTTGAATCGGCATTGAAGACAAATCCATGCTTGGCATTTGCAGTTGTCACCGGATGTTTAAGAATTTCCCAAGAACACCCTTCGGGTATACCATTATGTCCTGAAGAGATGGACAATAAGAGGAAAAGTATATTTACTGGTTTAAATAATTTAGAAGTGATCTCCGTACTAAATGATTTCTATTCTGAACATTTTGGATTCACCCAGGAAGAAGTAGAAGGAATGTTAGAATTTTATGGTCGTCCTGATGCATTTTTAACGATGAAAGAATGGTACGATGGTTATCTTTTTGGAAAGACTGAGGTTTATAACCCGTGGAGCACAATTAATTATGTTAAGGTATTATGGCGGGATAAAAATGCATTTCCGGAACCATTTTGGTCAAATACCAGTTCTAATAGTATTGTAAAGGGGCTGGTTGAGACAGCAGATCTTTCTGTGAGAGGAGAAATCGAGAATTTAATAAGAGGCGGATCCATTGAAAAGGTGATTCATGAAGAAATAACTTATGAGGATGTATATGAGGCAGAAGATAATCTTTGGAACTTTTTGTTTTTTACTGGTTATTTAAAGCAATCCGGTAGGAGGATGGATGGTGACAGACAATACGTTATCATGACAATACCAAACACGGAAGTAAGATATATTTATAAGAATATTATTTTGAATTGGTTTGACAGATCAATTAGGCAAAAAGATCTTACACAGTTGTTTACTGCTATAGAAGAAAAGGATACAGATAGAATATCGAAAGAATTATCGGTTTCTTTGCAGGAAACAATAAGCTTTTACGATTATGCAGAAAATTATTACCATGGGTTTCTGACCGGGATTTTAAAAAATATGAGAACATATCATGTTATTTCTAACCGTGAATCAGGATTAGGAAGACCGGATATAATCATGAAGGCACCCAGTGTGCAGGGAAAAGCAATTATAATAGAAATTAAGGTTGCAAAAGTTTATAATGAAATGGAAGAGAAATGCGAAGCAGCTATTCAACAGATAGCAGAAAGAAAGTATGAAAGCATTGTTCGTGAAGAAGGTTATCGTGATATTATTAAATATGGTATTTGCTTTTATAAAAAAGAATGCCTGGTCAGAGTGGTGGACACAAATTAATAATATATCTACAGCTTTAACAACACCTGCGTTTTCTTCCGATATGCGCTGGGCGAGATCCCAATGTATCTGGTGAAATATTTGTTATAGTGGGAATGGTCATAGAACCCTAATGTGTGGGCGATTTCTGTGACAGGGGCATCCGTCAAAAGCAGGCGGATGCTTTTTTCAAGTTTGCATTCAATAATATAATTACTCAATGTGGATCCGCTGATTTTTTTGACAATGCGGTTGACCTGCTGGGGATGAAGCATCAGGGTGTCAGAAATCAGAGAAATAATATCACCGCTCTGTTCATAAATATGTTCGTTGATCAGTTCCGTAATCCGAATGATTCGATCGTCAAGCTCATCTTCCCGAAAAGTATGGGTCTGATAAAAGTTATCACATAAGAGAAGGAGAATATTAAACAGACAATTGAATTCATATAAATCAGACAGTTCACCAGCTATCATTTTCTTTCCAAAATAAGCAGTAAAGAAGGCATCAATAATAGACATGGTATTTTCTTCTAAATCCAGATGAAAGGGTGCAGAAGAAGAATTTCCATGTTTTAATAAAAAATACTGTAGTGTAGAACAGTGAAAGGATTCTGATGATAATTCATGAAACAGTAATTTGGGCAGGAGGTAGATATTCTTAACATGCCAGTTCTGTACATGAGAAATGGCATGACTTGAGCCTATGGGAATAAAATAGATACTCCCCCGCTTCAGTGGAAAGACTCCATGGGAAGTGTGGTGTAAGGCACTGCCTTGGATC
>UQCR01000123.1 GCA_900539655.1 uncultured Robinsoniella sp.
AAATAAGTCTGTAAGCTGTGTTTTTCTTGCTTACAAACTTATTATACGAGGAGATAGCATATGTTAAAAGAAACGAGAGCGACAGACCCGGAATTAGCTGGATTAGTAGATCAGGAATTAAGCCGGCAGATACATAATATTGAGATGATTGCATCGGAGAGTACAGCGCCCCTGGCAGTTATGGAGCTGACGGGGAGTGTATTTACCAACAAGACACTGGAAGGTTATCCTGGAGCACGTTTTCAGGCAGGCTCCCATGTTGCCGACCAGGTAGAAAAGCTTGGTGTGGAAAGAGCGAAAAAGTTATTTAAGGCAGAGCATGCCAACATTCAGTCCTATTCCGGTTCAACGGCAAATTACAGTGTGTTTGCAGCGATTTTAAAACCGGGAGACAAAGTGCTTAGTATGCGTCTGGACCAGGGTGGGCATCTGACTCATGGATCACCGGCTAACTGGGTCAGTAAAATATATAATTATGAGTTTTACGGAGTGGATAAAGAGACAGAAGAGATCGATTATGATGCTCTGGATGCAAAGGCAAAAGAAGTCAATCCCAAATTGATTATAGCAGGAGCAAGTTCTTATCCAAGACTGATTGATTATGAAAGAATAGCAAAGACAGCAAAAGAGTCAGGGGCATATTTTATGGTGGACATGGCACACGTTGCCGGACTGGTAGCAGCAGAAGTAATCCCAAGTCCGATTCCATATGCTGATTTTGTAACATCATCTACCACCAAAACTTTTTGCAGCGCCAGAAGCGGAATGGTTTTCTGTAAAGCAGAGCATGCAAAATTACTGGATAAAGGTACATTTCCCGGATGCCTGGGTTCCATACAGCTTCATACCATGGCGGCAAAAGCCTGGTCCTTCCAGTATGCCGCTACCGATGAATTCAGGGCAATCATGAAGCAGGTTGTTGTGAATGCGCAAAAATTAGCAGAAGAATTGACAAAACATGGATTTCGGATAGTCAGCGGGGGTACGGACAACCATCTTCTTGTTGTAGACCTGCGGGGAAAAGGCATTACGGGAAAAAGCTTCCAGAATGCATTAGATGCAGTTGGCATTACGGTAAATAAGAATATGATTCCTTTTGATCCTGAGAAACCATTCATTACAAGCGGAGTCCGGATCGGATTAACCGCAGTGACACAGAGAGGATTAAAAGAAAAAGAAATTATAGAAATTGCAGAAATTATGAACAAAGTGGCAAATGACCCGGAAAATGAAGAAAATTTGTCTGCATGCAAGATTCAGGCTGAGGCATTGATCGAAAAGTTTCCGTTGTATCAGGCGGGATTAGTAGAAAATTAAGCTGTTATTTCTGGGCTGTGACAAGACATACTGGCTGGATGGCTGTTTATCGGTTATAATGGAAATATATTTTATTATACAAAACCAGGGAGAATGCATATGAGAATACAGAAGACAGACTGGGGGTATGTGGAGTGGCTAAATAAGGAAGATGACCGATTTTCCCAGGCAGCGATGAACGCAGGAACTGTGCTGCTGGAAAAAGGAAAGCATCAGCCGCCCCATGTCCATTATGAAGAACAGGTTATTTATATATTGGAAGGCTGCGGAAGGTCCCTGATAGATGGGATAAAAGCAGAGCTTGCCCCCGGTGTCTATCTGCATATGCCGGCTGGGATCATTCATGAAATCTACAATACCGGGGACACGCCTTTGAAACATTTGCTGATATCCAATCCTTCCAATCTGGATGAGGAAACATTTCTGCCGCAGGCGGGTAAGGAACCAAAAGAATTAAATCCTGTTGAATCAGCAAAGCTTTTATATGTTGCTGTTGAGGCTATCAGAACACAGTTCCTGGAGACCATGCACTATGCTTATGCCATATTTGACAGAAAAGGAAATCTGGTTGCGAAAAGCAAGTATTTCCCCACTTTTTGTATGCAGCATTGCAGCCCTTCCTTGTCCTATGGTGCCTGTCCCTGTATGATTCCCAAAAAGGCTGAAGATATGGAAAAAGAAAGTACCGTCAGCTGCCCTCATGGTATCGATGTGTATGCATTGCCTCTGTATTACCAAAAATCCTGCCTGGGTTATATTCAGGGAGGATACGTGAGGCAGTCAAAGGAAATGACCAAAGAAATATATGGTTTGTATGATACGCCGGACAGTACGGTGGTGGGTATTAAAAATCTATTATTTAAAATAGCCAAAGCAATTCGAAATGTATGTGAATTCAATCAATTCCGCCAGGAGCTTACGGAGAAGGAATTGGAGATTTCAAGTACCAGAGAGTCCCAGCAGCTGCTTATGAAAAATTTAAAAGACACCGAATATGCGATGACGGATCTGAAGATCAACAATCATTTTCTGTTTAATACATTGAACAGCATGGCGTCAATGGCATTGGAAACGGGTGCGGTTTCTTTATATCAGTCTATCATAGATTTATCTAAGATGTTTCATTATACGCTGCGGAATCAGGATGGCATGGTAACGATGGAAAGAGAGTATGAATACCTGAAAGCGTATTTGCAGCTGCAAAAGCTCAGGTATGCAGAGACATTAAGCGTGGAATATGAAATTGAAAAAGAGGCTTTGCAGTTATACGTTCCATTTAATTTCCTTCAGCCGGTAACAGAAAATGCATTTATTCATGGGTTTACGGCAGCGGAAGAAAAAATACTGCATATCCGTATCCGGCTGATTGAGGACCGTATCCATATAGAGATATGCAACAGCGGGCATCTCTTGAATGACCAGGAATGTTATGCCATTAATATGGGGATGAAGAGCAATACTGCCCATGGCTTATCTATGATATACCATAAGCTGGAGGCGGTATATGAGGAACAGTTTTTAATGGAGATTTCCCCGGATATGCCTCATGGAACAAGATTCCGGTTGATCTTGCCGGTTACGGAAGGAGATGGGGCTCAATATGGTAAGAACGGTTATTTGTGATGATGAAAAAGCGGCATTAAATATTATACAGTATTTTATTGAGTCAGAGAACCTGCCCATAGAGGTAATCGGAACGGCTGAAAATGGCAGGGATGCATTGAAATTAATTGAGAAGACAAAACCGGATCTGGTCTTCATGGATATCCATATGCCTTTTATGAATGGATTTGAAGTAATACAGAGTATTCAAAATACAAAAGTGGTAGTGATTACAGCATATGATTCTTTTGAATATGCACAAAAGGCTTTGCGCCTGAATGTCTGTGATATCATTTCCAAGCCAATTGAATTTTCCCAGCTGAAGCAGGCGATCACCAGAGCAGTAGGCTGGGGATTTACAAATAATGAGACGGTAAACCATATATTGGAGTACATTCACCATCACTATGATGAAAAAATAGAACTGGAAGACCTGGCAGGAGAGACTTACTGCACGGAGAGTCATATTGCCAGAGTATTTAAAAAATATATGGATATGACTATCCTGAATTATATACATAAGGTCCGTATAGAAAATGCGGTGCGGCTTCTTCAAAATGAGAGATTATCCATTCAGGAAACGGCTCTGAGAACTGGGTATCAAAATCTCAATAATTTTTATAAATATTTCAAGATATTTATGGGCGAAACGCCTGCGGCTTTTCTTCATAAAAATGGAGAGCGTAATGAAAAATGTGAAAAAGAGGTAATGTTGAATGATGAGCATATATGAAACAGCAGACCTGGTCAGAAATACACCGGTTTTAAATTCCATAGTCAAAGAGAAGGAAACTGTCTGGATAAATCCGGACCGGATACCATTTCATCTTGCCGAAAAAGACCTGGAACTTTCCATGAAAGACATTGATGAGGCAGAGGAGCGATTGAAGCGTTTTGCTCCTTTTATAGCAAAGTGTTTTCCCGAGACAGAAGACCAGGGAGGAATCATTGAATCTGTACTGACGCCTATTCCTAAAATGCAGAAATATATAAATGAACAATACCATTGCACCCTTACCGGAAAGCTGTTATTAAAACAGGACAGCCATCTTGCAATTGCAGGTTCCATAAAAGCAAGGGGAGGGATCTATGAAGTCCTGAAGCATACTGAGGATCTGGCTCTTCAACATGGTTTGATTTCGCTTCAGGATTCTTACGAAGCTCTGGCATCAGGGAAGAGCCGTTCCTTTTTTGGTGAGTTTACCATACAGGTGGGATCCACCGGTAATCTGGGCATGAGTATTGGTATCATGAGTGCAGCCATTGGTTACAATGTAATTGTACATATGTCGGGAGATGCCAGGCAGTGGAAAAAAGAGCTGCTGAGAAGCCATGGGGTCAAGGTTGTGGAGTATGAATCTGACTATAGTGAAGCAGTATTAAATGGTAGAAAACGATCGGATGAGAACCCGAAAAGTTATTTTGTAGACGATGAAAATTCACGGAATTTATTCCTGGGCTATGCAGTTGCGGCAAAAAGGCTGATGGGACAGCTAAAAGACCAGGGAATCAGCGTGGATTCGGATCATCCGTTGTTTGTATACATCCCCTGCGGAGTTGGAGGTGCCCCGGGCGGTGTCAGCTTTGGACTAAAACAATTGTTCAACGACAGCGTACACTGCTTTTTTGCAGAACCGGCAAAAGCACCGTGTATGCTTGTGGGAATGGCAACGGGGCTTCATCAGAAGATCTGTGTGCAGGACATTGGATTATCCGGGCAAACCCACGCAGACGGACTGGCTGTTGGACGTCCTTCCGGTTTTGTAGGCGGCATCATGAAACCTTTGCTAAGCGGTATTTTTACAATCGGGGATGCTCATTTATACGATTATATGCGGAGTTTATTAGAAAGGGAAGACATTTTTTTGGAGCCAAGTGCCTGTGCAGCATTTACCGGACCCATCCATATGAACAGGTATCCGGAGACGAAAAAATATTTGAAGGAAAACCAGCTGTGTGATAAAATGGAGCAGGCGGTGCACGTCGTCTGGGCAACTGGTGGAAGTCTTGTACCGGAAGAGGTGCGTAAGGAGTATATTAAGACTTATTTGGAAGAATAGTAGAATAAGACACGACGCTTTCCGAGATTCAGTCTGTCGCCACAAAGCTGGTTTTCACAGGTACGCTGGGACCTTGGATCTGTGACAGGCAGTAATATGTAAGTAAGGAATCTTTGGCAGAATACAGGATATGGCTGCAGGACGTGACAGTAGAATATGGAAAGGATAATGAAAGATGAATATACAAATATTTGGAACCACAAAATGTTTTGATACCAAAAAGGCGCAGCGGTATTTTAAAGAACGCGGTATTTCTTTTCAGTTGATTGATTTGAAAGAAAAAGGAATGAGCAAAGGTGAATTTACAAAGGTGATGCAGGCAGTGGGAGGGCTTGACAATATGCTTGATGAAAAGTGCAGGGATAAGGATGCCCTGGCGCTGGTCAGGTATATTGCTGATGAAGATAAGGCAGAGAAGGTTCTTGAAAATCAGCAGATTTTAAAGACACCCATTGTCCGAAACGGAATGTCTGCTACGGTGGGATTTAAGCCAGATATCTGGAAGACATGGAAGTAAGGGAAAAGATTAAAAAAAGTGGGTAAGCCGCGAAGACTTACTCACTTTTTTTCTGTGCTCTGCTCCAGGCACCCATTCCAATAATGAATATAAGAAGAATACCCCGGATGGCGGTCTGATAGTAAGAAAAGACGCCTAATAAATCAAGTGCGTTTGTAATGACGCTGAACAGCAGAATGCCGACAATACTTTTTCCTATGCTGCCGACTCCGCCAATCAGGCTGGTACCTCCGATAACGACTCCGGTGATGACAGATAGCGCTGCATTATCGCCTTGCAGTGCAGAGGCGGTATTCAATTTTGAAGAATTTAAAATACCTGCTATACCAGCTGATAAACCGCTCAGCATAAATACCGATATTTTATAGAATTCAATATTAATACCGCTATTATGCGCTACTTCTGAATTGCCACCCATGGTATAGATATTTCTGCCAAAGCGGGTGGAGGTTAAAATATACCAGGTAATCAGAACCAGTGCAATAAGAAGTAAAATCAGGAAAGGAATGCCAAAGAGTTTTCCATTGCCAATAAGTGAATACCAGCTGTTTTGACTGCTGACCGGATTGCCATCTGATATTTTTAATGCAACTCCTTTTATGATGTAGGAAGTTCCGATCGTTGCGATAAAGGAACTGATATGGCATTTTGCAATCAAAAAGCCATTCACCAGACCAAGCAGACAGGCTGACAGAATACCTAAAATAATGGATAAAATCTGTCCGGTATACGGTTCTGCAAGTACGCTGATTAGGCCGGACAATGCCATTATAGAACCAATGGATAAATCAAAATCGCCTCCGATTATAGCAAAGGTCATACCGCATGCCATAATTCCGTAAATGGATGCCTGAACTAAGATATTTGTAAGGTTATCGATGGTAAAGAAAAATGATGAAGCAATACTCATTACAACGATTATTACCAGGAGTACAATAAAAGGTTTTTGATCACTAATGATTTTCCTGAAGTTTAACATTTTTTGTCCTCCTGTTTTGCATATTTAGCTTGCGGTTCCAGACCTCGAAAGCGATTGCCAGAATCAACACAAGGCCTTTCACAATATTTTGGTCAAATGTCTGGAATCCCAATAAATTCATTGCATTTCCCAGGACTCCTAAAGTAAGAACTCCCACAAAAGCTTTGCCAATGCTTCCTACACCGCCTGAAAGGCTGACTCCGCCTAAGACGGCAGCCACTATGGCATCCATTTCATAACCGGTTCCGGCAGTTGGGGTTGCACCCAGGGTACGGGAGGTCAGTACAATTGCTGCTGCACCAGCCATTAGCCCCGAGATTCCATAACAGATTAACTTTACAAGCCCTGTCTGTATACCGGATAACTGACTGCATACGGTGTTAAAGCCTGTGATATGCATTTTACGCCCGAACGCTGTACGGCTCTCTATAACAGATAATACAATCGATAGCAAAATATAAATTATGACCGGAATAGGCAGATATCTTCCAATACTACCGGTTCCTATTGCATTATAGAAGCCGGAAGTGCTTCCTTCCAGAGAAAATCCCTGTGTGTATAATAGGCTTAACGCGGAGAAAAGCAACTGTGTACCAAAGGTAATCATAAGGGATTCACCGGAATTAGCATGGGTGAGGACCACAATGAGGCCGTTTATCATTCCACATAGAATTCCTGCTACGAGTGCAGATAATATTGCGGGAACCGCAGGCATTTTTGCACTGAAAGAAATGGCGATAATTCCGGTAAAGGTCATGATGCTTCCTATGGAGAGATCCATATGCCCACAGATTAATACAAAGGACATACCTATAGTTAAAAGCCCAAGAATGCAGCACTGTCGGATTACGTTGATTAAATTTTGAACAGTTAAAAAATTATCTGCTGCGAATGATGCAATCAGGATGAAAATAAGCAGCAAAATCAGATTTGAAAATTTAAACAGTTTTTCTCTCATTTTTCCTCCTTTAAGATTGCAGTTTTCATAATGTTTTCAGGGGTTTTGTCAGTTCCGCATAGTTCTCCCTTTAGCTCTCCTTCATGGATTACCAGGAGCCGGTCACTCATATTGATAATTTCTGGTAATTCGGAGGAAATAATTATTATGGACCTGCCTTCGTCCGCCAGTTGGTTGATCAGCTGGTAGAGTTCGTATTTTGCACCAACATCGATCCCTCTTGTAGGTTCGTCTAGTATAATAATCTGTGCATCTGTAAAAAGCCATTTTGCCAGAACAACTTTTTGCTGATTGCCTCCGCTTAAACTAAGTGCGGTAGTTTCTGTACCGGATGTTTTGGTATGAAGTTTTTCAATATAGGAGAGAGCAGCTTGTTTTTCCTGAGATTTGTCAACAAACCCCATTGATGTAACTTTATGTAAGGCAGCCAGACTGGTATTGACGCTTAGAGACTCTTCCAGTATCAGCCCCTGGTTCTTCCTGTCCTCAGTAACAAAGGCAATTCCCATTTCTATGGCTGTCCTTGGAGAAGTTATTTGAACTTTATTTCCGTTTAAGGTAATTGTTCCGGAAGTTAATTTATCAGCTCCGAAGATACAGCGCACGATCTCGGTACGTCCGGATCCAACCAGCCCTGCAATGCCAAGCCGTTCACCCTTATGTAACTGGAAGGAGATATTATGGAACGCTTTGTCTCTTGTAAGGCCTGCAGCTTCTAATACAACTTCCGACTGGAAAGTACCTTCTCTTGGGGGATATTCCTGATCCATATTTCTGCCAACCATTTTTGATATAATGGCTTCTTTTGTCAGGTTCTCGATTGGTTTCGTATCAATCACGGCACCATCGCGCATAATGGTTACGCGGTCACAGAGGCGGAATATTTCATCCAGGCGATGGGAGATGTAGATCACGGTAATACCCGATGCCTTTAGCTGGTCAATGATTCCAAACAAATTTTCTAATTCCTTAGAAGTGAGTGTAGCGGAAGGTTCATCCATGATAATGATTTTAGATTGAAAGGATAAAGCCTTTGCAATTTCCGTCATCTGTTTACCGGCAACACTTAGGTTCTCAACTTTTTCTCTTGGGTCGATGGATAAACCTACTTTTTTAAGGAGAATACCGGCTTCTTCGTAGATTTTTTTCCAATCAATGCCCCGAATCCCTTTTTTCTGAAGCCTTCCCACAAAAATATTTTCTGCTATGCTCAGGGAATTAACGAGATTAAATTCCTGAAATATAATACTCAGTCCCAGCTTTTGTGCTTCCAGGGGAGATGAGATACGAACTTCCTTTTGATCGATTTCAATGGTGCCGGAATCTTTGGATATTACGCCGGCAAGCACTTTCATTAGTGTAGATTTGCCGGCTCCATTTTCCCCTACCAGACCCAGAACCTCCCCTCTTTTTACTTTTAATGAGATATCGTTTAATGCTGTTACACCAGGAAACGTTTTGGTAATATGGCTTAAGTTTAAGATGTAGTCATCTGTAGTTTGCTTCATAAATACCCTCATTTCTTATTTATCAGTTTACCAGAGAAGAGATGGGTCGTAATCATTTACATTTGTGGAGTCTAAGAGATCTATTTGATCTTTATACCAGCTTTCTACTTTTTCACCGTTGATGGCTTTTACCAGAACATCCAGAGAGGTGCGTCCTTCTTCAACAAGGGGCTGTACCGATGTTGCGATGATTTCTCCGGATTTAACCATGTCTGCACCAGCTTTGCTTCCGTTATAACTGACAACGGCAACATCTTTTCCTGTTAAGCCCATTGACTTCATAGCCTGTACGACTCCCACGCACATGGTGTCATCATGAACCCAGATACCGGCGATATCCGGATATTTGGTAAGAATATCTTCTGTAACAGTCATTGCTTTTGCTTTGTCATAGTCACCAGCCAGCTTTGTTACAATTTCAATATTACTTCCTGCAACAGCTTCTTCGAATCCTTTTGTTCTTAAAATTTGTGCGGAGGTTCCGGCAGTTCCTTCCACGATAGCAACTTTTCCGCCTTTTTCTCCCAGTGTTTTTTTCAGCATCTCGCCAGCAGACTTTCCGACATCTTCATCATCAGCGCCTACGAATGAAGTAACATATTCACTGCCGCTTTCATCAATATTCATTGCACCCATGACAACAGGGATACCGGCTTCATGAGCTGCTTTTACGGCTGGAATGATGGAGGTTCCGTCTACCGGATTTAATACAATGCCATCTACCTTCTGTGATACAAGTGAGTTTATCTGATCCGTTTGTTTGCTGGGATCCCATCCACCGTCCAATTCAATCAGTTCAATGCCAAGTTCTTTTGCTTTTTCTTGTATTCCCTGTGCAAAAACTTTAACAGCAGGTGCGCTGAGCAGGCAGTAGGTGACGCCTATTTTTAAATTAGATGAGGCGCTTTTGCTTTCCCCGTCAGATTCCGATGCCTTTGTATCAGCAGCATCGGTGGCAGCAACAGTATCAGATGCTGCTTCAGTAGATTTTTCAGTTGACTTCTCAGTTGTCTTTTCCGGGGCAGATGCACAGCCTGCAAAAAGCCCTGTAACCATTGTGGCACATAGTAAAACAGATAATAATTTCTTTTTCATAGTAATTCTCCTTTACATTGAATAGATAATAATTTATAAAGTTTCAAGAAACCATTTGGAAATGTCATCAAAGACAATCTGCCGGTTAGGATCCATTGGAATATTATGTTCAATCCCTTCATAGCTTTTTATCTTTTTTACGGCAGATGAAGCTGCCTGATACATCTGCAGGGATTCATCAAAAGGCACCAGTTCATCTTTTTCTCCATGTGCAAAGAAGATGGGATGGTGAATGGAACTGCATTTTTCAATAGGTCTGTAACTCATCATATTACGAAGTGAAGCCAGTGATACAAAGGCGTTGATGTCATTATTCAGGAAACTGTCTAACTGAAGATTCTTTTTTTCTTCTTCACTGGAATGATACATTTCCAGGGTATGAATCAGTCGGGATTTACCGGTAGCAGCAGAGATTTCTTTGTCTTTTTCTAATATTCTCAAAAAATATGGAAAATCGCCTTCATTTCTGCTCCAGACGCCTTTCATCCATTCATAACAATTACCGATTCCCGCCATTGAGACGGTACTTTTAATCCGTGAATCAATGCCGCTGACATATACTGCAGTGGATGCGCCCATACTGATTCCCGCAACCCCTATCCGATTCTTGTCCACGCAGGGGATCGTAGATACATAAGAGATGGCATTTTCCAGATCTTCCGGCCATTGTGTAGCACAATATAGTTCATATCGGTCAGGATCAAGAGAGCTGCATCCTCTGAAATCGAATCTGGCAGTACAAAATCCATGTTCAACTAAGGTTTCTGACAAAATATCCAGTCCGTCATTCTTATGTCTGGAATGTCCGTGACAGAGTAAAATAATAGGATGTTTCTGATCGACGGATTGTTCATTTACATTTATGACTATGGATTTTTTAACGCCGCAGCTGTAAAAAAAATTACTGTATTCCATGAGCATTTTTGTCCTTTCTTTTAATAGTTTGAGTATAGCATAGTAAAATAGCTCATTCAATTCCTTTTAACCATGAATTAGTAAAACGTTTAACTAAATGATAACTTGCATTTATTAATATGCTTTAGTATACTTAGGGCATAGTATAATATGGGGAATAAAATGTGTGAAAGGAGGTCTTCAATATGGCAAATATTAAGGATGTAGCTAAACAATCAGGTGTCTCAATAGCTACAGTATCTAATTACATCAACAACAAAAAGAAGGTGGGGGAAGATACGGCAGCCCGTATTGATGCAGCAATCAGAAATCTCAATTATGTAGTCCATAATTCAGGAAGAGAGCTACGAATGCAGAAGAATAATGATATTGGGATTGTATTCCCCAATATTTCTGATCCTTATTTAGAAAAGATTATAAGCAGTATAAAAGGGTACCTCTCCCAGTTTAACCGTAATTTTGTTCTTGAGTTATCAGATAACAACACGGAAAAAGAGACAAAGGCGGTTTTGAATCTCATTGGAAGAAATGTATCGGGAATAATATTGTATTCCTGCCAGCCTGAGAATTTATCCATTTTTGAAAAATTAGAACGTTCCAGAATCCCATATGTTCTCATTGATCACAGACCACAGGGATTTGACTGTAATTTTATTTCAGTAGATTACAGAGAGTTATTTTATAAGCTTACGAAGGCGGTACTGAACAAAGGATTCCGGAAAATATCTATGGTACTTGGACCCTATGAGTTTGACGAAAACAGGATGGCTGTAAAGGGATATGAGGAAGTATTTAAAGAGAAAGGGATTCCACAAGTGGAAAACAATATCATTTCCACAACAGCAATTCGAGAGTGCGGTTTCCGTGCAGGAATCCAGTTATTTGAAGATCCGGAGTTAATACCCGATATTATTTTTACTACCTCTTACCGGTTGGCAGAGGGTATTAGATATGCAATGAAGATCTATCATATTGATGAAAGGAAACATATATCGATTATTACCACCGGGGATGCAGTAGATGATGTATTTTATTATGATACAACAATAATTAAAACTTCCCGTTCTGCCTATAATATGGGAGAAGCAGCAGGAAAACTGCTTTTGAAAAATATTAAATCCCCCATCGTATTTGAAAAGGAAGAATTGAGCTTTCAGGATAGTTTTAATTTAAAAGAAATTAAGGACTGCCAGGGGTCTGCCGAAGAAAATAGAAAACTGGAATTTCAGGATGAAATATGTATTCTTTTACTGGATGATGAGAGTTCTGTCAGTGGTTTATCAAAACTGCTGATTGATTTTTATGCCAAAGAAAAAATTAACGTTCGGATTAAAAAGGTTCTCCCCGAAAAAGCTTTTGAATATATCTGTGATTATTTTGAGAGCGGAAGGGATGATATAGATGTTATATTGTTTGACCTGCCCTGGCTTTCTTATTTTGCAGACAAGGGATATCTTATATGCCTGGATGAAATGATGACGGATTCTGATTTTCATACGGAATCTTATCTGACCGGTACATTGAAAAATTACAGTATGTTTAAAAACAGGCATTATGCCCTTCCTTATATGGCATGCACTCAGCTTTTATTTTACAGAAAGAGTTTGTTTCAGAGTGAAAGCCTTGCAAGGGATTTAGATAAAAGATTTATGGTACCGCTAAAGATTCCCCGGACATGGTTTCAGTTTAACACATTGGCTAAATTTTTTACGAAATCTTATAATCCTGATTCTCCGGTTTTGTATGGGCATACCATGTCCATTTCTTATCCGGAACAGCTGGTATGTGAATTAATGCCCCGGATATGGGATTATGATGGCGATTTATATAACAGCCAAAACGGCATTATTATGAAAACACATGCTATAAAAAAGGGTTTGTGCAATTTATTGGAAGCGGTTCGGTATTCCACACCGGAATTTTTAAGTGACAGGCCCTGTGATACCGTACAGCATTTTGTGGCAGGAGAAAGCGCTATGCTGTGTACTTTTTATAATTATGCTACAGGTATAGTGGAGCGTTCTAATTCCTCAATTATAAATGATTTTGGATATGCGTCGCTTCCGGGAACTTCTGTTATGGCGGGATGGTGCCTAGGAATCACACGTAATTCCAAAAAGGCTGAACATGCATTTAAATTTATAAAATGGGCTTCGGGAGCTGAGATTGCCATTCCACATACGATATTAGGAGGCCAGTCTCCAAATATGTCCGTGTATCGTAATTATGATATGGTGTCTTTGTATCCCTGGCTTCCCAAAGCATTACGGGAATTTGAAAAATCAAAGAAAAGGCTGACGCCAACTGGGGCGGATGGTAAGATTATCAGCGAAAAATCGGTAGAAGATAAAATTTATAAGTACATGCTGCCAATGCTTAAAAAGTTAGAAACGGGAGGTATCCCCGATAAGGATGAAATACAGGAAATGATGATTAGAATGCAGCGGGATATGAACAGACTGTTTGTATAATACCTCAAGAACGGTATAAAGAGCGATTTAAAACCAGGGAATGTTGAAGACAATAAGTGTGGCACTCCCTGGTTTTACATTGTTTCTGATATCTTTCCCGGATATGCAGAGAAACTGTTTCACAATGCTTCGCCAGTTGAAAAGTATAATATCTGTCTACAAAAACTGAGAAATAAAAGCCTCAGGGAGCATAGTCTTCTTTGCTATTTGATCAACCTGCCAGCCAAGAGACAGACAGCGCTTCACAACACTCTCCATACTTTCCGCAGCTTCCACAATATGCTGTTCGTAGTCATAGAACCGCATGACTCTTTGTCCCCACGGATATTCTTTTATGCCATGTAAAAACTCAATTTCCGGAAGCATCTTTATCTTCTCGTACCATTTATCAAGATCATCTGTTTCAAAGTATAATTGGAAATTGTTTTCTTTACATAATGGAATCAGTTCGGCGCCTACTAATTCTTCATAATTGTTTTGTAATGATAGACCACCTTCAAAGGAAACATGAGCACCTAAATCCATAGTAACCTTTTGTTCCATTACAGTTTCATAAAAATATCTTGATTTTTCCATATTCTGAACCGCTATAAGCGTACCACCGTATTTCATATCTTTTCACCTCCTTTGTAAACTACATTATACAATCAATATTTAGATATTTCGTTGTAAAAATCGGACATGTTTTCTAAATATTTAGCAGGTGTAATGCCGCAAATGGATTTAAAATCCCGGGTAAAGTGGGAATGGTCATAATATCCCATTTGATCAGCCACATGAGAAATAGTGGGTAAATTTTGATTTTGAAATAACTGAATTGCTTTATTGACTCTGACTATCCGGGCAAAGGATTTCGTACCGGTTCCGATGTATTGTCTGAAAATCCTGTTTAAATGCCGTTCACTGTAATGAGCAGATCTGGCAAGATCTTTGGAGGTTATTAGGCCAGCTTCCTGAATGATGTGATTAGCAGCCATTTTTAATGCGAAGTTATCGTGATAATGTTGAAATGTAAGATCGCTATTCAAATAGTTCAAAAAGATCTTGTCCAACCCTGAAAAAATGAAATCTACACTTTGTGATTGATCTATAAGATCAAAAATAAGGTTTTGAATTTGTTTATTAATAAATGCCAGAGAAAATGTTTTGTCTGCCAGTTCGGACTGGTTTTCCTTCACAAATGGAGATAAACCCCATGGCTGAAATTCCACAATCAGAATCCATATGGAGCAATTAGCCTGTTTTCCCACGATATTTGCTTTTGTTGCAGCCCCAAACAAATCACCATACATCTGATTTCCGTCAAAATGAAAGACCAAAGTTGAACTCCCGTGTGGAATAACAGTGTATTGGTCAGTCATTAAATCTTTTTTTGGAAAAGTCAGGGTATAATTTGAAATATATGGTTTCAAGGCTTTATCAGGGAGTACATATAAATAATCCTCTGCTTTTATTAAAATCCGCCTGCTATCGTCGTAATTGCCAATTCCTGTTTTATTTATCATTTTATCCACCGCCTCAATATTATTATAAGAAGATCAGTGGGCGAATGTCAAGAATCACTCCAAACAGTTTTGGGCAAACATAGAAAGTTCTGGAATAATGTATTTGAGGGTGCTAAAATAAAAAGCATATGTGGCAAAAGCCCACAAAGGGAGATGCCTGGCATTTCTTAAATTGAATGGAATTTTTAAAAGGAGATCGATATGAGCAGTATACTGATAATAGAAGATGATGAAGCATTAAATACAGGTTTGAGCTTTGATCTGGAAGCAGAGAATTACGATATAAAGTCCGCATTTTCCCTGGAAGAAGGGAGGAATATTCTGAAAAATCATACATTTGACCTGATTATCCTGGATGTAAACCTGCCGGATGGAAATGGGTTTCATTTTATACAGGAGTTAAAAAAGTTCATAGATACTCCTGTTATTTTTCTGACAGCCTGCGATCTGGAAAGCGATGCAGTCAGAGGATTTGACCTTGGTGCAGATGATTATATTACGAAGCCATTCAGCATGGTGCTCCTTCGCAGAAGAGTTGCAGCGGTTATAAAACGATGTACCAATACCAAGCCGGAAAATACCAGCCAGTACCAGGATTCCTATTTACTGATCAATTTTGATAAGCCGGAGGCCAGAATCAAGAATCAGGAATTGTCCCTGACACCGACGGAATATAAAATGCTGAAACTGTTAACGGCACACCCAGGCCAGCTTTTAACACATCAGGTGATGTTAGAGCATCTGTATGACAGTGATGGAAATTTTGTGGATAAACACGCACTGGCGGTAAATGTAAACCGTCTGCGTTCCAAAATAGAAGATGATATCCATAAGTATATTAAGACTATTTACGGAATGGGATATCAATGGGCAGGTGAGAATCATGGCTGCTAAGTTTCAGGCATTATGGATATATCGAATTTTTTATGGTGCTGCTGTGATAATGCTGGCTATTTTTAGTATTCTGGTGTGGCACGTGACAGATCATATGTTAATGCGGGGATTATTAATCGGATTTGGAATTGGTTTTTTAGGAATCGGTGCAGCGGTAATTGCATTTATGCGCAAGCAGATCACAGGATTTACAGATTCCATGAGTGCCTGTCTGGATGAAATGCTGGATGAAAAGGAAGACATTATATTTGATGACATCAGTGAGACACTTTTGTCAAAGCTGCAGTCTAAGCTGATGAAGCTATATGAAATTTTGCAGCGCCATAATCAGAAAAGCCTGGAAGAGAAAATGGCGATTCAGAGTCTGGTATCAGATATTTCCCATCAGACGAAAACACCGGTTGCAAATATTAAGATGTATGCGGGTATTCTCCAGGACCGTGAAGTAGAAAGGGGGAAGCAGAAAGAATTTCTGCAATCTATTACGGTTCAGGTAAATAAACTGGATTTTCTTATTCAGGCAATGATTAAGATGTCCAGACTGGAAACCGGAATATTCCAGATGCAGATGAAAAGAGCCTCTGTATATGAAACCCTTGGGATGTCGCTAAACAGTATTTTTCCAAAAGCTGAGGAGAAGGGGATCGATCTGTCGGTTACCTGCTCCGAAGAATTGTTTTTAAGCCATGATGTAAAATGGACGGCAGAAGCCCTTGCGAATGTTCTGGACAATGCGGTGAAATATACACCTTGCGGAGGTAAAATCATTGTTTCAGCAGAGAGGCAGGAGTTTTATTCCAGGATCAGTATCCGTGATACCGGAAGAGGAATTCCGGAAAAAAACCAGGCATCTATCTTTAAACGTTTTTACCGGGAAAAAGAAGTACATGACCAGGAGGGAGTGGGAATTGGCCTGTATCTCACAAGGGAGATTATAACTTTACAGGGAGGATATGTAGAAGTGAGATCTAAACCCCGGGAAGGGGCGGAATTTATGATTTTTCTTACTAATTAGGTGGTTTACAAGGAGCATAGGGACAGAAGTCTGCCCTTATGCTCCTTGTGCCCTTATGTAAGCAGAATATCACAGTTTAGAGATAATTTCCCATTGAGATAAGTTTGAGATAATTGGATGGTAAGATAGTGTTATCAAAAGAAAGGGGAACAATTTAAATGAAAAATATATTAGAAACCAGGGACTTGAAAAAATATTATGGGACGGATCCAAATATCACAAAAGCATTGGATGGTGTAAATATATCGATTGAACAGGGAGAGTTTGTGGCAGTTGTGGGGACTTCAGGAAGCGGGAAATCTACGCTGCTCAATATGATGGGAGGTCTGGACATTCCCACATCGGGGAGTGTACAGATCAGAGATAAAGAAATTGCAAAAATGAATGATGAACAGCTGACGATTTTCAGACGCCGGAATATAGGATTCATTTTCCAGAACTATAACCTGGTTCCGATTTTAAATGCTTATGAAAATATAGTTCTTCCGGTGGAACTGGATGGAGGAATAATTGACAAAGACTTTTTACAGGATGTGGCGGGAATACTTACTTTAGAGGATAAACTTTCTAATATGCCAAATAACCTTTCCGGAGGACAGCAGCAGCGTGTGGCGATAGCACGGGCATTAATCACAAAACCTGCTATTATCCTTGCTGATGAACCTACCGGGAATCTGGACAGTAAAACCAGCGCAGATGTACTGGGACTGATGAAAATGACCAGTGAAAAATTTCATCAGACAATCGTTATGATTACCCACAATAATGAAATAGCGCAGCTTGCAGACAGGATTATAAGGATTGAAGACGGAAGGATTGCCAATTAGGAGGGGAAACAAATGCTGGAAAATAATAACAAAAAGGTAGTTGGAAAACTGGCTAAACGCAGTTTTTTCAATAATAAATTAAGGAATATCGCAGCAGTGACGGCAATCGCCCTTACAGCACTTTTGTTTACATCAATCATAACGATTGGAATCGGTGCATCCCAGTCTATGACACTGACGAGCCAGAAGCAAAAAGGGAGTAGGTCAGATGCAGACTTGCGCTACATGACTGCGGAGCAGTTTCAGGAGTTAAAGGAAAGTGATATGGCTGAAATTGTGGGAGAGAGGCGTCCAATCGGTTTTCTGTCAAATACAAATCACCATAATGTGGAGCTGGATTATATGGATGCAGCAGAGCAGGAATTGACTTTTAGCGTACCCACTTATGGCAAAGTGCCTCAGGCGGCAAATGAAATTACAACAACGGATAAAGCAATGGAAGATCTGGGTATTACACCGAAAGTGGGCGCCAGGATTCCGGTAGAATTTGAACTGCGGGGGGAAACATATCATTTTGACATGATCGTATCAGGCTGGTGGGAGGCCGGTGGCATGCCCGTCAGTATGATGATCGTTTCGGAAGCTTTTATGAAAGAAAATGAGGCATTATTCCCATATACTTACAGGCAGGACCTGGAAATGGCCGGTACTTATTTTTCTGATATAGTATTAAAAAGTAGAATAAATATTCAGGATCAGCTTTACACTTTTATTCGTTCCGTGGGTGGGGAGCCGGAGGACAGAGAAGCTGACAATTATATTTTAAGTGCAGTGAATCAAATGACCAATCCGCCTTTAAATATCAAACTGATAATTGGAATTGCAGGGTTTGCAGTCCTGTTTATCGTATGCGGTTATTTACTAATTCACAATATCTTTGATATTTCTGTGGCTCAGGATATCAGGCATTACGGGCTTTTGCGTACGGTTGGGTCTTCAAAAAAACAGATCAGGCAGATGGTAAACAGGCAGGCAGTCTGGCTATCCTGCATTGGCATACCTTTGGGATTAATCATCGGATTTTTACTTGGGAAAAGCGTTCTGCCCGCTGTTATGGATATGTTTGCAAATACAAACAAAGGTATGATGGTAGAAGTAACGCCTAATCCGATAATTTTTATTGGGTCAGCCCTTTTTGCCGGAATTACAGTTTTCTTAAGTATCCAAAAACCTGCAAAAAAAGCATCCAGAATATCATCACTGGAGGCATCCAGATATGTGGGAGACAGTGTGGATCACAAAAAGAAGACCAGCAAACGTAAAAACGGATCCAGGATTACACATATGGCATGGGCAAATTTGGGGCGGAATAAGACCCGAACTGCTTTTATCATGATTTCACTATTACTGTGTACCGTGCTGCTAAACTCTGTGTTTGTAATAGCCGGAAGCTTCGATACGGATAAATGGATTAAATCCCTGAGTAAAACTGACTTTATCATTGCAA
>UQCR01000124.1 GCA_900539655.1 uncultured Robinsoniella sp.
AGGAATGCCTTTTGAACCGATGATAAATACATGCTGCACTTTTTTCATATTTTTATTATCATTCGTAAATTTTTGATTCATCTCGTGTTTTCATCTCCATTTCCTATTCATGTAATCAGAAATCCTTCCTTTCAGGAAGAACCTTCCCTTTTTAAAACCACCCATACAGTTTTCAGAAGGATTTTGATATCCAAAAAAATGGACCAGTCCATGATATAGCTCACATCCAGCTTGACTATATCTTCAAAATTTGTGATGTTGCTTCTTCCGCTTACCTGCCATAATCCTGTGATTCCCGGTTTGATGGCAATTCTTTTTCTATGATGAAACTGATACTTTTCCCATTCATCCAGTGTGGGCGGCCTTGTACCGACAAGGCTCATTTCGCCTTTTAATACATTCCAGAACTGGGGCAGCTCATCGATGGATGATTTCCTGATAAAATTTCCGATGCCTTTGATAATTCTGGGATCATTGTCCATCTTGAACATCAGTCCGTCTTCTATATTATTTTGCTCCATCAGTTCTTTTTTTCTTTTTTCCGCATCCAGATACATAGACCTAAATTTATAGATCTGAAAACGACGCCCGTTTTTTCCAATCCTTACCTGGGAAAAAAACACCGGCCCGGGTGATTTGATATAGATCAGCGGTCCTACAACAAGTCCAATTGCAAGAGTCATCAGACAGCCCACCAGCCCGCCGCAGACATCCAGTAAACGTTTCCAGAACAGCTGTCCGGTTGTTACCAGATTCACAGAACTGGACAGAACAGTATAGCCCACAAGATTTTCCACTAACTGGTTTGTTTTTAATTCCGGTATGTGGATTAAATTAATATGTACTGTGATTCCCATCTCCGTACAGCCATCAATAAGAGGCTTATAATAAGAATCTACTTCAGGCAGTGAAAAAAACACTTCATCAATGCATTCATTTTTCATATACTCCAATGCATTGCTGCGGTCAGCAAGAACCGGAACTCCCAGAATCTTCTGCCCTCGCTGGTCTTCATCCATAACGATGACACCCATGATGCAAAAGTTCCCAAAACTACGGGTTTGAAAATCCAGGATAATTTTTGTGACACTTTTTTTATCCGTGATCAGCACCAGATTTCTTTTTTCCTGGCTCACTAAAAATTTACTTCCACTTTTCAAACTCTTCTTCCTGATACATCGGAAAATGAAACTAAATATCGTAAAGAATACCCACATGGTCACATAAACGGACCGTGAGTATACATCCATAGTTTTTGCCAGATACAGATACAGCAAAAAGCAAATCATCACGCAGGAAGTGTGATGCAGCGTTTCCTTTGCTTCCTTCCCAATACTTCTCTTTAAAATATCCTGGTAACTCCCGAAAGCCAGCGCAATCAATCCATCGATGAAGATGAAAATAACGCTCCATCCCAGATAAATGTCCCTCAAGTAAAATGTTTGAATACCATATCTGATTATGAAGGCAATCATTAAAGCCGCTTCCACGCATATCAAATCAATAATTATAAAATCAAGGTGTTTCATCCAATTATTTAAATTTTTCTGGTACATAATAAACTCTTTTTCTACCTTATTTTTGTATTTAACTGCTTTTTTCCATCATTGTATTTTTTTCCAGATGCCTGGTGCTGCGGATTCCCCACAGCATTCCAATCTGATTTAATTTACTGACTTCACATTCCTCCAGATTATTTTTTCTGGTGCCTCTGTATTTTTCCCGTTGTACATTGATCCATATGCCTAATTTGTATCCGGACTCCGTTATATAATTAAAAGGTACTTCCAGATTCCCATAGGTCTCATAATAGCTGCTGGCCTGCTCATACCATTCATCCCATTCTCTTCTTTTGCGCATCTCCCAGTTAATACCCAGCCGCTCAAGTTTTTCTGCTTCCTCCGGCTTGAGCTTGTTTTGCTTATAGCGTTTTCTCTGGTAGCTGATCCATTCGCCCAATGGCAGGTGCCGCACCATATATCCCTTTGGAATATCAATATTTTTGTACTGATCGTAATACTCCACACAGTACTGATACCAAATCTCCCATTGCGTACGTATGCCCAGTGTCCATTCCATTTCAATCTGATTCAGCAGATAAATTCTCCTGCTGTCAATCCGATAGACACCTTTATCATGGTAAGCCGCTCTCTGCCGTTCTATCCACCTGCCAAGCAATAAATTATTGTTTGTTCTGTATTTAGCCGGTATTCTCAGGTTATGATTTTCCTCATAATATTCCTTTGCCAGTTCATACCATACGTCCCATTCAAGGCGTGTATACTGGCGCTTACTCGTCTTGTTCATCTTTATTATCTTCTGCACCCTTTCTTAACTGTACATGTAACATAATATTTATGCTGTTTTCTTTACAATCCGTATAACATAATTACAATTATGTAGTTGAAAAACCGGATATTAACGGATTTTCCTTGATTTATAAATAATTCGTGATGTATATCTGGTTAATTGGAAAAATTTAAGATATTAAAAGAAAAGTCTTTTACAATTTTTTTTGAAAAAGACTTATTTGAATGTTTAAATTTAAGATTCATGTTGAAAATAGATTTTTTTTCTATTATGTATTTGCATTTTTATTAAAATAGTGCTAATATAAAACCAATCATAAAAATAGTCATGTATTTTACAAATGTCTGATACTACATAATTGTAATTATGTAGTTATTATTATCTATAGAATTAGTCCCAGTTTATCAATATCTCTTTGATGTTCATACCCCGATGTCATAATATAGATTCGCGTAGTATTGATGCTGCTATGCCCAAGTACATCCGCTAATTTCGCAATATCCTTTTTTAATTCATAAAAGCATCTGGCAAACAGTTTTCTCAGATTATGAGGAAATACCTTGTCTTTGGACACTCCAGCCTTTTGGCACAGCTTCTTCATTTCCGCCCAGATGTTGCTCCGATTTAAAGACTTGCCGCCCTTTGTGATAAAAATTTCTCCTTTTTTTATCCCTTGCTTCTTAGAAAAAAGAATTAATACTTTTTTCAACTTTTTAGGAAGCAAAATGATTCTGGTCTTATTCTTACTGGATACCGTAATTTCTCCCAGCTTAATCTGCTCGATCTTAAAATATTTAAGTTCTGAAATCCGGATACCCGTGGATGCTATCGTCTGCAGAATGATATACATTCTCTCATTATTATTAGCCTTTGCCGTATTCAGAAGCCGAATATATTCTTCTTTATTCAGTTCTTTTTCAGCGGAACGGAATGGCTTTTTCTGAACCCTCAGCTGCTTTACACAGATGTCATTTAAACCATAGAACTGCAAAAACCGATTCAATGCAGCTAACATGGAATTAACGCTGGTCACAGCAAAATGGCTTTTCAGATACTTCTTGTACGCTATGACAATTTCTTTTCCAATCTCATTCCCCGATAAAAATACCTGGAATCTTCTGATATCCCGAATATACTTTTGTATGGTCAAATCACTTTTTTCTTCTTTTTGCAACTGATTCTGAAATCCTGTAATAATGTCTTCCGAAATTTTATATTGTTTCTTCTTGTCTGGTATCATATCTTTTCTCCCTAAAATGTATGCTGGATTATCTGATTCTGATATATCTTTATCTGTCTATTATCTTCAAGATCATTCATTATTATGAGGTATTTTAAAAAATAAAAAACTGTGTCAGCTTAAACATAAAAGCTTACACAGTTCAATCGTTTAAAATATAGCAAAACATCATAATCTTATAAACCGGATTTTAAAATATCTCTTTTATCAACTTGAAGATTCCCCAAGAAAAAAGTGTTTCCCCTAAACGATTATAGCACAGGCAGTACATCAATTTATCCATAATTTACCTTATTTCCCCTCATGGACTGCCAGGCATACCCTAAATTCCTTAAATTCTGGACAGTCAAAAAAAATCTTTCACCTGCGTTCCTTTAAATAAAAACCCCATATAATTTTTTCTGGCATTCTGATATGTACGTGTAATGCGCAATTCTTTTTTATTCATCATTGTAAATCCCTTCCTGGAAATTTTATTAACATATGACATATTCACGATTATAGAGGAGGATACCTTCGTGAAACGGAAATCCTTCAGCAGCTCCTGTGTTTTCAGACTGAATGACTCCCTGAAACTAACACTGTTAATTATCTCCCCATTCTTAAGATAATAGGACAAATAATGATAATGATATTCCACATAGATAATCGCATTCTTACTGACAGTGACCGTGCCATTGCTGGTTTTCACATAGACACAGGTATTTATCTGCCAGTTGCGTTCTAATGCCTTCTGCAATACCTGTTCCAGTTCTTCATATTTCACAGGTTTTAACAAATAATAAAAGGCGTATACGGAATAAGACTGCACAGCATATTCCGCAGTAGCTGACAGATAAATAATAACTGCCTGCTCGTCATTCTTCCTTATTATCCTGCCTATCTCAATACCATTTTTATCCGGCATAATTATATTTATCAGGTAAATATCATAGTTTTTCTCCAATATTGCATTCAATAGACTATTAGCGGACTGAAAAGCAGTAATTGAAGTTTGTATTTCAGGATATATTTTTACAATCTGCTGTACACTGGAATACAACTGCTGTAATTCTTTTTCTTCATCATCGCAGACAGCAATCTTAATCATATTTATTCCTCCCAGGGTGTCATAACTAAAGTAAAAGAACTGACACAAGCTCTAAAACGATTGTAACGTCAGGAAATCAGGATGTCAAATAAAGAGTAAAATCTTGAATTTTTCTTGAAACTTATAAGGTTACTATTTATTAGTATGAGATGCTGCCAAATGAAAAGAGAAGCCATCAGGATTTTAAACATTCCTAATGGCTGTATGCTATGATTAATCTGACAGGTCTGCTTCACATGCTGCTGCATGTTCTCCTATTGATACCCTATATTCATGCATAGATGGGTTATACACGGCATATCCGCTTTTACCGGTATTTTTCACATGATAGAGTGCCTGATCAGCATGTCGGAAGAGACTGTAAAAATCCCTGCCGTCTCTGGGATAAAATGCAAT
This sequence comes from uncultured Robinsoniella sp., assembly GCA_900539655.1. Lineage (GTDB taxonomy): Bacteria > Bacillota > Clostridia > Lachnospirales > Lachnospiraceae > Robinsoniella. Next base: position 5,037 of record UQCR01000124.1, read on the forward strand.
CCCGATACTACAGCTCAAATGAATATCATGGCCCTCGGGACGAATCTCCTGCATACCGGTTATAATTTTATCCACTAGTTCCGCTGCCAATTGATCGGATACTCCCGGCAGGAATGCCAGAAATTCATCTCCCCCGACCCTGCCTAACACATCAGTAAAACGAAATTTGTTTTTCATCATGGATGCAATCTCTGTCAATGCCTTATCTCCGCACAAATGTCCATACTGATCATTGATAAACTTAAAATTATCCACATCGATCAGAAATAACGCGCCCTTTTCGCAATCCTTCCACTCCAGATACTCTTCCATTTTCTTCTGGGAGACTGCCTTATTAAGAAGCCCCGTCAGACAGTCATTCTGTGCCCTGATAATAAGTTCCTGCCGTCTCTTTTTTTCTTCCTCAATATCCACGATTACGCCCACCGCCCTTAAAGGCCTTCTGTCATTATCATATTGAGTAGTTGCCCGGATCCGGCACCAGGTAAACTTTCCTTTTTCATTTCTGATGCGGAATTCAGTTTCAGAATATGGCACGCCTGCCGCTGTATCCGTCATAATAGAGATAAATGCCATCATATCATCCGGATGAATATTGGGAGACTGGGGAATTCTACTGCTGATGCCTTCCCTGATTGCAGGATAGCCAAACTTCTTACTCCAGTTGTTAGAAAATGTCAGCGTATCCGCAGCAATATCCCATTCAAATATAATGTCCGTCCCCTGGTCCATAATGACCTGGTGCCGTTCCAGAGACAGGCGAAGGGCTTCCCGCTGTTTTCTCTGCTCCGTTATGTCCAGCATGACACAATAAAACGTCCTCTTTCCATCTTCACCAACTGCAAGCTTTCCTTTATCCAGTATCCAAACCAAACCGCCATCCTTTAGAGGTATCCGATATTCCAGTTCCATATCATTTTTTATTGCCAGCTGGTGATTCATAGATGATAACACAGCTTCTCTGTCCTCTTTGTATATCATCCTTGCAAATCGATTCTGGAACCGCTCCTCAATATCTTCCCTGCTATATCCAAACATCTTTAGAAAGCTGTCACTCATGCTAATTATCGTTAATTCTTCATCATCCATACATTGGTGAAGCCCGCATGGAACATTCTTTGTCAAGGCATACATTTCCCTCGCCTTAGCCCGAAGCTCCTGCAATGTTTCCTGTTCAAATTCCACTTTTATCTCCTTTCTTCAGCACTCACTCTATTAATCATCATAAGGGAATGCAGAATTATTTATTAGATTTTCATCATAAATCCATTATCTTTTCTATTTAAATACTTTTTATCTATTTTATGGTATTTTACTATAAAAATAAACCTTTTGGTAAAAATTCACTTATATGGTATTTAAATTCACTTATTCAGCCTGTCAGTTCTGCCATAGAACCTGTTAAAACTGTATAAAAATAATCAGTAAAACGGATATCACCGACATTACACCATAAATCCATCTATTCCAGGAAAAAACCCTGCTTCCGCCATAAGCTTCAAAAGGGTAAATTGCCAGAATACGATAGACTAAAAGAATTACACCTATCCAGGATGCATAGTGGAATATCATGTGTGAAGCTGAGAATATGATAGACACACCTGTTAATGCAGCGATAAATGCCCATTCAGCCAGAGCTACCATTCCCATATCCCTGCGGAATTCATCGGTATTTTCATATTTGTGAGGATACCAGTTGCCGCTCATAGGGAAGATTCCGCCAAAAAAATTTACAACCGCTATAATACCTGCACCTCCGTTATTTAGCCTAAACTGCCATTTCCGTTTTGCGGCTGCAGCCGCAATTCTCCCTATGCATTCCTTTTCCTTTTTGGGGGCCCCAGCCGCAATTCTCCCTATAGCTATTGTACCAGCCAGCATTCCAACATAGGTTCCAAGAAAAATAACCGGATCTTCTATGCGGTAAAGCGCTATTAAAATCAACAGCAAATTAGCGAAAAGATATCCACCGATCTGTCTGCCGGTGCCGCTTTTATTTTGCAGCGGCTCATTGCGCACCGCCAGATAGAAATCCATCCCCACAGCCAGCCAAAGCAAATTGCCAAAAAACTGGGACAAAAATCCCAATAACCCCAGCTGCCGCACAATCTCCCACAGCGTAACCCGGGCAAATCCATTCTTCAGAAACAGACTCCAGGAACCAACGTTATCATCCTTCACCAGTGCCGCCTGAGAATCGCATCCCTGCTCCCATAAGTAATCCGTAGTTGCCTGATACAACTTTCTGCCAATGCCTTTTCCATGGTAATCAGGATCTACAAATGCATATTCAAAATATCCGGTTCTCCTTCCCTGGACTTTGGTGATTTTATAGATAATGGCACCGGCAAGTTTTCCATCCACTACAGCCACCAGTGCATGTTTTGGCTTGCTGACAAACATTCCTTCCACCAGGCTAAATGCACGCTTTCCAATTCTTTTTACCTCTTCGGCTTCTTCTTTCTCCATAGAACGTATAACAATTTCCAATATTCTCCTCCTTTTATTCTGGGTTTAATGTACACAGCTTTGCAAGTAATTTACGCTGTGAATAATTATGTCACTGCAGGTATACTGCGGATATATCAACACAAAAAAGCATAACCTGTATTTTTATACAAGCCATGCTTTACTGTTTTTGATTGACCCCTATGAATATTATGCAAAAGGCAGCGTCTAAAACGGCGTTGTCCATAGGTCCCTCCTTAAAATTTACTTACTAAAAGTATATAAAAGCTTTCGCTTCCTGTCAAGAAATAAAGTAAGCTGGCCGGATGATTTTTTCGATACAGCCACACTCTACCACTATTCGTATCACTACGGCAAGTCTGCAATATGCTCAAAAAGAAAATCTATAAAATATTTGCTTGCAATCGGAATAGCATTTTTATCTTTCATAATTAAACCAATTTTTCGAGTGAGGACAGGTCTTAAAGGCAAGATGGTAACATGATAATTTGTCTTTCTCAAAACTAATTCAGGCAAAATACTAACCCCCAATCCTGACTCAATCATGGACAAAATGGAATAGTCGTCATGAACGCAAAGCCGGACATCCGGCTCAAGTCCCGCTTTCCGGAATGCTTCCATTGGTTCACTAAGTGCGCCCTCTTCCAACAGTAAGAATGGTTCCCTTGCCAGATCATTCAGTGTGATGTATTCTTTTGTTGATAATGGGTGGTTTACAGGTAAGACAGCCCTCAGCTCCCCCGTTTTAATAAATTTTGTTTTGATGCCGGGAATAGCATCGGGATTAATAAAGCCGAAGTCTGCTTCTCCAGTCCGTACCCATTCGGGAATAGATGTATAATCTCCTTGATGCAGTATAAATTGCACATTCGGATATATTTCCTGAAACTCTTTGATTAAACCGGGAAGCCAATGGCAGGAAATACTTGATATAGTGCCTATTCGAATTGTTCCACTATCAAGCCCCTTAATTTCTTTTGCTATTTCCAGCATCGCTTTATACCCTGCAACTGTTTTCTGTATGGATGGGAAAATCCGTTCTCCCTCTAACGTTAGGTGGATTCCATACCTGGAACGGTAAAGTAATTTAATAGACAGCTCATTTTCCAGTGAAGAAATCATCTGGCTTATAGCTGGCTGTGTATAACCTAGGACGTCTGCAGCTTTTGTAAAGCTGCCAAGTTCGACTACTTTTTGAAGTGCAATATATCTGTTCATATTATTCAAATAACCTTTCTGCATGTTACTATTATAATTATTTATTTTATTTATCTCAGTTTATAGTATAAACTGAGATGTAGTAAAACACAAGGAGATGGAGATATGTCTTTAGAAAATGTAAAACAGTATTTTGAAAGTGTTTATTTAGGCCAACGGGTGGTTGAACTTGAAAGGTCCAGCGCAACCGTTGAAGAAGCTGCAGAGGCGATTGGCTGTCAGCCAAAGCAAATTGCAAAAACCATGTCTTTTTTTGTAAATGAGAGGCCCATACTAATTGTTATCGCCGGCGATGGAAAAGTGGATAACAAAAAGTACAAGAATACATTTCATCAAAAAGCCAAAATGATACCCAGAGAACGTGTGGAAAGTTGTATCGGACACACCCCCGGCGGTGTTTGCCCTTTTGCTGTCAATTCTGATGTGACCGTTTATCTTGATGTTTCCCTCAAACGGTTTGAGCGGGTATATCCGGCGGGCGGCAACGGGCATAGTGCCGTGAATCTGTCTTTGGATGAATTAGAGGAGTATTCTAATTATGATAAGTGGGTGGATGTATGCAGAAGTTGGCATACTAATGAATAGGAGTAATAGGAGGAGGAGACGCAAATGAAGGAGATGGTATTAAAGCAATATGTTGTTGATGCCTTTACAGATAAGGTATTCAAAGGAAATCCTGCGGCTGTCTGCGTTTTATCAAAATGGCTTTCAGATACACTTATGCAGAATATAGCAAGAGAAAATAACCTGTCGGAGACCGCATTTACCCTAAAAAATGGAAAGGAGTATGAATTGCGCTGGTTCACACCCGGCGGCGAAATTGACTTGTGCGGTCATGCCACTTTAGGCACAGCTTATGTATTGCTAAATTTTGTTGAAACAGATTGTACAAGTATTTCCTTCCAGACAAAAAGCGGTCAGCTCATTGTAAAAAGGGTAGATGACCTGTATGAAATGGATATGCCAGCCTATCAGCTTACTGCGGTTCCTGTCACAGACGCAATGGAACAGGCAATCGGCTTTCGTCCGGCTGAAGCCTGGATGGGTCGGGATCTGGTATGTGTAATGCCAGATGAACAGCAGGTCATGCACGCGGTACCCGATGAAGAAAAGCTAAAAAAACTGGACGGGCTTCTTCTCCAGCTTACAGCAAAAAGTACCACATACGACTGTGTTACCCGAAGTTTTGCGCCGAAGCTGAATGTAACGGAAGACCCTGTATGCGGTTCTGGGCACTGCCATGTCATTCCCTTGTGGGCTGACAAGATGAACAAGCAGGAACTGATTGCACTTCAGGCTTCCAAAAGAAGCGGCGTTCTTTATTGCCGTATGAAAAATGACAGAGTAATATTAGCCGGAAAAGCTGCCCTTTATTCAAAAGCAGAAATCTATGTGCAAGATAAAGAACAGAAATGAACAGCCAGTCATAATATTCAAAAATACTTTGGTATTCCGATCATCCATTAAATAGTATGTAAAATACTTTTTATAAACTGTTTAAATTAGACATTGACATGTTTTTCCATATATTATACTATAAAATTATAAGGTTTTGAACTTCTGTCATTCTTCTTCCCCACAAAGATTGGAGGGAATCTAATGAAAAACATGGTAGCAAGCAGTTACAGTGACAAATTAGAACGATTGGACCGGTGCGCCGGGTTAGAGAAGGTTGATCGTGTACCAATCGCAGCGGCAACACTGTATTTTCCCGCAAAATATTCTGGCATTACTTATGAAGACATGTATTATGACCAGAGTAAGTACAAGGAAGCTTCAACAAAGTTTGCCAAGGATTTCAACTGGGATGCGGCATGTATGCTTCGCTCATTTGAATCTGTGACTCTGGGTCTGGCACTTGCAGGAACAGATCCGGAAACTGCGGTAAACGCAGCAGTTGCTTCTGTTCTGGGCGGCGGATTTGCACATGATATTCTAAAGGACAACTATTCATCCCAACCAGGCAGAGAGGTTTTACCAAATGTGGAATCCCAGTTTAAAATTAAGAGTCCGGTAATGAGCGTTGATGAGTACGACGAATTTATAGACGACCCATTCGGATTCCTAAATAATAAGGTGGTGCCCCGGGTGTACAGTTCTTTAAGCAAGCCTGGCAGCAGTGAATCCGCGGCTGCACTCATTAAATTCGGCATGAAACTGGGACCTGCACTGGGAGACTTACAGACATTTACACAGGAAATGAAAACCGTAGACTGCCCGCCATGGTATATGGCACTTAATCCAAATCCGCTGGATGCTCTGGGGGCATTCATCAGAGATTTCGATCAGGTGATCTATGACATCCGACGTGTTCCGGATAAGGTGCACAAGATTTGCGAGGCACTGGCACCGGTACTTCTGGCTGTCGGAAAAGCAACCGGAGAAATTTCATACCAGCTGACAGGATCCAGACGGGTTTTCTGTCCGGTATGGTATAATAGCTTCCTGTCAGAAAAACAATTCCGGGAATTTCACTGGCCATATCTCAAATACATCTGCGAAGAGCTCATTAAGGCTGACTTTACTCCACTCCTGTCATTGCAGGGCAGCTATGACCACCTTCTGGACACACTTCTTGAACTGCCTGCCGGAAAGGCTATTGCCTGGTTTGACCGGACAGATCCCATTAAAGCAAAACAAGTCATCGGAGATCACATGTGTATCGCAGGCGGCATATCACCAGCTCTTCTTATCGGTGGTACTGCTGATGAAGTCGATATACGCGTAAAAGAACTTCTGGACGAAATGAAAACAGCATCCGGCTTCATATTTACCCTGCCGTTTAATGCAATTGGTCCTGCAAAAGTCGAAAATGTTGTTGCAATGACAGATGCCGTCCATAAATATGGCATCTATCGGTAAACTACCGGAAAATGATGTACATAACTCTAATCCATCAGCGAAATCTTTATTTCATTAATAAGGAACTGTGAACCACTTTTAAAGGAGGTAAACTATGCTTGATTTAACCACGCTAACCAAAGCTCTTGGTGAGCTTGATGAAGAAAAAGTTCTTTTTATGTTAAATGCCTTTGCAACCGGTAATCCCACGAAAGAGGAAGCAAATGAAGCCATAGAAGCATGCCAGAAAGGAATGGCAATCGTCGGTGACCAGTTCGAAACAGGCGATTATTATGTTGGCGACCTCATGTTTACCGGTGAAGTACTGTCAGAAGCAATCAAAATTCTGGAACCCATAATTGGCTCGGATTCCAGCGATAAAGTAGGGAAAATCGTCCTTGGCACCGTCCACGAAGATCTGCATGATATCGGAAAAAATATATTTAAAAGTATGGCGGAAGCTTCCGGTTTTGAAGTATATGACCTGGGTATCGATGTACCCGTCAGCACTTTTGTAGAAAAGGTGCGGGAAGTAAAGCCGGAGATAGTGGGACTAAGCGGAGTCCTCACTCTGGCAATTGATTCCATGAAAGATACCATCGACGGACTGAAGAATGCCGGATTAAGAGAGGATGTCAAAGTTACAATCGGCGGCGCATGTGCCAGTTATGACACTATGATGGTCACGGGTGCGGATGCATGGTCTAATAATGCGGCGGAAACAGTTAATGTTTGTCTGGATTGGGTGCGGGGAGCTTAACTCTTCAAATCAAAATAATATAAATTATTATTATTTATACCTAACACTATTTTATCAAATCTTCTTAAGTGTCCGAATAGCCCAATTTTATCGGCTATTCGGGCATTTTTATTTTTGGTTTTCATTTTCTGTGATTGGCAGACAAGTAATAAAAGGATAAGTCTGTTTTACAACATTGTTTTGCATTGTAGTAGATTTACAGAACGGATATAATGTGAATATGTAGAAAAAACAGATTGTTAAATTTGTTTAAGAATTCTATGATCACATTTTTAAGCGGTGAATCTTCCATGATTGACCGCTTTTTACGTGAAAAGATGCGAAAACTCCAGGACAACATAAAGCTAACCTGCTATATTCCCATGCAAGAATGACTAACTGAAAAATAGCAAAACGCTGCTGACTAATTAAATTATTGTATCATAGTGTCTGATTATATCAGCGTATCAAAATACTTCTCAATAAACCGCATCCCAATCCCAACTGCAGAAGCTTCCCGTTCATACCGGCAAGTCTGCAGATAAGTAGTGTCGTTATCAAAAGGATCCAGTTTCACTACCTTCTTATTGAGATCCATAATATATTTTTTCAAATAGCCTCCCACATATCCGCCTAATATGATGTCACAGTCAAATACCATACGTAAGTCTGTCACCAGAACAGCCAGGTCTTCCAGATATTTTTCCCAGACCTTCTTTGATCCTTCATCCCCGGTTTGAAGCTGATCGAAAAAGCTTTCCAGACTTCCATTCCCATGACCAGTCAAAACTCTTGCAGAACAATAGACATCCGCACAGCCCTTTTTACCGCAATAACATTTTGTGCCATTTCGTACCAGATTCATATGTCCAAATTCTGCACTTCGGTAATGTTCCCCTGTATAGATCCTTTGGTTGATATAAACACAGCCGCCTACCGTGTCACTGAGTGAAACATAGACCGCATCCTTATCCCGATTCGCAAATTCCGCAATTGCCGCACTGTTGGCATCATTTTCATAGTACACGTCATACTCGAACAACTGACTTAAATTTTTCAGACTCACATTACTCACTTTCAGGACATGTGAAGTAATAATCAACTGGTTTTGTGCGTCAATAATTCCAGGAACGGAAATCCCCACCCCAAGAATCTTATTACGTTCAATCCCGCTTTCCTTGAGAAAACAGGCAAAATTTTCATACAGCGCTTCATAATAATCAAGCGTATTTTCATAAGCGCTGCGGATTCTCTTCTGGCTTAGTAAATTACCTTTTAAATCAATGAATACATAACTGATATGATTGCGGGTGATATCAATACCCGCTGCATACATAATATGATCCGCTATGGACAAGCCTTTTGCCTTACGGCCTCCCGTAGACTGGTATTCATTCCCTTCGGTTACAATTCCAAGCTGGATGAGTTCCTTTATATTTTTAAATACAGTCGGCATACTCAGATCCAGCTTTGAGGCTATTTCTGCTTTCGATATCTCTTTGCAGTTTAAAATGCATTTTGCTATTCTCACTTTATTGGACTGTCTGCTTTCATCCACACCGTTTACTACCATACATACTCTCGCTTTCATAAAATGTTATATAAAAGCATTTTATACCAACGGCATGATTTTTGCAAGAAATGCCCATTACATTATTATCTAAACATTCTAATTACTGTGCCACATACCCTCCATCCACGATCACATCAGACCCGGTCGTATATCCAGCTGCATCACATGCCAGATACAATATTGCTGGAATTAACTCTTCCGGTTTACCCATACGGTGGTAAGGCATCAGAGGCATCCAGGCGTTCTTTAATTCCTGAGGTGTATCAGCGGACATAGGCGTACCAATATAGCCCGGACTCAAACTGTTAACCCGGATTCCATGCTCTGCCCATTCAATCGCCAGAGACCTGGTCATGTGCATAACCCCAGCTTTAGATGCATTATAAGATGCCTGCCACTGGGGAATATTAACAATCGTTCCGGACATAGATGCCATATTGATAATACTGCCCTTTGTACCAGTCTCTATCATTCTTCTACCTGCAGCTCTTGCCACAATATATTCTCCTGTCAGATTGACATCAATCACCTGCCTCCACTCTTCAATAGAAGCCTCCAATGTATCCTTATGTATACAAATTCCCGCATTGTTAAATACAATGTCAATATGTCCAAAACGTTCCATAATGAGGTCCATTGCCTTCTCAACCGCCTCCTCATCTGTTACATTAGCCGTAATACTATATGCTTTGCCTCCTTCCCCTTCAATCATCCTGACCGTTTCCGAAGAATCAGTCTTTCCCATAATGACTACTTCGGCTCCTGCCTTTGCAAGTGCAACGGCGATTACCTGGCCAATTCCTACTCTCCCGCCGGTTACCAGTGCTATTTTCCCCTCTAACCCAAAAATACAATCCAAATACATTATTGTTTCTCCTTTCCGCCTCATAAATATTTCCTCATATTCTATATTTCTTTTATAAAAGCTTTTATTTAAGTATTTGTATTATACTATGTTATTTTTTACATGTCAATCCGCTATTATGTACAAATTAAAAATAGAGTTTCCCAGTTTTAAACCAGTAATTTATATCTTTTACACAAAAATAGAGTGGCACAGACTTCTGTGTCACCCTAATAATTTATGAATCCTGTATCTCTAACTGCTCTATCAAAACAGCTCATCTAATAAAATGTAATATTTAATCCGCTTCCAATCCGGTTCTATTCCCAACTTTTCAAATAGCAGATCCGGATTAAAATCTTCATATATTTTCCCACCATACCTGCCTTCAAAGTTATGCTTTAAGCTTCGGTAGCAAAGTGCAATATCCTGATATTTATCTGCGATACCATATCATCAAAACAGATAACCTGGGAATCAGACATTCCGGTTTCGTCTATGGTATATGGCCGGGAACCGATTATATTTTCTATTTTTAACGGGATTTCCATTTTCATTTTTCACCTCTTTTCGCTCAGCTCTTCCACGGCCTTGTCTTATCTGTCCATCCTTGATTTACCCACCAGTCCCGATCCACCGGATTCCAGGCAGCGCCGGGACTGGACTGCATTTTTCTAAAAACATAAAAGAACAGCTTTCCCCTGAGACTGGCCCTGGGACGCTTAGCCCGCTGCCGGACTTTGGCAGCTATTCGTGCGGCACTGCGCTCCAGCATATCCCTCTTCTCTGCTTTCATATCAGATACCCCCATGGCATTGCTGACAAAGGGAAAACAGTAAACCCTTGATACACTCATCCATTTGAGCTGTCTGGCAAGAGAACGGGCAGTATGTCCGGCAGGCGCTCCCGCAGAAGAACAGAATACCACACCAATTTTTTTAAACATCCCACCATAAGGCCTGTGCGTTACCCAGCGATACGCCATATGGTCCAGGAAATTTTTCATAGAACCGCTCATTGCCGCGGCTATCGGCTGTACTTTTTGGGCGGAGGGACAATTTCCTTCTCCTTTTATAAAACAACTGTTGCAGCCGCAGCAAAAATCCGGACCATCCTTGGGCAGAAAAAATTCTCTGATTTCATCCTGATCATCTGCCAGGTGTTTCAGCACTTCTCTGGTCATAGTGTAGGTCACCCCTTTGTGTGACTGCCCATGTATAACGGTAATATTCATCCTCTCATCCTCCCGTCTTGCGGTACAACCGGTTAAACTGCCGGATATGCTGTTCCAGCATCTTCAGAGCCTCCGCTTCGCGCTTTGGCTGGCAGTCGCACATTGTCAGCAGCAAATACAACGGTGCATAAAAATGAAGTGCCATGGTTTGCGTATTTTCCTGTTTAAAAATGCCCATACCTGCCAGCAGTCCAAATAGCATACCCTGATAAGACAGCGGATCATCTGCATATTGTCTGGCATACAGATCCGCCAGTGTCTTATTGTGATACTGCTCTATTGTCAACAGCTTGCGGAATTTGCAGACAAATTCATCATGGAGAAAATACAAAAATAAATCTTTACCCATTTGAATCAACTGTTCTTCTGAAATTCCGGTATAGACATTTAAGTCCAATTTTGCTTCAACGCCATTGATCTCCATGCTAGCAGTCTGTTGTCTGTATCGCTCAGCCATTTCATTCAGAATTGCATTAAAGATATCCTGCTTACTTTTGTAATGCTTATATAAAGAGGGCGCCTTAATCCCTACCGCTTCTGCAATCTGCCCTACGCTGACCGCATCAAAGCCTTTTTCCGAAAATAACATTAAGGCTTTCTCCAGAATTTTTCTTTTTGTAGTTACCGTTTCCATTGCCACATCCCCCTTTTTTAGCTAATAATCATTAGCCTCATTATAGGCTAATCATTGATAGCCTGTCAACCGTTTTTCTTTTTGAATGATAATGATTAAGATTAACTTTTGGTTTGAGAGTACATTTACCTATACACATTGAAGTAAGCTATTAAAATGTCGGCAGTCAGGGCAGCTGCCATAGCTTTGAAACCTGAATTTACGAACTTGATGTGGGAGGGATTTGCATTTATAATAGAGAGAATGAAATGTCTTGGATTGCTATTGTAAAGGAATCAAACCATATCCATTTTCTCTCTCAGGAGCGAAGAGAATGTGCAAAAAACCTTTATAAAATCCATCATTTCCTTACTATATCAAAAAATCCCGATAAGGAGAAACTATGAGTAAAAAAAGTATTATTGGTGGTGGGGAAGTAGGAGAATTAACCACTTCGGATATGGACATTGAGACTGCCCACAGGGCAAATACCAACTTCTGGAATACCATTGGAAGTGAGTTTTTAGGCGTTACGGCACTGCCTGACTATGGTGCATTCGTTTCAGAAGAAAAACTGCATTTATTTGGCGATGTAACAGATAAGAAATTACTGGAAATCGGCTGTGGCAACGGTCATTCATTAAAATATATCTTCGATAAAGGAGCGTCGGAACTATGGGGAACAGATATTTCACCCATGCAGCTAGAGAGAACAAAGGAGTTTCTGGCATCACAGAGTATTAATGCCAGCCTTGTTTGTGCACCAATGGAAAGTGAGAGCGGCATACCCAAACAATATTTTGATTATGTCTATTCTGTATATGCTATCGGATGGACCACCGACCTCAATCAGACCTTCAAAAATATAGCCTCCTACCTGAAAAAAGATGGCATTTTCATATTCAGCTGGTCCCATCCAATCCATAAATGCGTATCTGTGGAAAACAATGAACTTATCTTCCGTAATTCCTATTTTGATGAGTCGTGGTATTCCGTTGCTTTGGAAGATAAAGAAATTATGTTATCAAACCGCAAACTCTCAACCTATGTCAATGCATTATCCTCTAATGGGTTCACAATAGAACAAATGATAGAGGAAACAGATGAAGATATCCTGAATGCAAATATGGCAGATGATTTTAGCAATAAAGCTAAAATGCTCCCGGTTACTTTTATAATAAAAGCACGGAAGCTTTAAAGAATTGCAGTATTCTATCATATCCATATATCAAATGCCCATTGACAAAACCATTTCCCTAATGTAAAATCACCCTATTAACTATAATAGAAAAGGTGATGGAAATCCGGCGCGCCAGATGACTGCAGAATCAGCAGCATGGGTGTGGCTGGAAAAGAGTAGATAAAATCAATTTCATAGGGTAGCATGGAGCTGTTAGTTCAGCTTATTTTGTGTACCTTATGTTTGGTTTTATGTTACTCTTCACTTTTCTTCATCTTGCGAGGATTAGCCGTAGAGTACATTCTACGGCTTTTCTTTATGCCCAAATCGAAAGGAGAAATTATTATGTATGACGAACTACGCAAATTATTAGAATTACCGGCACTTTATCAGGAAACCGAATCTGCATTTTGGGATGATGATTATATCTCAAAGCAAATGCTGCAGGCGCACCTTGACCCCGACTTCAATGGGGCAAGCAGAACATTGGATTTTATTGAAAAGTCCGTGTCCTGGATAAAGAAGATTCTGCCTCCCCAAGGCTATCCCTCTTTGCTAGACCTTGGCTGCGGCCCCGGTCTATATACGGAACGATTTACAGCATGTGGATATAAAGTAACAGGCGTGGATTTTTCCAGGCGTTCTATCTCCTATGCCCGTCAGTCAGCAGAAGAAAATGGTCTGGATATAAATTATTTCCATCAGAATTACCTGACGTTAAATCTGGATGCGCATTTTGATCTTGCAACAATGATTTATTGTGATTACGGCGCACTCTCAGAGGCAAACAGACGCATTGTATTGAGACAAATTTTTAAGCATCTTAAGCCCGGTGGTAAGCTGTTATTAGATGTGTTTTCCATGGAGAAATACAACGGTTTTTGTGAGCAGCAAACCTGGGAACTGTTCCAAAGTGCCGGGTTCTGGCGTGAAAAAGAACATATTGTTCTAAATAGAAATTGCAAATATGGAGCAAATGTCACACTGGAGCAGATAATTGTTGCAGAGGGTCATGACCTGAAATCCTATTATCTGTGGAACAGCTGCTTTACAGAAACGTCTCTGATGCAGGAAGGAGAGGAAGCAGGCTTCCAGATATGGGGTGTGTACGGTGATGTGGCTGGAAGCCCATGCAATGAAAAAAGCCCTACTATCGCTATTCTTCTAAAAAAACCTCTTGCAAACAAATAATACCTGATATCCATACCGGGTGTGTGTCTACAAAGTTTATCGCAGCCTTCACTGGGATCTTCACAGACACACACCTGGCACAGGTATCAGGTACCTCATTCGTATTTTAA
>UQCR01000125.1 GCA_900539655.1 uncultured Robinsoniella sp.
CCAATTCTTATCAGGAAAAATCATTTTCTATAGACACAGAAATTTTTACGCCCTCGGTTCGGCTTTTTTTGTGCAGAAAAAATGACTCTATGCCGCATATGTGACATTTTTCAGCTGGGATCTATTTTAATCAGCTTTGGACGTCTGGCTTCCTCCGGCATTTCGCTGGAAAGCGCTTTAATCGCTTTTGCAACAGAAGCAATGCCCATTCATTTATTGTCTGGTTGTTTCCAATGGCTGTAATCCTGCCTGCGTCTGTGGTTATGGGAAGAAAAATATACCGGGAAACTAATAATCCATATTTACCGGGGACGATAAATGCATTATTGGTTACAATAATCACTTGTGCGAATACGGCAACCTGGAAGTAGAAAAGCAGATACATATATGACAAAAAGATGGAGCTATACACCGATGATATTCTTTACTGTCCGCATAGATACAGTTTATCAGTCGGTAACATAGCTCCTTTGATTATGTAGTAAGTTATTTCTTTGTTCTTGGAATTTCTTGAATTATTTTATCAAAATATTAATTATGCATACCTTAATGAAGGAAACGGAAAACACCAATTACTTTTCCCTGTATGCAAAGCCCGTCATTTTCTATAATGATAGGTTCCATTGTATCATTTTCAGGCTGAAGGCGATAGTAGCCATCCTCTTTATAATATGTTTTAACCGTAGCAGAATCGTCAATCAAAGCAACTACAATATCTCCATTCTGAGCAGTAGACTGCTTCTGGACCAGAATCTGATCCCCGTCAAAAATTCCTGCATTTATCATACTTTCACCCTTAACAGTCAGCATAAATGTCTGTGCATTCGGCATAAACTCAGAAGGAATAGGAAAGTAGCTTTCAACATTTTCTACTGCAAGGATAGGCTGGCCGGCAGCGATTCGTCCAACGATAGGAACATTAACGACTTCCCGTCTGACCATGTTGAAATTGTCATCCAGAATTTCAATTGCCCTGGGCTTTGTTGGATCACGGCGAATATAACCATTTTTCTCTAATGTTTCTAAATGTGAATGAACAGAAGAGGTGGATTTTAAATGTACTGCTTCACAAATCTCCCGAACTGCAGGTGGAAAACCACGATTTAAAATTTCATTTTTTATATATTCTAAAATTTCAGTTTGTTTTTTTGAAATTTTGCCATATGCCATATTTCATATACCTCCTAATACATCTATTTTTTTTATATTAACATAGTTTTGTGCAAAATGCAAACAAATGTTTAGAATACTTGTTCGTAATTTTGTCGAAACAGTGTTGACAAACGTCTGTTCTTGTAATATAATGTCAATAAATCGAACGTTCGTTCGCAACAAACGTTCGGATGAGTTTTAAAGTATAAAATTATTAAAAATGAATACAATCAAAGTGTAGAAGGGGGATTTAATTGTTATGGGAACGAGAGAAAATATGCATTCTATTAAAAATGAAATGTTGAAGTTATTATTTGACCGCAGAGTATTTTTCAGCCTGGCTTCGTTAGTAATAGCGGCAATGATCTTAATTGCCTGCAACAGTTTTATTGTCAGTGCCAGCAGCAAGGCAAAACCACAGACATATAAATACTATACAGAAGTCCGTATCGGCCACAATGATACTTTGTGGGGGATAGCAGATGAATATATTACTGATGATTATGATTCTGTAAATAGTTATATAAATGAAGTATTAAATATAAATTCTATGTTGACAGAAGATGTGCATTATGGACAGAGAATTATTGTACCTTATTACTCAACAGAATTGAAACAATAATATTAAAGAATTGATGTAAAGCATTGATGTAATGAATTTAAAAAGCCCCAGTTGGCCGTCGAGTATTTTTTCTCGGCGGTTTTTTTAATAAAAGAGGCATATTGTGGTATACTGTAAAACAGAAAGATAAGAGCTGAATTATAATGATAATCATATTAATTTGATGAAATAAGAGATCGTACCACAGGGAGTACTAAAATGCAAAACAATATTGTTAATAAAACATATAGAGAAATAAACAGAACATATGTTCAAGAGAAGGAAAAAGTACAGTATCATTTTAAAAAAGTTACTAATTTAAATTTACAGGATATACTAGATTTACATTTACCTGTAGAACAGCGTCATTTTATTGAAACGCCGCTGGAATGCCTTAAAGAGGCAGAGGAACTGCGTGATTGGCAGCCAAGGGGAATTTACTATAAAGACCGGCTCATTGGATTTACCATGTACGGAGAAATTTTATCCGAACAGCGTGTTTGGATGGATCGTTTTTTAATCGATCAAAAATACCAGGGGCAAGGCCATGGAAAAAAGGCATTGTATGAATTATTGAAGTATTTATTTGAGACATATTCTTGTAATGAAATTTATTTAAGCCTTTATCCGGATAATCACCGCGCATTTGCTTTATATTGTAAACTTGGATTTAAATTGAACGGAGAACTTGATACAAAGGGAGAACAGATTATGGTGTTGAAAAAAAGAATCTGGATACATAATTTAGAATCTTAATGTAAATAGAAGAATATTCGTAATGATTATAAAATT
The DNA here is from genome assembly GCA_900539655.1 of uncultured Robinsoniella sp. Lineage (GTDB taxonomy): Bacteria > Bacillota > Clostridia > Lachnospirales > Lachnospiraceae > Robinsoniella. The sequence goes on from UQCR01000125.1 coordinate 2,546, forward strand.
ATAGATAATCATATATATAATAGGAAACAAAAGAAAATGTCTGGGATTCGAAAGCAGGATGAGCCTTAGAATAGTTAAGCGGACAAATACAGTTTTTTCCGCTAAATAAGAACATAGACGCTGTATATAGTGCATTTTCAATGCTTTATTAACTTAGAATGCTTAAAATTTCAAACGAATGTCAAATGAGTCTTTTTTAATCAATTGATGATTTATAATATCTTATTTATAAAATTAGATGTCTTTACCTATCTTATATAGGATGTTTTTATATTTTCTACATCAATCTTATTACCAAAATTTTATAGAATACTTTTTAGATGTAATCAATGATGAATAAATACCAGTTTAAATATATTAATAATACAAGCTCTGTATTTAAAACTGCTAGATCTAAGCTTAAAACACTATCATTAATAATTTGTCTATAATGTATTATTTAGAAAATCTGTATACCCATATCCATATCCCCACTATTAGGTATATACCATAATAAGTCCTTTTACCAGCTTAATTATGGTATATACACATTTGCTGTTACGGATCTTTTTATATTTCTTCTTATTATATCTCTTCCTACGGGGAGAAAATTATTTATCATTCATTCAACATAATTTCCGCTATATATTATGAGCTATCGAATATCTTTAATAGCCATATTTATACAGAACGAACATTCGTTCTGGTTTTGCTTCGAATATATTGCTTTTAGTATCATATTCAGACTGTAATTACTTACTCAGTCTGTAATCACAAACTAACCAGTTAAAGTTAAATATAGTGTATATTATATCTAAAAATGGATGTATTACCCTCCGGAATTCGCAGATAGATTTTAAATACGTATGAAAATGAAGTTATGTACGCTACTTACCTTTTTAGAACGTTTGTTCGAACAAGTTCTATAATCTGTTCTATTTATATGATAACACGCTATTTAGCCGTGCTATGCGTTTCGTTTTCAAGCGTTATAATTTTTTCAACTTCATATTTTAACCCCCAGTTGCACATTTCTAATAGCATGGGGAGAAGGTCGAATCCCTTTTTGCTTAAAGAAAATTCTACTTTAGCAGTAATTTGAACCTGTTCCTTTCGAACAAGGAGTGCATCCTCTTGCAGTTCTTGTAATTGTTTTATCAGAATCTCCTGGGATATATTGTCTAATGCCTTTTCCAAATCCTCATAAGATAAAACTTTGTTTAAGCCAACTATATACAAGATGCGCAGCTTCCATTTACCTCCAATCATATTGACTACTTTTTCAAAATATTCATAGCCCAGTTTTTGAACCGGACAATCTTCTCTTTCCATTGTCACTCTCTCCTTATTACGGTTTATTCAATTCTAATACATACATAATTAAAAACGATTTTTCATGGGGTATATACAACCTATGTTTTAGATTTATAACATATTAAAAGCTGTGATATATTGTTGCACTGGCAGGACGCACAAAATACAGAATAAAATTGCGCCAGCAATTATTGCAAATCGGATGATGGTAATCCTCTTCCACTGCCATATAATGGTTAACAGAAACACTATAGCCATCCAGACCATAAATACACTTGTCAGGATCCTTTTTACCGTGAGGCCATACACGGAAATATATAAGAACATTTTGCTCATTGCTGTTGTAATCAATAACAGAGTCAGAACGGAAAGTGTAACATTGATCCATCGTAAAATCCGATTATGGTTCTTTTGCGTCTTGATAAAAGTATTTGCACCAAGAATAATCAGTACATTTATGGCTGAAATGATACATAGCTCAAAGAAACCCTGGCGGGCATACTCGGCATAGGTAAAATATTCCGGGCGAATTCCTGCAAATGCTGAAAATAAATAACTGCTTTGTAATCCTATGAACAACCCATAGGATATACATACTAATATTATCGCTGTATGGATGGCGGTATTTGCAATACAATGAGTTTTTTGCATTGTTTTACTGATAATTTCCATATGAAAATGATCTGTATTGCGGCGGCGCAGACATCCATATATAAGTCCAAACATATAAGCTGATATAGGTAATGATAACACAAAACGGAGAATATTTGCAAATAAATGTCGGTAAAAATAATAACCGGATTCTATCAGTAATTGCTTAAAACCACTATCTGCCATTGAAAGTAAAGGAAGGATAACAGCCAGAACAGGAATGGCAATGCAAAGCCCTAAACAAGCCGAAATCAACTTATTACCGGATCTGGAGTTTTGGATTGTCGATTTTAGTACCCGAAACTGGCAATTGAAGTTATATAATGGGACTATAATAAATGCATTCCATAAGTCTGCCATGATCCATTCACTGGATTTATTATCTTTTAAGAGTACTCCGGTAACGGAAAGTGTCCAATAGGCAGCGACTGCAATAAGTGCCAGTATCTGTACGAATTGCATAACACTCCAAAAACAATAGGGAATCCCCACGCCCAGTAAAATGACCAGCCAAAAGAAACTTTCTTTGGCGGGCTTTTGTCTGCGGACAAACACATAAGCCAGGACGCCAGACACATACGCTATCGTATATAGCGCAATATTGCGGCTAAAGTATGGAAATGAAGAAAAAGTATATACAAGGCCATAGCCAAGTAACAGGTAGATCAAAGCAAATACTTTGTCTTTACCATCAGATATCAGGGGCGTTGGTGTTTGCATAGATGATATTTGGTCAAAAATAGGCGCAGTTTCACAAGGCAGGCCGTTTTGGCTTACCACTTCTTGATTTTCCATATAAAATAAACCTCCTTTTTACGGTGATGTAATTATTCCTCTTCCAGAAATTCCAGTATATCACCAGGTTGACATTGTAATGCTTTACAGATGGCTTCCAGCGTAGAAAAACGGATCGCCTTTGCCTTTCCATTTTTTAAAATTGATAGATTTGCAGGTGTAATCCCCACTTTTTCAGCGAGATCACCGGAACTGATTTTACGACGTGCCATCATCACGTCAAGGTTAACGATTATAGCCATACCGGCACATCCCTTCTATATGGTGTAGTCATTTTCTTCTTTCAGTTGGACAGCCTGGGCAAATACATTTTTTATGACCCTTAAAATCAGGCTTATAAATACAGCCATGACAGCCAGCACCCAGAAGAGGGCAAAATAAAATCCGCTTATGACGTAAATCACTCCTGCTGCCAGACAACACCAGGAAAGATAACGCAGGCATTTTACATTGCACTTTTCAAATACAATTTCTTTACGGATATTATTAAGCAGACAATGTAAATGGTACAGCGCCGCAGCGATAAATATCGCGGAAGTGTATACCGTGATAAAAAATAAAGTCCGCTTGCTCTCCAAATAATTCCCACCTACTGTTTCGCTCAATAATCCAAACAGCCATGGACCGCCAAGACAGCCAGCAGTCAGGCAAATAGAAAATAACAGTACGCATATTCTGGATAGTGCCAGGCTCTTATCTTTGTTCCAGTTCATTGGTTTTACCTCCTTTTAGCATATTAATGAGATGATATTTTTCAAAGTTTATATTTTTAAGTTGTTTGTATTATAGCATAGTGCATATTGATATTCAAGTATTATTTATCGTTTATCGATATATATTGGCGCCGGGTGAATTTTATCCTGGAGGACTCACCTGTAAGAACTCACCTGTAAGACGAGATGCCACTTTGTAAACCGAAAAGCCATATTTGTAATTAACAATTAAATATTTGTAAACGAAACGCCACTTTTGTACTTGAAATGCAATCTTTGAAAGGCAGAAGCCACTTTTGTAACCGAAATTCAGTTTGATTTTTTGCTTTTTTTGTCGTATGATAATAAAAATGAGTATGCCAAAGGGAGGTCAACTCCCTCTCGATTTTTTTGTAATCGGAGAATCCACCCTTAATTCATTAGACAGATTAGACGTTGGCGGCGTACAAATTTATTATTTTTTGAGAGGAGCTGGTTTTAGCATGATGTCTCCGGCGGCTACCGGATCACATCCAAGTTTTTGTAAAACTTCTTCTCCGTGATAAAAGCTGAAGGTTTCGTAAGGACTACGATTGTTCAGCTTTTTTCTTTTGTATGATTTTATGTGATTCATCATCAGGCTGATATCGTCCTGCGTTAGATTCCCAAAACTTGTTCCTTTCCATACTCAATTGCTTTGGGATTTGAGAATTTGACATATATATTTTAGTGAACAAACATAACTCCAATAGGAATGGGAAGGGTTGCATTTGGATTTACAAGTGAGGTTATCCTGGAGGCGTATCCTGGAGGCGTCACCTGACAGCAAAAATGTGCCAGGTTTTCGGGGAGGGGTGATTTAGATATGATTTTATGGGCAGGTATTTTGCCACCCATTTTTTCACATAATAAGACTGGCAGCGGTGCCACTCCCGTCAGATAATCATCACCGCTGCCGCTCACAACGCCTATAGGCGGTTGCGAGGACGGTTTCACGACAAAGATTTATAAAAGCAAGGCGGTGAGCTTCTCTGTTTTGCCCACCGCCTAAAATTAACTGCTTATTGTTATATATCCATTGTTTTCCTGTTTACAGATAAAAGTACAATGCTTGTAGCGGCAATCAGCAACTGTGTGGCAGGCACGGCCATCCACACGCCGCGTATGCCCAACAAAAGAGGCAATGCGCCACCAGCTAGCAACGCAATTAGCGTAGGCTCCAAGTAAATGAGCATATAGGCCAGCTTCATCTTGCCGGTTGCATAAAAATAGCAGCTTGTAATTTTAAAGACAGGCACAAAAAGCATCCCTGCCAGAAAGTAGGGCAACACTTTGTTATAGAGGCTTGCCACCGCATTGGATGCTCCAAAGATAACGGGAACGATGCCTGTGCTTACAAAAAACAGAAGTATACAGACAGCAACCGTGAAAATCGCCAGTGCGAAAGCCTTTTTTTGCAGGGATTTCAGGGTTGCCGCCTCGCCGGAGCCATAGGCTCTGCCAATCAACGGCTGCACACCATCGCCAATGCCCTGCATTAGCAAATTTGCCATAGCAATTACATAGCTGATAACTGCATAGCACGCCACTTCGGTTTCGCCGCCGTAGGCCAATGCCGCCTTGTTCATTACCACAATGACAAGCATTGGGCTTAGGATGGAGCCGAACGGAGCAAGCGCTGTGGCGCATATTTTTCCGACACAGCCGCGCGATAGGCGTAAGTCTGCGCCCTGCAGCAGCTTGCGCCGGTAAATGAGAAAGGCAATGCAGGGTAGCAGGGCAATCAGCTGACCCAATACTGTGGCCAGTGCCGCTCCCGCAGTCCCCCATTGCAGCACGGAGGTGAAATACCAATCGCCCAGAATATTGCTGATAAAGCCTGCAATCATGGCAAGCATAGCGACAAAAGCGCCGCCCAAATTGCGGATGATAGGCAGCAGACCTACGCTGCAAAGTTGAAAGGCTGTACCCCACACAATGATGCGCAGATAGTCGGCGGCATACTGAAAAATCGTGCTCTCCGCGCCGAAAAATGACAGCAGCGGACGGTAAAGAAGCGTCAGCGCCACAGTCGTACAGAGCGAAAAAAGTGCCAGCAGCACAAACGTGTTTCCGAGAAATTTATTTTTCTTATGCTCGTCATTCTCCCCGACACTGATTGCAATCCAAATCGCACCTGCCATGCCGATTCCCGTGCCGACAGCCTGAATCAGCGCGGTGATGGGGTATGCGATATTCACGGCGGCAATGCCGTAATCTCCGATATTCTGCCCAATGAAAAAGCCGTCCACAATGGTGTATAATCCAGAAAAAGCAAAGGCCGCCATAGACGGAAGCACATTGCTCCAAAATGCTTTATTCGTTGCCATGTTTTTTTAGCTCCTCCTCCATTTTTTCCTGAAAAGATCTGCTGCACACCACCAACTGTTGCACCTGTTCCGCGCCCATTGTTTCAAATGCCGCAGCTTCAATCCTGTAGAGTGCATCCAGCATGGGCTGTGCATAAGCGCGCCCTTCGTCAGACAGCAGCACCACCTTAGTCCTTCTGTCTTGCTGAGAAGCTGCATAGCAAACGAAGCCCCGCTCATCAAATATCCGCAGAACGCTGGTAACCGTCTGCTTTGGAATTAGCCATTTGTCGCATATCTCCTTGGGGGAACAGCCGCCTTCACTGTGATAAATGGCATACAAAACAAACAGCGCGTGGTACGATAAGCCTTTTTCTTTGGCAAACGCCGAGTATAAGCTGTTAATTTTTATAAAAATCGAATAGTATTCCTCTAAGGTTTTGTGAAAACTTAGTTCCTTCATAAGCCCCTCCAATAATTAGTCCTTAATCGTACTTTTTATTATAGTACGATTAAGGACTAATGTCAAGCTTCGTTCTGGGAATGCGGCATTTGTAAAGCAGAAGCTTAGACAGATTAGACGTTGGCGGCATTAAAACCTTTACATTAATGAAGAACGCTTACTATTATTGTTATGCTTGGGAAGAATTGTTAGTATTCCGGAATCGCTGAGTGTAGCCAGTGTAATTTTTTTTGGATCCGGATAACCCTGTCTGTTCAGCTCTTCCATCAGCCATGCATGGTCCTTTCCATATGGTGCCAGATTGTGTTTCATGATTTTTCCATCGATGATTATATTTGCAGGGAGTGAATCATCTTGATACGGCAGTGAAAAGTCAGAGGATTTGGGAGGCCTTGCAAAATCTTTAGGCATGATGGAGATACTGCCTTCCGGTTCCAAAATGGCATATTGTACTTCGCTGATATCAAAGTAGCCCTGGGTACGGAGTTGGCTTAACAGTAAGTTAATATCAAACTTTGCCTGCTTAAGGCCATCGTACTGTATAAGGCCTTTCGCTATCAGAAAGATAGGCTTTCCAACTAAGATTCTTCTAAGCGTAATACTTTTTCTGGAATAAAAGGAAAGTAAGATGGAATGAAGAAAAAAAATCATTATGGACAGGACACCATAAAATATAGGTACCGTATGATTAATGGTGAGCTCTCCCGCAAGAGTTCCAACTACGATTCCTGCAATATAATCATAAAAGGTCATCTGTGCAATCTGCTTCGCGCCGCTGATCTTTGTCATAACGGAGAGTATGATAATTGTCAGGACGCTTCTAATTAGTAATTCCCATATATTCATCATAACGTGCATCCTTTCGATAAGTAGTTTAATTAACTGCACAGATGTATTGTAACCGTTATGCGGGATCATATCCATTGGCATATCAATTAGAACGTTGTCAAATCCATTATCATATCCATCAAAATCCATTAGCATACCAATTAAATCATATCTGTAAGATTCCGGTATAATTTGAAATTAAAACAGACTGCTTGAAGTGAGTCCAAACAGTCTGCTTATATTCTTTAATTGGCAGTGCTGCTGCCATTAGCTTTTGCAGTAAGTACGATATACAGCCGGTGTTACGCCCACAAATTTTTTGAAGGATTTTATAAAATATCCGGCTTCGCTGTACCCCAGTTCATCGCTGATCTCGGAAATAGGGGCATCGGATGATTCCAGAAGAGCTTTTGCCCATTCTATTTTCAATCGTGCCGTAAAGGAAGAATAGCTCTCTCCTACCTCTTTTGTAAAAAGCCGGCTTAAATAGCTGGAACTGACATTGCAGTATGCTGCCATATTTTTCAAGGAAGGCGATTCTCCCTTGTGGTGATAGATGTAGTCAAAGGCTTTTATGATAATGCTGTTTGTAGAAACAGGTATATCACAGCCGGCATTTTCGATATTGGAATTCAGAATAACATTGGAGATGGCGGCTTTCATCTTTCTTGCTGACTCCAGGGTATAATGAGACGAAGGCGGTTCCTCCAGAATTTCCTGATGCCTGTTGACTACAGTCTCATACATTTCTATAATCTGTTCTTTGTGGATGGCTTCCTTGACCATATAATTACAAAGGTAATACAGCATCATCGCAATCATCTGCATCCGTTCATAGGACAAAAACGGTATTTCGTTATAGAGTTCCTTTAAATTCTCTTTTGCTTCCTCAATGGCCCTGGGGTTTGTAGGGCTGAATATTTTCTCCATAAAACTGTCATCTTTATGAACGGGCAGTCTTACCTGCCCTGCCATCACAGCGCCCAGGTACTTGTCATTTACTATAATGGGAATTGCAATATCTACGATGGAAAAATGACACTGGTATATATATGGTTCATTTAACCGAACGGCTTCCAGACCACCCCTGGAGTCACATTTCTGGCAGAATTTACCCAATGTGGGGTCATTACGGACCTTTTTGCAGAATTCGTGACAGCAGCTATGCTCTGTTACCGGAATTCCTTTATAATCTACAGTGATAATTGCCATGTTCGTAACCTCTGCCAGGGAACGTTGCAGATTCGTCCATTGTTCCATATCGAAGATCTGGTCAATGGCAAGTAATTTCTTCATATTTCCAACCTCCTTTCCAATTATCTGTCTGTTATTTCTGCTTTTTTTCAACCGGAATTAACACTTGGGGGGACTTTACTTCTTTCTCCTGATCCAGCAGAATTCCGGCTTCCAGCATCCTGGTAACCACAGGAAGGTATTTTTTGGGAAGGCCTTCTCCGGCATGGAACATCTTGGAAAAGGATTTTTCGTAGATATAATTGGAGTAGTTCTGATACAGACGGCGACCATGATCCGTGACCCGGATAATTATATTTTTTCGGTTGCCTTCCATATAAAACTTCTCCAGCAGTTCTTTTTGGTTCAATTTATTTACCAGTTTTGTAAAGGCACTGGGACTGATGCCAAGCCTTGCGGCAATTTCTGACATGTTTTGATTCAACTCCTCATTTTCCAGTAAATATTCCAGTACCTGAATTTGGGAAAATGAAACGGGTATACTTGTTCCGTAATAATCCTCTTTGTTATAGATCGATGCATAGACATTGGCATATTTAGTCAATTTTTCTACAAATGACCGGTATTCCCCCATCCACTGCAGCTTCATAAATCCACCTCCCATAATAATAAATTTCCGATTTCAATAAAATAATTTCCAATGGAAATAATATTCTTTTCTTCTAGAATAATATAATTTTTACAAGAAAACAATAGTCACATATTCACAGAAAGGATGAACGGAAATTGGGAATATTTACAATGCTTAGTCAGGTTCCTGCGTGTTATATCGAAAAAACAAAAAACCTGTGTAAGATCCATCCGCTTATAGCAAGGGCGAGTTCTTACACAGGTTTTATATAACTGGAATCTGTACTGCTTTTACTGTAGATTATCTTTTAAGCGGTTAATCGCTTCCTCTTTTGTAACCGTGAAAAAGAAATCCTTCCCACAATTACTTTCATAAATAAAATCTTTTAAAGGTTTACTGGTATATTTTGTGTAATCTCCATAAATTGCAATTTTAACATGGTAATTTATGAACTTTTGGAGTATTTCGCCGGCTATCCCTGTGCTGAGAATAAAAAACTCCTCCGAAACGGCTTCTTTATTTATTACGATCCGGTCTGCATTTGTTTCATACTTTACTGTCATAATGAAATCCAATGCAGACTGGGTATCTGCTATTAATTTTTCTTCACTGGAAACAACTGCAATATTCGCTTCATTCATTTTTATATTTTCAATTTTCATAATGTCCTCCTTGAGCGTGTCTAAATAAATATTAAAACAGCTCGAAACTTCATTTGCAGTACAAATTCCAGTTGAGTAAAGAGTATACTACAGCAGTTACTTATTGTCAATCTATCTGGCGGTCTTCCGGCACCTTCAGTGCTTCTGCTATATCCTTGAAGATGACACTTAGTCCGTATGCTCCGGCATCCGGATATCCAAGGCTTCGCTCTCCCACTGTTCCGGCACGCCCCATTCTGGCTACGATTTTCTCGGTGGCTTTGACACCGTCTTCTGCAGCCTTGGCGGCCCTCATTAGGGTGGTGGGAATATCTTCTCCTGCTTTGGCGCACAGGCTCCAGGTATTTGCACAGGGGATTAAGGCATCCATCAGTGTTTTGTCGCCTATTTCAGCACCTCTTCCAAAAGACCGCTCTCCGGTTGCCTGAATACCTTTTACAGACGCCTGAAGCATTTGTGCAAATTCAGATATACTTAGCTGCGTTTTGTCGTCCGCATATTTGCCTGCTGCACGGAAAGCCGATCCCCAGATAGGTCCGGAGGCGCCACCGCAGTGTTCCATGATGACCAGTGAACATGCGCCCAGAAAATTCCCGATGGTATCTGCGTGATGAGTCAGGATCTCATTCCATTCCCCTTTCAGTCTGCGGAATCCTTTGGCAATACTCATACCAAAATCTCCGTCCCCTGCATGGGAATCCAGCTCACAGAAAGGAACTTCATTGCGGATTGCGGATTCGCACATACAATCCACCATGTAGATTATATTTTCCAAGCTGATGCAGTTATTGTGAATGACAGCATATTCAGGATTTGTCTGGATCTGGTAAGTGGCTTTCAGACTGGTCTGTGAAGAGTCATCCACAGATGTATAAGGGACACTTTGCTGCCAGTCCGAAATGGTGAAAACCGGCGCACTGCAGGGGGCGGTCAGCAGGTCTTTTAACTCAGAATCCAGTTTCAAAATGGACAGGGATGCTCCCGCCATATCGATACTGGTCATATAACTTCCGACCAGGGTACGGGAAACCACCACCGGATGCTTAGCAAGTTCCTTATTAACAGAGTTATTCAGCAGATATAATTCCTGGGCAGGCGTGGCACCAAAACCATTTACCAGGAGGGCGATTTCCTGTCCGGGCTCGGGGTTAAGTTCATTAAGGAGGGCATCGATCATCTTCTTCGCAAGTGCATCGGCGGTAATAAGTTTTTCACGCTTAATACCGGGTTCTCCATGGATGCCCACGCCATATTCCATCTCATCATCGCCAAGGACAAAGGTTGGGGTTCCTTTGGCGGGAACCGTACAGGAGGTAAATGCAAAGCCTATGCTTTTTACATTGCTCACGGTCTTTTCAGCAAGACGTTTTACCTGTGCCAAATCCATGCCCCTTTCGGCTGCGGCACCTGCAATTTTATGTACAAATACGGTACCGGCAACACCTCTTCTGCCTACGGTATACAGACTGTCTTTTACCGCAATATCATCATCCACCTTTATATATTCAACTGTTAAGCCATCTTCTTGTGCCAGATAGGCTGCATTTTTAAAGTTCATCATATCGCCGCTGTAATTTTTAATAATCAGCAGGGTACCCTTCTCTCCTGCCGTTTCACGGATAGCCTGGTATACCTGAATCTGAGAGGGAGATGCAAACACGTCGCCGCATACGGCAGCATCCAGAAGCCCAGTCCCTACAAATCCGGCATGTGCCGGTTCATGCCCGCTGCCGCCGCCGCTGATCAGGGTAACCTTCTCCTTATTTTGATTTCTTTTCTTAATGATCTTGTATTTTGGCAACAGCTCCAGTTCCGGATGGGCAAGAACAATGCCATTACACATCTCCATAACCACGTTTTGCGGACTATTTATTATTTTCTTCATTTGCAGCACCTGCTTTCCTCTTTGTAGTTTTTACCGATACGGTCTGCTGTCAGGATTGCAGCAGCTACTGATTCCGGCGTTACCGGGAAAGGCATGGAATGGATGGATTCTTCGGGAATACATGCTTTTTTTGCGGCTTCCATAAGTTCCTCCATCGTAAACTGATCTACCCCGATATCTTTAAGGCAGACCGGAAGCCCGACTTCAAGGCAAAAGTCCATTACTTCTTTTATTTCTTCTGAAGGAGCGTTTTCCAGGACTAACTGTGCCAGGGTTCCGAAGGCCACTTTTTCACCGTGGAAATATTTGTGGGTTCCTTCGAATATGGTAAGTCCGTCATGTATGGCATGAGCGCCTCCAAGTCCTGCACTTTCGAATCCGAGTCCGGATAAAAGGATATTTGTTTCAATAATATTTTCCAGTGCGGGTGTGACCTGGTTACATTCACAGGCAGTTTTGGCTTTTATGCCGTCTTTCATCAGGGTCTGGTAGCACAGTGCAGCCAGTGCCAGGGCAGTATTTGTTCCTCTGGCGGGACCGCAGCATCCTTCAAGAACGCCACAGGGAAGTCCGGCATTTACATTGGAATAAGAGGCAGCGGTTGCTCTTGCTTCAAAATAAGTAGAAAGGGCATCTCCCATACCGGATACCAGAAATCGGGCTGGTGCATTGGCAATAACCGTGGTGTCAATTAAAATGACGCTTGGGCTTTGCTTAAAATATGCGTAGTCATCAAAAGCGCCTTCAGGTGTGTACAGTACTGCTGAATGGCTGGTAGGGGCATCGGTTGCTGCAATGGTGGGTACGATGATCAGGGAGTCACCCTCAGCCACACATTTAGCGGTGTCAATAGCTTTTCCACCGCCAAGTCCAATGGTACAGTGGCAGCCTTTTTCTTTTGCCAGTTTCTGCAGGCGTGCTGCTTCCTGCCTGGAACATTCTCCTGTAAATCCGCTTTCTACAAAAGTAATCTGATATGCCTGTGCAGTTTTTTGTAATTTTTCCTTTACCCGGCTTACATCATCTGGATGTGCAATCAGTAATGCGGATGACCCAAATGTTTTTACAAAGTAACCCAGGTTTAGAATTTCATCTTCTCCCTGTACGTATTTCGTTGGACATATAAAAGCTTTTCTCATATATAAAGACCTCCTGCTGTATTTGATGCCTTTATTTTAGCAGGAAAGCCTTTTGTATACAGTGAGGATTGATGACCGGAAATGACGATATAAAATCGTAATTATTTGTCATCTGAATCCGGAATGGTAATTTCATGCTGTGGATTCTGTTTGAAAGATTCTGCTTGAAAATTTGACGCAGAGTAAAATCTATATTATGATAATGAAAAGCGGTATAAACCAAGGATAAAGCGGAGGCATAAAGAGCCTATGACAGAACAGGTGAAAGAGAAATTAGAACATCTTCCGGATGCTCCGGGAGTCTATAAAATGCTGGATGGAAAAGGTGAAATAATCTATATCGGAAAGAGTAAATGCCTGAAGAAACGGGTAAAATCTTATTTTGTAGAGTCTCCGAAATGGGATAAGGTATATCGGATGGCACCATTTATTAAAGATATTGATTATGTAGTTACGGACACCCACCTGGAAGCTATGCTTTTAGAATGTGAACTTATTAAACAGATACGTCCTTACTTTAATGTATTGATGAAATACGATGACCGCTATGTTTACCTGAAGATTGGCAGGGAATATCCGGATAAACTGTTATCTGTTGCAGGCCACAGGGAAGATAACTGTTTTGGGCCATTTCGCAGCAGGAGCACCTTACTGGAGATTATTGATTTTATGAAAAATATATATCCGGTTGAAAAAATAAAGAGAACATACCACCTTACCTATCATATCTTTCCAAAGCCGCTCACCAGGGAGAACTGGGTGGATACACAGCAGGCATTATTGGGATTCTGTATGAAGGAATCTATAAGGAATCAGTTTTTAAGAGAGGCAGAAAAGAAAATGGGCAAGGCTGCGCAGGCAGAAAAGTATGAAACGGCAGTATTCTACCGGGATCTTATCCAGTATTTGAAATATCTGAAAAAAGGAATTGATTCTTATGATCATTGGATGAAGTGCCATGTCCTGCTGAATCTGGAAACAGATGGCGGAAGAAAACTGTTCTATATTGTAAAAGGCCGTGTGATACATAAAAAAGCAATTTTGCAGGCTGAGCCTTCGGTAAAGGAGGAATTCAGAAAGGAAAGCCAGGAACTATTATTACAGCTTACTGATAATCTGGATCATAAGGGGAATATAGATTACTGTGATATCATCTATGGTGAAATGCGGGGACAGCCTTCAGAAAAAATAGAGATTGAGTTTTTGTAAAAAGATGCAATCAACAGCATTTCGTTGATTGCATCTTATATGCGTCAGCCGGGCTACAGAGCATATAGGCCATGCTTGCTGCAGCAGATGTAGAATTTACCACTCCTTATTTTGGGAATGCGAAGTTCGGCATTTTGTTCGGGATATAATTTGATTAATTGCAGTCTGTCACAGGTGACATAGGCGGCAAAGGTAAGGTAGTGCTCCCTTGTCATAGGATGGTCTACGGTGATATAAGATTCATCTTCTATGTCTGCTGCCGTAATGATGTGGTGCTCATCGGCTGCTTTTTCTACCAGTGGTTCTAATTTCCTGCCGCAGCAGGACAGTTCTGCTTTAGCCGTACTTGTGAGAACATTTCCACAAGTCGGGCACAGATAAAACTTCACTCTTTTCATATTTCCTCCGTCTGTATGGTTTGGGTCTAAATCGCCCTGTAATATTTTTTCAATATTGACCCCTAATATATGGGACAATTCACTAAGCAGTGATACATCGGGACATCCAAGCCCTCTCTCCCATTTGGAGATGGTCTTGTCACTGATATTCATCGCATCTGCAATCTCTTTTTGCGTCATATTTTTGTCTTTTCTAAGTTCTGATATCAGCAGTCCTACTTTGTTACAATCCATTTTATTCACCTCCTGTAGCCAGCATAAGCCATTAACTAAAATTTTGCAATCAACGCTCCGTAGAGTAGGTGTACAATTTCCCGGCTTTTCCTGTTCGATTAACAACTTCTAAGTAATACAAAACGTTTAATGCCAGTTGTGCTTTGGAAAGAGAGAGCTTAGACGCCGATTTAAAATCTTTGGATGTAAAATCAGGTTTCAGTCCCGGGGGAATCAGTTTGTAATAATCTTTGTGGCTGTCAATAAAGATTTCATCCGTTAAAGCAATGGGGATGCGTTCGCAGCGGGAAGATCCTTTTTTCTTATCCCTGCTCCATCCGTCCAGATAGCGGTATTCTTCGATCTCCACCATGGCAATGCTTAACTTGATTCTGGGATTTTTAAGGAGTTCTTTAATCCGGTACAGCTCGTGGAATATATCATAATAACTGCCACGTCTGGGACTTTTTCTGGGTGGGGATATCTCTCCTGTTGTTTTATCTACCCACAGAAGCCATTTGGTGCTGGCGATTGGGTAAACAATACGCACGTCACAGACCTTGGTGAACACCTTAAGCTTACTCCTTAGCTTGTTAAAATTCTGGGTCTGTATTTCAATAATCTCCCGTTCGGACATAATGTCCGCTACATAAGACTCCACCCGTACTTCCTGGTGTTCTATCCGGGGTTCATAATATTCTTTTAACACGGCATGGAGCGTCTTTTCTGACAGTGTTCCGATGCCGTTTGAATTTTTACTGCCATATCTAATTTTTTCACAGGCATTTAGAAAGCGCATTTGTTTCATTTCCAGGTTATCCATAATCTTATTATCTGTCCTTGTCCTTAAAGTATCTGATTTCTGCATCTTTGTATATCCCGTTTCCGGTCTACCCTATAAGCATACAACGGTGCAGCGGGTATTGTAAATAGAAAATTAAACAGAATACAGAGTTGAAAATAAAAAATGGAAACAATTTAATAATCTGAAAAGATTTCAAAAAGCTAATAAAATGGAAAAATAAAAAGATAAAAAAGATTTCAAAAAAGATGTCACAACCTGCAGGCAGAGTTGTCTAATTAAGTGTAACGTATAAAAAAGCATATTTTATGCAATGATCAAGGAGGAAAAAAATGAACAATCAGGTAATTTTAGAGTTTTTAACACTGCTGCAGGAGAATAATTCATTAGAGTGGATGCAGGAAAATAAGAAATTGTATCAGGAAGCAAAAGGTGAATTTGAGAGTTTAATCGGGGAATTAATCGTGAGGATTTCGGCATATGATGATTCTGTTGCATGGTTAAGTGCAAAAGACCTGGTATTTCGATTAAACCGGGATACCCGTTTCAGTAAGGATAAATCCCCTTATAACCCTTCTTTTCGGGCACATATTTCATCTGCGGGGCGTCTTCCCATACCGGCCGGCTATTTTATATGCATTAAGCCAGGAGAATCTTTACTTGGCGGAGGCGTCTTTGCTACACAATTTACGGATGCCACAAGTATGGTACGGGACTACCTGACGGGTCACGGAGATGCATTTATGGATATTATCAACTGTCCGGATTTCCAGGAGAATTTCATGGTACTTGGAGAAAAGCTTAAAAATGTTCCAAGGGGTTATGACAAGGAACATCCCCTTGCTGAATTCCTGAAACATAAATCGTGGGATTTGGAATATGCCATCAGCGATGCACAGTTTGCAGATGTGGACGGATTTTTAGATTTGTCCGTGGATATTTTCCATAAAATGAAGCCGTTTAATGATTTTCTGAATCGTGCACTGTCGGAATTTACAATGCCTCAAAGGCCGTAACTGGTAAATAAATGTAAAAATGTCCCTGGCTAGCGTAAAATTTTTGTAGGATATAAGAAAAATAAGAGAACACCAACTTTGTG
>UQCR01000126.1 GCA_900539655.1 uncultured Robinsoniella sp.
AGGCATTTGGCAATAAGAAGACTCCTGTCTTCTCCATCGTCAGACAAATTCGCAGCAAACAGGATAATGAAAAAATCCTGGGCGTCATGAAGGTAGATGCAGACTATACCGGTATCAAAAAAATATGTGACCGGGTGGAATTAAAAAACGATGGCGCTCTTTTTATCCTGAACGATGATAATCAGATCATTTATCAGACTTCTGACCTTACGGAAACGTCACTTGTAGAACATATAAACACAGACGCACGTCAGAGTGACCGTTTTCTGGAAGATGCACATGGGAATAAATTTCTGGTGAACAGCTATTCCATATTTTCTTCCGGTTTGAAAATAATTGCTTTAAACTCCTACCAGGAACTAATGCAGCCCACAAAAGATAATCTGGAGAAAACCATCCTCCTGGCCTTTACCTGTATTCTGCTGACCATTGTATTTTTTTCCCTGTTTACCAAAAGATTCCTAACCCCGCTATTTGAAATCATTGGTCTTATGAAAGAGGTGGAAAATGGCAATCTGGATATTCAGGTAACCGTAAAGAACCAGGATGAAATCGGTTATCTCGCATCCTCTTTTAATAAAATGGTTCAGAATCTGCAACAGTTTCTGAACAGAAATACACAACTGGTAAAAGAAGTTTATGAGGCACAATATCTGTATAAAGAGTCACAGTATAATGCCCTGTGCAGCCAGATAAAACCCCATTTTATGTACAACACCTTAAATACCATCAGCCTTCTGATAAAATGCCGGGAGAATGCCAAAGCCGTACATGCAATTGAATCTTTTTCCTATTATCTGGGTGGAATAATGAATATTGATAAAGAAATTTCCATAGAAAATGAGATACAGATCTGCCAGTCATACCTGTCTATCATGCAGCTTCGCTATGAGGACAAGCTAACCTACAGCATTGAGATTGACAAAGAATTATATTCCTGTCAGATACCATCTCTTTCCATACAGCCTGTGATCGAAAATGCGGTAAAATACGGTTGTGAAGCAAAGAGAGGGGCTACCCACATTCTCATCTCTTCTAACATAACCGCCCATGGTTATGAGATCCTGATCTCAGATAATGGATTGGGTATGGAACCGGAAACACTGGAAAATGTTAAAAGGAATATTCAAGACATCAAGACCTGTTTTAGTGTTGATACCCAACAGGAAGACACCACAAAACTTCTGGGAAACATCGGATTAATTAATATTTGCAAAAGGCTTTTCCTGAAATTTGGAGAAGAGGCAGATTTGAAACTGGCCTCTGCATATGGACAGGGCACCACCGTTACCCTGTATCTGCCGGACACTATTGGACAGCAAAATGACACCGGGAATCCATTGGCTATTCAAACTAATTAGATATATAGTGCCTGATGGAGTACTACTGCTGCATTGCATAAATAATAATGAATTGCACACAGCACATTCGTATCAGCGGAATAAAGGAGGACAAACACAATGTACCATGTATTAGTAGTCGATGATGAATCGCTTATGCGAAAATATCTGGCAAACAGCATTCCCGGGTTTACAGATAAATTTCAGGTCAGCGGAATTGCAAAAGATGGGCTGGAAGCTATGGAACTGCTGAAAAAGCAGCACTACGATTTAGTTATAACAGATATACAGATGCCGGAAGTGGATGGGCTCAGCCTGGCAAAATATCTCCATGAAAACTTCCCGGATATAGCGGTCATCATAATCTCCGGCTTTAATGATTTCGAATATGCCAGAAAAGCCATCAAATATCAGGTAACCGATTATTTATTAAAACCTCTGGTAGACCAGACTCTGACAGACCTTTTGGAGTCTGTGGCTGAACGGCTGAAGGAACAGAGCCGCTCACAATTTCTACTCCAGGAAAATCTGTCTTCCGATGGCGAAAACAAAAAACAGCTTTTATTATCCATCATGGAAGAAAATACGAAACTGACCTATGAACTTTTCCGAAAGCTGGAGGATTCTGACCTGACATTGATGTCCGCATTTGGATGTATCCTGGAATGTACCATAGATGAACTGGATTTAATGCTGAAAAACAATAATGCTTTTGATGTAACAACTGATCATTTAAAGCTCAATCAAATTATTCAGGATATATGTGACGGATACGGATATCTTACTCTATACAATGCCAACGGCTCCACATTTGTCCTGATCAGTGAAAAGAGCATATCACAGCTTTCCCATAACGTGACCGGGCTTTGCCAACAGGTACGCCAAACGGCTTTGGAGCAGGAATTGCCAAAACTAACTGCCATATGCGGGAAAATAGTGTCCGATATAATGGATCTGCCCCTGTCCATGCAAAGTATCCATGATATGCTCCCCGTTACACTGATCACCAAGAGCTTTCCGATTATCGCTGACATTGCAGAGAAGCACGCTGACTTTATGGAGTCCATACACAAGCTCAGTGACAACATTTTCACCGATTATCTGGTACAGTCTACGGACAAGCTGTATATTGATGTGAAAAACTTCTGCAATATTTTTCTGGATAAAAGAAGTTTTTCCTCCGTACTGCGCCACGGTTCCTATTTGATTCAATATATCTGCGAAAGATCCAATATCAATCCTTCGTATATCCGTAAGGCATACGCTGAGCTAACCAGGCAGGTGAACATTTATCTTCCTGCCGGCTTACCCGATGAAACCGCTGCTACCCATATACTTACCAATGCAGTCAGCACCCTCATCGCATTAGATCCAAAACCACTGCTGCCTGAATCCATGCAGATCGTAAACGCTGCAAAGGAATTTATCCTTTCCCATTATCAGGAAAATATTTCTTTATCTGATGTCGCGGAGCACTGTGGTGTAAGCAACAGTTATTTAAGTGATCTGTTCCATAAAAAACTAAGTGAACCTTATTCAAAATTTATCTTAAGAATTCGAATGGAACAGGCGGGCAGATTACTGCGCCAAAATCCGGATATCCGGATTTATTCTATTGCGGAACAGACGGGATTTGTATCGGTAAAACATTTTAATACTGTATTTAAAAAATATTATGGGGTTACGCCGACTGGTTATATAAGAGGGAATCATGCGGTGAAAACCTAATCCAGCAAGTCAAACTATCAACCGCCTTACGGACATTCTCGTTATCATGAACATCCCCGCCGACGGGGCAAGCCAATCCGCCTGTTTTCTATGCCCGCTTTTTCAGCGGGCTATTTTCATCAACGAACTTCTCTTTTCACTTCAATGCCAATCGGTAGCTTTCATCTATCTTAAAGTTAAGTTCATCCAGTTGCACAGAACCATCAAGAATCATGGTGTACCAGTTTTTCTTGTTCATGTGCCAGCCCGGATAATACTTCTCGTTGTCCACCAATTTGTCAAGGCTTTCTGGCGTTGCACGTAAATCAATGATTTCAACAATCTCATCAGACTGAATGCCGAGCTTTCGTTTTGATACGGTCAGTAATGCGCCGTACCATTTCCCATTGTCTTTGCACCGCCATACCGCATTGTCTGGGAACTTTTCCCACAGATATTCCAACTCGTCCCCATAGGCTTCCCGAACATAGAGAATGACAGAACGTGCCTGTTTGCTTTTAAAAATATTAACCTCAAAGCATTTTTCAGCAATATCCAACATGGCGCTTTCATACGCCGCACGCACTGAACCGGTGAAAGAGCCAACTGCGCCGGAAACACGATGCAGTACATATTCTTCGTTGGATGAAGTATCAAATATCTGCGTATTCACACGGCCATCTGCCAAAATGCTCACAAAAAGCCGGAACTGCCCATCTAAAATTTCCTTTGAGTAACGATACTCACCGTCTGACATCACAAACCCATAAGGAAGCAGGCGCTCAATAATAACACGTTTACGTCTAAAAAGTGTGGTTTCTTCCATCAATCATCGCCCTCCGTCTGATCTCCATAAAAGTCCTTCTCATACTTGAAGCCCCAGTTCATCATGGCATAGAAGATTGGGTAGAGATCAATTCCCTTTTCAGTTAATGAGTATTCTACACGGGGCGGTATCTCGTTGAACTGTTCTCGATGAACGATACCTTTTGCTTCCAGTTCCTTTAAGGTTGATGTCAGCATAGTATTTGTGATACCCGGCAGTTGGCGTTTAAGCTCTCCGAAGCGTATGGTGTCACATATGCAAAGCACATAAAGCACCTGGTCTGTCCATTTCCCTTGAAAAAGACTAAGTCCCGGCGTCACAGGGCAGTTGCCGGATGGTGTCACAATACCAACTTTCACTTCTTTCAAAAACTCTTCATAGCTCATCATCTGCTCCATATGTTATCCTCCATAGTCAGTTTTTTTATACCTAGTATAATATTTTTGCGTACTTGATTGTTTTTACAAACACAGTATAATTAAGATACAAAGCAAAGTCAAGTCACTTTGCAGAAAGAATGGAGGAGTATCATATGAGTAAAAAAGTATTGATTTTAACCTCAAGCCCTCGAAAGAACAGCAACACCACAAAGATGGCGCAGGCGTTTGCAAAGGGAGCTGGGATAAGGGGTCATGAAGTGTTTTGGTTTGAAGCTGCAAAAAAGAGAATTGCAGGTTGCAACGCCTGTGATGCCTGTTGGAGCAAGGGGCAAGCCTGTGTTCAAAACGATGACTTCAATGAACTGGCCGCGCTAATGGAAAAGTGCGATGTGCTTCTTATTGCAACGCCCCTCTATTGGCTGGGTTTTCCTGCACAGGTAAAGGGCGCTATTGACAAACTCTATGCCTACGGTGGGGCAGGTGGTTTACGCCCTCTTGCCATCAAAGAAAGCTATCTTTTTGTTTGCGGAGGAGATGCAGACAAAAAGGAATATCAACCTATTCTACAGACCTACGAAACATCGACGGAATTCCTTGGCTGGAAAAATTGCGGGATTATCCAGACCGGCGGCATAGATGCGGCAGGGGGTCTGGAAATCTCCGGTGTTTTGGAACAGGCCGAAGAAATGGGAAAAGGCATTTAACAGAAAGGGGAGCCATAATTCTTAAATTTTATTTTCTAGCCTTAAACGTCAAAATCTCATAAGGTGCAATCTCTATCCCGATGCTTTTTGCATTTACTGCTTCCAGCTTCTCTTCTTCTTCAAGCATACTGCATCTGTAAATTTCACTCATTTCCTGTGGAAATTCTACCGTTACTTTTGTCCTGCGGTTGTAGCATTCATACATACGGACTACCAGATCTTCACTGTCCTCTGCCGGTTTCACTGCCTCTATTATGACATTCTCAGCCGATACGGACACGGTGCTGTACGATTTCGCCAGATTCCCGCCTGGTTTACTCTTCATCCTGGCAATCATGGGCTGGTTCAGCTGATAAGCCTGTTGTGGCACATTTGCTGTCCGCCAGCCTTCTAAATGGGGATACAGGGCGTAGGTGAAAAAGTGCTCTTCCTGGTCTGCCTGAGGATTGGGATATATGCCGGATTTTATAAGCGTAAATCCTACTGTACCATCCTGTACATGGACTCCGTATTTACAATCATTCAGGAAACCGATGCCATATCCGTCTTCCGAGATATCCATCCATTTCTGATAGCAGACCTCGAATCTGGCCTGATCCCAGGATGTATTTTTGACCAGATCCCTTTTTATATTTCCATACTGAATCTCAAATGTTCCTTCTTTGCTGTGTATTTCCACCGGGAACAGTGCTTT
Organism: uncultured Robinsoniella sp.; assembly: GCA_900539655.1. Taxonomy (GTDB): domain Bacteria; phylum Bacillota; class Clostridia; order Lachnospirales; family Lachnospiraceae; genus Robinsoniella. The sequence goes on from UQCR01000126.1 coordinate 5,652, forward strand.
CAGCAGGGTCTGGCTCTCCTTCCAGTCTACTCTGGTCTTCATATCAATCCTCTTCGTATGGGAATACAGGCAGATAGTCTGTTCAATAAGCGAATCCTGATACTTCCATTCCAACTCAATGGCATAGCGCAATGGCCCTTTTTCTGTGACTTCCATACGAATCAGATGATCTACTTCCCAGCTTCTCTCCTGATAGTAGGAATAAATATTCCAACCGTCGAAATCATGTGGCTTATCCTCATAAGCCATAAGAACATTTGCCGCTTGTCCCTCCTTAAGTAATTCCCGTTCTTCTTCTTTATCATAAATAGAAATAAACTGCCCCTTTTCATTAAACCGCAGGTGATACCACTCTGTTTCCACCTCACCATTTTCCAGGGTAAAATCAATACCTATTTTCTCTTTCTCAGCTATAGCGGCAAGTTTGTTATGTGATGTCTCAGTCTGTGATAAGACACAATATCCTTTTGCCGGGACTTCCGGCGCCAGGAATATTCGGGAACCATCACTGTTTTTCTGGATAACAGACACGGTACCGTCTGACTGCAGGCTGGATGCATCACAGCTTACCTTTTCCGGTACCTCCAGAATGTCCGTATTGGGGAAGCTATTCGGGTTAAATACCGCAATTATTCCAGGATCTCCTGTAATCTGATCTGTAATTTGCTGAAGCAGTTTTTCTTCCAGGGCAAGAAGTTTATCACCAAGAATCCCGTATTCCCGTCTGGAATCCTCATATACCTCCGCAACAGATGAGCCGGGGAGTATATCATGGAATTGGTTTCGCATTAAAATCTCCCAGCATTCCCGCAGTGTTTCTCTGTCATTTGGAATGGAAAGGAGTGTATTAGCCATCACGGACCACAGCTCACTTCTTCCCAGCAGAAATTCTGATTTGCGGTTAGATCTTTTATTTCTGCCCATAGAAGTATAGACGCCTCTGTGATATTCCAGATACAGCTCTCCGTACCACTGGGGTATTCTCTTCTTTTCCTTTACATCCTGTTCCAGTTCTTCAAAGAACTCTATTGCGGTAGACTGCCTGGTTCTCGGGCATCCCGGAATTCCAAGAGAAAGCCTTCTCTGGGTCTCCAGCATCTCCTGGGTAGGGCCGCCTCCCCCGTCTCCGTATCCATAAGAGAGCAGTATCTGGCTGTTCAGATCCTTCTGCTGGTATCTCTGCCATGCACCTTTTATCTGACCGGGTGTAACATATCCGTTATAGTTTGTTGTAAATGCAGAGTAATGCTCATTATTTGTCTTCACGTTACGGGTAGGAGACGCATAATCCCGGGCGCAGATAAAATGAGTCAGCACTTTGGTACCATCAATTCCCTCCCAGTAAAATGTATCGTAGGGAATCTGATTTGTCTCATTCCAGCTTATTTTCGTGGTCATAAAATAATCCAGACCGCACTTTCTCATAATCTGGGGCAACGAAGCGGAATAGCCGAATACATCCGGCAGCCAGAGTATATGATTCTTCTTTCCAAATTCCTTCTCAAAGAAACGTATGCCGTAGAGACACTGGCGGACAAGGGATTCACCGTTGGGTATATTGCAGTCTGCCTCTACAAACATGCCGCCCTCTACTTCCCATCGTCCCTCTTCCACTCTTTTACAGATCTTAGCATATACGTCAGGAGCGTCTTCCTTTACATACTGGTACAGCTGAGGCTGGCTGGACATAAACACATATTCCGGATACCGGTCCATCAGATCCAGTACGGTAGAGAAGCTTCTAACTGCTTTATCACGGGTTACATCCAGCGTCCAGAGCCACGCAATGTCAATATGGGTATGTCCGACACAATGAACCACAGGGCTTACTCCCCCATTACAGTTGTGATACAGCTCCTTCATAATACAGTCTTTGGCTGCTTTTATGCCTCTGTTAAAATCAGAAGAGTGGGGTTTTCTAAGATCCAGATGCCCGCATACAGATTCCAGGGCATCAATTAATTTCCGATAATTTTCTTCTTCTTTTTCCAGAAGGCAAGCTACCTGAAATGCTACCCGCAGATCATAATACAGTTCCTCAGTTTCTTTATTTACCTCCCGTATTTCTCCCCGAAGTAAAATGGGGCGGTTTTGGTATTTCGTAAAGCTTCTTAATTCCAGATCAAATATTTCCTCTTTATTCCCATTCTCAGTTAAGACTGCCGTTCTGTGGTTTATATCCATCCCCTGGATCCTTTTTTGATTGATAAATAGCTGAAACTGGGGATTTATGGCATCCCATTCCCCTTCCCTTCCGGTAGAAAGACAAAATTCCACATATTTACCATCAAAACAATCCGGCAAAACAATTCTATGCTTAAGGATAGAATGAACACCATCTTCCCATTTCTTATCCACATCAAAATTCTCCAGCAGAACCGTATTGCAATACCTCATTTCCCCCAGATCTTCAATTAATTTCCCTAAACGCTCTTCTCTGAATTCCATATATTTCCTCCTGAATTTATAAGTTTTTGCAAGCGCGTCTTAAAAATTTTTTGCAAGATGTGATCACACACCACATAAAGTAAAGAAACCCATTACCTGATCAGTCAAACTGATGCACAATGGCTTTCTTTACTTACTTCTTAAATCCTACTCTTCAATTTCAATTACAGAAAACAGTTTCAGCTCCGGCAGATATATGGTAGTCATCCCATCTGCTTTTGTGATTTTAAGCTCTGTATTCTTCTCTGCAATTGTTGCTTTGCTGATCTCTCCCGGTATCTTAATTTCAATATGGAACATTGGAGCCACCGGAGAAGTTTCCTGTTCATTAATTGCTGCATAATAACGCTTATGATCTTTTTTCCAGCCCAGTATTTCTACAAAGGATGGTGCGTTGGACTCAAACTCCAGGTCTTTGCATAAGCTTTTTAATATCTTGCCAACAGCACGGCGGCTCATATATGGCCTGGAATTTTCAATTGGCGCAGCAAACCAAAGGATTTGCCCCTTTCCAACTTTTTTTCTGACAGCAACCGGCCTGTCGGTATAGATTCCCGGAGGGTTGGAGTGGATAGCAGAAAATTCACATTTACCGGTCATGGTATAGGGCAGTGTCAAAGTCGCCAATGTCTCATATTCTCCCATAAAATCCAGAATTTCCATTTTACTCTGCACATTCATTGGAGATTTTTTTGCAAAATCGCCAAAATAAACCTTACCTCCTTCTGTGGAACTCATATATGTAACGGTGTGCTCTGTCAATCCCTTATATTCTGCTTCCAGTAATTCCAGTAAACGCTCATGTCCCACATGCCCGCTGAGATAGATGTTACCTCCCTGGCGCACATAGTCTTCAATATCCTCCATTTCCTCATCATGGATGACTGCCGCATCACAGATTACCAGTGCATCACTATCCAGCCCTTTTAACTTTTTACTGGGAATAACGTCAAAGGGAAGATTTTCTTCCCGCATGATTCTCCCCATATTAATATGGGTATCCATAAAACCCTTATTGCATTTTTCCCCTGTTACCGGCTTGCCATTATCGCTCCAGCTGCACTTTGATCTGCTTGGAAACCATATGCTGATATTCGTAAGCATATCGCCGCTTACATATTTTTCATAGTGGCGGCTTTCATCAAACACATTCTTAACCGGTCCGGTATAGACCTCCTCACACAAGGTTCCGTCCGGATTGGCGCCATCACAGATGGAAAATGCCCCGTTATGCGCCAGCGCTATCATGGTGTGCAGCATAAACTCTTCTTCCGTCTTTGTGGTGGTATGGTAACTAAGTCCCGGATCGCACCTGGAAGATATAAATACAAATGGAAGCGCTTTGCTCAGATTTCGGTAATATTTACACATATAAGTCTGCTGCAAAAATCCTCCGTATAGGTCACCTCCTACATAATCACATGCCTCTGCCACCAGATCGGTGTGGGCATACTCCCATGGATCAGCCATCATGGACAGATTATGTTCGATGGTTACCTGTGGCTTGATTGATTTAATTACATTCGTTGAAAATGCTGCAAAATCACCCATCCACTCTTCACGGATACTCTGCCATTCCCGGAATGCCGGATCACCCCAATCGACCACTCTTGGCATCTCCCTTCCCGTCCGCTCAAAATATTTCCTGCGGCAGCTTGGGCAGTAACATACTTCCGGGAAAAACGGCATGTCCAGAAAAATTGTTTCAAAATCATACATTTCCGTCATCTCAGTCAGACAGTCTTTCACATACGCTCTGTACTCCTCATTATTCGGGCATACAATACCATATCTGCCTTTTCTGCTCATAAAATCACTTGCCGGATCTGCTTCTTCTCTGGATGTTTTTCCGTATCCATTTATCATACGCCATTCTGGATGATTTTCATATGCCCAATTGTCAAAAATTTGTGAAAAATATGCTTTTACGGCAATATTTTCGCTATGGCATAATGCAATCATCTCTCCCACATAATCCCTGCCCTTCAATCCTTTGTGCATACGCCCTATTTTAGTGGGATAATGCGCAAGCCCCGTGTGGGGTCTGCATTTTACTACTATCTGTTGTGCACCTGCATTTTTCAGCAGCTCTACTAACCCTTTCGGATCCACATTGGACAGAAATTCCTCATTCCAGTCATCAATGTGCATATCTAAAAAAATCCTTCTGTAATTACCTTCAAACCACATAAAATCCTCCTGTGTATTTCATATTTTTTACGTATTACCCTGATCTAGCCTTTCACCGCACCTACCGTCATACCTTTCATAATCTGCTTTGAAAAAATCAGATATATCACCAATATGGGCAGAATAGAAACCAGCAGTGCAGCCATATAAAGCGGGTAATTAATATTATGTTCTGAGTTAAACATACGAATTCCAATTGATATCGTTCTTAATTTTTCATTATTCAATAAAACCAGCGCAAACGGAAATTCATTCCATGCATTCATAAAAGAAGTAATAATCAGAATGGCAACTGTAGGCGAGCACATTGGAAAAACGATACGGCTTAGAAGATGAAATGTGCTGCATCCCTCCATATAAGCTGCTTCATCCAGTTCTACCGGAATGGACTTAATATAATTTTCCGTCAGCATAACTGCAAATGGCATGGAAAATGCCAGATATGGAAGGGTCAGTGTCCATGGCTTGTCCAGCATTCCCAGGGTTTTGAACTGTAAAAACACCGGGATCAGAAGTGACAGCATAGGGATCACCATACCTGATACAAACAGCAGATATATTGCTTTTTTAAAACGAAAATTATATCTGGATATAAAATATCCGGTTACCAGCGCACATACCACCGTCAATACTACATTGATTACCCCCAATATCGCGGAATTCATAAAACAATTCAGGAAACCGCTGGATTGTACGGCATCGATAAAATTCTGTACATACAGGCTCTTTGTCAGGCTGATACTGTCCTGCATAAATTCATTACTGGTCTTTAATGCTGAATTTACCATCCACAATATGGGAAATATACAGGAAAGTGAAAACAGCATAAATATGATATTAACGATCAGTTTTAGTACTTTTACGGGAATATTTTTAATGATCATATGACTTCCCCTCCATCAGCCGCTGAATGCCTATTGTCAAGCCCATGGAAACAACCAGAATCACCACTGCCATAGCACTTGCGTATCCCATTTTCATTTGCACAAAAGAAGTATTATAATTATACAGTGACAATACGCTGGTTGCCCTGCCGGGTCCTCCTCCTGTCATAACCATAATGTGGTCAAATGCCTTGAATGATCCTGCAAAACAAATCATCAAACAGATCTTCAGCGTATCCCAGATCAATGGAATGGTAATATATATGCTTTTTTTAAATCCGGTTGCTCCGTCTATTTCAGCCACTTCCATAATATCCTTTGGTATCGTAGCAACTGCTCCCATGAGCAGTACCAGATAGTATCCGACAAACTGCCAGATTACCGGTACTGCCACAGAAAACATGGCGATCTTGGGATCATCCAGCCAGGGTTTAATCCACTGTTCCAACCCGGCAGCCCTTAATATGTAATTCAAAATACCAAAGTCATTGTTGTAAATAAGCTGCCACATAAGTCCTATTACTACAGCTGCAATAATGCTTGGGAAATACATAACCCTGCGGTGTAATTCCACAAATTTAACCCATTTCATGGTAAAGAACAGGGTAAATACAAATGCAATTCCTACCTGGCCAATCACCATAAGAAATGTAAACAGAATAGTATTCTTAAAAGAGAGCCAGAACGTATCATCTTTAAAAAGGGCAATATAATTTTCAAAACCAATGAATTTCTTAGATGGACCTCCGGACCATTCAAAAAAACTATAACCAAATGCGAACAGAGTAGGAATTATGATGATAAAAATATAGACGCCGACCGGAATGCTTAAGTAAGCCGCTAATTTTATGCCTGAGGGCATCAACGGATTCCTATATTTTCGATTTTTCACATTGCCACCTCCAACTATTTTTTCGCACTTTCATGAGCTTCCTGTAATTTCCCAGCCAGTTCCTCCGCCGTAATTGCTCCGATGGACATTTCCTGGTAACCTACATAGCTGGCATCCATATATGCGGTGGATAACTGAACTTCCGGGCATCCCACAATCTTGTCATGTGAATTATACATTTCCAGAAATTCTGCGAAAAACGGATTTAATTTACTTTCATCATATTCAATATTTTTTGCTGTAGCCAGCGAACCGCCTTCAATTAGAAGCGTCTGGATTTCCGGGGCAGACATTTCTTTTAGGAAATTAATTGCTGCTGCCTTCTGTTCATCCGTAACATCGGATCGGATGCTGATTCCCCATCCCTGTCCGCCGACAATCTGATTCTCCAGGTCTTCTTTTCCTTTTACCGTTGGGAAGACAGTCATATCAGTTGCATCCAGAATTTCCTGTGGTGCTTCACTGATTAAATTGGATACGGACCAGGATCCTTCTATGTACATTGCCGCTTTCTTATCGTAGTACAACTGTCTCGCCTGATTCGGATCCAGGCTGTTTACATTTTCATTGAACATGCCCATCTGCATCAGTTCTTCCATGTATTTAATGGCTGCCACCGAATCAGGATCTTCGAAGGAAGCACCATCATAATTTTTTACTTTATCATACCAGTCACTGTTATTGAACTTCATCAGAATACCAGGCATTACCTGGGAAGCAATTGCATATTTTCCTTTATTTCCGGTGGCAAGCGGAATATATCCTTTTTCCTTTAGCTTCTGAACCGCATCCTTAAATTCCACTTCGTCCGCGGGGAAGCTTTCCATCCCGCATTCTTTAAAAATTTCCGTATTGTAATAAATTATATGATTGGCAATACTGCACCTTGGTACACCCAGAATCTGTTCACCAAAAGTGTAATCCCCAAACATACCATCTGCAAAGGTATCTGCCCATTCCTGATCTTCTTTTAAAATCGGTGCCAAATCCAGAATCTGTCCATTTTCATAGAAAGAACTCATCATAGATGGCAGCAGCATGGCTAAATCGGGAATTTCATTTGCCGCAGCCAGCGTTTTGATTTTGGTCTCATATCCGGCTTCCTGGCCAACACTCTCCTCTTTTAAATCCACATCCGGGTACTTCGCCTTAAAATTCTCCACAACCTGATGCATCATAATGGATTCTATATCGCCATTTTTAATGCCCTCTTCTGTCCCCATATGCATAATTGTAAGTGATACCTTTTCTCCGGATGAAGAGCTTCCCGATTCCCCTTTGGTATCCTGGACTCCCTGACTACTTCCCGTATCCTTCGCTGCGTCGTTTCCCTGACCGCCGCATCCTGCTGCTGTTCCGCCAATCACCGCTGCAGCCAATACCACTGATAACACCCTTTTTCTTCTCTCCATAATACCTCTCCTTATCCTTTTCTGTTTGTTTGTTACATCCTTAGTATACCCAATGAACAACCATCGAAAAAACCATAAAAACTATGAAAACATCCAATATTCTATTCTTTTGCACGTATAAAGCACATAAAATATCCATTTTACTATTCCTTTGTCTATATTATACAATCACTTTTTCAATTAAGCAAAAATATATGATCAGATTAACCAGGCTTTTATCTGACCCAGCGTATCAGAAAAGTATCTTAACATACTCTTTAAGATTGACAGGTAAATTTCAGAGTGATAAAATTTACTATAAACAGGAAAAAAAAAGTGTTTCACTAGATTCTAAAAATATTTCTTATGAGCAATAGACAGGAGGCCGAGTTTATGAAGAAAAAATATATATTCCTTAATATCATAACTGTTTTATTTCCAATCATATTTTCTGGGCTAATTCCCATTTTTATTTTGGATAAACTGGATCGAATAGCCCAAATGACCTATAATCCCTATCCAAGATTTTTGACGAACAGCATTAGTGGCATTATAATGGGATTATTGCTGGCTTTTTTGTTATTCCAGTATATTTCTAAATCAAGCCATTTAGTTGTAGGATTCCTGATTGCTTTTATAGTGTCTCTGTTACAGGAAATTAATTTATACACCCTTATCATTACATTCAATGGAAGTACAGGCTCATCAACATTGATTCATATGTTTTTAGGTATGTATTTATTTTTACTTATCTATTCCGTACATAAAAAGAAACAGGAAACCCGATAAGCTTACTGCCCATATACGGTGATCACAATACATAAAAGTATAATTCTCAATAAAATTGCACCAATGCCGGGTGTGCATTAAAATACCGCCAGCCAACCGGCTGACGGTATACACAAATTGAAATCATTTACGATTCCGCTAACTGAATCCCAATTATTCAAACGCTCTCTTGTTACTCCTCATACTCCACCAGCGGCTGAATTACTCTGGCTATTGTCCCTCCGCTGGGAGCTTTTTCAAAGAAAAGCCCATAGTTCTCCCCAAACTGCAGTTTAATCCGCTGTGCAATGCTGCGGATAGCCATGCCTTTCTTTTCTTCACTCTTTATATCTCCAAGCATCTTCTTCATTTCATCTAAATCCGCTGTTTCACCGTCATCCTCTACTTCAAAGTAAAGCCTGTCATCCTGCTGGTATATACGGATATAGATATTGCCCTCTCTTCCAGTGGGGAGCACGCCATGCTGTATAGCATTTTCCACCAGCGGCTGTATCACAAACCTCATTGTTGCCCATTTTTTTACTCCATCCCGGATATCTATATGAAACTGAATCTGGTCTGTTACACGCAGTTCCTGAATGACAATATAATTCTCCATATAGCGCACTTCTGTTTCTACTGAGATCAGCCTATGTCCAAAATTCAGGGTCAGGCGATAAAGATCTGCAATAGCCAGTACCACTTTCCCTGTCTTCTCCGCTTTCTCAAGCCTGCTCATCCAATATGCCGTATCCAGATTATTATATAGAAAATGAGGGTCTACCTGTGCCTGTAATGCGTTTAACTCAGCCTCCGTCTGAAGCACTTTCCCTGTCAGCACTTCATTCACCAGTTCATTCATCCGCTTTGTCATTGCATTGAACTGCCTGCTTAAAATGCCTATCTCGTCATTGCTCTCAAACTCCAGCTGAACGTTATAATTATCTTCTTTTACTTCTACAATCTTATTCGTCAACAGCCTCAGCGGCCTTAAAATACTTCTGGCAAATAGAAACGTTATCCAGAAACATAACAGTGTACTGACTGCAATTCCCAACAGCAAAAGACTGCGTATCTTGTGGTTTTCAGCCAGCAATTTGGAAATATCTATTCCACTCATAAGCGTCCAGCCAGTATCTGATATATCAATTCCATAAACTAACGTATTCTTCCCGCTGTTAATAAAGGGCTTCGTTTTTGCGCTTCGTACGTCCTTTATGTCAGATTCCACCATCTCCTTTTCCCCTGCATTTAATAAAACTTTTCCCTGGGAATCAACTAATGCAATGTATCCGGGATAAGTATCTATATAATCCTGGAACTGCTTCTCTGTTTTTGACACAGGTATATTTATCCACTGCGTCCCCAGGGTTTTTTTCAGATTCTCCGTATCCTGAATACTCCTCATAAGTGTCAGGTATTCTACATTGCCATTTTGATCCCTTTCCCCGGTTCCTGTCCAGAAGATTTTCCCTTTCATCGCCTCCAGCTGCTTCTCCTGTTCTTCTCCCAGCTCATAGGAATTGATTCCTCCGGCACTTAAGATCAGCCCGTTTTTACCCTGTATAAAAATGGATTTTACAAAATGATTCTGCCCTGTATAAAACATCAGGTTTTTTGCCACCTGATTCTGATGGCGCACCCTTTCCTGTTCCGTCATGGAATCAGCCAGCAGTGTCGTCCGCACATCCTGGTTCTGGATAATAAAAAGAGACAGACTGTGGGCATAATCCGTCATATATGTAATATTTTCAGAAATATTATTGAGAATGTAAAAGGATGCAGCCTCCTGCTTCTCCCTCACAATGTCCAGAGCCTTTTGATATAAAAGTGTTCCTATAATCGCCATTGGAATGATGGACATGACAATCGCAAGCAAAAACACCTTAATATTCAGGCTTACAAACGTGGTTCTAATCTTTTTCAAGTTATTTTCCTTCCTCTCGCAAGTCAATGTGATTTCTATATTCTTTCGGAGAATATCCGGTATACTTCTTAAACACCAGATTAAAATATTTGTAATTCTGATAGCCCACTTTTTCGGAAACCTGATAAATTTTCAAATTCAGATTCTTCAGAAGCTCCTTTGCCCTGTCTATCCGAAACTGGTTTAGATAATCACTGAAATTCATACCGGTCTGGGATTTGAATACCTGGCTGAAATGATTTGGGGTGATATAAAGTTCTGCTACGATCTGGCTGATACGAATTTCCTCCATATAATGTTTTGCTATATATTGCATGGTTTTCTGGATGATGACATTATATTTCGCACCTTCCGTAGAGTTCAAAACCCGGACAGTATCCCGGCACAAATTCAAAATATATCGTTTTAATGCTGAAAAACTCCCGATTCCATCCATTTCCCTTAAACAATCTCTGTTTTCACCCGTTACATCTGAGGGATTAATAGACATTTCTTCTAAATTAGACGCCACAATCATCCAGATGCGCACACAGGCTGTTTTTACTTTTTCAAACTCCGTTTGCTTTTGGTAAGCTTCTTCAAAAATGTTCCGGACGATCTCCAGCATTCTGTCTCCGTCATACTGAAGCATCGCCTGTACCAGTTCATTTTCTTTCTTTTGGATATTTAAGTAAGTCTTCCGTTCATTTCCCATACCTTCATGGAATTGAATCATATATTCTCCCGGCATATAGGGCCTGCGTCTCAGCGCCTGTAATGCTTCCCTATACGATTGCCTTATCTCTTCAATTTTACTTTTCTGCTCTCCCATTGACACCGTAATATAGAAACCCAGCTCTCCCTTTATTTGCTGGTAAAGTCTGTTCAAAGCTTCTCTGTCAGCTTTTTCTTCCGCCTCCTGTTCCATCAGAATCACCACAAAATGTGTGCCATTGTCCCGGAATACCGTCTCCTGGGGTGACAAATCCAATATCTTTTTTATGAACTCTTCTATGGACTCTTCCAGACAACGCCTTTCCTCCACAGAATGCTGCGTCAAAAGGAAAAAATCATCTACGGAGATCAAAATAACCCGATAGTAAGCCCCCTCAAACTCCAGTCCCAGCTTCCGAAGCTGCCCCATTACATCATCTTTTCTATCCTGATCCGTCATTTTCTCATTGATCAGGGCATTCAGCAGCCTGCTTCGTACGTAGTCATAATTTTCTTCTACAAAACTCTGTTGAAAAGTTTCCCTTTCCTGACGTTCCTTTTCATTTTCTATTTCTTTCTTTAATTTAATAACTGTTTCCAGCAGTTCATCTGCATCAATAGGTTTCAGTAGATATTCAAAAACCCCAATCTGCAACGCCTGTTTCGCATAAGAAAAATCATCATATCCACTGAGAATTACAATTTTCATCCATGGATATGCCGTTCGGATTCTCCTGGATAACGACAGCCCATCTTCCCTGGGCATCCGAATATCCGTCAAAATAATATCCGGCTGTAATGCTTCTGCTAACTCAAACCCGGCAATACCATTGGCAGCCTCTCCGCAAATCTCAAATCCTTCCTTTTCCCAATCCAGGGAAAGCATAATGCCTTTTCGAACAATGAAATCGTCCTCCACTACCAGTATTTTCATATTTTTACCCATTGCATATTGCAGTCCTGCCTGCAATACCGCTTTCTTTCACACTTTTACTTATTATCCGTTCCGTATCTGATTATCCCCCGGAAACAATGTATCCGGATATATGCGGCCGTACTGATTTTTCAGTATTATAGTATAAATTTACTATAAATCAATCGTTCTGTATTTGCAATATAGAACATCTGTGCAGACGGGTTCTCTATCACCTGAACTTCGACCAATACCACCTGATGCAATTCACCAATACCATTGACGACTATTGACGAAAGAATCGTTCTCCTTTATACTTCAAACAACAAGTACTAGTACTACAACGTACAGCATTGCACTAATAAATTAAGAAACACATCTCAAAGGTGTGCAGCAGGATGGTATATTTTATGATTGGTATTTATTTTAGCGGAACCGGTAACACCAGACATTGCGTAGAAAAGTTTCTGAATGAATATGATCCTTTAGCAATCGCTTATTCGATTGAAGACAGCCGTTTACCAGAATTGATCCCCAATGAAGTAGAAATTGTATTTGGTTATCCGGTACAATACAGCAATATTCCAAAGATAGTTCATGATTTTATCATTTATAACCGGGCTTTATGGCAGGGTAAAAAAATTTTCGTCATAGCAACAATGAGAATTTTCAGCGGAGACGGCTCCGGTATACTGGCAAGGCTTTTAGAAACCTGCGGTGCCTCCATTACAGGCGGTCTGCATCTGAAGATGCCGGACAGTATCTGTGATGAAAGAGTACTGAAAAAACTTCTCGC
>UQCR01000127.1 GCA_900539655.1 uncultured Robinsoniella sp.
AAAAAAGGAATCTGAGAGCCTTGAATTTACTGGCTTAGAGATTCCGAGAGATTATTTAAATCAAACGGAGGTTCTGCTAAATCAGATGCACCAGAGCCTGAAAAGAAAAAGCACTGTGCTGCAGGCGGAACTGGAACAGATTCATGAATCCCAGTATGAATTAGAGGAAGAAAGATCAGGGATTTATAAAGAAAAGGCATCCGAAGAATACTATCTTGCCAGTGATAAACTGCAGGAGGCGAAAGAACAGGTTGCCAAAGAAGAAGCAAATGCCAGGGAAATCTCGGATCAATGCAGCGAGGTACGCTTCCGGTATCATTGTCAGCGTGGAGCAAAACTCTATGGGGAGTGGAAGGTGATACAAGGGGCAGTATCGGCTCTAAGGCAGAAAATTGCTGCAGAGCAAGGGGATGCAGATACCAGAATACGGCTTGATGATCTGCGGTATTCGTTGAAATATTTTTTAGAAAAGAAGCAGGGGGAACTTCTGGAAGAAATTGCCCAATATAAAGAACGAATTACTGTCAATGGACAACGTCAGGAGCAACTGTCTGCTGATACACGGGAATACGATAAAAGGATCAGTCAATGTGATGTAAGGATTGGAGAGCTGCGTGGATTTGTAACGCGGTTTGAGAAGGAAGAAGAGCAGATTTTTGAAAAGCTGGGTAAGGTATTGCTTCGAAATGTTTTAAAAGAGCTGGATAAAACCTCGGTACATAATCTGAAAAAAGAGCAGGAAAGTGAGGAAAGAGCAAAGGAGAAAGAACGAAAGGACGGGCAGGATAGATTAGCTGGGGTGAAAGAGCAGCATAGGTGCACAGGCCCTATGATCATTGAAGCTGTGCAGAAAAAAATATCCCTGAGCGGCCATTTGGTTAATTTAAAAGAAGAGCAAAACCGTTTTGCAGCAGAATATGCACATTGCTGCGAGTTACTGGATAAATATGGGGTTGACCGGGAATTGCTCTATGAGAAAGAAGCATTAAATGAGTTCTTCCAGAAGCATACGGCTGACTTAGAGCAAAACAGATATTTAAGGCAGACAGAACGGGATCAGATAATGGATATGATCAAGGGTATCCGCAATAAATGCGTATATCTACCCCGGACATTGATTCAGGCAATAGAAAATCAGGATATTACCTATCAGACCGGAGAGGCATATCTGAATAATCTGACAGAGGATAAGAGAGCGATTCAGCTAAAGAAAAACCCAATGCTGCCATTTGCCCTAGTGGTGAAAAAGCAGGATTTTTCTAAGATAGGGCAGATTCCCCTCAAACAATGCCTGCTAAGACAGGTGGTACCGGTATTTTCTTATGAGCAGCTGGATACGGTGATGGAGCATCAATATCAGATGGTACAACCAGGATCGCAGGCATCTTTTATCAGCAGTTACGAAGACGAAATCTTCGTAGATATACAGAGAGAAAATTATCTTAAGGATTTGGAGATTCAGGAAGAGAGGCTTAAGGAGCAGACCGTGCACATTTCAAAGGAACTGGAAAATGTGCGAAAGGCATGGAATGACTTGATTAACTTCCATTATGGTAAGTCATATATGGAGCAGTTAAGTAAGGAGATTTCAGCGGATGAACAGGAAATAGAGAAGCTTTCTGTGCAAGAGCGGGAGCTGGAAGAAAGACTGAAAATCCTGGAAGCAGAATGGACCTCACTGGAATTCCATAACAGGGAGTGTGAAAAAATCCTTAATGAAATAAATGTCAGGAAAGAACTTCTGGAAAAATTCCTGGCAGATGATGAACAATATCAGATACACTACCGTAACTTAGGGGATGCGTCTGCGGAAAGTGTGTTATTAAAAGAAAAGAGGGGAAAAGCCGGGCAGGAGCTGGAAAGCTGCCGGGCTGAGGCAGAACGGTTCAAGAGTATTCTTTATGAACGGAATACGCTGTTTGACCGAACCCGGGAAAGTTACCGGAAATATGATGATGCCGGGGAGGCTAACCTGCTGGATGATCCGTTTGAACAAATGGAGCAGGAATATGAAGAGCTTCTGAAAAACCAGAAAGAGGCTCTGTCAAGCCTGGAAGAAATGCTGAGTGGAAAATTACAGCAGCTTTCTACGATAGAGGATGCACTTTCCGAAATCGAAGTAGATCGAAAGGATTATGAGACACTTCACCATGACGGACAGGAACTGCAGCGTCTTAAATCAGAAGTATCGAAATTAGAGATTGAAAAAATAAAGGCAGATCGTAACTTGGGTAACCTTAGGATTACATTTGGTAAGATGGAAACAATGCTGGATTATGCTGCTACGGCTCTGCATAATCTGGGTCTTACAGAGCCTTTGGAGAAGAGCCGAATCCGGCAGGATTATGACCGCAGGCTTAAAAACTTGAAATCAGAACGGGATCAGCTCCATGAAAAAGAAAAAGCAGCCAGCCGGCTCGGGGATATCTGCAAAAGCCTGGGAGGCAGAATTCAGGATATTATTCCTGTAGCTTATGTACCAATTGGGGATTTTGCGCTGGAAGAGGATATGGAGGCTCAGTTCACGAAGCTCAAGGAAAGTTACCGCAATGCCAGGACAACGGAAAACCAGTCCAGAAAAGCATGTCAGAATCTGTATCGGGAAATCAGAAGGAACTATCTGGGTAAAAATCAGTGTGTCACCGATATACTGGAATCTTTAAGTACACTTAATCTGGATGATGAACAAATTCGTTTCGATATTGTTTATTTTTATATGGAAGAGTTCATGAAAAAACGAGAAAATCTGATGAAACTGTCAGCATTTTATGACAGCCAGCTTGAGAACATAGTGCGGACCAGGAATCAGATTATAGACCAGTGTATTAGCCATGCTTTGCTGATCTATGATGATGTAAAGCTGATTGCACAGAGTTCCAAAATCAGGCTCACCGGGAAGAGCCGTCCGGTACAGATGCTGCGTATGGATGTGCCGGATGAACTTGGAAGTGATGTGCGGGGCCGTATGGAGAGTTATATTGATCGCAGTCTTTTGACCATGGTGGAATTATGTAAGGCTGGGGAGAGCAGCCAGGAGAAGAAGTGGAAAGAAAAGCTGGCTGCACTTATGTCCAGCAGGGAACTGCTGAATCAACTGATTGGCACCAATAAAATTCCGGTTTATGTATATAAAATTGATCTAAACGATAAAAATAATGGCATGAAAAAGTGGGAAGACGCCATGGCTCAAAATTCCGGAGGCGAAAAATTCGTCGTATTCTTTACGATGGTGTCTACCCTGATATCCTATATTCGAGAAGTCACCAGAAGGGATGCCAGAACAAATAATATGCAGGAATCTAAGGTAATGATTATGGATAATCCATTTGCAAGGACTTCTTCTGAGCATTTATTAAAGGCTGTGATTGATATTGCGAAGACCTTCAACATCCAGTTAATCTGCCTCTCAGACTTAAGCCAAAGTTCCATAACAAACAGGTTTAGCCTGATCTACCAGCTGAGCATCCGTAAGCGGATGTACAGTGACAGGGAATTGCTGAAGGTTGGAAATGTACAGATAAACAAAGGTGGACTGTATGAAAATGAAAGGCTGGAGCATGTTGGCCTATATCAGAAGTTCGAGCAGGGAAGTCTCTGGGACTGGGTGGATCAAAACTGATAAGGAAGCTGCTTATTCTCTTTGGCAATGTTGGTATTATTACTGAAATATTAATCTCTATTCTTGAAAATTATTTTCATATATGATAAGGTAAAAGAGTGGAAAATTTTCAAGGGATAAAGGAGATGAGAAATATGATTGAAAGCAGTTGTAAGGAAATTATTTTCAGTAAATTAAATTCTATGACAAATACAGAAAAGAAAATAGCTGATTATGTGCTTGAGCATTATGACCAGGTATTGAACAGCAATATTACAGAGCTTGGAGAAAATGCAAAGGTTAGTGATGCGTCCATCGTACGTTTTTGCAGGAGTCTGGGATATAAAGGATATCAGGATTTTAAAATTAATGCCGCAAAGGATGCCCTGCCCAGGGAGAAGCACCTGAATCCGGTTTTGGAAGAAAAAGACAGCCCTGAAGCTATATGCAAAAAGATTTTTAATTCCGAGATATTAGTTTTGAACCGGACGCTGGCCTGCTTAGACATGGAGGTAATTGAGGAAATAGCAGATATGATTGCTTCGGCAGAAAGAGTGGTGCTTTTTGGCAGCGGAGGAAGTCTTCTTGTGGCACAGGATGCGCAGCATAAGCTGATGAAGGTTGGAATACAGGTTTTCGTTCATGCAGATAGGGATCTGCAATTGATGGCATCTTCGTTGACCGGGAAAGATGATCTGGCAATAGGAATTTCACATTCGGGAAGTAATTATAGCGTTTTAAAGTGTTTGAAGAATGCAAAAGAGAATGGGACAGCTACTGCTGCAATTGTGAATCGTGGGAAAACACCCATATCAAAAGTTGCAGATCTGGTAATTCATACGGCATCCGAGGAAACAATGTTCCAATCCGAATCGGTAAGTACCAGAATCGCACAACTGGCAATTATAGATTCGCTTGTGACAATTGTGGCATTTAAGAATTATGAAAAATCCTATAACGCAATCCAGAGGACCCGCGGGGCAACTTCGGAAAATAAATTTTAGTGTTTTTTATGAAAGAAAAATAAAATCGAAATAGCAAAGAATGTATTTGACTGTAAATAAGTCAGATAGTGATTGCTGTTTCGATTTTTTTAATGCCGGTTATGAAAATAATTTTCTGCTTTGCAAATGTAAACTAATTAAAACGTGCGATGATCAGCTTGTTTATAGAAAAAGATATGCGATTTATACATAGATTATGCTAAAAATGAAAATAAATTTCAAAAAATAGAAAATAAGTATTGAAAATTATTTACAGATGTGATATAAGTATATTGTAAATAATTTTCAAATAATAAATTACAGGAAACAGCAAAGGAGTGTTAATAATGAGAGCAGTAATTCTTTCAGGACCAAATGAATTTGCACCGGGTGAATTAGAAAGACCCTCTATCGGCGATAATGATATATTGCTGGAAATGAAAAAGGCTGCCATCTGTGGTACGGATATCCGTATTCTGGAGGGGACTAAGAGAAAAGGTGTCCGCTATCCATCTGTGATCGGACATGAAATGTGCGGGATCATTTGTGAGGTTGGTCAAAATGTAAAAGGATATAAGGTTGGCGAAAAAGTTGCTATTGCAAATGTAATTCCTTGTCACTCCTGTCACAGTTGTCTGACTGGGCGCGAAAATGCATGTATGAATAGAAAAGCCATAGGGTATGAATTTAATGGAGGATTCGAGGAATATGTTTTGATTCCTGAAATTTGTATTCAAAGCGGTAATGTAATCAAACTCCCTGAACAAGTATCATTTGCGGAAGGTGCTCTGATTGAACCTCTTTCCTGCTGTATACGGGGACTTAAAAATGCAGGTACTGGATTTAATGATACAGTATTAGTGGTAGGTGCCGGGCCAATTGGATTAATGCATTTACAGCTTTCGAAAATTGTTGGTGCAAAAGATGTAATCGTAAGTGAACCAATAAGATCCAGAAGAGAGAAGGCAGAGAAATTGGGAGCCGACTGTGTGGTAGATCCCACAAAAGAAAATCTTGAACAGATCATTATGGAGCGGACAAAGGGGCTTGGTGTAGATGTGATTATTATGGCTATCGGAGTACCGGCAATTGTCAACTCCACATTGAAGCTTTGCAGAAAAGGCGGTACCGTCAATTTATTTGCCGGATTTGCAGGAACCGGAGAAGCAATGATCGAAGTAAATACGATTCATTATAACGAAATAAATGTGAATGGAAGCACCGCTTACAAGCGTGAGGATTATCTGGAAGCAGCAGATATGGTTATTAATCAGAAAGTAAATCTGGAAGAAATAGTAACACATACATTTAAAATAGAAGAATTCCAGAAGGCATATGAAATTTGTAAGGGCGGAGAGGGATTAAAAGTTCTGATTGAACCGTAAAGTATTTTCTATACTGTGCTGAATAATATCAGTAAAAATGTAAATAAAAAAATGCAGATAAAGAAAGTGCAGAAAAAGAAAATACAGAAAAAGAAAATGCAAATAAAGAAAATATGAATAAAGAAAATATATATAAAGAAAATACAGAAAAACAAAATTCAAAGAAAATATAAATTATAAAGGAGATATTAATTATGGCAATGTTAGGTAAAGAAGTGAGAATGAGCAGACTGGTAAATAACAAGAGTGGGAAGATGATGGCGATAACAGTGGACCATGCAATTTCCAGAGGAATTGCACCAATGAAAGGGTTACAACCGATCCAGGCAACCATTGATGCTGTAATAAAAGGAAGACCGGATGCGATTACTATGACAAAAGGAATAGCAGAACATTGTATGTGGAAACATGCAGGTAAAGCATCTATATTACTAAAATGTTCCAGCTATGCGCCTGTGCATCCCACAAAAGATGTTATCTTCGGATCTGTCGATGAAGCAATACGTATGGGGGCTGATGCAGTTTCTATAGGAGCCATGACATTTGGTGATTATCAGGATGTACAATTTGAAGAAATTGGTAAGATATCAGAAGAATGTATGAGAAAAGGAATGCCGCTGATCGGTCATGTTTATCCAAAGGGCGAGTCCGTGCCTAAGGATCAGTATGCGTCCTGGGAAAACATTGCATATTGTGTGAGAAGTGCTGCTGAGTTAGGAATTGATATTATCAAAACTACATATACAGGCAATCCGGATACCATGGCCAAGGTTGTCGAACTTTGTCCGGCGAGAGTGGTAATACAAGGCGGAGATGCATGCAAAACACTGGATGACTACCTGAACATGACAAGAGAAGCAATGGATTGCGGAGTCGGTGGGGTTACAATGGGAAGATTTGTGTGGGATTATGAAGATATTACTGCATTAGTAATCGCATTGAGATATATTATACATGAGGGCTATAGTGTAAAAGAAGCAAAAGAGCTTTTAGCACAGTTAGAGCACGATAAGAACTATGAAGCGTTTTAAATAAAATAGAAAATGGGTATGGTGTATGGAGAGGGAATACTTAGTAGGTGTTGATGTTGGTACGACCAGCATTAAGGTGGCAATTATCGATCAGGAAGCTAATTTATTGGGAATCAGCAGCAGCACCTATGAATTGATAACGCCAAATCAGGATTATGTACAGATCGATACAAAAAGTATGTGGCAGGCATATATGAAATGTCTGAGGCTTTTGTTTCAGGGGAAAAAGATTAATCCCGCAAGAATAGCGGGAATTGGCATCTCAAGTCTTTGTCCCGGACTTGCAGCAATGGGGGAAGAAGGAGAAGTTCTTGTGGAACCAATCATATATTCTGACCGCCGAAGCACGCAAGAAGCCGAACTGATTAAAGAGGCGGTGGGAGAAGAAATATTATTTGAAATTACAGCCAATAATGTAATGGCTGGAGCAATTTCAGGGACTTCTATGCTTTGGATTAAAAGGAATATGCCGGAAGTATATGCGAAAACAAAGTATTTTGGGCATGTAAACACGCTGTTAGCACAGCAAATGACCGGAAATTTTGCAATTGATTATTCCAATGCTTCCTACACGGCGCTCTTTGAGACTGCTAAGGGATATCAGGGACAATGGTCAAAGGAATTATGCAGTAAGATTGGAATTGACATAAGAAAACTTCCGCCGCTGATGCAATCAACAGATATTGTTGGCGTTCTTATCCACCCGGATATGCTTGCTATGGGGATTCCGAAAGGAACACCGGTTGTAATCGGAGGAGGAGATACTGCCTGTGCAACCCTGGCGGCAGGCGTGACAAAAGCAGGAGATGTCTGTGAATCTGTAGGGACGACGAATGTACTCACTATTTGTGTAGATAGACCTAAATTTGACCGCAGTTTTATTAATCGGTGCCATGTTATACCGAATACCTGGATATATCAGGGAGCTTTGTCTCATACAGGGGCTTCATATCAATGGTTTCGTGATAATTTCTGTCAGGATCTGGTGGAAAAAGCAAAAGGACTTGAGCAAAACGCATTTCAGCTTATGAATGAAGAAGCCGGACAGGCCAATCCAGGATGTGATGGCGTTGTTTTTCTACCATATATGATGGGGGAAAGAAGTCCTATTTGGGATCCTTATGCAAGAGGGGTATTTTTTGGTATATCATTGCACACCAAACGGCGTGAGATGAACAGAGCTATAATGGAAGGTTGTGGCTACGGACTTCGCCAGCTATGTGAAATAGCAGAACGGGTAACCGGAAAGAAAATACAAACATTTTATTCCATTGGCGGAGGTGCAAAAAGTGAATTATGGGCACAGATTAAGGCAGATATTACGGGTAGTGACATTCATATTCTAAATATGCATGATATGGCTCCGGTTGGTGCGGCCCTTCTCGCCGGAACAGGAACGGGGGTTTTTGAAAATTTGCAAAAAGCATCCGGCAAAGTACATAAAACAGTATATAAAGAGGTGAGATCCAGTAAATCTCATCAGGAGATTTATGAAAAAAGATATCAGGTATATATAGGGCTTTATCCGCAAATAAAAGAATTATACAGGATTTCTTCAAATTTAAAATAAAGGAGCAAATACTATATGAAAATTGTGGTTTTAGATGGTTATACAGAAAACCCGGGAGATTTAAGCTGGGCGGAACTTGAGAAATTAGGGGAGCTGACAGTATATGACAGAACATCATTGTCTAATGTAAGTGAAGTAATTCAAAGAATCAGTGATGCAGAAGCAGTATATACGAATAAGACTCCCCTACCGAAAGAGGTATTTGAGTCATGTACAAAATTAAAGTTTGTGGGTGTGCTGGCAACCGGATATAATGTAGTAGATGTGGCGGCAGCCAGGATGCATAATGTTGTGGTCAGCAATATTCCTACCTATGGGACCAGTGCTGTGGCTCAGTTTGCAGCCGCGCTGTTGCTGGAAATCTGCCATCATGTGGGTCATCATTCCAATGAGGTAAAGGACGGACGCTGGTCAAATAATCAGGATTGGTGTTTCTGGGATTTCCCCCTTATTGAACTGGCTGGTAAAACGGCAGGCATTATTGGATTTGGTCGAATAGGCCAGGCAGCGGGGCAATTATTTAAAGCATTTGGAATGAAAGTGCTGGCTTATGATCAGTTTCCCAATGATTCCGGCAGAGAAATTGGAGAGTATGTTTCATTTGATGAGCTTCTGTCACAGTCTGATGTGATCTCTCTACATTGTCCGCTGTTTCCTTCTACAGAGGGGATTATTAACAGAAATAATATATCCAAAATGAAGGATGGAGTAATTATATTGAATACTTCCAGAGGGCCGTTGGTTGTAGAAGATGATCTTGCAGAGGCGTTAAGAACAGGTAAAGTATTTGCAGCCGGAGTTGACGTGGTTTCAACGGAACCAATCCGGGAGGATAATCCGCTGCTAAAAGAGAAGAACTGTCTGATTACACCTCATATAGCTTGGGCGCCTAAGGAAAGCAGACAAAGATTGATGGATATAGCTGTTGAGAATCTGAGCGCTTTTAAAAAGGGAAATCCGATAAATGTAGTAAATGCCTGATCGTTTAGATGCTGTGGAGTCATTTGTTTGTGTTTTAGAGAAGCGAAAGGAATGGCAAAATATATGAAAATAGTAATAGCGATGGACTCTTTAAAGGGTAGTTTATCATCCATGGAGTCCGGTAATATTATGAAGGATGCAATTCAGGAAGTAATGAAAGCTGAAGTACAAGTGTTTCCACTGGCAGATGGAGGAGAAGGAACAGTGGAAGCGCTGACTGCCGGACTGGACGGGGAAATTGTAAAAGTGACAGTTCAGGGGCCTTTGGGTAATCAGGTAGAGGCTTGTTATGGAGTGGTTTCTAAAACCAAAACAGCAATCATGGAAATTGCACAAGCAGCCGGAATCACTTTAGTCCCGGATGCAATGAGAGATCCGATGAATACAACTACATACGGTGTAGGGGAAATGATCATTGATGCAATGGAACGAGGATGCAGGCAGTTCATTATCGGAATCGGCGGGAGTGCTACCAATGATGGAGGAATTGGAATGCTGGAAGCTCTTGGAGCTATTTTCTATGATGAAAATAAAGAGCAGATCGGACGTTTTGGCAGAGATATGCTGAAGGCAGCATCATTTGACTGCAGCAGCATGCATCCAATTTTGAAAGAGTGCCGATTTCAGGTTGCATGTGATGTGAAAAATCCATTATGCGGTGACATGGGAGCGTCAGCGGTATTTGGTCCCCAAAAAGGAGCGTCTCCTGATATAGTACAGCAAATGGATGGAGGACTTGTAAGACTTGCAGATATTACGAGCCAAATGTTTGGGTATCATTCAGGAGATGCCGAAGGTGCAGGTGCGGCAGGTGGTCTTGGTTTTGCATTTTTGTCATTTTTAAAGGGTGAGCTTGTTCCGGGAATTTCCCTGATCTTAGATGCCATCCATCTGGAAGAAGCAGTAAAAAAAGCTGATATCGTAATTACAGGTGAAGGAAAACTGGATTTTCAGACTGCAATGGGGAAAGCGCCAATTGGAGTTGCGCAACTGGCTAAGAAATATGGGGCAAAGGTTCTGGCATTTTCAGGGGGAGCTTCTGATGAAGCAGTAGAATGCAACAAGAATGGCATTGATGCATACTTTCCAATTATTCAACTTCCTATGACAGTAAAGGATGCCATGGAATACAAGCGTGCAAAAACGAACCTAAAAAATACAGTGACCCAGGTTTTTTACTTAATACAGGCAGTTTATGAGATGAAAACAGAGTTGGAAATGAACTCTCAGTAGATGAAGGTTCATATATTTAGTGAAAAGAGAGGATGCAATATGGAAGCTAAGGTATTACAGAAACATAAAGATCTGGATATATTGAATAAATTGAAAAAACTGCCGGGTGGGCTGATCATTATCCCTCTGCTGATTGCAGTAGTAATAGCAACGTTTGCTCCAGATGCCTTTCAAATAGGAGGATATGTAACGGCGCTGTTTTATGATGGAAATTCTGCGATGATGGGATTGTTCCTGATAATCTGTGGATCAGCCATTAATATCAAACAGGTAGGCATGCCGCTGTATAAAGGTGCTGCATTGACCGGAATTAAATTTGCACTGGGCGTAATTGTAGGCCTTACTGTTGGTAAGATTTTCGGGCCTGCCGGATTTCTTGGACTTACACCATTTGTGCTGATTGCAGCAATTACCAATTCAAATAGTTCTCTGTATATTTCCTTATCATCCCAGTTTGGAAATGGAACAGATGCCGGGGCAATATCAATACTATCTTTAAATGATGGACCATTTTTCACGTTAGTAGCACTTGGGGCAACAGGGCTTGCATCTGTTCCGATGAAGTCTTTGGTTGCTACTCTGATACCTATTTTAATCGGATTTATATGGGGTAATTTTGACGGAGGTTTTCGGAAAGCATGTGCTTCGGCTCAACCGATCATTACTTTCTTTATGACAATTTCTATTGGTTCCAGAACTGATGTAAAGACAATTATTACGGCAGGTGCATCCGGAATTGTACTTGGTTTGATTTCTGCAGCTCTTGGTGTTGTATTCTTCTTTGTATTTAACATTTTGCTTCCAAAGAAAGAGAGAAATGCAATGGGAGCAGCAATTGGAACTACTGCACTAAATTCCGCTATGACACCTGCCGCAGTAGCAGAAGCCGATCCATCAATGGCGCAATATACTGAGATGGCAACCGCACAATGCGCAACTGCATCAATCATTACATTATTTTTATGCCCATTTATAACAGCCGGATTTGATAAGTACCTAAGGAAAAAACAAAAAGGAATCTATAGTCCAAAAGGCTGGGCCTATCAGCAGCCCGGGGAAATAAAGCCTCCAATAGAAGGGATGGGAGCTGAAGCATCGTAGAGTATCGCCTGCAAATGCCTGTATAAATATTTAGGGAATAAATATATACCCAAAAGAAAAGTCAACTGGAAATTATCCTCCATATGGTGTATATTGTACAAAGGAGCACAAATCGGAGGTAAGGATGAATAAAATACTAATTATTGAAGACGAGGTTGTGATCAGAGAAGAATTGACAATTCTGTTATATAATGCAGGATATCTGGCTGAAGCGGTACTTGATTTTCAAGACTGTATAAATGAGATAGAAAAGCATAGTCCGGATCTGATATTGCTGGATATCAATCTGCCGGGGCAGGATGGATTTCGTTTATGCTCTTCCATCCGCAGTTTTTCTTCGGTACCCATTATTTTTATTACAGGCAGAGATACCCCTTTCGATGAACTGCAGGCATTGACACTGGGCGGTGACGATTACATTACGAAACCTTACAATATACCCATACTCCTGGCGCGGATT
Source organism: uncultured Robinsoniella sp. (assembly GCA_900539655.1). Taxonomy (GTDB): domain Bacteria; phylum Bacillota; class Clostridia; order Lachnospirales; family Lachnospiraceae; genus Robinsoniella. Next base: position 12,343 of record UQCR01000127.1, read on the forward strand.
CAACTGCTGCTTCGAAGAACAGGCAGCACAAGTGCACCAATGGATTTTATAGAATATAAAGCAGTGAAATTATATCCCGTATCTGCAGTTATTCAGCATAAGGAACAGAAAGCGGAACTGTCCAAAACAGAATTGAAGATTCTCTATTATCTGTTTACTAACAGTCAGAAAGTAGTTTCCCGTATGGAACTGATAGAATATTTATGGGATAATGAAATCCATATCGATGACAATACCTTAAGCGTGAATATGACAAGAATCAGGGACAAGCTAACCCAGATTAATGTCAGGGATCTTATTCAGACGAAAAGAGGAATGGGATATAAAATATGAGTTTAAAAGATTATATTGCAGACAGGTCAGGTGCCTTACTTCTAAATCTGGCCTGTATTTGTGTTTTGTCCATATTTTTATATATGATTGGAAATGGTATCGGAGAAGTTGCAATTATCATATTATGCTGGCTGGTCATATTGTTTTTTTATTTCCTGCCCGATTACCGGTACCGTAAAAAATATTATGATGAGTTAGTTTCCCTGACCGATACCCTGGAGCAGAAATACCTGACTGCTGAGATAGGGAAGGTTCCTATATCAAAAGAGGGCGGTATTTATTTCCGGATTATGAAAAAAGCCATGAAGTCAATGGCGGATGAAGTATCTCAGGCACAGCGTGAAAATGAAGAATACCGGGATTTTATTGAAAAATGGATCCATGAAATAAAGGTTCCCATAACCGGAGCAAAGCTCATATGTGAAAATCATAAGACAGACCAGTCCAGGAAAATTCTTACCCAGGTTGAGCAGATCGAAACAGATGTAGAAAGAGTACTTTATTATGCCAGAATGGGAAGCGTAGAAAAAGATTATATGATAAAAGAAATTCAACTGAACTCAGCAGTCCAAAATGTACTGGCGAGAAATAAACAGTTGTTAATCTCTAACCGGATTCTTATAAATACAGAACCGGTTTCTTTTAGTGTCTATACAGATCAGAAATGGATTGAGTTTATTATAAACCAGGTGATCATTAATTGTGTAAAATACAGAAAACAGGATTCACCGAAAATAGATATTATAGTAGAGCAGGGTGCTCAGGGGGTATCCCTGACGATTCGGGACAATGGCATTGGGATAAAAGAAAGTGAGCAGAAACGTATATTTGAAAAAGGATTTACAGGGAGTAATGGAAGGGCAAACCGCAGTTCTACCGGGATTGGTTTGTATCTTTCCAGGGAACTCTGCAGAAAACTGGGAATAGAAATCTCTGTGGCATCTGTTTCAGGAGAATACACGGCAGTTACAATTTTCTTCCCCAAAGGAGATTATCTTCCGAGGCAGTGAGAATTTGCTTTCTTTCAATTTTGTAAGTTAAAATAAAGCTTTGTGTATACAACAGCAGCAAAATTACTGTTACAATAACAGCAACCCGGGAAACAAATGGAAAAGGAGTAAGGATATGCTGTTGCAGGTAGAATATATCGAAAAATATTATGGTACGAAAACGAATATTACAAAGGCATTAAATAAAGTCAGTTTTTGTGTGGAAAAAGGAGAATTTATCAGTATCATGGGGGCGTCCGGTTCCGGAAAGACGACTCTGCTCAATTGTATTTCCACCATTGATACGGTGACTTCGGGTAAAATCCTCTTGGACGGGGAGGATATTACGACGATAAAAGAAGAAGACATTACAGCATTTCGCAGAGACAATCTGGGATTTGTTTTCCAGGATTATAATCTGCTGGATACTCTCACGATCGAGGAAAACATAGCTTTGCCTTTGACGATAAAAGCGATGAAGCCAAAAGAAATTACAAGAAGTGTTATGGATATAGCAGAGCGGCTGCAGATTGAGGATATTCTGTCTAAATTCCCTTATCAGGTATCCGGAGGCCAACGGCAGCGCTGTGCCTGCGCAAGAGCCGTTGTCACAAGGCCGAAACTGGTACTGGCAGATGAACCTACCGGTTCTCTGGATTCTAAATCAGCATTCAGGCTGTTAGAGGTAATGGAAGAGTTAAATCGGGAGATGACGGCTACTATTCTCATGGTTACTCATGATGCGTTTTCAGCCAGTTATGCAAACCGTATTTTATTCTTAAAGGATGGGAAGATCTTTAATGAAATATGGAAAGGAGAGAAAACCCGATCCAGGTTTTATCATGAGATATTAGATGTGCTCTCTTTACTGGGAGGTGATGTTCCATGCTGAAACAACTCTCCATAAGGAACGCAAAACGGCAGGCTAGAGAGTACATGATCTATTTTATAACAATAACCTGTACCGTTTCGTTTATGTATGGGTTTAATGCCCTTATTTTTTCAGATACGGTTACCAGCCTGCCTGAACTGGAAATTTTATTCTATATGATTATTATGATTTCAATTCTGATCGTATTTATTTTGGGATGGCTGGTTCATTATATGACCAACTTTATGCTGAAGAAGCGAAGTAAGGAATTGAGTACCTATATGGTACTGGGGATTTCTAATAAAGCTATATCCAGATTGTTTTTCAAAGAAAATTTTCTGATCTGCGGGATGGCATTTGTCTGCGGAACATTATTTGGATACCTGATCTCTGAAATTCTGAAGATTATTATTCTAAACCTTTTTGGGATTGATTATCAGTTCTCTATTTCCTTTTCCCTGCCGGCAATTGCATTAACCGGGTTCTATTTTCTACTGATTTTCATTTTTGCACTTTGGAAAAATGTAAGATCAATCCGGAAAATGAAGCTGTACGATTTACTTTATTATGAAAAAAGAAATGAGAAATCCAGTTTGGAAAAACCAGGATGGATGGCTGTGGTTTTCCTTACGTCACTTGTGTGCGGCGCGGCTGGAATCGGATTATTTATTTATATGCCCATAGGAAAAGGATATGATGTTTTGCTTGGGCTGGCATTGATCGTGCTTTTTCTCTTTGGCTTTTTCCAGAGTGTTCCAGGGTTTCTGGCATTGGTATTTGGCAGCAGGGAAAATATAAAATACAGTAAAAACAGGCTTTTTTTACTGCGCTCTTTTACCTCTAGAATAGCATCCCTCAGTATGACGCTCTGTATGATAAGTGTACTCTTTACCCTGGCACTCACTGCTATGGGTGTATCCATTTCCGTAAATAAAATTGCCGGCAGATCTATAGAATTAAATGTGTTTGATATAGTAATTCTAAGTAAAAACCCGGATAGCCATTTATCTGGTTACCGCAGCAGCATAGAAGGGGAAGTCTCTGTAAAATCAGATTATGCCTATAATATCTATCACAATGAGAGCCGGACCTTTCAGGACATCAGAGAAAAGACTGCTGCCTTGTACAGCGATCTGCCTCAGGATATCTATATGGAATACCGGTATGATACTTTTATGAAATACAGTGATTACCGTGCGCTGTGTAAAATGCTTGATATAGAGGTTCCGGAGCTTAAGGAAAATGAATATATGATACATTGTACTCCTGCACTTAAGGATGCTTATAGTGGCGGACTCCATCGTGAGACAGAGCTAAATGGTAAGGTGATGGAGCTTGCAAGTGTAAATACAGTTCCTTTTAATCAGGCAGATTCTTATGGTAATGGTATGGATTTTATTATTATTGCACCGGATGATATGGTGGAGAAGCTGCCGGTAGTCTATCAAGTGTATACTGTGCAAACCGCTAAGCCTGTAAGCAGTATGGCGTTAGAACAATTATGTACCCGGGAAAGCCGGCTGGCAATACTCAACCGAAATATGATGGTATCATCCAGTGACATGGATAATTATGCTACCTGTATGCCAAATGTGGAGAAAGATTATATCTCAGGCAGATCGGCATTTAAAAAGTCCTATGCAGACGTGTATTCGGTTATGGTAGCGTTTTTTTATCTGGCACTTATTTTTATCGTCACCGGTGCCACCATACTGGTAACGCAGATTTTAAGCGATTCCGAAAAAAACAAAAAACAATATTATATATTAAGGCATATAGGAATGAATGCCAGGTCAGTCAATCAGATTGTGAACAAACAGCTGGCTGCATTTTTTCTGCTTCCGGTGATCCCGGCTGTATTAATCAGCAGCAGTCTGGTATTCATTTCTATGAGTGTTATGCAGCCCGCGTCATTTTCTTTTCCTGTATTTCAGGGGACTGGATGGATCTGGGGGGCGATAGCCAGCGCGGCATGCCTTCATTTTATTCTGTATGGCATTTATTTTATAGCAGTATGTAAAAATTATAAGAAAAATATTTCCTGAAGAATTAGTGCCTCCCGACGTAAATACGTAGAGCATTAGCTTGTCTATATTTCCGATAGCACTGCTTCAAAAGCCTTGACGTAGCCCGCTACGCCCGCATTTTTGAAGCAGCACTCTCGAAAATCTATCCTGCGCAACTACTCTACGTATTTACGCCGCTCGGCACTAGTGCTCCATCCGGACAGTAACAATAGTGACAGCACTGCCTATTTTGCCATCTGCCGCGTTGTCGTCAGTCAGCGGAGGAACCACTCCGCTTCCATCCTTCGCCTTGCAGACTGACAAAATATTCAGCACTGTCACTATCATTACTGTCTGGATGGAGCACTAGTGGCAATATCTGAGAAATGCAGATGATAAAAAATCTCATTACCGATATTGTAATAATTCAAATGCATGTTATGATAGTATTTATGCGGAATGTGGATTGTTCCGGTTCATAAATGTGTATATGAGCCGGGATAATATTGACCGGAAAGGGCTGAGTATACATGAACCGGAATGAGAAAAATGCGGAGTATAAATTTACCAGAAAGCAGTATGGGTTTCTGCAGGTTTTACAGAAACATCTGCAAAGTAAAGAAAGGCCTGGGCTTCGAAAACTGGGTGAGGAATTATCCGTAAATGCATCCACATTATCACGTTTTTATGGGGAATGCGTATCCTGGAATATCCTGACAGAGGACTATGAATTCACGCCGACCGGGGAAGCGTTATTGGAGGAATACAGAAGGAAACGGGAAGATATCAGTCTGTGGCTGCAAAAAGAAGGGATGGACTGTATGCACGCCTATGATCAGGCAGAGTGTATTCTTGAAGCATGCAGTGAGGAAACCGTAGAGGTTCTGAGTAAGCTTGGAATTCTCCATAAGGCTATCGATTCGCTGAAGTCCGGTGAAGAGCACGTACAGACGTTTAACGGAAGAAAGCTCAGTGATTTTTTAGCAGTGGGAGACTATGATATGTCATTTACGTTCTATCGGGAGAAGGATCGCATTCCCGGCAGGATATCTATGGCGAACCAGGCTTTTCATCACCCCGGCCATATGAGCTGCAGAAAGAGGGACGGCTATCTGGAGCTTATGGTCCGGGAGGTGGAAATGCCGGCTGTTCATGCTTCCAGTTCCATCAAAGGGCGGATGCAGACCATGAAATACAAGGAAGACGGAATCTGCAAGCTGGCGAGGATTAAGAATAATAAGGTTCGGATTCCCCTTTCTGCACTTACATTTACTTATATTCAGGAAAGCAATATTCTGCAGGGGGCTGTGCATCTGACGATGACCTGCAATGAAGAAGAATCTAAAATGCCGGAAAGTACTGCGGTTCTGGTATTATATATCTAGTACTATAGCGAACGTTGTATAGGGTTCTATTATATGACTTATATTGGGGTTTAGGTGAGTAATGACGCTTTGTATATGGAGGTAGTGTACGGAAAGAGAAGGGGGCGGACCAGGACATTGATTTGGAAGGCTTACCGCAGAACTGGCATTTTCTAACCTTCCCGAAGCCCTTTTTGGCGGCACGCGGGCATTCGCTGCGAAATCCTGATGCATTTCGCAGCT
>UQCR01000128.1 GCA_900539655.1 uncultured Robinsoniella sp.
AATATTTACTTTTCAAAGTACTATGCCAGAGTTTTGCTGGCATGATCACTCAAGATTCCGAGAGATCATTTAAACCGTCCAGGCTCTGGCAGACACGATCCAGGCTTTCTTCCATCTCCTGATGCCTTGGGAGATATTCCGTGATAACCTTTTGAGCCTGTATATATTCTTCATTTTTTATGGTATCTGACACTAATCCTTCCAGGAGATCCTGAATGCTGGTTTCCCCTCTATCCTGTGCCAGAATGGCTTTTTCAATATTTTTAATAATCCACTCATTAAATACGCTGTCTGAAGTACTGCATCGCTCAAACAGTTCATCTATTCCGCCTTCATCATTATTCATCCGGGCGATCAGATTCTTCCATTCTTCCTGGGAAATCCCAAAATCCAGCAGAAGCCTGCGGTACTGGGATGCATCATCTCTGCTGTAATAGAACATTTCCCTATGAGCAGAAACCAGTTTTCTCACTGCTTCTCTGGCACGCTCAAAAGGCATCAGAACCAGAAGGTCATTTTCTCGTTTAGCAAACGGAACATAGCTGATATCAAAATCGCAAGCCTGCTGATAGTGACTGGCAAAGGTAAAGTAATTAATTTTATTACTTTCTTCACTTCTCATACTGCTTCTTGGTGCAATTGCAATTCCGGTCATCAGATAATCTTTCATTGATGGATTATCCAACAGCCATTCAATCATAATAAAGGCCGGGCTTGTGTTCTTTTTAAAGTACTCGATCATCTTTCGTTTTTGCATTTTATGGTCGGGAATGATGGGTTGTAGAATTAGCTGTACAAGTACACTTTTTCCTCCTCCATTTGAAAGATTCAGTAGTGCATTTTCTCCATCGTAAAATGAATACGTCTCATCCTGAATCTCTCTGGCATCATTATTATAAGAAAAATTTATGATCCTGATTCGGTTAATCTTCGGCATTGATTTTATCCCCCTGTGAAAATAGCTGATGAATTTCCTGTACCCTGGCTTCATCCAGATAATAATATAAGAACAGGTCATCCATGCGTCTGGTACGCCTGATTTCTCTGCCTTCTTCCAGTACACGGATCAGCTTCTCATGTTCCAGCTGCGCATAGGCGCGAGCCAGCGTTCCCAGCTTCGACTTTCTGGCAACGCTATCTCCGATCTGTTTATTCTGCCATAGCTGGGCTATTTTATAAAAGTTGATGCCGTAATCCTTCTCCAGGGAAAGAGTCTCCTCTTCTCCTGTAAGGTACCCCTCCATTTTCTGGTCCAATGCCTCAATCAGATCTTTGGTCTGAATAAATTCTCTCTGTATAGGATTCGTATTCTTTCCGCCGTAGAACAGCTGGAAGATCATCATACAAATATAACATTGCAGGTAAGCATCAACAAGCTTTGCGTTTGTCGCTATATTCTCCCTGAAATCTTTCATCACATATCCCAGTACATCATTATCCAGGTTCGGTATCATATAAATAGTATTACCTGTATCCAGAATCCGGAAATCAAGTTCTTCTGAAAACTGCTCCAGAATTTCCCGGACTTCTTCATTTTTATATTCTACATACAATTCACTATCCGTCTTTGCATCAATTTCTCCGTTTTCCAATAAACGGTTATATATCGCTAATGCCTGTTTCAACATCCTGACTCACCCCGCCTCTAATCTTAGGTATTATTTCTATATCTGCCATATCTATTGTACTGTATAGCACTTCTTCTCCAACCGGATCTTCTATCACGACATGAAAAAGAGAGTCTTTTTTTTCAAATGCCAACAATTCCACACCGTAAAAGTCCGGATGCCTGTCTTCCATCTGCCTGAGGCACCAGGACAGGTCAAACTCTCCGTTTGTATCCGGTACCATATCTTCCCTGGTACGGTTTTGCCACGATTCTATATCAATTACCCCATATTCATACAGTTTTAATAGTATCAGAAAAATTCTTTTATTTTCCGTATACTGATGAATTCTTTGGGTTTTTTCCATGATATGTTCATAAAACTGTGAGAAAGTAAAGGATGCCCCCAGATCTCCTGCATACTTAAAGATCCGTTCTATAATCCGGAAATTCATAGCATTGCTGATTTCTCTGCCTACATTTCGCAAATCCTCTTCCAAAACATCTTCTTCCACCACCTGGTCTTCTTCTTCATTCTCCCTTAGCTTTCCCTGATTCTGGTAGATCAGGGAAAGATTCAGCTTCTTGTCTAATGACGGTATACACAGAGGGGTCATCAGTTTCCAGAGATTCCATACATTTCTCGAATTTACTTTTTCCATCTCATCCATAATCTCCTTTTGGAAATCGAACCGTTTGACTACAGAAGCATAAAAGCTATTTCGAATCGTATCTTCATAAATATCATTCATGTTAAAACGTTTTCCTATAAGATTCCTCTGTTCCCCTATCACAATCTGAATATTCCTCTTAATCTGATTCAGGTTATATAAAGCGTTATTCATTGTCTCGTCCGAAAAACCGCTCTCCTCTATCTCACGTCCGATCCGTTCTTCATCCTTCACAACCGCCTCTTTCATTTCCAGCATATCTTCATATTCTTCATCAATCAGATTGTATGTCTCAAGGAGCAGTCTTTCATGCTCCCCCCGGTCAATAGTATGAATATTCTGTCTCACCCGGTCTATAAAAGATTCCATTTCCCGCTTCTTCTGCCGGAGCATGTTAATCAAATCCCTGCTCTGTTTTAACGCATGTTTATAATTTTTTCTCTTAAGCAGCATCTTCAGCTTTAACTGTTCCAGTTTAAAATCCATTTCCTTATCTATTTCTTTTGTCCTGAATAAAAAGTCATATCCCTGATCCGTTAACTGATATACTATCTTATTTTCTGCTGTTATCTTATCACTGACCAGACGCACCTGAATATCGTGCCACTGCCGTCCATAATCCATGATTCCATAATTTTTAACTGTCCCTTTATTTTGCAGAATATCTTTTACCATATATTCAGCCAGCCTCATAACCTGATCAAAAGGCCACTTTTTCTGATACGCCGGCAGAATGTCATCCAGAAAACGCGCCATGTTCTCCAGTGTACATTCATCATTTTCATTTAAAGTCTGCTCCATAATATAGACAAGCAGCGTAAAGAACAGATTATCTAACTCTTCTCCCTGAAACCAGCTCTCTATTTCAATATTCGTATTCTTTCGATTGACAATGGAATCCACAACCGCTGCAAATCCCATTCTCTTTTCAAAACCTTCTAAAAAATCAAACATAATTTCCTCTTCTATTCCATCCGTAGGTAACAAAAAACACGCTCCATGGTAATAACTAGTACCGCATTTCTCAAATAATTGAGTAATGCTGTACTATTCACACATTCCAAGATAATCCTGCAAATTTAATATTTCCTGTGGAATTCTTCTGTTTTCATCCAATACTTTTCGAACAATCTCCCGATTTTGGTCTTCAAAAAAATCCAGGAATCCATGATTCCAGTCTCTTCCCCTGTTATCGTCCGTAGGCTGCATCCGTAAATTCTTCGCTCGTTCAGCCATTTTGTTATAGAGGGGCATAAAAGGTTGTATCTGAGCATCCCTGTTATGGGTGGCAGCACCATAATACATAAGGATTCCGGCAACATCAATATCTCCTGCATAAAATATCTTTCTGTTCTCAAAACCGTATTCCTTCACAAAAGTCTGAAGTGCAGCCTCACCTGTCACCTTATTTCCTTCCCCATATACCAGCAATCCGGCATTGACTCCTAAAAACCTTTTATGATTTCCATTCTTTAATGCTTCGCCAATTGAATACCATGTGTCTTTATTTTCAATAACGATTACATCACCCTCAATCTGGTCAAATACCCTGCAAAAAAATGGCTCAGGGGCATAATAAAAATTCAGGCTGTCACCATCAAACCGATTGAACGAAAGGATTCTGCTGCCGCTTTTACTCTCCAGATATTTCTCATCACCCCAGATCGCAAAAGACTTTTCCTTAACCGACATCCTTTGCCGCAGCCGTGGATCATCCTTCCAGAGCATTTCACTGAGCCTGCAGATTCCTTCCTGCAGTTCTTTATATTCCCCGGGCTTCTCCAGATACCCGCTGATATTCAGCCCTGGATTCAGCGCTGCAATTTCACTGAGGTAACAACTGTAATCTACCGAAGCTGAAAGCTTCTTATATTCCTGATAGACGGCCGGATAAAAGGATGTCATTCCGCTTTTCTTGATTGGTGCTATCTGTTTTGACTCACAGAGTTCCTCCAGAATATCATATAATTGCCGATAATTTATATCCGGACAGAGATTTAAGATATCCTCGTAGCGGAAACGTTTTTTCTGTATTTTCGAAATGTCAATCTTCATAACCCGTTCTCCTCTTTTATTCAGAAGCGTGCTGTCAGCTATTCTTCCATAACGCTGTGTAATCCTACCACACTGTCTACAGGAAGAGAAAAGACAATCGTACGGGATTTGGTGGATAATCCCGCCCGTTCCATAATAGCCTTCATAATATTCGCCTTATCCCGCTTTTTCGCCACAATATAAATCATATCTTTTTCATCTGCTATGGATACCCCAAAGAATTTAGAAACAAATTCACTTTCGCTGCCTTTTGCATGAATAATGGTTCCGCCGCCGGCTCCTGCGCTTCGTGCCGCTTCCATGACCACATCCGAGCTGCCCCGTTCGGATATGGCAATAATTAATGCATATGGCATCTCATTTATATTAACTGCTCCTTCTGACTGCATAGTTCTTTCCTCCATAAGATATCTCATACTGGAAATGCCTCCGATACTGTCTAATGGGATCGTAATCGCAATTCCGCTTCCAGGCATATCGATGCCCATTTCTGAGACCAGTTTCTTCAATAACCGTTTTGACAGGTCCCCTGCAACAACCACCTGCATCATGACTTTTTCTGAATCTTCAATTCCCAGGTAATCCAGTACTTTTTGCTGTGCTGTTCCGTTGCATAATGTTCCAAATTGGGAGTGAACCTCATATTTTTTGAAGAAATCAATATAATCCTCTTCATATTCACGCCTCACTATTGTAATTAACAAAAAAATATCACTCATCATTTTTCCCCTAAAGTTCTATAATATCTTCAACATCCACTGCTTCTGATTTCTCCACGTCTTTGTCTTGCGTCTTGAACTTAAAATACAATCCAAGCAGCTGGATGGTTATTAATGGCGTCATGGCTACCATAGCCACTACCCCAAATGCATCTGTGATTACATTCCCTCCTACTGCGGTGCATGCGCCCATTGCAAGAGGAAGCAGAAAAGTCGCTGTCATTGGACCGGAGGCAACACCACCGGAATCAAAAGCGATAGCCGTAAATATCGGCGGAACAAAAAAACTTAATACGCCAGCCATCAGATATCCGGGGATCAGCAAATACATAATTGGAATCCCTGTAATAATCCGAAGCATAGACAGGCCAACGGATATTGCGACACCGATAGCCAGACTTTTACTCATGGCTTTTATGGGAATCACGCCCGAAGTCAGTTCATATACCTGTTTATTGAGTACATGCACTGCCGGTTCCGCTGCTACAATAAAATATCCGATGACCATGCCAATCGGTATGATAATCCAACTGTAGCTGAGTGAACCAAGCTCTTTGCCAAGATAATTGCCTACAGACATAAATCCTACATTGACACCCGTTAAAAACATTACAAGTCCCAGATATGTATAAACAAGACCTGCACATACCCTGATCATCTGGGTTTTGTTCATCTTCCTTCTGATCATCTGAAATATTATAAAAAATAAAGTAATCGGCAAAAGTGCCATTCCCACTTCTTTAAAATAGGTAGGAAACGCATGTTGAAACATCTGCCACATCTGACGTGAATTCTCGGTATCCGGAATCGTAATCTGAGTGTAGGTTCCTCCGTCTGTCTGGTAAACCATGCCGAGAATCATGATTGCGAGAATGGGACCTACCGAACAAAGGGCAACCAGTCCAAAACTGTCTTCATCTGCATTCTTGTCACTTCTTATCGCTGCAATACCCATACCAAAAGCCATGATAAAAGGCACTGTCATGGGCCCGGTAGTCACACCGCCGGAGTCAAAGGCAACCGTCAGGAAATCTCCCGGAACAAAAGTAGAAAATAAAAATACCGCGGCATAGAGGCCGATAAGCAGATAGGAGAGCCTGATCCGAAATAAAATACGAAGCATTGCAACAACCAGGAAAACGCCCACGCCGATTGCTACAGCTCCTACAATAACTCCATTGCGGATAGATGGCACCTGTTCCGCAAGAACCTGAAGATCCGGTTCTGATATGGTAATGATACTGCCAACCATAAAGCAGATAAACAGAATCAACCAGAATTTTTTGGATTTCGTTGTCTCTGCGCCCACATACTGCCCAATAGGCGTCATCGCCAGGTCTGCTCCCAGCGTAAAAAGCCCCATCCCAATAATTAGCAATACCGTTCCTACTACGAAAGCCATTAGAATGCTGTTTAGAATAGGTACAATGGTAAAACAGAGGAAGAAAACAATACCCGCAATCGGCATTACAGATGTCAGAGCCTCTTTAAACTGTTCCAGTAATATGGTTCTGTGTTTTTTCATGCATACTCCTTGTAGAAATCTAAGTGCTTGACCTTGGCCAATCACATCAATGGTTACTAATATAAATTATTATACATGAAGGAATCTTATTTGGAAACTTTTTTCAATTTTTTTCTGGATACTTATTTGTTAAACTAATAAATTGAAATACAACCAGGAACAGATTGGCATCATCAATAATAATTTTATAAATGTATATACTATATATTATCAAATGTAACTAAAAAAGACCTTTTAAAAATCAAAATTAAAATGGAGAACAGAACAAGATGCACGAATATAAATTGGTAAGAAAAGAAATTTTAAAAGACTGCAGCAGTAAAAAACAAAAAGAACAGGAATTTGAAGACTTAGAAAAGTTGTTAAATGAATATGCCTCCCAGGATTGGCGGCTGCTCACAGAATATTCTGATCTGAATGGCACCAGTGATTTACCAGGGTATTATGTATTTGTATTTGAGCGGGAAATCATAGAAGCATGTTAGTCATGAACATGCTCCTATGATTCAAATATTATGCAGAAACTGAACAAAGGACTGGTAATCTCTCACCAGCCCCAAAGGGATTAAAACATACGAAGAATTATTTTACTGCATCAGTTTATCACATCACTTCAATGAAGTCAAGAAGGAATTTCGAAAAATTAATTCATTTCCTGCCCAATTACTATAAATCTGTAGTTTTTTCCTGAGTCCGGGAAAGCAGCTTCCCGTATGTCATGTCAACGCCAAAAGCTCCAAGAGGCGCTGTTATCAATATGGCGAGTACTGCAACCGTTAATACGATTTTACCGCAGCCCAGCCCCAATGCCAGAGGAACACCGCCAATCGCAGCCTGCACGGTGGCTTTTGGCATATAGGCAATCATGCAAAACAGCCGTTCTTTACCGGATAATTTTGTTTTCTGCATGCAAACAAATACTCCCGCCATACGAAAAATCAATACTCCAAAGATCAATAAAACCGCCGATGCGCCTGCAGCCAATGCATAACTCACATCCACTGTTGCACCAACCAGTACGAACAGCAGAATCTCAGCAGCCACCCATAATTTAGAGTATTTCACTGACAGCCTTTCCGCCACAACACGCCGCTTTTTCTGAAGTGCAATTCCCATGCTCATGACAGCCAGTAATCCGGAAAACGGAATTATTCCCTTAACGGAATTTTCTAACGCCACCATTAGAAATGATATGCAAAGCAGTACTACTACTTTTCCCGAATCCCTTATGTGTAGTTTTTCAAACAGAACCCCAAGCAGAAATCCTGTAATAACACCGGCTATGAGACCGGTCAATATGGATACCGGAATCTGAGCAAAACTGGCAGCGGTGATGCTTTCTCCCTGTGCCAGTCCCGTAAACGCCGTAAACATGACGATGACAAATACATCGTCCACAGATGCCCCCGCCATAATCAGCTGGGGTATACTGTGTTCCCGTCCATACCCTTTCTCCATAAGCATCAGCATTTTCGGTACGATTACTGCCGGAGACACGGCGGCTATAACGGTTCCCATAATGGCTGCATCCAGCAAAGAAATTCCCAAAAGCCCCGGCGCCAGCAGCATCATACCCGCGATCTCAAAACACGCCGGTACAAAACACATCAAAATCGCAGGACGCCCTACCTTCTTTAGGTCATTAATGTCTAAAGATAACCCAGCCCTTGTCAGAATAATAATCAAAGCGATTTGTCTAAGGTCTGCCGATATACCTAAAATAGAGGGATCCAGAAGATTAAGTACATACGGTCCCAACACAATTCCGGTAATCAGCATGCCCAGAAGGCCCGGAAGCCTCAGTTTTTGAAGAACGGAACTGAGCAGCATTCCTAATAAAAAAATAAAAGCTAAACTTGTCAACATAATACTCTCTCCTTTAATTTCGTCATTATCATTGATTTGTCAGCTTTTCTTGATGAAAACTCCCTTATGAAGGTTTCTGCACATAAAAAAACTGACAATCCTGTCCTGAAACAGAAGTCATCAGCTATTAGCAGTTTAGGTATTATACCTGGGGAGAACCTCATTCCCCTTTATTTTCTATTGTGAATAATAGCATATCAAAATGGAAATGTCAACCCATTATATAAGGCGCATTCATTTCATAAGGAACGCGCCTTACCAGCATTATTCTTATTTTTTATTTATCAGCTCATCCAGCATTTTAGGAAGCATCTCATCCATATTGTCATCATTGAACTGGCAGGTTCCAACCGCTTTATGTCCGCCGCCGCCGTATTTCAGCATCAGGCTTCCCACATCGATGTCGGAAGTCCGGTTTAGAACACTGTAGCCGACTGCAGCTGAGCACCCTTTGCCGCCTTTTCCATTTACGATCCAGACTGAGATATTCTGTTCCGGATACATACTGTAAATCAGGAAACGATTTCCTGTATAGATAGGATCCACACCTCTCAGATCCGTTATAATAACATCTTTTTCCACTCTGGTATGTGCTTTGGTCATTTCCATAAATTTAGCTGTCTGCTCAAAATAAACTTCAATTCGTTCTTTTACATCTGACAGACTTAATATTTCCTCTGTATTCATGGTGCGGCAGGCATCGATCAGCTTTTCCATCAGCTGGTAATTAGAGATGGTAAAATTCCTCCAACGGCCTAAACCGGTTCTTGGATCCATCAGAAAACCAACTAATATCCATCCTTTTGGATTCTGGATTTCATCGATTGTCAAATTACCTGAATCCACCTTATCTACTGCTTCCATCATTTCATTAAAATGGGAAAACCTTTCATTGCCTCCATAATAATCATAAATAATTCTTGCACAGGATGGTGTTATACGGCTTTCCCCTTTATATTTTCCTTCCAGCTTGTTTCTTTCAAATTCACTGGAATGATGATCAAACCACAGGCCGCACCCCTCTACATAAGGTACATTGGCAAGGCAGTCATCCTCTGTAATTTCCACCAGTCCATCCTGAAGATCTTTGGGATGTGCAAACTTCCAATGATCAATAATTCCTGCTTCTTTCAGCAGCGCACCGCAAACCAAACCATCAAAGTCGGAACGGGTAACCAGTCTCATATTATTCAGCTCCTTCATCTGTATACGTGTATAAATTGTCGTATACTGTTTAAATTTTATATGTTCCTATCATAGCATGTAATTTACAAAATGGATAGCCTTAAAGTTTCAATTTAATGTAAATTTTAGACTGATTACTTTTACAATTCTTTCCTCTCTCATGTCTGCATCAGCATGGACAAAAACGTTCAGGCATTCCTTATCTATCATGAGAACTCCCATTTTAACCAGTTGACAGCTTCAATTTTTTTGTATAGCGTTTAAAATATTTTCTCTTAATTTCCAACTAATTTCATTTAGCTCCTTGTTTATTTATCCACTGGCAAATATAATAAACTGCAAAAGATACATAACAGACCTAATAAAATCCCAGCAAAAAGGGACACTGCAGATCCCGGAGAGGCCATATAAAATGAATTATAAAATACTAATCATTGATGATGATAAAGATCTTTGCCTGTTACTGAAAAAAAATTTAACCGCAGAGGGTAATCATGTAACCGTCTGTCATGACGGAGAAATCGGACTTTCGGAGGCATTTCATGTCGAATACCAGTTAATCGTACTGGATATTATGCTGCCCGGCAAAAGTGGCTTTGATGTCTTGACTGAAATCAGAAAAACCAGCCATGTTCCAATCCTGATGCTGACAGCCAAAGACAGTGAGGCTGATAAAGTATCCGGACTGCGCATGGGCGCGGATGACTATATTACAAAACCATTCAGCAATACTGAGTTTATTGCCCGGGTGGAATCACTTTTAAGAAGGTATACCATCTTCAATTCCGCCTCGGTTTCAATGGATCCCGCGTTGGACATGGGAAGCCTGTATATTGATCCTGCTGCACACGAAGTCCGTCAAAACGGCGCACTGATTGACCTGACCGCTAAAGAATTCGATCTTTTATATTTCTTAGCCGGAAACCGTGGGAAAGTATTTACCAAAAAGCAGATATACCGCGCCGTTTGGGAGGATGAGTATGCCTTTGATGATAATAATATTATGGTACACATCCGCAGACTGCGTAAAAAAATAGAGCCCTGCCCGGAGAAACCGGTCTATATTATAACAATCTGGGGTGTTGGGTACAAGTTTGGCGGTGATTCTTTATGACCGGCCTTATAATTACCTTCCTGCTCCTCCTATGTATCGGATTGTTTCTCTATATCTTAAATATCCGAAAACAGGAAAAAGAATGGCTGGCTATCCTTCATGATGTGCAGCAAGGCAGACAGGAGAAGATATTTACAAAAGGAAACGGACTTATGGCTGATATCAGCTATGAACTAAATGATATTATTGAATCAAACAAAATGAGAATTGCTCATCTTGAAAAAGTAGATGAGGCAAAAAAGCAGATTTTGACCAGCCTTTCCCATGATGTTAGGACTCCCCTGGCTTCTTTGATTGGTTATCTGGAAGCTCTGGAAAATGGGATGCTGGACAAAACGGAACAGAAAGAATATATTTCTGTAGCATATCGAAAAGCAAATGATCTGAAATCTTATGTGGACATGCTTTTTGAATGGTTTAAACTCAATTCCAGAGAACAGCAGTTTCATTTTGAGATGGAAGATATAAATGAACTGACCCGGGAAATTATTATTGAATGGCTTCCGGTTCTGGAGAAGGAAAAAATTGAAATCAATGCCCAGATCGGTGATGAAGAATTATTGCTGTCAACTGACCGCATGGCGTTTAAGCGGATAATTAACAATCTTATGCAAAATGCAATACACCATGGAAACTGTACCAGTATTACAATCATTGTGGAAAACCACTTGGAAACTGTGCAGGCAGCCGTTATAAATGATGGATGCCCAATCCCTCCGGATCAACTGCCTTACATTTTTGACCGACTGTATAAGGGCGACCATGCACGCTCAGGAAAGGGAAGCGGACTGGGTCTGGCAATTACAAAAGAACTTGCCTTTGCTTTGCACGGGGAAATAAGTGTAACCAGTTCACTGGACCAGGGGACCAGATTTCAAATCATCCTTCCCGCTAACCCAAAAGTAATAAAAAAGTAAGATCTGATAAAGGCTCCTGTCAGCTTTGGATGGTAAAATAATTTCGTGAGATGCATAGCTGTACCCGCAGCTATCAGACAGGAATTGTAAGACACATTTAGAAAGGGGTCAACGAAAATGAACCGTTATGTGATAGAAACAATCGGACTTACAAAGCAATTTGGCAGTCAGCTTGGTGTGGACCATGTCAATCTCCATGTCCCCCAGGGTAAAATTTATGGCCTGCTGGGCAGAAACGGCGCCGGAAAAACTACAACCATGCGAATGCTTTTAAATCTGGTACAGCCTACATCCGGAAAAATTCTGCTGTTTGGCAATGATGATCGGACTCATCCGGGCAAAACTTACCGAAATATTGGAAATATCATTGAAACTCCGGGCTTTTATGATAACCTGACCGCACGGGAAAATTTAAAACTGCTTGCACGCCTGCGTGGCAGGCACCGCATAGACACCGTAGACCATGCGCTGGAAGTCGTTGGACTTGAAAATGAAACCAACAAACCATTTTCTAATTATTCCTTAGGGATGAAACAGCGGCTGGGCATTGCCGCTGCCATCATGCATGACCCAAGCCTTCTCATACTGGACGAACCAGTTAACGGGCTGGATCCAATTGGAATACACGAAATCCGAAATTTTCTGCTGGAACTGAGCAAAAACGGTACCACCATATTACTCTCCAGCCATGTTTTAAGTGAAATTGAGCAGTTAGCCGATATCATCGGTGTGATGCACGAAGGGCAGTTGCTGGAAGAAGTAACCATGGCTGAACTTCACAAACGCAACCGGCAATTTGTAGAATTCCAGGTGTCTGATGTAAACACTGCTTCCCTGCTGCTGGAGCGGCATCATGAAGTCACTGACTATACCGTTTGTGACAACCATTCTATCCGCATTTTTGAAAAGATCAACAATCGCGGTGATATAAACCAGTCCTTTGTACAAAATGGCTTGATGGTTACAAAAGTAAACATCAGCGAAGAAAAACTGGAAGATTATTTTTCAAAGCTGATTGGAGGTGGCAGAATTGGTTGATCTGATATACTGTGAATTGCTAAAACTGAAACGTTCAAAAATGCTTCCCATCAGCTTTCTGGGGGCTCTGGCTGCACCTGCTATGCTGCTGGTGGAATGTCTGCAGACACATTTTGAACACCCTGAGAAAATATTTACACTGGCTGATATCTACGACAGTCTGCTGCTTTATACTACTATTCTAATGAACCTTTTGGTTTATATGATTATAGCCGCTTACCTGTTCAGCCGTGAATATACCGAAAAAACGTTAAAAAATATATTAACCATACCAGTATCTAAGTCATCCTTTTTAACCAGTAAATTCTGCATTTTATTCCTGTGGATGATAGCACTTGCCGCTATTTCCTGGGCTGCCGCTTTTCTTTTTGCATTGCTGTATCATACTGTTTTTGGCATGGCTGAATTCTATTTTCATACTGCCCTGGTAAACCTGGCCAGAATGCTGGCTGGTACAATTTTACTGTTTTTCGTTATTTCACCTTTTACATTCCTCGCTGAAAAATCAAAAGGCCTGGTGGTGCCGATGATTATATCCGCTGCCATTATTATGGGAAATGCTGCCTTGTCAAATCAGGACCTGGGTGCCTTATATCCCTGGACATCTGTCTTTTTCCTTTTAAATGGAAGCCTGGCTGACACCGGTTATCCGTTTTGGCTGTCCATCAGTATAATTGTCCTGGTGTCAATCCTGGGATTTGCTGCCACATACATCTATTTTCAAAGGGAGGATATTAAATAATGACACTGGATTTTATAGAAATACTCAAGATTATTTTTCTCGGTATTGTAGAAGGTATCACAGAATGGCTTCCGGTAAGCAGTACCGGGCATATGCTCCTGGTAGATGAATTTATTTCCCTCAATATGAGTGAATCCTTCAAAGAAATGTTTTTTGTGGTCATCCAGCTGGGCGCGATTTTAGCTGTCGTACTGGTATTCTGGAATAAAATGTTCCCATTCCAATTTAAAGACAGGAAGAAGCCGACGATAAAAAAAGAAACTTTTTCCATGTGGTTTAAAGTCGCTGCCGCCTGCATACCAGGTGCAGTGGTAACCATCTTGTTTGATGATTATATCGATGCACATCTGCATACCCCCATTGTGATCGCAGCTGCATTAATCTTCTACGGAATTGCATTTATCGTGATCGAAAACTGGAACAAAAGAAGAAAGCCTCAGGTTACCCATTTATCAGATATTACTTATAAAACAGCACTTCTCATAGGACTGTTCCAGGTATTGTCCATCATTCCCGGCACATCACGTTCCGGTGCCACCATTATTGGGGCTTTACTGATTGGGGTATCCAGAACCGCCGCCGCAGAATTCACATTTTTCCTGGCTGTACCAGTCATGTTTGGCTTAAGTGCACTAAAGATGATCAAGTTTGGCTTTCATTTTGGAGGTAATGAGATCTTCACTTTAGGAGTTGGAATGATTGTAGCCTTCTTAGTGTCGCTAATCGTTATTAAGTTCCTGATGAGTTATATTAAACGGCATGATTTCAAGGTATTTGGCTGGTATCGGATCCTATTAGGAATACTGGTATTACTTTTCGTCTGATTTGTATGTGTGTTAATCACTTTTAGCATTTCTATAATAATCAAAATTCGTAAGAAAATATTCAGAAAGTATCTCTTTTTATAAACTTTTTTTTAATAATTATGTTGTAAAATAAAGGAAAAAGGAAAGAGAGTGTGTTTATTATGGGAACGCAACTGAGTTTTACGGAAGCTATTATGGATATGCTGTGTTTAAATCCCTTATACTTTTTGGGATTAGCAGTAACTGGATTATTATTAATTTATCTGTTCAAAAGAGACAACCACCTTCCAAAGATAAGAATCACAATCAGTTCTATACTGCTGTATTATTATCTGTGTATTGTCCTGACTAATGTCGTGGGGATTCCTACAATAAGCGAATTTAACCGATTGACGAAACTGGGTCTGGCATGGTTTAATCCCAATATCAGTTTCATACCATTCGTGGACGAAATTGGATTAGAATTCATATTAAATATTATTTGTTTTATGCCATTAGGATTTTTGTGTCCATTCATAAGCAAATCCTATGTACAGCTTAAAAATGCTGCTCTGATAGGTCTTGGACTATCACTTGTCATTGAGTTCAGCCAGCTATTCACTTTATACAGAGCAACCGATATCAATGATTTAATCGCTAATGTACTTGGTACTATTCTTGGGTGCTGCTGCTTTAAATTTATTGCCGGAATTGGGAACAGGAAATCAGGATCCAAACAGAGTTTATCCCTAAGCTGCAATTCTACGCAGGTTCTGCCGGTTTTGATAACCGTGTGTGCATTCGTAATTGTATTTATAAATTAATAATTTTTCATATCCTAAAAGAGCCGTGAATATAAAGGTGGGACTTTATATTTTCGGCTCTCATTTTGGATGCTGGTTTCCCGGTACATTCCCAGGCTTTTTAGGCTTTTTAGGCTTTTGAAGATTTTAAAAGGCTGTTATTCTTTCTGCATCATACTGAAGAATCAATCCGGCATCACTGCTGTCCGACACTCCGTCCCGGTTCACATCCGCTGCCTTGTGCTGTTCCTCAGTCAGATCCTTAAACTCTGCAGCATACTGAAGTACCTCTGCCGAATCTGCAGCATTTACGATTCCATCTAAATTTACATCTCCAAGAAGACGGGCTTTCAGGATCTCTGCTACCAGTTCTTTTAAAGTGGCGCCCACCGAGTCTGCATCTGCTGACTGGTCATCATAGACCTTCTGTGCTTTTTCTGTCACTGCTTCAAGACCAGCGAGCGTGTCAGCCAGATAATCTGATGAATTCTCCAGAATATCATTAGCTTTGTCCAGGGCATTTTTAAGTTCCGATTTGTCCGCTTTTCTCACCAGCGCTGTCATGGCTGCCGCCAGATCATTATAAGCCTGATCCATTTCCCCGGGTGCCGCCTGTGGGTTCGCCGCTGTAGCCTTTGCTGCTTCCAGTGCTGTCTCCAGTGCAGTTACGCTGATATCCGTATATTGGTCTCTGTTGCTGATCAGTTGCTCCGCAGTACGGATCAGCATATCCAGTCTGGTTTCCTTCTCCTGGATCAGGAGGCTGTTAACTGCAGTCATAAGTCTTGTGGCGGCGGCGTTGACCGTTGTCTGGTCTGCGCTGCTCAGGTTATATACACTCTCTGCATATGTTAACGCATCTCTCACTGCCTGTACACTTTCACTGGTGTATTGTGCAAGTATCCCGCTCTCAGAGAGTATTGCTTTGGTTCCGTCAATTGCTGCCTTTAAGCCTGTACGCTGCACATTGCTCTCAAGAGCGTTCACAGCTGTCATGAGTTTCAGAAAAGCATCATCTACTTCGTTTTGGGCTGCCTGTGGATGATCCAGAAGTGTTCTTGCTTCATCAAGGGAAGTCTGTACTGCCGTCCATGTCTCAGCTGTATAGCACTGGCTCTGTGCCTGCTCCTGCTCCAGCTTTTCCGCCATTTCCACCGCCAGTTTCAAGGATTGGTCCTGTACTGCCGTTTCGTCTGTGAGATTCACAGTCAGCCTTGCCCCATAACCTTCTCCCGCCTCTTTACTTCCAAACTGCAGGCGGTTTCCTCCTGTTTCATTTAACGCAAAGCTAATATATTGTTCATCCGGATGCTTTTCCTTATATTCCCTGACCAGTTTTGTCACATCAATCTCCACTGTCTTTAATCCTTCGTTGATTGGAAATGTTTCGGACAAAACGGAAGTATTCTCAAGGTCTGCAGCATCATAATACAGTTTTGGAAAGTTTAATGCACAAAGATCTTCCTCCCCTGTATCCTCCTCTTTACCTGTACCCTCCTGCCAGTTAGGATCAGCCATCACAACACGCACATTGTCTGTCTCTGCACTTCCCGCTTTTTTTCCCAGATAGGTTAGTTTCAGAGAAGCACTTTCTATATCTTTGCCTGTGTTCGACAGGTCATATTTAGTCATGTCATATTTTAAGAATCCAATCTTACAGTCATACTCCCAGTCCGGCCACCACCAGCCTGAGTTCCCGGATTCTCCCAGTCCTACCACACTGGAATTACTTTGCACCTGAAAATATGGCTGACCTCCGTAATTCCAATATCTTTCATTCTGCCATGTCTGGGAATTGGTATCCCCTACAGGAAGGTCCCCGACGAAACGGCTGTCTGCAAACTCTTTTAATGCTGCTCCGTCAAACGGAGTAATTATGATTTTACTTCCATTCTGATCATCTGCTCTGTCCTCTGATTTCTCTACATTTATGACAGAAAGAAGCATGGCCTTTAATTTACCGTCTTCAATATATACATTCGGACGTTCCAGCTTTGTCCAATTATTTTCCGTACCGTCTTCATAGCTCAGGAAATTCTCAAATGGGGTATATGCAGCACCTTCATGCAGGGTCCAATTGGTAATCCCGTCAGTTGAAGTCATATAGTAAGCCTGTTTTGCATTCCATTTATTAACAAGGCAATGGTACAGGCCATCGGAATACCACAACACCGGATCTTCCATATCATCCTCCGTGGTATCCATCCCCTGAAGATCCCACCACAGTCTGTTCCGCTCCACATGCCAGGGACCATTTACGGAATCTGCGGTGGCAATGTCTCCGTTTCTGCTGATTGCCTCATATCTGCCGTCCGGCCTTACAATGATACTGATGTTAGTCATTGTAAATCCTCCGTCACAGTTCATCTGATTCAGATGCGTCCACTCCCCTCCGTTCTCAAGCGTCCTGGAAACGTGAATGGTTCCCTGCACATCCCATGGATCACCCAAAACGATACCATATCGATAACCCTCTTCATACAGAGGATCATCTACGCTCAACGTAAAGGGATATACATTATGGCCAGCCCCTCCATGATAATCCGGCCATAGCAGCCCCATATCTTCATATGGTCCATATAAATTGTCGCTGACGGCATAAATAGCTTCAGACCCCTTCCATCCCGGGTAGCCGTTTTCACCCTCGTGGCCTCCGCGTTGATCCCAGCGGCTGGCAAACATATAATATTTCCCTGATTCTTCATCCTTGATAATGCCCCCATCCCAATAGGAATAATCGGACATATCCTCGTCCTCCAAACCATTATGCCGGTCCCGGGGACCTACTTCCCCTGCTCCCCAGCAATCAGCCGACAGTCCGTCCGGATCCATAACCGGCATAGGCAGAAAGCAGTCCATAAACTGTTTTACCTGGGATTGTCCCTCCATGGAAATCTCAGATGCTTCTGCCTGTGCAAACATAGCCGGAAAGCCAGCCGTCAAAGCCCCTGCCAATGCAAATACGGCTCCTCTTTTTATCAGTTTTCCCATATGATCCTCCTTGTTTTAAATGTTCCTGCTAATAGATATAAAAACAATTCTTTTATCTATAATATCATCAGCACAAGT
>UQCR01000129.1 GCA_900539655.1 uncultured Robinsoniella sp.
GGCGGCTCCCCTGCCATCAATTACGTCTTTTACCTGCTGCCTGTTTAAACAGTTCATATAAATTACGCTCCTTTTTCTTCATGGGCATTCCATAAA
The DNA here is from genome assembly GCA_900539655.1 of uncultured Robinsoniella sp. Taxonomy (GTDB): domain Bacteria; phylum Bacillota; class Clostridia; order Lachnospirales; family Lachnospiraceae; genus Robinsoniella. Next base: position 97 of record UQCR01000129.1, read on the forward strand.
ACACCCCCTACTTCCTATCATAACATGCAGCCATCAGCTCATACATCTCCTCTATCCCCGCCACTTTCGGATTGTTCAGATAATCCCCCAGAACCTGTCCGCAGTCTGCAATTTCCCTGATATCTTCCATAGAAACGCCCAGTTCTTTATAATTTATCCAGAGGCCAATCTTCTTTAGAAAGCTGTCGATCTCCTCACAGCACTTTGCTGCTGCTGTCTCATCTGTTTCCGCCTTCAATCCCGGATTTAAAATTCTTCCTGCTGCCGCAAATTTTTCCACTGCTGACGGGTATGTGAATCTGGTAAATGCCGGATAAAATGCAGCCAGTGCCTGCCCGTGGCTTACCTGGGGACAGTGCCCTCCTACCTGCATACCCAGACCATGGGGCAATGTCACCCCTGCATTAGCGTTTGTCAATCCTCCCAGCGTATCCGCCCATGCCATCCTGGAACGGGCTTCCATGTCGTCCCCGTCCGCCAGGGCTTTAGGTAAATATTCTACTATAATTGCTATGGCTTCCAATGCCATCTGTTCCACCATTATGCTGGTATTTACCGAGAGGTATGCCTCAAAGTTGTGGCAGAATGCATCGAAACCAGTCTGCGCAGTAACTGCCTTTGGCATGCTCCTGGTCAGCTCGGGATCCACAATTGCAATCTTCGGAAAAATATTCCGGTGCCAGACAGCAGACTTATCCTTGTCTATGGTTCGGGTTATCACGGCACATTGTGTCACCTGAGAGCCGGTCCCGGCTGTAGTTGTGATTGCAATCACGGGCAGGGTTTTCTCCGTGGGGCCCTCCGTATGGCAGTTATAATCCCATACGGTGCCTGGGTGTACTGCTTCAACAGCAATTGCTTTTGCAGTATCCATGGCAGAACCTCCTCCCAGCCCAATGATTACTTCTGCTCCCAGTTCTTTTGCCATTTTTGCGCCCTGCGTCACCTGATCGGTTGTAGGATTGGGCTTTACACCGTCATAATGTGCCGTTTTGATACCTGCACTTTTCAAAAGTTCCAGAACTCTGCCTGCAGCATCCACAGAGGACTTTCCCTTGCCGGTCACAAGAAGTGCCTTCCTTCCAAACCGCTTTGCCAACACCGCTGTTTCACCCAGCTTTCCCGATCCAAAGATTATTTCGGTGGGCGCATAATAAGAAAATGCCTTCATATTTGTTATTCCTCCATCCATAGAATACTTGTTACACCCCGGGGATAATATTTACTGGCACTGATGATACCGCTCACTATCTGATCAGACCAGCACCAGTAAGAATGTTCCTGATGGGTCAGCCAGTCCACATGAGCCTTATCTGCTTCTTTTGTATAAATTTTCCGGTCAAATCCAAGGATTTTACCTGCGATAAATTCCGAAAGATAGATTTTACTAAGCCAGGAGTTATTACTTGTGGAAGACAGCTTCCACCCACCATCTGCAAAGATACAGACACCCTTTATCATTATTGTTTGAAAGTGTTTTTTTAACGCTTTTATATAATCCCCATAAGGTCCGTTTTCTTCTAAAGCTTTTTTTATTCCTAACGCATATGGGAATATCAGCCCTTCAATTGCAGGAATAATTCTGGAATCGTTATCCTCATCCATAACTGCCGGTATGTATCCCTCCGCAGTCATGTGATCCTGAATAGTTTTCGCACACTTAGCTGCCTGCAGTGCAGACTGTGTAGCCAGATTCTCCTCGTGACTATTTTCAAAGTATTCCTTTAGCCCCACATAAGCTGCCCAGCACTTTCCAGCCAGATAGATATTGTTCCTTGCCTGTCCCAGAGATACATCCAGACTGTCATAAGTTGTTATCTCTGCGCCGCCTTTCGTCCGTGTGCTGTCCAGCCCCATAACCCCGTTCCGTTTTTTGGGGTCCGGATGATCCCGGTTAACCATGCTGGTAAAGCAGCTTTTTAATGTATCCCTGTGGCTGTCACTCCATGCCTGGTCGCCTGTCTGCTTGATGTATACCAAAGCACAGCAGATCCAGTTTACCAGCTGTTCATGGCTCATGAAGGAAAAGCAATCCGTCAATCCGCATTTTTCATATGCAGAGCGTCCCTTTGATGCAAATATATTCGCCACTCCCATATCGTGGCTGAAGCTGATTCCCCCCTCATACTCTTTCTCACTGTCCGGAAAACGTACCTTATCCACATAAGAATACTCCTGTAGATAAAAATCCAGTTCATTTTTAACTGTCCAGGGATTCATTTTCATTTCGAAGAACAACTGGTCAACAGTTAGATCCATGGTATTCATCATACGGAATTCACCCTCGTTGATGATCCAGAGCGGCTTGTTATCTTTTATGAGCAGCTGGGAAGAATTGTAGTAACTTTTTATAGAATGCCACATCATAAACCGCTGTTCTTCCGTAAGGCTATCCTTATCAAATTTCTGATTCGCTTCCAGGCATTTCTCCACTATCCTGTCAAATGCGGAAAGTGCATAGCTGCCCACTTCTTCAATGTTTTGAAAATATCTGGTATAATAATATTTCGTATCAATTCCGTAAGTTGCCTGAGAACCATGATAAAAGCAAATTGCAAAATGGAAGGTCTTTTTTGTATTTGCCGGGACATCCAGCACCAGAAGGGCTGTCTTTCCCAGCTGGAACTTCCAGTTCTCCCGGTCCTCTTCTCCCAGAATACATTCCGGGCAGAATCCTCCTGCAGGATGTGCATCCTGGTCAAGGGTGAATACAGCCAGACTTCCTCCCTGTCCCACCCCCTTCATCTCTTCCGTCCTAAACGGGCGCATCCCATATCGTTCTTCTACTTCATTAAATCCAAAAAATGCCCTCCTGCTGTTCTGGCATCCCCGGTTATCAACGGTTAATTCAGCCAGTACGGCTGGAACAATTACCTCTTTCAGGCATTCTTCCTCACAGGATTTGGGATCCGGTACGGATTCCACCTGGTTATAGAGCGTAAATGTTATATCTTTTGCTTTCCAGGTATCGCTGCACAGCCGGAAATCCCTCTCTATCCCGGAAGCCGGAAACCGGTCAAAATAACTTTCCTGTTCTTCAACAGCTTCTTTTTCTACATCGTACTGCTTACTTTCATCATCTTCATTTTTAAAAAAGGGGAAGCTCTCATAGCTTCCTCCCTCACGGCGTTCCACTCCAATATAGACATTGGTATCAGAAGGGCCTCTGCGCTCCATCCCAGGCCCCCCCGCTGCGCCGGGGAATCCAAGAGTAAAGCTGGCATATGCGCCAATCGGTGAATGGTTTGCATTGTAAAATATATTTTTCATCTTTTCTGCTCCTTATATAACTACGGCATGTGGAGCCGAGTTTTCAATTCAATTATTTCATTCCAAATGCTTCCGCTTCTTTTTCAGCATCTGCATACAGTGCTTCAATGTTTGCCGTTGCCTTTCCGTAGTCCTTACTTTCAAGGCCCTTCAGGGTCTCTTCTTTGCAGGCAGCGAAATCCTCTTCTGTTGCTGTCATAATTGCATTAACCCCCTGCACATTCATGTACTGCTCGCACTGTGCAATAATATTCAGTGTCTCCTCATCGGGGCTCTGAACCAGAGTAGGATAGAGATAGAAATCGGTGATTGTATTTACTTTCCCTTTTTCCCACATATCATAGAGTACCTGTCCCGGATACTGATAGTCTCCGCCTTCTTTTTCAGAATAATATTCGCAGTAACTCTTATCCGCATCGGAAATAGTAGCCGCTTTCTGTTCATCCGATTTCATTAAGTCTGCCGGATAACCGTCGGAAAGTACCTGAATATCTTTGAACCCGCATAGTTTATTATAAAGATTTACTCCAACATTGTTCTTATAGTCAGGATCCGTCTTGGAGTTGGTGATAAATTCCTGGGTAGGCTGTACTGCTCCATCTGTACTGCTCCAGTGCGTACCTTCCACTCCGCTGTAAACCAGACGAGCACCTTCTTCAGAATTCATAAAATCAATGAGTTCCATTGCTTTTTCCGGGTTCTTACAGTTCTTGGTAATGGCTGTCGCATACTCGATACCGCTTCCAAGGGGCGCCGTAGTTGATACGATTCCGGAAATATATTCATAGCCGTCAAACGGAAGCTTCTGGAAACTCCAGTCCGGATGGGAATTTGCCAGGAAATGCGTATTAATACTTTCCGTCTGCCAGCTGGCATATGCCATCAGCACCTGGCCGTTTTTACACTTTTCCCAATACTGGTCATTTTTCATTGTAAATGCTTCCGGATCCAGAATCCCCATGTTATAGGCTTTGTTGTAGAATTCCAGGGACTGCCAGAACGCATCACTTGCAAATACGCCTTCTACGGACTTTGTTTGATAGTTAAAGAGGGTTGAATTGGCAAGATCCGCATACCCCATCTCTCTGGTGTTTGCCAGCCACCACGGCCACAACCCCCAGTCACTCCAGCCGGATATCGCATAAATCTGTTTTCCGTCAGCCAAATCTTTTTCTCTTGCATAATCCTGCATTTCCTTCAGTGCATTCAGATAATCATCGGTGGTTTTGATTTCAGGACATCCGATTGCCTCATAGATATCCCAACGGGTCATCAGACCTATATTTTCAATGGAATAACTGACATTGGGATGCTCCTCATTTGCCTCATAAGCCAGTACCGGCAGATAATAGATCTTATCTTCTCCGTTGCTTGCAAACTGCTTGGAATATTTCAGGCGGTCCGGGAAATTTTTCTTAATATTTTCTCCATACTGGTCAATCAGCTCGTCCATAGCCATCAGCTGTCCGCTTGTGATCAGATTGTTGGATGCCACGTTCTGCTGTGCGGGATTGGTATAGATAATATCCGGAAGGTCTCCCCCCGCTACCAGGATGCTGAATTTCTGGGCATCTCCCTGTATAACCTCCATTTTAATTCCCAGTTTCTTTTCGATCTCCTTTGCAACTTCATTGGTTTGGATTCCAGGCGTCAGAACCTCCGTATTCCAGATGGTAAGCGTTACCGGTTCGTCAGAACTTTCCTGAGAATCTGCTGTGGTACTCCCTGCATTGGCCTTTTCTTCACTTTTGCCGCAGGCGGCAGCGGACATACACATTGCTCCTGCCAGTAATAAAGCCGTAATTTTCCTTAATTTGTTCTTCATGTTATGATACCTCCCATTTTGATATAGTTTATCACTCATAGTTTCCTTATTTTCAGATGAGATCAGCCTTTTACTGCCCCCATCATAATACCCTTTACAAAATATCTCTGAAGAAACGGATATACACACATAATCGGCAACACAACCAGCACCGTAATGCACATTTTAATAGAGGAAGGTGTTATGGAACTGGTTACCGCGGATGCATCAATTGCATTACTGGACATGCTCTGGAACCGGTTTGCCTGATTTAGATAATTATAGAGCACCATCTGAAGGGTCTGTAATTTTGAATCGGATATCAGGAAGTAGTTATCCTGCCACTGGTTCCATTGTCCCACCATTGAGAAAACCCCAACAGTTGCCACGATTGGCTTCGACAGCGGGAATATAATCCTGCCAAAAATAGTCATCATTCCGGCGCCGTCTATTTTCGCAGATTCTTCCAGCTCTTTTGGCAATGACTCCATATAAGTCTTCAGCAAAATAACATAATACGCGGAAAGTGCACCAGGCAAAATATAAAGCAGGAAATTATTCTGCAGTCCATATGCTTTCATGGTGATATACCATGGAATTAATCCTGCATTAATGTACATTGTAATAATAACAAAGCGATATACAATCTTTCTGTAATACATTTTCTGATTTGTAACCAGGTATGCAAAGAAAGAAGAACTGATAATGGTAATCCCTGTTCCCAGTAATGTTCTGAGAATGGAGATCAGATATGCCCCCGGTATGTCGTTCAGCTTGATAATCCCTTTGTAGGTATCCAGATTAAATCCTTTCGGAAAAAGGAAGATTCCTTTGGATGCCTGAGCCGGATCGCTGATGGAATAAATAATGACATAGTAAAATGGGTAAATACAGATAATGACCAGTAAAATGCAGATCAGATAGATCATTATGTCACCAATCCTCTCCGGCATTGATTTTTTCGTTTTTTTAGCTTTCAACCTATTCCCTCCTATACAATCGACTCACCGCGAACCCTCTTGGAAAGCTGGTTTGCCGTGAAGAGAAGTATGACAGATATCAACGTTTTTGACATTCCAAGGGCAATAGACTGGGGATAATCATTCGTCAGTACACCAATCTTGAATACATAGTAGTCAAGCACTTCTATCTTGTCTGCGGTCAACGGGTTATAAAATACAAAATACTGTTCAAATCCATTACTCAGCATATTGCTGATTGCCAGCAGAAGCTGCACAAAAAATGTGGCATACAATCCGGGTACGGTAATATGCCGTATCGTCTGCAGCCTGTTTGCACCATCCACATGGGCTGCATCATAGAGTTCACTGTCGATCCCCGCGATGGAAGCAATATAAATGATTGCACTCCATCCCAGACTCTTCCAGGTAGCCAATGCCCACTGGAATGCCCATGCATGTTTGTTGTCACCAAGCAGATTTACCGTTTTTTCTATTCCTAATGACTTAAAAACGCCCGCAACCATACCATCGGTAGAAAACATAGCAAATGCCAGTGTAAATACTACAATCCAGCTTATAAAATTTGGAAGTGTAGTGGTGGTCTGAACCAGTTTACGGAATTTCGAATTCTTGATCTCATTCAACATAATTGCAAAAATAACTGCCAGGGGCATTGTGGTAATACAGATTGCACTCATAGCCAGGGTGTTTCGCATTACCCGGAACAATTCTGATTTATTTGCCCATATCTTTGCAAATGTCTTCAGTCCCACAAAATCACAATCAAATAACGACATTCCGGGATGATAATCGAAAAATGCATATGCCCATCCCAAAAGCGGGACATAAGCAAATGCGAAAACCAAAATCAGGAAAGGAACGGACGCAAGGAAAAACTTCTTTCCCTCCGGCATTTTCCTTCTGACAATACCCTTTCCATTTGGTATCTTTCGCATAAAAAAACCTCCTTCTCTTCTGATCTATATCGGTTAACCTTATAGACATATTATAGAGAATTCCCCCTCTTAATTCGATAAAGGATATTCTCTTTTTCTGTCTTAAATTCAGACACCTGTTTTTCAGAATACAAAGGAGATTTTCTAAAAATTGCATTGCGTTATGATTTTATGTATTATTTTCTTTTGGACGGTCAAACGGTACCGTCAATAACAGTTCTGCGAGGAATAGCAGCAGAAAATCTTCAGATTCTTTCCGGCTGTTTCTCCATGATAACCGGCATAACCAGATAAATGCAGGTGGATTTACCCGGTACACTTTCCAGCCTGATCCCGTATGCATCCCCAAAATGTACCTTTAATCTCCGGTGCACATTTATAATGCCCACATGGTTTTTATACAGCTCCTTCTGGTTTTCAGCCTGCTTCAGCAACCCGCATAACCTCTCCTGCTCTTCCTCCTGAATGCCGCTTCCATTATCCTCTACATATACCTGCAGCTGGTTTTCTTTCTGTTCTGCCCCCATTACAATCATACCTGATCCGCCTGTGGATGCAAATCCATGCTCGATGGCATTCTCCACCAGAGGCTGCAGGATAAATTTAAGTACCTGAAGTTCCATCAGATGATCCGGTATTTCAAATTCCATCATAAGCTTTCCTCCATAACGGCAGTTCATAATGGTAATATAGGTAGACATATAGTCTACTTCCTGTCTGAGGCTCCACAATTCCCCCTGGCTGCGGTACATGGGCTGCAGCATTCTGCCCAGTGCACAAAAGCACTCTTCCAGAGGCTCGTTCTGTCCCAGTTTAGCCATGAAACGCATAGTACTCAGTGTATTGAACAGAAAATGGGGATTTAACTGGCCCTGCAGGGCTTCTTTTTCCAGTATTCTTTTTTCCCCTTCCATATCCCGTATCTGGTCAATCATGGTATGGATACTCCGGGACATCCGGTTAAACTGTCTGCCCAGCATCCCAAGTTCATTTTTGCTGCTCTCATCCAGCTGTTCACCCAGCGAGCCGTTTTCCATGCGTTCCATTGCAGTTCTAAGCCGTTTCAGAGGTGCGGTCAGCCGGTAAAGGCTGTAGACAGACAATGCCATTGCTACCACAAGCCCGCCTGCCGCAAGCACCAGAAACCAGCGTTTTAAGGAAACCAGGCTTCCATAGAGGGATTCCTTGGGAATCTCGGTTACAATGGTCCAGGGCAGCCCCTGTATCCGGTGGTAGTTTATCTGAATATCCTCTTTCATCAGGTATCCGTCTCCGGTCTTTTCCAGTTCCCGGGGTGTAAACTCTGCCTGTTTACCTACTTTTTCCTCGTTTGGATGCACCACAACCGTACCTTTGTCATTCATCAGGTAGCTTTCTCTTTCATCCGGAGTATCGGACTTGGCAAAAAGGTCCGCGAGTGCATTCTGCTGTATGTTCACCACCACCGTGGCATACCTGCCTGTTCCCAGCCAAATGCTGCTGACTGCCGTCACATACGGTACCTCTTTCCCATCCGCCTCCATAGCAAAGTCCAGATTCGTATAACCGCCGAACCACAGTACTTTGCCGGGATTCTTCAAAGCATCCTCCTGGATTCCAAGGGAATACCACGGCAATTCCAGATCCGGTATTCTGGTCACCATATTCTTCTTCTCCATAACTCCCAGAGCCGTACCGTCATTCCCAAAGTAATAAACGGAATCCAGATAATCATAGTTACCCATCACAATATTGGTGTAATCAAATATCTGCATTGCTTTCTGAATGCTTCCGAACTGATTTTTCCAACCCTGCCGCATATAATCCTGAAGAGAGTCCTGTATCATAAAAAGACGCAGAATCTTTTCCACTTCCTGGGTATATCGGATGATATTATACTGGTTCTGTTGGAAATACTGCTGCATCATACTGGCTGACTGTTCCTGAATCACTTTTTCGGAACGTTTATAACTGAATATGGAAACGACTCCCACCAAAAGTGTGATCGTCACCATGAAGACCGCCAGCAGCTGAGTCTGGAGCCGTCTGCTGAATGCCTGTCCATTATACTTTTTTCTTCTCATGGCTTCTCCGCCTTTCTTATACAGTGCATATCCTCAATTTTACCGGTTTCCTATACCCCTTTTTTAAAGGAATTGGGAGATTGTCCGGTCACCTTCTTAAAAGTACGGCTGAAATAACTCTCATCCAGAAAACCTACCTTCTCGGCTATTTCATATGATCTTAAATTGGTACTGCGCAGCAGTTCCTTCGCTTTTTCAATCCGGTAATTCATAATATAGTTAGTTAAATTTACACCCAGCTCTTTCTTGAAAAGGCCACACACATATGTCCTGCTCAATTCCACCATTTGTGAAACCTGATCCAGCGTAATGTCTTCCTGATAATGCTGGCTGATGTAAAACAGGATATCTTTTATGGGTTTGCTTAACAATGCCTGCTCTTCGGTACTGCCCTGCAGATACTCCATGCAGGATTCATAAACCTCCAGAACACCATCAAAAGTCTGGCTGTCTTTTAGCCTCGTCATAAACTGCTCTGTGATCTGATATCTTTGCTGGCCCTCCGGCAGAATCCTGCACATTTCCACATTGATCCCATGTTCAAAGTAGTGCCGGATCGTAACCGGATTCTCGTGCTGGCAGAATCCTTCTTCTGCTTCATGAAATCTACCGGCTGCTGCCTCATCCATTTTCAGCTTCTGAATCAGCCGCCCCATCTTCCTGTGGATCAGCATCCTGCAGTCATGGGGACTCTGTGCCGCAAATACATTATTTCTGTCTAATCCATAGAAGAATTTCTTTTCCAGTGCCTGTCCGCACTGATGATACATTTCATAAAGTTCGTCACAGCTATTGCCTCTCTGGCTTATGGCAAAAGAGACCGTGCTTTTCACGCACCGTTTCAACACTTCACGCATTTTTTCCAGACGTTGACTCATCTGTACGGAGAGAATTTCACTATCCTGTTCTGCTTCCAGGATCACTATAAATCTGCAGTCTTTTTCCGGAAGCAAAATATGGTTTTCCTCCACCAGCAATTCCGAGAGGATGTTTTCTACCGCTGAATCCAGGATACTTCCGTAAGAATCATTGAATATCCGCTTGCTTTCCATATAGTGATCAATTTCCAGCGCCACCATCTGCATTTGCTTCTCCGGATCAGAGAACTGATCTCTTATCTTCATTTTCCATTCCTGCCCCATATCCAGGCGATAGTAGAGAAAATTCCGCAGAGAATCCTCGAACCGTTTTCTTTCTATCCCGTTTTCCTGTGTCTTCTGGCTTCTGTCCATGACAACCAGTTCCCTTTTGACCTTCTCCAAAACCTTTTCCATATCTTCCTGTGTCATGGTCAGCTTTAATACATAATCCGAGACCCCAAGTGATAAGGCTTCCCGCACAGTATTGAATTCTTCCAGGCAGCTGAGGATAATAAATCTGGTCCGCTCATCCTTTTGCCGAATTCTCCTGATCAGTTCAATTCCATCCATCACAGGCATTTTAATATCCGTAATGACGATATCCGGTTGAAAGGATTCCCAGGCTTCCAGCGCCTGCTGCCCATTTTCCACATCAGCTGCCACCTCCATTCCCAGCTTCTCCCAGTCTACAGACATTTTAATTCCCAGCCTTACAAACATTTCATCTTCCGCAATTACAACCTTATACATGATCTTTCCCCCGTAATCCCATGTTTTTATACACCAAAACTCTCCGAACCCCAAATCTGAACAATTTGTGCTTCCGAGAGTATAATGATGATTCATTGTATCTATTATATCATAAAATACGTTCATGAATATATATAACGTTCGTAAAATTTTATCAGCACTGTGTTCATAATGTTACTTTTTACACACTTTGGATGCACAGAGTAACTTTTTAATTATCAGTGATGACCCACCTTTCTAAAAGGGGGGTTTTCTGGCTATTTTTAGTACCCAGGCGTAATCACAGGGCTTCTGAGCCGGAAGGCTGACAACCAGGCCCTCATCCGTACAGTTCCACTGCAGCGGTGCATCATCACCCAGCATGGTAATCTCTGCTATTTCCCCGGGATAAAACTGTGCAGCACTTTTGATGACTGCTTTTCCATTTTCAGGCCACCCCAGCAAAGCAGCGTAAAGCTTATTGCCATTTACGGTAAACCGAATATCTTCCGGACCGTACTGTAGCTTTTCTCCCTCGCTGAACATTCCCGCTTTTTCCATCTTTGCCGGACCCTCCCCAAAGGTAAACCAGGAAGTCGTGTCATAGACTGCCTCTTTGTTTATTTCTAACCATCTGCCCATTTCCAGCAGGATATGCCTGGCTTCTTCCGGTATTTCACCATTGGGCTTTGGACCTACATTAAGCAGGAGATAACCGTTCTTGCTCACATTGTCGATGAGGTAATGCACCAGTTCCCCGGGCTGTTTGTATTTTGCGTCAGACAGGTAGCACCACCCTTCACCGTCGTCTACCGTGGTATCGGTGATCCATTCGTGATACATCATCCGGTCAAACCTTCCCAGCTCCAGATCAATGACACCGTTTCCCGGAGGCAGATCCTGATATTTATAGGTCGTTACCACATCCCTGCCCTGTTCTTCACTTTTACTGTAATAATAAGCCAGCATCTCTGCCCGGTAGCTTTCCGGCATAAATCCAAGTCCAAAATCAAACCACAGCATATCCGGAGTAAAGCGGTCAATGATCTCTTTACACTTTGCCAGCCACTTATCACAAAATGCTTTGTCCGGCAGAGTCTGCGCATTCCAGATGGGCCATTCTCCCTTATCCGGTATCCCATTCTTCCAGTCCAGATCATGAGGCTTACCATACAGATCATAATACTCCGGATCCGACAAATCCGTACCTTCCACCCAATGGGGAAAAAATCTCCAGTTTTCCGCATGGTGCAGCGCCACCATATATTTCATTCCATTTGCCCGGATTTCCCTTTCCATTTCAGCCACTACATCGACTTTGGGTCCCATTTCGGCAGAATTCCAGCGGTTTAATCCGGTATCCCACATACTGAACCCGTCATGGTGCTCACCCACAGGGCCGGCAAATTTTGCTCCAGCCTTAGCAAATAGTTCCGCCCATTCCTTTGCGTTAAACTTTTCTCCGGTAAATTCCGGAATAAAATCCTTGTATCCAAATACAGACGGATCACCGTAAGTCTTTGTATGGTGCTCATACTGGGGACTGCCTTTCTGATACATATAAAAACCATACCAGCTGCCATTTGGCCTGCAGGCAGGAACGGAATAAATTCCCCAGTGGGTGTAAATTCCGAACTTTGCCTTTTGGAACCAGGCAGGCGTTTGATGTGTTTTTAACGAATTCCAGGATGCTTCATATTTCATAATGTAATCCTCCTTATGCATGTGTATTTTTTTCTACATAGTGTATAATTTCATTTGCCTCATCCACGGAATTTGCATAGGTATGCAGATACAGCCCTTTGGATGACAGATTTTCAAGCAATGGCGGAATGTCCGATGCTGGTGTCAGCACCAGAACCTTTTTCCCTGCCTCCTGCATTCTTTTCAGCGCAGGGATAAAATGTGCGGGACTCTCCTGCCCATCCACATTGGTCCATTGAATCATCTGAAGTTCTTCCAGCGCCAGCAAATGATCCAGATGGTTGATCTGCTCCTTTCCGTCAAAATGGTAAACCGGATACTCCTCCCATTCCATCTGCTTTTTCAGCTCCGGCACCACGAACTGCCGATAGCAGTCCGGTGAAAACATAACTGACATATCACACTGCATCTGGGCATGGCGGCCCGGTGCCCAGGTATCCATCCACCCCACACAGCTTCCGCCTTCATTGCAGTTCTTCACCAGTTGATAGAAAGTTTCCGCCGCATCTGTCCAGCCTTCGTTAATTGTGGATATGGCTGACTGCACAGCTTCCGGACAGCTATACATATCCATCATTGTCTCTATAGAACCATGGAGATGTCCAATGGCATCCAGAGTTCCGCAGTTATCCGGCATGGACAGCAGATAATTTCCCATTCCCTTTTCCGCAAGATATTTTACAATTTCCCTCTGCCGGCGGTAAAATGTATTTTCACGGTCGTATTTCCATTGGTGCTCTTCCAGATCTTCCACCACAGCATCAAACCAGATCGTATCTGGTTTTAATGTATATTTTCCGCCGTAGTAGACACAGTGTCCGGATGCTCCAAAATTCGGCATAACCAGCGGTAGAGACTCCCCTCCGAAATAGGTCTGTTCCAGTCTCTGAACATTCCGTTTCCAGATCCGCTCAGGATTCAGCCAGTAATCTTCCAGATCTTTCGGATCATCGGGATTGCATTCTCCGGGTGCAAAGATATGAACATTCGTTTTCCTGTCCCTGGGTGCTGCCACGGATATGCAGCAGCGATCCAATATTTCATTATCCCATAATGCAGTCAGCCTGGCTTTCGCCTGCTCCCAGTCTTCTTTGTAGTACATAACTTACACCTGCTTTCTCACAACCACCTGGTTTTTAAATACCCGTTCCACCCTGGACTTACTCCCGGTCAGAACGATATGATCCCGGAACCGGATATCATTGGAAGCCGCCCCTACCATGACTTCTATCGTTCCTGGTTCCACTACATAATCCATATGGATATCGTAGAATCCCATCTGTGCCGTTGGAATAGTAAATTCCAGCAGCTTACTCTCACCTGGCTTCAATGTGATCCGCTTAAATGCTTTCAATTCCTGTACCGGTCTGGTTACACTTGCCGCCACATCCCGAATATAAAGCTGAACAACCTCATCCCCTTCCCGGTCTCCGGTGTTAGTCACTTTAACAGATGCTTCCATGCTGCCGCCAACAGGAACTTCCCTGTTCACTATCCGGAAATCTGAAAAGTTAAATTCTGTATAACTCATACCATAACCAAAAGCATACAGCGCCGATGCACTGACATCATCGTAATCTCCTCTCCAGTGAGAACGCCCACCGGATTTCTTGTGCATATAGTACACCGGAATCTGCCCGGAAGTACGGGGTACGGATACCGGAAGTTTACCGCCCGGATTTTTGTCTCCGAATATAATTTCCGCCACTGCCTTACCTCCTTCTTCTCCCGGGAACCACACTTCCAGGATGGCAGGAAGATGCTCTTCTTCCCAGGTAATCGAGTAGGGGCGCCCATTACTCAGAACCAGAACTACCGGCACTCCCGTAGCCGCAATGGCACGTACCAGCTCCTCCTGTACTCCCGGGAGGCTTAGTTCTGCCCGATCCACTGATTCTCCCACCGTACATTCCAGTGTAATTCCTGCCAAATCTCCCAGAAACAGCAATACGGTATCTGCCTGTGCAGCCGCGTTTACAGCTTCTTCAAATCCATCTCTGGATGTCCCTTTGATCTCACATCCTTTGGCATAGATGATCTCTGTATCCGGTGACACCGCCTTGCGGATTGCTGCAAGATAGCTCTCCATTTGCACGATGTTCCCGGAGATTTCAATATTCTCCGGTATCGGCTGATTCATGGCATTCCCCTGGCTCTCATGCAGCTCTAGCAATCCCTCTATCTGTCCCTGATAGGTATAATCCCCAATCATATGACGGATATTGTCCGCTGAAGGACCGATGACAGCAATCTTTTTTATATCCTTTGATAAAGGCAGAAGCCGATTCTCATTTTTCAGCAGAACAACGGACTTTCTTGCCGCTTCCAGAGCAAGCTGCCGGTCCTTCGGCGTATCGAACTGTTCCATTGTCTTTTTGGCATCCACATAGGGATGTTCAAATAATCCCAGCCGGAATTTAAACGTCAGAACCTTTCTCACGCTGGTCTGAATCAGTTCCATGGGAATGTCTCCCTTTTCCACAGCGCATTTTAAAGGTTCCCCAAAGCAGTCTACATTGGGAAGTTCCACATCCATACCTGCCTCCAGCGCCATTTTTGCTGCCTCTTCTTTGTCTGCCGCCATATTGTGATAGTCATAGATCTGATTAATTGCAAAGTAATCCGAAACCACAATTCCCTCAAATCCCCACTCCTCTTTCAGGATATCGTTTAGCAATTTCTTTGAAGCACCGCAGGGTACTCCGTCAATTTCGTGATATCCGTTCATAATGGATGCCAGATTTCCTTCCTTTACCGCCATCTCAAAAGGTGTGAGATATACTTCCCGCAGCTCACGTTCCGGAAGATGAACCGGCGCCCAGTTCATTCCGCCTTCCGATGCACCATATCCCACAAAATGCTTCCCGGTTGCCAGAACTCCCTGCTCCTTTAAATTTCCCTGAATTCCTTTTATATAGGCAGTGCCCATGGTCCCTGCCACATAGGGATCTTCCCCATAAGTCTCTTCCATCCGCCCCCAACGCGGGTCCCTTGCAATATCCAGTACCGGCGCCAGCGCCTGATGGGATCCGGCAGCCCTCATCTGTCTGCCGATTACCTTACCGATCTCCTCACAAAGCTCTGGTTCAAAAGAAGATGCCACCCCAATGGTCTGTGGAAATGTGGTAGCGCCGATTGCCGTAAATCCGCTGCATGCCTCTTCATGAATCATCGCCGGAATCCCAAGTCTGGTTTCCTCCACCAAAAACTTTTGAATCTGGTTTGCCATCTCTGCCGCCTCATCCGGCTTCAGGCTGCTGCCCCCGCTGACTCTGGTAATCTGACCAATTCCATTGTGGAGATATCTCCGTGCTTTTTCCTGTGACAGGTTTTTCCCGTCATCCAACTGGTAGATCCAGTAAGATCCAAGCTGCGCTGCCATCTCATCCAGCGTCATCCTGCCCATCAGATCTTCTACTCTTTCCTCAATGGAAAGTGATTCATCTCTATAATTCATCTCAAATCCTCCTCGTATCTTTTGGGGAAATTATAGCATGGGGAGGTTTGGAATTTAATTCACTGTATTTCGATTTCTTGCATTATGTTATGGGGGGCTTTAATTTGCTCTGCATCATTGACAATCACATATCTGAAGCCTATAATTATTTTATAAGTGATTATAACCCCATTCTGGCATTGGAGGGATCAATATGAAAAGTAAAGCCGGTAAAATTATTTTAAGCGTTACGACTTTTATACTTAGCTGCGTATCCGCCTTTATTGGCTGGCAGTTTATGGATACATTATCAGTTCCATTTTGGATGCGCCTGGTTTGTGGTTTCTGCTTCAATATGCCGCCATTATTAATAATTACTATGATTACGACGATATTTCGCAAAGATGATGATGTTGACTAAATAACATAAATTTTATTTACAAAAAATTTTCGGCAACTACTGGAAATATATCCGGTAGCTGCCGAAGGTGCGTTTCAAAAGCGTCGGTAATTCATTTGCGACACGTTTTTCTGTTTCATTATTGACTTTTTAACACTGCTGAAAACATAAAAGTTTTATAGTTTATCTTTTTCCAATCTTTAATCTGAAACCCATATCTCTGGAACAATGCCTTAATCTCTTTTTTATGCCAGATCTTTGCTTCCCCTGAATTACTGTATTTCATAAGCATGTTCAAGATGCTTGTAAATATTTTTCCCGGCAGTGTAGGATCACCAAGGATCACCGTACCATCCGGTTTTAGAACCCTCTTCATCTCAGCCACGGCTCTTTCCGCCCTGGGATAATGATGAAATGACGCGTTACAGATTATCAGATCAAACGACTGATCCTCATACGGCAGGTTTTCCGCATCCCCAACGCACAGATTTACATCATTTCCAAAGCGTTTCTTCGTCTCTTCTATCATTTTTTCTGAGATATCCAGTCCATAGTATCTGGCAGGTATCCGGCTTTTTAAAAGTTGTATGACATTTCCGTTTCCACATCCCAGATCCAGTACACGTTCCGGTTTCAGCGCTTTCGACCTTTTAACAATTTCCTGATACATACAATGCACAAATTTCCCGTCATGGCTCTGGTCATAGTCCTTAGCTGTACTGTTAAAATATTCTTTTGTCAATTCCTTACTGCTTTCTTTACGCATGATTTTCTCCTTTATTATATGATTATTAAGCATTTGCGTTGTTACCAGGCATCCATATTTCTTGATTCTCTATCTCTATTACGGATTTATATACGGATTTATCAATAATTTAATTTTTTCAACTTAATTTATTGAACATTATTCATTGACTCATATTCAATCAATAGGTATTTGATTGCCCTGCCTATTTTGGCAGGGCTGTTTTTGGTTGGAAGTAACATGTGAATTCAGAAGTTTTGCGGATAAATATTGCATACTCTAGTACTACGGCGAACGTTTTATAGGGTTCTATTAAATGACTTATATTTGGGTTTAGCTGAGGAAGGACGCTTTGTGGTTGATAGGTAGTGTACGGAAAGATGGGGGTGGGAAACTGATATGGACTCCGTCAGC
>UQCR01000130.1 GCA_900539655.1 uncultured Robinsoniella sp.
ACTCTCCGCTTTCTTCATTCCCGGTTTGCCTTTATTAACACTCTCCGCTTTCCTCTTCCCCGGCTTGCCATTATTTACACTCTCTGCTTTCCTATTTCCCGGCTTGCCATTATTTACACTCTCCGCTTTCTTCATTCCCGGTTTGCCTTTATTAACACTCTCCGCTTTCCTCATTCCCGGCTTGCCATTATTTACACTCTCCGCTTTCTTCATCCCCGGCTTGCCTTTTTCAAAATCTTTTCTGCCCATTTCTTTATTTTGAAAGTCCTTCCTGCCGTCCTTCTTTTTCATTTCTCTTCTTTCTGTTCCTGCCTTCACAAATCCACCTGTTATCTTTCTATTTTTATATTGTTATTTTATCGATACTATAAACTGCATACTGGTTTTTCCCACGTCTTTTTGCCTGGTACAGCGCAATGTCCGCTTTTTCAAATAATTCATCCCAGTCTTTTCCATGATTTGGGTAAAGCGCAACACCGATACTACAGGTAGCCGCAATCTTTGCTTCTGCCGTAATGCCGGCGAAATCCTGTGACAGCTGGTCCGCTTTTTTCATGGCGTATTCTTCATTAAAACAGTCTTTCATACATACAATGAACTCATCTCCGCCAATTCGTCCCACTACATCACTTTTTCGGAACAGATTATGAAGTGTTTCAGCCATCATATTTAAAACGCGATCTCCGTTGTGATGCCCATAGGTATCGTTGATGCCTTTGAAATTATCTATATCCAGGACAAATAATGCCTGAATATTGTCCGGCTCTGACTCCAGATGATCTTCAATTAATTTTTTAGAAACGCTTTTATTATACAGTCCCGTCATGGGATCTTTTTGCACCTTACTTTCCAGTTCGATAGAACGGCGCTTGCGTTTATCAATATTATTAATTTTGCAGATCAGGCGGCTGATTTCACCATTTTCATCTATCATGGAATAGAAGCGGATCAGACACCAGAGATAGGTTCCATCGCTTTTTTTAATTCTACCTTCGCATTCTTCATAAGGCTTCTCTCCCTGTAGGACTACTCTGAAATTATCTTTTATCATATCCCAATCTTCTTCGAAGACAAACTCCTTTCCATCTCCGGTTTCAAGTTCCGTCTCCAGCTTTCTGCCAAACATCTCCTCAAAATTTTGTATAACGAGAACATGCATATCCCGGACATCGTATTCCACAAAGCAGGATTCCATCTGGTTCACAATGATTTTATACCGCTGATTGTTAAAGGACAGCTCATCTTCAAAGGCTTTGTATTCTGCAATGTCAACTAATATACCATAGACGTGCAGTTCCCCTTCTTCCTCAAAGATATTGCTGACCTGCTGCACCCAGTAGGCCGGTGTGGAATGGGAATTTAACCGAAACCTCATTTTAAAGCTTTTGCGCTCCGACAGATCCGGCAGCATTTTTTCAATGTTTTCTAATACCATCTGCCTGTCCGGATCATAAACCATTTCCAGATAGTTGTTGTGATAATATTCTTGAAACTCCTCTTCCTTGCAGCCAAGCATCTGGTACAATCCTTTATTAATAAATGACAGCTGCATTGTTTTCGGATCGTACCGGAACATTCCACCGGGTGCATGGCTGGATACGTTCTCCAGTAAATTCGCAAGCTTGCGCATCTGTTTGTTATTCAAATACAAATAGCACAGGATGCCCCCCATAATAACCAGGAACAGCACCACCATTTTAACCATAAACAGCATACCCGTCACAGTACTTTTAGATGTATATACACCAAGCTTTGTTGCTGACGATATATTGAACAGGTACCACTTTCCACCTGGAACAGGTGCATAATTACAATAGTACAGAGAATCATCCACCTCAAAAGCCAGATTTCCCACCGTGGTCTTCCCCATATTATAATGTATCTGGTCTATGTCTTCCTGCGTCGTGTCTGTACCCAGCGCCGCTTTGATGTTTTCTCCGCACAGCTCTCCGTTCATGGACAGGGCAATGGTCCCGTCCCGCTGCACAATATAGGCATTTTCCTGGGCATCCATACCGGATACATGAAGGAGGCGGTTCAACTGTATATTCTGATAGACAGTGCGCAATACCCCGACTGCTTTACCTTCCCGGTATACAGGCACAGCAAATACAATGCTGTACTCTCCCGTGACTTTAGATTTAATCAAATCAGAGATTACCCTGCCACCTTTTAAGGCGCTTTGAAAATAATCCCGGTCTGCTATGGAGGTTTCCTCCCTGTCCTTCTCATAAGTCCGTCCTTCAGGATCTGTAATACTTACCCGGCAATTATCATGGTGATCGCCAAACTGTGCAAGGATGTCCATCAGGTCCTCATCGTCATAACGTTCAAATTTGGAAACCGTAGTTGCCAGAGATTCCATATCCGAAAAATGGTCATCCAGAATAAATGAGACATTAATGCACTTTTTTTGAATATCTCTCGCAGTAATATCCATAGAAAGCTTCTGGGAATTATCATTCGTCTGCAATGTAAAGTCCACGCAAATTACACCTGCTACTATCGCTGCTAATACTAAAACAAGCACCAGAAAAACTGACCGATATTTTATGATTCTTTTTTTCAATTTCCTTCCCCCGGAATAATACCCCATAGATTTACATTCTCATGTCATTCTAATCAGCGTTCTTTGTATGAGTATTATCCATATAACTTCATTATATAAGTTGAGGTAACAAACAGCAAGCGCTTTTTTAGAAACAAAGTTACTTATATGACCAAAAGCATTTTAATAGGAAGGAATGGATAACTTTTTGCAGTCTCCATTCCTCCGTATCTCTGGGCTATTCGTTTATAAATTCAAGAAAACACTCATTAAACCGGTCCAGTTCATCATAAAATACCCCATGGGCACTATTTTCCAGTACATATAATTTAGAATTAACAATCTCCCGATGCTGATAATCTGTCAAGTCCTTTAATACCACCTGATCCTTAGCACCTGCAAAAATTGCAGTTGGAACGTGTACGGTTCTAAGGTCCTCTCTTCCATCTTCATCCCGTAATGCATAAGCCGACTGAATGGTTGCGATACCGGATGCCGACAAGGCGATATCTTCAAACCAGTTCTTCAAGGGCTCGCTGTGGGGACTTGCAAATAACATCTCATGTGCAAAATTGTGGCATAACAGCGGTCTGTCCGTTGCCGCCTGACAGATGAATTCATCTGCCTTTTCCCGTGGAATCCCGTATGGATAGCCTTCTCTCATGGTCCAGCTTGGCGCTGCCGCTGCGATAAGTATTAATTTATGAACTCCATATCCCTGATAACAATTCATGTAACGCAGTGCAATTGCTCCGCCCATAGAAAATCCGCATAATATAAAAGACTTCAGGCGCAGTGATTTTACCACATTATAGATATCTCTTGCCATCTGGTCATAATAATAACCACATCTTGGAGCATCCGAATTTCCGTAACCACGTAAATCTATAGTTACGACGCGGAAACCGCAATTAAGTAACAATTCCTCCTGATATTCATACATTTTGTGCGACAAAGGCCAGCCATGAATTAAAACAATCGCCCATTTTCCCTGGGGATTTGGATCATAGACAGCCAATTTCGTACCATCATTTGATTTCACATAAAACATAATAGGTATCCAATCTCTTTTTTACCAGTATATGCAGATACCGGGAAATCGGGAAAGCCTAAAATTTCCTCTATTGACACTATATGGTGAACCCTTGTATAATAAACTATACAATTTTTAGAAATACACCAAAAAATAAATATTTATGATTTTTTCTGCACATATGCACAAAGAATATCCGGGCTTTCTGGAAATATTTACCAGTTCTGTGTCTAATATTCGATTTTTCAGTTTATTTTCATCAATTACTGAAAACTCTTTCATTGGCTGGCACAGTCCCATTCCTATATATTTCAGATAACTCTCCTTGGCGCACCATATATCGTAAAACTGGTTTGCGCCTTTTTCAAGAACTGATTCGTATTCCAGCGGATGAAACCAGTGTTTTGCAATATTCATAAAGTCTATCCCTTTGTGCTCCTGTATGTCAAAACCGATAGGTTCTTTATGAAACGCGCACATCCAGTATTCCCCACTGTGGGAAATTGAATAATGAATTCCCCTGTTTTCAGAAAAATACGGTTTCCCAAATTTACCATACTTTTCTGTGTAACAGCTGGTTTCCTCTCCAAAGAGTCCTGCAAAATGACGGGCACATTTTTGAAGACGCCGGCTGCGAAGAGACGGGTCGGTACCTTTACATATGTAAACAAAAACATCATAAAAATTCAGCGTATTCATCAACAGTACTCCAATCATGACTTCATTCTATTGGATACTTATTTTTATGTCAAGTTCATTGTACGAAAGGAAAAAAAGTGGATAATCATAACTTTGCAGACGATACTACGATAAAATACTTGCCTCTATCATACAGCCAGCAGAATATCTGGAACCTGGAAATGGCGAATCCCGGTGTTCCGATTAACAATATCTGTACCGTATTACGCATAGAAGGAAACTTTAATGCAGAACTGCTGCAGCAGTGCATTACCTTCGCATATGAGGCATTTTCAACACTTAGAACCAGGATCACGATTCAGGAACACACTCCTGTCCAATATATCGATTCAGAAATACCAAAGACAGCACCTTTTCTGGATTTCTCCAAAACAAATCAGGAGGGTGCATCTATTTGGGACGTTTCTGTAGCCAGGGAGCACATCACACTTTGTGACTCTTCGCTGTGTCAGATGATTATTTTTAAACTATCTGAAAATACCGGAGGCATTCTGACAAAGATCCATCATATTATCGCTGATGCCTGGTCTCAGACCCTGGTTACGAATCAGATCATCCATAACTATTTCCGTCTGCTCCAGAACGAAGCGCCGGATTGTACGGTTATGCCTGAATATGCCGTACATATCCAGACAGAGCTGGACTATCTCGCTTCCAAAAGAAGTGACAAGGACCGCGCCTATTGGCAGGATATGCTTACAGACATTCCTCCTGCGTTTACAAAAGAATACCAGTATGCCCATATCAGTCCTGTGGGAATTCGTAAATCTTATTCACTCTCTAATCGTTCCAACCGGATGATCGGGAGTTTTTGTGCTCAGAATAAGGTGTCTCCTTTTGCTGTCTTTTATATGGTGCTTGCCATTTATTTAAAACGCATTAAGGGACAGACCCGCTTCTGTATAGGCGTACCAACCGTAAACCGCATTAATTATCAGGAAAAACAGACTGCCGGCATGTTTGTAAATACCCTGCCTTTTGTAAATGAACTGGACGATGCAATATCTTTTCAGGAGTTTAATGAAAAACTGAAAAATGACTGGTTTAAACTGCTTTATCATCAGCGTTTTCCGTTTAGTGAGATTAAAAAAACAATATCTGCAAAAGAAAGTGATCTGGCCGCCAGCCAGTTATTCAGCATAGCACTCTCCTATCAGAACACGCAGATCCATCATCTGAGAGGTGCCCAGGTAACGCTGGAAGGCCGCTGGCTTTACAGCGGGTATCAGGCAGAGTCCCTGTGTGTTCACTTAAGCAGCCGGGATACGGATAACCGTTTTTTAGTTGATTATGATTACCTGACACAGATTTTCTCCGAAGAAGAGATTGATACCCTGCACCGCCATTTAATGCAGATCCTCCATAATGCACTTATGAATCCGGATGTTCCTATTGCGGATCTTTCCGTGATCAGCGAAGAAGAAGAAGAACATCTGATATTTGATTTTAATCAGACAGATGCCTGGTACCCTAAGGAAAGTGCACTGCGGGATATCCTCCGTGACAAAGCCCTGGCAGCACCAGACCGTGCCGCAGTTATCTGCGGCGGCCACCGCACGACTTACGGAGAGCTCTACCGGGACGCTTATGCCATTGCCCAAAATCTGGTTACCGCCGTTCCGGACGGAAATGAAACCGTTGCCCTGTTGCTGGACCGCAGCGAGGACCTGTTTAAAGCAATGTGCGCCGTTACCCTATCCGGCAATGCCTGGCTGCTTTTAGATATAACCATGCCAGAGAACCGGCTGATGGAACTGTTATCAGAAAGCGGAGCTGCTTACTGCATCACAGAAGAAGGGGAAGTGATTCATACTTCCATTCCTCACAGCAGCATACAAAGCCTGTTAGAGTCCCCCGGGACTCAAATGACAGATTTCACACTGGACCATATGCCGGCAATTACTTCAGACAGCCTGGCTTACCTGGTATATACCTCAGGCAGTACCGGAAAGCCCAAAGCCGTGCAGATCTATCAGTACAGTGTGCTAAATCTGGCTAACAATATGGCTTCCCTCTATCCAAAGGGCGCTGTCCTTTCTATCTGCAATGTGAGTTTTGATGCCTTCCTGCTGGAAAGCATGAGCGCACTGCTAAACGGAAAAACCATAGTATTTACTACCCAGGAAGAGATGAATTATCCTGCCTCACTGGCAAAGCTGATCGAACGTTTTGACGTTGGTTTTCTTTCAATGACGCCTTCCAGACTAAAGTCTTATTTAAAGGAACCTGCATTTTTAAGCGCTATGAACCGCATCGAGACGATTGTATGCGGCGGAGAGAGCCTCTCTCCTGAAATATACCAGACGCTGCGCTCCTGTACACTTGCGCGGCTGTATAATCAATATGGTCCGTCAGAAGCCACCGTTGCGGTTAGTCACAGTATGGTTTCCGGCAATGAGATGATTACTATCGGAAAACCAATGGCAAACTGCCGGATTTATATTCTGGATGATTCCATGCGACCGCTTCCCATCGGCTCAGCCGGGGAATTGTATATAGGTGGCACCTGTCTTGCTTCAGGATACCTCAATGCGCCGGAACTCACAGCTCAGAAGTTCGTTGCTGACCCGTATATCCCAGGGGAACGCCTTTACCGGACCGGAGATTTAGGCTATTGGAATTCCAGAGGCGAAATCGTCTTCCAGGGCCGTATTGACAGCCAGCTGAAGATTCTGGGCCACCGGGTTGAGCCAGCTGAAATTGAAGAACAGCTTCAGAATCATCCTTTGGTTAAAAACGTGGCTGTTCGTGCTTTTGACCATCATTTAATTGCTTATTTTACATCAGACCATGAACTTGATGGAGAAGACCTGCTGGCATTTGCCTCCAGTTACCTTCCTCATTACCTGCTGCCTGTACTGGCTGTGAAGCTGCCTGAAATTCCCCTTACCGCCAATGGTAAAACAGATTACAAAAATCTTCAACAGCCGGAGCTGCCTGATGAAGACGAAGCACCTGCGGATGCAATTGAAGAAAAGCTGCTCGAAATATGGAGACGTATTCTGTCTAATGAACGCCTTGGCATACATACCAGCTATTTTCTCTCCGGCGGGGATTCCTTAAATGCAGTAGCCATGTTAACCGAGGTAGAGGCTGTTTTTTCAAAGCTGCCTAAAATTTCGGATCTGTATGCAAATAACACTATACGGCGTTTCGGAAACTTTTTAAGAGGAGAACCTGTTGCTTCAACCGGGCGCCAGGGAAAAATACCTCCTGCACCAGAACGCACCACCTACCCGCTTACAGCTGCACAAAAGAATTTCTATGTGCTGCAGCAATTGGACCCTACCGGTATCAGCTATCACATGCCGGGTGTATTCCGTGTGTCTTCACCGATTGACGCAGATCGTCTGGAAGCCGCATTGCTTAAGTTAATCGCAGACGATGAAATGCTGCGTACTGGTTTTGAAATTGAAGGGATGCAGGTAATCTCCCGTATTCATAAGGAAGCAGATTTCCATTTGGAGCGGAATAATCATAACAGCTTCCAGGAAGCTCTGGCTGCCTTTATACGTCCATTTGATCTGGCCGTACCTCCGCTCTTTCGGGTAATGCTGGTTGAAACAGAGGCAAAGGAACAATATCTGTTGTTTGATATGCACCACATTATATCGGATGGAATCAGCAGTGCACTCACCCTGTCCAGGCTGGATCAGTATTACCGCAGCGAATCTCCTGCCCGGACTTCCATAAGATACCGGGACTACGCGTGGTGGATGGAACAGCAGCCAAAAGAATGGCTTTTAGAACAGAGGGAATATTGGAAAAACCGTTTGCAGGCTCCCCTGCCCCAGTGGACCCTGCCGACTGACCGCCCCCGCCCAAAGGAATTTGTGGGAGCCGGTGGAAAAGTCACCTTTAACATGCCTGAAAATATTCGAAAAGCTTTTGAAGAATTTTGTAAAATCCACCAGGTCACTCCGTATATGCTGCTGTTAAGTGTTTATGCCCTTATGCTTTCCAAATTTAGCAGAAATGAAAACCTGATTATCGGATCCCCGGTATCCGGAAGACGCCACGTGGAACTGGCTGAACTTACAGGCGTATTTGTAAATACCCTGCCGGTTTTATTAACCCCTTCATCAGACAAGAATTTTATGGCTTATCTAAAGGAAGTGAAACAGGATGTACTGGACATGCTGGAACATCAGGACCTTTCATTAGAAGAGATTGTAAATCTGGCGCCAACAGAGGAAAACCGCGGAAGCCAGGCTCTGTACCACGCTTTGTTTTCCCTTGCACCTGTAAATCCATCAAATTTCACGCTGGGTGATGCGCACCTTAATATGGTACCCGCCGACATTCATGCAGTGAAAATGGAATTACATCTGGAGACAATTCATACCGAAGACGGATACCGCTTTACCCTGGAATATGCTAAAAATTTATTTGACCAGAGCACCATGGAATTTTACAGCAGGTCTTATCTGCATATTCTGGAAACCATGCTGAACCATCCCGAGATGCCTCTCAGTGAAGTATCGCCCACAGCACCTTTGGATCAGCTCCAATTGCTGGAAATACCTAACCAGATGCGGATGCCTTACGACGCAGCACTGATTGACCAGATGACGGACCGTTATGCTCTTCTCTCTCCTCAGAGCAAGGCAGTATGCTGGGGTGAACATTCAAGCTATACGTTTGCCCAGTTAAAACAGCGTTCCGACTCCCTTGCCGTTTACCTGATCAGAGAAGGCGTACTCCATGGGGATGTGGTGGCATTTATGCCGAAACGTGACGGCGATATGCCGGTGACTATGCTTGGTATCTTAAAAGCAGGTGCCGCGTACCTGCCTGTCGATCCTGATTTTCCAACTGAACGCATTTCCTATATGCTGGAGAATGCAAAGGCAAGACTGCTGTTGCTGGGTGAGTCTGTCACGCCTCCCGCCATTTCAGCCTGCCCCGTACTGCCCCTGGACTTTACGCTGGACGGAAGCTGGACACCGGAGCTTAAGAGAACGCCGGAGGATGTGTTAAATGTGATCTATACTTCCGGCTCAACGGGCAAGCCAAAAGGCGTCATGATGGTGCATAAAGCTATTTCCAACCTTTCGGGAACCGTAACACCACTGCTGGGGGAAAGCGGCAGCCGGATCCTCTGTGCTTCCAACTGTGTTTTTGACGTATTTACGACAGAGACCCTCCTTGCCCTTGCCAATGGCAGATGCATCTCCATCGCTGATGAAGAGGAAATGCTCCTGCCCTGGAAACTGGCTGAGCGAATTGCAAAAGACCAGAGCCGAGTCATACAGATGACACCTTCCAGGCTTCAGATGTGCCTTGGTGACACCGCATTTTGTGAGGCATTAAAAGATATAGAAATTATTATACTGCTGGGAGAACCCTGGACGCTTTCACTTCGTGACCGGATTCGGGAACTGTCAAATGCCCGGATTTATAACATTTACGGGCCTACAGAAACTTCCGTCCACAACTGCATGGGCAATGTAACGGATGCCAAGAGCATACATATAGGAAAGCCAATCGGGAACTGCCGTTATTATCTGCTGGATGAAAACGGGCATCCTCTCCCGCCAACTGCAATAGGAGAAATCTACATTGCAGGAGAATGCCTGGCTGCAGGCTATATCAATCGGGAAGATCTGACAAACCAGGTATTTGTTCCGGATCTCCTCTGTAAAAATGAGCGCATGTATAAAACCGGAGATCTTGGCAGGCTTCGCGCAGACGGAAACTGGCAATGCCTGGGACGCGTTGACAACCAGCTAAAATTAAACGGACATCGGATTGAACCGGAGGAAATTGCCTCACAGATCATTCAGTCCCGCTATGCTTCTGAAGCTGCGGTGGTTCCTGTAAGGAATAACGACCTGGTGCAGTCACTTCGGGCATATCTGGTTCCCGCCAATCAATATACCGAAGAAAAACTGCGGGATTATTTACTGGAACAGCTGCCCGACTATATGATTCCTTCTGTATTCGTGCCGGTAAGCGCACTTCCCCGCACCGCCAGCGGTAAGCTGGATATCCGGCTGCTGATGGAAATGGAGGCTCCGAAAGAATGCATACCGGATACCCCCCAGGGGCAAGCCCCTGTTGATCCGCAGGAAGCATTACTTCAGTCTGTCTGGGAAGAAGCGCTGGGTAAAAAAGCCGACTGGAACGTATCCTTTTTTAAGCAGGGTGGAACATCCCTGACTGCAATTATGGTACTCAGCCAGTATTATAAAAACCACATTGATTTTTCCTTAAATGATTTTTACAGCTGCCCTACTCTGGCTGGACAGATCGAGAAAATAACCGGACGGCTTATTCCGCTTCATGCCGAGGCTGCCGTCACTGTGGAAGCAGATGAAGATTTTGAAAAGCTTGCAAGGTTTCTGCCAAAGAACAACCTCAGTATTCCCAGGAGCCGTATTTCGCTCTTAACCGGTGCAACCGGATATCTTGGAGCACACCTGCTGTATGAGCTGCTTGGAACCGGAATTGAAAAATTAATCTGTCTGGTTCGTACCGGCGGGGAACAAAGGCTGAAGGAAGTCATTTCCAGTTATTTTGGAGAAAGTTTTTACTCTTTTGTCAGCCGGCGTATTGAAATCGTAAATGGGGATATTACAATAGAGCACTTTGGCATATCAAAGCCCGAATATGAAAGATTAACAGATACCGTTGATATGATTATCCACTGCGCCGCAGATGTAAGGCATTATGCCCCGGGTGATGAGCTTGTCCATACGAATACTCATGGAACAGAAAATGTCATTGCTTTTGCCAAAAGTGCCAATGCTTCCTTTATACATATTTCTACGATCAGCGTGGCAGGGGAATATATTATAGCTGCTCCCGGACTCCCTGTATTTTTCAGCGAGCATGATCTGGATATGGGACAGAACTGGATGGATAATCCATACACAAAAAGTAAAATACTTGCAGAAGCTTTGGTTGCCGCCGCAATAGAAAATGGGCTGAATGCCAGGATCTTCCGGGTGGGGCGTCTGGTTTCCCGCGCAAAAGACGGTGTCTTCCAGTTAAACCCCGACAGCAATGCATTCTATCGTATTATTCAGGGACTATTAATGTTAAAAAAGATTCCCCGGGAGTTTGACCGGGTATTTATGGAATTGACCAGCGTGGATTTGTGCGCAGAAGCAATCGTAAAATTATTATATCAGCCGGGAACTGCCTTTCATGTAATCAATCCTCAGGAATCTGCGCTGGGAGATATTCTGAAATCCTGCTGTGATATGGAACTGGCAGAGCGGGAAGAATTCGAAGAACTGCTCCGCGATCAGGCTGCTAAAAACAGCTCTCCTTTTATTCAGGCAGTTGCAGAAGCTTACTTTTCCGGCACTGCTTTTCATTCACAAATACAAATTCAGGCAAGAGATACTGCTTATCAGCTGGAGCAGCTGGGATTTACCTGGCCCCGCCCGGATCTCATTAAAATCAGCCGGTGCTTTGACTGCACCCGGAAGGAGGAATAAAATTGCAGGGTATCGCACCTCATATCGTAGACATTGCCATTGCTATCTTGCTTTTTTTCATTGCAAGCTGCATATCAAAAGGGCGTTTAAAACTGATTCAGAAGCTCTATGTGGCATCCTCCGTTTTTTTGCTTATCTGGATGATAGCAATCCTGGGAATCCTGTGTATTCCGGATTCCAGGACCAGCCTTTTAATGCTGATGGACGCCATAACCTGTTCAGCATGTGCCCTGATGGTAGTAACAACACTGTTGATTTCCATAACATTTGTAAAGCAGTTTAAACAATTGCCAAAAGCTTACTACCTGCTTTACCTGCTGCCCATTTTGACTTCACTGATCGTATTTACAAACCCGTATCATCATCTGTTTTACCGGAACTTTTCCATCTATGTATCCGAGGTCGAATTTGGACCTCTGTTCATTTTATCGGGAACCCAGTACTATGTTTCCTGTATCGCTTCTATTATTATCAGCCTGCGATACGGCTTCAAATGTAGAAATAAGGGTATTTCCTGGCAGGCATCCTTATTCGCTGCCGGGTTAGGCATTCCGGTTCTGGTAAACTTGATTGCAACCCTGAAGATACTTCCGCTGCCTATAACTGCCACACCACTGGCTTTCATGGTCACGATAGCGTTTCATGGAATCGCAATTTATTACCTGAATTTCCTTCAGATCAAACCAACTGCTCAGGAAAATATTTTAAATAATATTTCAGACTGCTATGCAGTCATTTCCTCGGATGGGCTTATCCTGAATACAAACCAGGCATTTGAAGAAACCTTCGGGGAATCCTATGGCATGAAAATGGATACTTATCTTCAAAATGCCGTTGATGCCCTGGAGGACAGGAAAAAGGACGTAATCTATAACCTTTTAAATTTTTTCGATATATGTAAGCAGTCCATCAGCGTCATCTCTTATGAACAGGCTGTATGGCGGGAAGATGGAAAGTTCTATTATTCTGTGGAAGTATCCCCAATCTTTCAGAAGAACAACATGGTGGGTGTTGTTGCACTGTTAAAAGATGTGACGGAACTGAAAGAAAATATGAAACGGGAACAGCAGAACTTAAGCCGTACTATGGAAAGGGAGCGTCTGGCATCTCTTGGGCAGATGATGGGCGGAATTTCCCATAATCTGAAAACGCCCATTATGTCAATCTCCGGCAATGTGGAAAGCCTGGGCAACCTGGTTACCGAATACGAGCTCAGCATAGATGACCCTGCCGTAACCCTGGAAGACCACCAGGAAATCGCCAGGGAAATGAAGGATTGGCTGTCGAAGATCCGGGGCTGCTGCAGCTATATGTCAGATATCATTACTACGGTAAAAGGCCTGGCAACCAACATGAATACCTCAGACATTGTGGAATTTTCTCTGGACGAAGTCGTAAAAAAGGTACAGTTACTGATGAACCACAGCCTGACCAGAAACAAATGCCAGCTGAATATTATAAATAAGGTCCCCTCGGATCTTCTATTGAGCGGAGATGTAAATAATCTGGTACAGGTATTAAACAACCTGATTGACAATGCCGTGTATTCCATGAAAGAAACAGGAGGGGAAATCATATTGAATCCTTATCTGGAAGATGATTTTATTATTATAAAAGTTGTGGATCACGGACCGGGCATCTCGCCTGAAGTGAAAAAAAAGCTTTTTCACAGCATGATTACGACTAAGGGAGCAAATGGAACCGGTTTAGGCCTGTATAGTTCAGAGGGTCTGATCAGGGGTAAATTTGGTGGGAGTATGTGGGTGGAAGACAATCCGGCTGGCGGCGCTGTCTTCTATGTTAAAATTCCAGTATCCGCCGAATAAATAAGCAAAAGAGAGGTATTAGTATGCGCAAGAACAGAATAGGCCGGGAAAAAAATGGGTTTTCAATGATCGTGTTAGACGATGATTGTAATATTACCGATGCTCTGTCTTCTTATTTTGATGCATCGGGTTTTACCGTAGATACATCCAATGATCCCATTAATGCCCTGGAACAGATGAAGCAGCATTCTTATGATATACTGCTACTCGACTTTTTGATGACTCCAATCTGCGGGGATGAAGTATTGGCACGTCTCCGGGAATTTGATAAAAGGATATTTGTTATACTACTGACTGGTCATAAAGAGATCGCACCGCCACTGTATACCATTCGGGAATTAGATATTCAGGGCTATTTTGAAAAAACAGACCGCTTCGACCAACTGGAACTGCTGGTTGAAAGCAGCCTCAAATCCATCCGGCAGATCAGAACCATAGAACGTTATCAGGACGGGCTTACCCAGATACTTTCGGGAATCCCCCGACTTCATCATCTTCTGCCCCTGACAGAAATAGCCGGGCAGATTATGGAACAGATCCATCACCTGCTTGATAACCGGAATATCTTTGTGTGGCTCAAACCAAGAAATATTATCCGTTCCATGCCGGTAGATGTACTCCCGGAAAATGTATTCTGCGGAACAGGCTGTTTTGATAAAGAATTTCAAGCCTTTTACAATGAAGATTATGAAGCCCGTACCGATCTGTTTCAGACCTGTTTATCCGAAAGTAAAATCACCTGGCAGGACAACCTTGCGCTGCTTCCCCTTCCCGGTGGCAGTGATGCCTGGCTTGGAGTGATCGGACTGCGCAAGCAAACAGGTCTGGATGAAGTTCAGGCTTACCTGATCTCCGTATACGTGGAGCAGATTTCCACTGCACTGCATAATACCATTTTAAATATCCTCTTAAATACTAATAACAAGGCACTTGCCAATGCCATATCCAAGTTAAAGGGAAGCTATATGCAGACCGTAGAGGCCCTGCGGCTTCTGGTAGACGCCAAAGATATCTATACGGGAGGCCATTCCGACCGGGTATCTTATTACAGCCTGAAACTGGCAAAGGCACTTAACAAAAGCGATTCTTTTTGTGAATGCGTGCGGATTGCCGGCCTGTTACATGACATTGGAAAAGTGGGAGTTGCAGACTCTGTACTGTGCAAAAACCAAGAACTGACAGATGAAGAATACGAATGTATCCGCCTCCATCCAAAAATGGGCGCAAAGATCCTCTCTTGTATCGATATGTTCCAGAATCTGGATGATATTGTTTTGTCCCATCATGAACGATATGACGGTAGTGGATATCCGAACCGGCGCCAGGGAGACGAAATCCCCCTCCAGGCACGCATTATTTCTATTGCAGATGCCTTTGACGCCATGATGTCCAACCGCCACTACCGCCAAAAACTAACTCTGGATAAAGCGCTCAACGAATTACGCGATGGGCGGAACACACAATTTGACGGCAGCCTGGTCGATGTATTTATCAGCATTATTGAATCTGATTATGAACAGATGAATCAGGAATTACAGTGGACTTATTAAACAGACCCCCATGGAGGAATTTATGAATCGAAAATATCCGCTAAATAAAATTCACCGCTATACTACCTTACCGGAATGCCTGTCTAAAATGGCTCCTTTACATAAAGATAAAACGGCAATTACCGTTTTTAATTCCAGGAGAGAATTATTTGAATATACATACCAGCAGCTCTCAGAGGATATCTGCGCTTTCGCAAAAACACTGATCACAATGGGACTTTCTCACAAACACATTGCAATAATCAGTGAAAACCGCTACGAATGGCTGGTGTCATTCTGGGCGATCGGCAGCATTGGCAGCGTAGCCGTAGCCATCGACGTAGAACAGACGCCTATGGAAATCTGCAGCATGCTGGAATACGCAGATGTACAGGCGGTTATCCTTTCCCAGGAGTTTATGTTCCTAACAAAAGAAAATTCATTTACTGTAAACACCATAATATCCATGGACTATGGGGAAGACGACAATACATTTTCCTTTTGGGAAGGCATCCAGAGGTCTTCTCCCTGTGGTACAGATGATGAAGTTCTGTCACCCATCATGTCTGCAGTAAAGGAAGATGACCTTGCGCTGCTGATCAATACTTCCGGCACAACCAGCGCATCTAAACTGGTGATGCTTACCCATGGTAATCTGCTTCACAATGCCTGCAACGCCCAGGCTCTGGTGGAAACAGGAAACCGCGTCTTTACTCCCCTGCCGCTGTACCATACTTACTCGTTAGTATGCGGTGTCATTAATGTTCTAACCCAGGGACAGAACATTTGCATTAATGGAAACCTGAAAACATTAATGGAAGAATTAAAACTTTTTTCTCCCACCCTGATCCTATCTGTTCCTATGATAACCGAAACGCTCTTAAAGAGTATCCATCTGGAACAGGAACGCCGCGGCACACGCCGGGAAGCCATAAATGCTGTTCAAAAATATGAAAAACTGCAAAAACTCCACCTGCCCTGTAAGCCTTTTATCAACGATGCCGTTAAAAAGGTACTTGGAAAAAATGCCACGCTGGTTATCAGCGGCGGCGCACATATGAATGAAGAAATATCTGAGGAATTTCAGGCTTACGGTATCAGCGTTTTACAGGGATACGGCATCACAGAATGCAGCCCGCTGGTAAGCGTTAACCGGAACAGAGACAATAAGTGTTCGTCCGTTGGAGTACTTCTTCCTGATATGGAAGTTAAATTTTCAAATGGCGAAATTCTTGTTAAAGGCCCTTCCGTTTTTAAAGGATATTATAAAAATCCTCATATGACCAGAAAAGCCTTTGAAGACGGCTGGTTTCGAACCGGCGATCTGGGATATGTGGACCGGAAAGGACATTTGTATATCAGTGGCAGGAAAAAGAATCTGATTGTATTCAGCAATGGGAAAAAAGTAGTTCCGGAAGAACTGGAAAAACGCATCTTAAAGCTCCCACTGGTAAAAGAAGCTATGGTATATGGCGCCAGTAACGGAAAGGCTGCTGACGATGTTAAGCTGTCTGTGATCATCTACGCAGATCCAGCCCAGACGCATGGCATGTCTTCCTTTCAGGTTCTGGAACAGATTCAGGAAGAAGTTTTGGAGCTCAATCACTCCCTTCCTACTTATATGCGGATCTATTCCATTAAAATTTCAGAAACTGAATTCCGTAAGACATCCATTCAGAAGTTGAAAAGAGGTGATACCGCCCATGACTGAAGAACAGGCATTTCATATTATTGAAGAAACCATCTACCAGATTACCGGAATCAAAAACCTGACTAGCGATACCAATTTTGTTACAGATCTGGCATTAAATTCTCTGGATGTTGCCAATCTGGTCTGCGCCTTTGAAGAGCATTTCCAAACTGAAATACCGTTAAAAGATGTATGGCAGTTGAATCAGGTAAAAGATGTAGTTGATTACCTAACGAAAGATGGCGGAAATGGACAGCCCATCACTGAAAAATGGAATCCACCAGGCTGAATATGCCAGAAAGCAATCATAAAGGAAATTTCCCATTCCAATCCTTTTTGCGGATAAATTAAATTTTATAAAATCTTCTCTGCATCCTCAGAGCGTGTTTTTGGGTTTAGCTGAGTAGATACGCTTTGTGTAATATAGGTAGTGTGCGAAAAGATGGGGGTGGGAAACTGATATGGACTCCGTCAGCTTGCCGCAGAACTGGTATTTTCTAACCTTTGCGGAGCGCTTTTTGGCGGCA
>UQCR01000131.1 GCA_900539655.1 uncultured Robinsoniella sp.
TTGAAAACTAGTAAACGTTGGGAAAGTCTATACGCTATGTTATTCATCGCTTACTATTATGACACTTGTAAGTAAAGACCACGCAGGATTTTCGTTAGATACTCCTGACACCAAAGGTATTGAGGTGGACTAATTGAAGCAACCCACTACATTTTTTTGTAACTTTTTCTATAAGTGACAATTTGCGAAAAACTACTGACAGTACCTATCGCATTAGAATGTATTCCGAATAATATTATAGAATTTATTGATGAGCCACATCATAATAAGTAAACAAGGGATATCCCCATACTATGTATAGGAATATCCCTCTTTATATTTTTGTATATTCTTTCGTTTGTAAATCCCCACTCTGCGAGTGCCTGCGGTAAAGGGATTGACAAACTTTACTCAGTTACAAACAACAAGTGTTAGTTTAGCTTCACCCTCTTAAAATCTCATCAATTTGTTTTGATTCAATTTGCTTTTTTAAATAACCAATTTTTGTTTCTACCAGGTTTTTATGCTTTATCCATTTTAAACCTATAAAGTTTGGAAGCAATGATTCAAGAAACTCAATCCAAGTAGAATACATAGGTACTGCACTGCCTGACCAACTCCATGAAGTAGGCGTTAAAGGTATCCTTTCAAAACATTCAAATAATGAATTATTCTCAAGGAACAGCAAAATATATTCCTTTTTTCTTTCAATTCCCAATTTTGATATAACTGAAAATAGGCAATACATTTTTGTTTCATCATTGGAGAATAGTTGAATGCATTGCCGCACCCACTCATCTTGCCTTCCCAACAGTTTTTGCTCATTTTGAACTGGTAATAATAAAGATTCTAAAAAATATGGTACTGACATCGTGGGAAACTTACAATCCCTTATTAGCTGTTCGAAAATCCTATTATATATTTCGATAAAATCATCTAAATCGAAAAAGCAACGATGCTTTTCCTGATTATCGCTAAAAGAGCCATTATTTTTATTTATTAAATATGCTATATACCTTTCCAGTATGGACGGTCTAACCAAATATATTTTTTCCAAGAATTTTCCGTTATAATCGTGGTGATTATCATATGACATCATGGAGCAATAAATTTCTTCAAGTAATTCCAAATCGCAATTAAATTTTTGAATTACTTCTTGCGCTGTATTATGATGGTTATTAAACAACAAATCAAAATAAATATGTACTATAAAGGGTGAATACTCCATTTTAGTTAAAATAATTTTACACCCTTTTATAAATGCTTGTTCATCTATTATATTATACTTCTCCAAAAAATCCACATCACGCATTGATGATGAAGTAATATCTCTATCAGAAGTATCTTCTAAAAAGCTGTAAAGCCTATGTAAATGACTTTCGGTAATTAACTCTTGCGGCAGTTCATGATAATAGGCATACAGCCAAGCATTTTTCTGACTATATTCTCTATCAATAATAATTTGATGCACTTCTGAATCAGACAATAAGGAAAAAAGAATGCCAATCAAGCGATTTGGATGTAAATTATTTGGTGTATCTTTTTCTATGTAATACTTAATAGCATCAATGCAGCAATCTTTTTTAAGAGAAATCACATCAAAGGCAATTCCTAACCCCTCTCCAATTTCCCAAGCAGTATGACCATCTAGGTTCTTAATTTTATGGCAAACATCGATTAATTGCTTGAACATTACAAAATCACAATTAGAAACGTATTGCTCAATTGATTGTCGCTTTAGTTTTTCACATTCTTTATAATCAACACTTTCTTTGTAATCTGACCCTTTAAGAAGAAAATATAGCTGAAGTTGCTCTCCTTCAAAGTATTTAGCAGATAATGATTCGCAAGAAAGATTCAAACTATTGAAAATATGCGCTATTCTGTTCACTAAAAGACAGTTTGTTAATTCATCTGGCGGAAATTCTGATTCTAAAATCGAATTAATATACTCTAGGTCAAATTGTAAAACTGGAATGCTAATATCTTCAACTGTGCCGCCATAAGAATCAAGAATTTTTCTGACTTTTGCTCTATATTTATCAATTTTGCAAAGAAGGAATAAAGATTCCCAAACTAGCTTTCGGTATTTTTCAACACCTTCCGATATAACTAATGGAATATGGTACATAGTAAATGTGTGTTTTCGTCCTCCTTCCGTTGGCGAAAAATGCAATTTCAAAAATTCTTTTGCTATATCCAAAAAAAGTGTTACTATGAATTCCTGCTTCCAATCACTTGAATATTCTATAATTTTTTTAATAAATGTTATTTGCGTATAAAAACCACAGTGCATAGAATCTTTATAAATTCCATAATATCGATTAATTGCGTGATAAAATTCCATATATAAATCTGGTCGTTTTAAATAATACTGAAAAAGCAAATCACAGGCTGTTGGCAAATCGGTCATATTTGCAAAACCGCCAAGAATTTCGATGATATCGTTCGTTACGTTCTGATAATTTTTACCCTTTTCAATATCAATTTCAGAGCATTCCATAATCACTTCATCTTCAAGTTCAATTTCATTTTGCAAAATCAAAAGTGTCTCTGTGGGATTGATACGAAAAAACACTTTGACAAATTCAAAGAAAAATGGGGATTCTTCGGTTGATAATTCATCCCATAACAATTTTATTTCTTTCTCAATAAAATTGAAAAGCTTTTCATTTCTGAATATATTAAGAAGTGTATTAATAGAGGATATGGTTCGCTCTCTATAGCTTTGAAAACAAGCTTTAATCATTTCTGATAGGCTGAGTAATTTTTTATCGAAAAAAACATATTTAAGCAAATAATTAGACAGACATTGCTCAGAAAAACGAACTGCTTTATCATTGCAAATATCAACAATTTCCTGCTCGTGAAGCTTACGGATATTTTCAATAAAATCATCTCGGCTTAATCCTTTTTCCTGTAGAATTGGCAAAAAAGCATCAATGTGTTCTAAATGAATGGCTTCCAAAAAAGCAACTATGCCAGCAGTTATGCACATGCTATTGTCGCTAAGCAATTGATTACCTTCTAAAGAAGATCCATAATAATCTTCATATAATTGTGATACATCATTTATAGAATTCAAATGGTTTGAATTGCATGCTACTTTCCCTGCAAGAATAGCAATACGTGCATTTCCTTCCGCGATTCTTATAATTCTTTCGTGATAATCTTGATTCATAATGCCTAATGCAGTTTGAAGAAGTTTCTTAATCTCGTCATCCGTAAATGAATTTATATTTATAGTATCATACGAAGTAATTTCCCGAACATCATTTATCACTTTTTGAAGTGCATAATCTCGCACTGTAATAAGTATTTTTACATTATACCCTTCTGGTTTCATGGTGGTATACCGAATGATATGTTGCAATCCCGACAATTGATTTGCATCATCAACAAAAAGAAAATAGTTCCCGGGCTTATCTATAAAAAGCTTCAAGTCCTCATATATTGGTAAGGCATTACTGTGAATACAGTAGAACTTTTCATTATTGTTATCTGGGCGATTTTTAAAATAATGCAATGCTAATCGAGTCTTTCCTGTGCCTGCTGAACCACTGAGTATAACAACATCCGCTTTCAAATAAGCTTCGCCAATATCTTTAAGCTCTTTTTCTCTGAATAAAAATTTAGTGTCTATTGGAGCAGCCATTTTGTTCAAATTATAGCGATTAATGAAATCGTCATATGATTGAATTTGGTCAGTACTTATTGGTATACCCAAAAAATCACGAGAAAGATTATGATGGAAGAGGTATATGTCTTCTGCAAGTTTATCAATCCCAATAACCGTAAGCTTGACTCCAACATCTTCACATAAAGCTTTTACCTCGCTATCTTGCAAGGGTGTAAGATTTGATGAAGTATGACAATAAATTATTTCTAAGATTTTATCATGCGGAACACCTGTCTTTGATGTATCAAGACACTTTTCAAGGTCATCCTTAATCTTTGCAAATAAGCCTGTCCTTTGAGTTGTATATTCTACAAAAATATACTTTCCATTTGATGCAATAAAATAAGTGTCTGGTGTCCCTGGTGTAGTCTTTCGTGTACCTGCTTCTCCACCAAGAGAAACTATATTGGGATAGCCAACTTTATATAAATAAGAATCGCAAAGATTTTGAAATGACCCTGCATCCAGTTGGAGTATTTTTTGTTTGATACTTTCAATATTAGCCATAATTAGCACCTCTACTATTTGAAATTTTTTGTTCCACTAAATCATCTGAAAGTGCTTTAATGCATCTTCAATAGCTTTTTCTTTTTCTGACGGTACTTGTGGAACTTTGGCTTTACCCTCACCCAAGTTATAGTTGATTCGTTCTATCAGCCCATGCTTCCTTTTTACTTGCGCTATATATAATTGCGAAACTTTAAATCCTGCATTATCAAGAACATACTGCTTGATTTCAGCATAGGTTGCCTTACTTTCAGCAGTAGTCAAGTCCATCTCATCAAGGTCAATTTCAACTTCAATAGATTGCGCCGTTTTTAGTTTGGACAATAAAACCACGGTCTCAACATGCCCCGTATTCCCAAACATATCCACCCCCCGCACTCTCTCAATCTCATACCCCCCATCACAAAGATACCTCAGATCCCTTGCCAGCGTAGCGCTATCGCAGCTCACATACACCACCTTGGGAACTCCCATTTCCAAGATAGCCTTCAGCAAAGCTTCCTCGCACCCTTTCCTTGGCGGGTCAACCACAATCACATCCGCTTTCACATTCCCCTCAGCCAACTTCCTGGGCAATACTTCTTCGGACTTCCCAACATAAAACTCCGCATTCTCTATCCCATTTAACTTCGCATTCCTTTTTGCATCCTCTATCGCCTCCGGCACAATTTCCACTCCATATACCTGCTTAGCCCTCTGAGCCAAAAACAGCGAAATGGTCCCGATACCACAGTAGAGATCCCACACCGTCTCATTTCCGGTCAGACCTGCATATTCCAGCGCAGTGCCATAGAGTTTCTCAGTCTGTGCCGGATTAACCTGGTAGAAGGACAGGGGAGAAATTTGGTACTTCACATCACCGATATAATCTTCGATATATCCTTTTCCCCATAATTCTACTATCTCTCTTCCAAGAATTACATTTGTTTTCTCACGATTCACATTCAGGGTTATGCTGGTCATTCCATCCAGTTCACAAAGGCTTTTGATCAGCTTCTCCTGATTTGGCAGTGACTTTCCATTTACTATGATACAGACCATGATTTCTTTTGTCCGAAAACCATAGCGGATCAGAACATGGCGTACCAGACCTTTTCCGGTAGTTTCATTGTAGGAAGAAACCTTGTTTTCGTTCATGTAATCAATGACTTTATCCAGGATCGTTTCATTAATGTCTACGCCCAGGAAGCACTTGCGATTGGGAATGATATCATGGGTTCTGCCTGCATAAAAGCCTGCGATGATATAGCCGTCCTTGTCTGTTCCGATGGGGAACTGGGCTTTGTTCCGGTAATAAAACGGTTCTTTCATTCCTATGATAGGCTCCATGGGTGGATTCTCAAACTTCCCGATTCGGATCAGATTGTTGCGGATTTTATTTTCTTTGAATATGAGCTGTTGATCATAGGACATTTCCTGAATCTGGCAGCCTCCGCATTGTCTGGCAACCGGACATTTGGCTTCTATACGGTATGGGGAAGGCTCTTTAATTTTGATCACCCTTGCATAGCCATAATTTTTCTTGGCTTTTGTGATTTTTGCCTCGATCACATCTCCAATTACCGCATCTTTGACAAACAGCGTATATCCGTCTACCTTGCCGATTCCTTCTCCATCCATGCCAATATCTTCTATTTTAACTTCCAATAAATCATTCTTCTTCATTGAAATAACTTCTGCTCGATCATTCTTTTTCATTAAAATAATTTCCCTTTCATCTACCTGCTGTAAATAACAATTGAAAATATAGCAGGCACCAACCGGGCTGCCTGCTATACACGTTCTGACTATTTTGTTGTATAAAATCTATTACGTACCATTCACGTATTTTTACGGAATCTCTATGATATTACATAAACTCACATAATATTATATGATCTCACGTACCCTTACGTAATCTTGATAATATCACACAATCTCACGTACCCGTACATAATCTAAATTATATCATATAATCTCACGTACCCGTACATAATCTCTATCATAGCACATAATCCCACGTATCTTTACGTAATCTCACGACACAATCTCACACAACACCCCGACCGTCTCCAGCCATTTCTTCACCATCTATCTTTTCCTTAAATACTGGTCTTCCGAATATTAGATTCAAACAACCGGTTATACCCAAGCCAATCAGTATTATCCCCAGCGCCCATGATTACTTCCTTCATGGTCTCCATCTTCGCATCGGTATTGTCAGCCAGATTCAGTGCCACTGCTTCTGCAAGCGCCGGTTTTTTCGGGGATCCGTATTCCAGTTCACCATGATGCGCCAGAATGCAGTGTCTCAATTCGCTTGCCAGTTTTGCCGGGAAGTTTGGTATTTTCCGGATACTGCTGCCCAGTAATTCCGCACCGATGAATATATGTCCCAGAAGCTGTCCGTCGTCTGTGTAATCATTTTCCGGAAATGCTGATAATTCACGCATTTTTCCGATATCATGGAATACTGCTGAGGTAAACAGCAGGTCTTTATTTAAGAATGGATACTGACGTACATAGTCTGCACAGAGGTTCAGTACGCCAAGTGTATGTTCTAACAGCCCTCCGACGAATCCATGATGTACGGATTTTGCTGCCGAATGGAATTTAAATGCTTTGATGAAGTTATCATTGTTTACAAAAAAGCTGTCTGTAAGCTCTTTGAGATATGGGTTTTGGATCTGACCGATCAGGCTCAGAAGCTCTTTGTACATTTCGTCTATATCTCTGGAGCTCACGGGAAGATAATCCGCAGGTTCATATTCGCCGGACTGTGCTATTCGGACACGTTTTATATTTAACTGTAAGGTGCCCTGGAAGCTGGTTACGTCTCCTACTACATCTATGTAATCCATGGCATCAAAATCGTCGATTCCCTGGGAATTTGGATCCCAGATCTTCGCATCGATTGTGCCAGTCTTGTCCTGAAGAACTACGTTTTCATATGTTTTTCCATTTTTGGTAATGGCGGATTGTTTGTATTTACATAAATAGATATCTCCGACACGCTCACCCTCATGCAGCATTTCAATGTATTTCATAATCTTTTTTCTCTAACCTTTCCAAACTGTATATTATTTATAATCGCCGTCCACGATTATACCACAAATAATCCACGGAATCTACTGTGCATTTCCAAGTGTTACGTCAGCGTTGATTTCAGCGTAATTTCCATCCAGCCCCTGGCGCATCAGCTTCACATGTGCGATATCTTCCGGCTTTAATTTTCCCATCTGGTCGCTGTACTCTTTCATATTTGTGATTTTTTCTCCATTAATTGATATCAAGATGTCTGCTTTTTGTATACCGGCATACATTGCAGGAGAATCTGCGGCTATTTCTTTTACATAGACGCCCTCCGGAATGTTGGAATCCTTTTGGATACTTTCTGTAACTTCTTTGCCGATTATGCCCATATAAGCCATCTCCACGTTATTGGTCATATTCTCGATCAGCTGGCGTATTTCGGAAATCGATACACCGGTTACTGTGGACTGTTCCATTTGGTTTGAAAAATCCCTGGTGATGACTCCTACTATTTTACCGTCCAGATTTACCAAAATACCACTGCCTTCGCTGCTTCCAATGATATCCGTGTTGATCATGTTGTATTCCCGGTCTTCTACCGAGGTTGGGAAAATTGATGTGACCATTCCAAAAGCAATTGATTCCGTATACCCCATGGGACTGCCAATTGCTATCACCGGTACACCCTGGGATACGGAGCAGGAACTCGCCAATGCTGAGGTATCGATGAGATTCTTGGTTTCTTCGGGAATCTTGCTGATCGGAAGCCTCACCAGCGCCATATCGGTTGTGGGGTCCTGTTTCTGAACAACTGCGTCCACCGTAGTTGCATCGGGGAATGTCACCCGTACGCTTTCTGCACTTTCTATT
Source organism: uncultured Robinsoniella sp. (assembly GCA_900539655.1). GTDB lineage: Bacteria > Bacillota > Clostridia > Lachnospirales > Lachnospiraceae > Robinsoniella. Next base: position 8,048 of record UQCR01000131.1, read on the forward strand.
ACGGCTGATTCTGTCAGCACATACATATAGGCGCCGTTTGCTGCCACAATGAGACCGGATGCTTCTACATTATTTTCAGAAGGTTCATTGAACAAATCTACATTGCTGCTGCTTCCCGTCACTGTTACCACGGCTCTTTGTGCTTCTCTGGCTACCGAGTACATCTGGCTGTATAGTTTTTTATAATCCGACAGGTTCAAAGCCTTTTCTTCAATGACTGTCTGCGGTATGATTTCACTCTCTTCTTCCGTCACCACCGCATCGGTCGGCTTTTCTGTCGGTTTTTCCGTTGGCTTCTCTGTCTCTTCTTCTTGTGCAATTACGATCTGTGTCGGGGTCTGGGGCTCTCCAAATTTCTGTTTTGCCCAAGGCGTAATGACTGCAAATGTCAATCCGGCTACAGCGCCGAATACAACAGCAAGTCCTACAGCCGCTCCCGACTTCAGAAACCATTTCTTCTTATAAAATGGCTTTGTCTTAATATGCTCATTGATAAAAGTAAAATCCTTTTTTCCTTGTTGCGACATAAAAGTACTCTCCTTCTCACAGTAAAACACATATCCCCACAGTAATGTCCTAATTCTATCAAACACATATGAACAATCTATGAATTTTAGAAAAATTTAGGTTTTCAATTGTCCGTTTATGGGGTATGATAGAAGCAGGCTAATAGAGCGTATCTAAATCTGATGCACCAATACGTACGCTTTAGAATTCAAGGCTCTAACTATAAAATAGATAAACAGGTGAATTTATGAATCAAAAAGCATTAAAGACATTAGAATATTATAAAATCATAGACCAGCTTACGGAATTTGCAGGTTCCCTTCTTGGCAAAGAACAGTGCAAGAATCTGCTGCCTTCCTCTGATATAGAAGAAATTACTGCCATGCAGCATGAAACGAGAGATGCCCTTCTGCGCATTTATCAAAAAGGCAGCGTATCTTTTTCCGGTGTAACAGATATACGTGGCTCTCTTAAACGCCTCGATATCGGAAGTATCCTTAGTATGGAAGAATTACTGCGCATATGCAAGCTGCTTGAGACCTGCAGCCGTGTGAAATCCTATTCCCGCGGCGAGACAGACAATGATGAACCGGACTGTCTGGATGAAATGTTCGAGGCGTTACAGCCACTTACACCGCTTTCTACGGAAATCAGGCGTTGTATTCCTTCGGAAACAGAGATCAGCGATGATGCCAGCCCTGCCCTTCACCATATCAGACGCCAGATGAAGCAGACAAATGACAAGATCCATTCACAGCTATCTTCTATGGTAAACGGATCTGTCCGTACTTATTTACAGGATGCGGTTATTACTATGCGAAACGGCCGCTACTGCATTCCCGTTAAGTCAGAATACAAAGGGCAGGTACCGGGTATGATCCATGACCAGTCCTCTACCGGCTCTACTTTATTCGTGGAACCTATGGCTGTGGTCAAGTTAAACAATGATATTCGGGAACTGGAATTAAAGGAAGAAAAAGAAATTGAAATTATCCTTTCAACTTTAAGCTCACAGGCCGCCTTAGAACTGGAGGCATTGGAAGATGATCTGGCATTGCTGACAAAATTAGACTTTATTTTTGCCCGTGCTATGCTGGCAAAATCTTATAATGGAAGTGAACCGATCTTTAATGAACGGGGATATATTAATATTAAAAAAGGACGCCATCCTCTGCTGGACAAGAAAAAGGTTGTGCCCATTGATATCCATCTGGGAAAGCAATTTGAACTTCTGATTATTACCGGACCAAATACCGGTGGTAAAACCGTGTCCTTAAAGACAGTAGGTTTGTTTACCCTGATGGGGCAGTCCGGCCTGCATATTCCTGCATTTGACCGCTCGGAGCTGTCTGTATTCGAAGAAGTGTATGCAGATATCGGAGATGAACAGAGTATTGAGCAAAGCCTTAGTACCTTTTCTTCCCATATGACCAATATTGTTTCCATACTGGAACATGCAACGGATAAATCACTGGTTCTGTTTGATGAATTAGGTGCCGGAACTGACCCTACAGAAGGAGCCGCTCTTGCAATTGCCATTCTGAGCAATCTGCACCGTCAGGGCATCCGGACCATGGCGACTACCCACTACAGTGAGCTGAAAGTATATGCCCTTTCTACGCCCGGGGTGGAAAATGGCTGCTGTGAATTTAACGTGGAAACCCTCCGCCCAACATATCGCCTCTTAATCGGCATTCCAGGAAAAAGTAATGCTTTTGCCATTTCAGGCAAGCTTGGCCTGCCCGCGGATATCATTGAGGAAGCAAAGGGGCATTTAAGTGAACAGGACGAGAGCTTTGAAGACCTGATTACGAATCTGGAAAACAGCCGGGTGACTATTGAACAGGAGCGGGAGGAAATTAACCGCTATAAACAGGAAATCCAGACCCTAAAAGAAAAACTGGAAGAGAAACAGGTAAAACTAAATACCAGCAAAGAAAAGATTCTAAGAGAAGCAAATGAACAGGCACACCAGATTCTTCGTGAAGCAAAAGAATACGCAGATACAACTATTAAAAATTTCAACAAATTCGGCAAGGCCGGGATTTCTTCCAAACAAATGGAACAAGAACGAAGCAGGCTTCGTGAAAAAATGTCTTCCGTAGAAAAAAATCTGGCTATGAAGACAGAGAAGAAAGCCGTTAAGGCAATTAAACCCAAGGAACTGCGGGTGGGCGACAGTGTGAAGGTCTTAAGCCTGAACCTGCGGGGAACTGTAAGCACTCTGCCCAATGCCAAGGGCGATCTGTTTGTGCAAATGGGCATTCTGCGTTCCCAGGTCAATATAAGCGATCTGGAACGTATTGATGAACCGGTTATTACCGCACCGAACATGAGCAGATCCGGCAGCGGAAAGATAAAAATGTCCAAATCTGCTTCTGTAGGCATTGAAATTAACCTGCTTGGCAAGACCTCCGACGAAGCCCTTGCCGAACTGGACAAATACCTGGATGACGCTTACCTGGCACATATGCCGTCCGTACGCGTTGTACACGGTAAAGGTACCGGTGCACTTCGTAAGGCGGTGCACAATTATCTGAGGCGTTCAAATATCGTAGCTTCTTACCGCCTCGGTGAATTTGGTGAAGGTGATTCCGGCGTAACTATTGTAGAATTTAAGAAATAGTAACAGGGGAATTTCCCTTCCATTTATTCCACATTTAAGGAGGTCATTATGGTGACAAGACAGAAAATCATGATCGTAGATGATGATGCTAACATTGCAGAACTTATTTCTCTTTATTTAACAAAAGAATGTTTTGATACAAAAATGGTGTATGACGGAGAAGAGGCCATTAAAGAATTTGACCATTTCCAGCCCAACCTGATCCTGCTGGATCTGATGCTTCCGGGCATGGACGGCTATCAGGTCTGCCGTGAAATCCGGCAGAAATCTTCCGTTCCGATTATTATGCTCTCTGCCAAAGGAGAAATCTTTGATAAAGTTTTAGGCCTTGAATTAGGTGCAGATGATTATATGATCAAGCCCTTTGATTCCAAAGAACTGGTAGCCCGGGTAAAAGCGGTACTTCGCCGCTTCCAGCCGGAAAAACCCGCTGCTGCAAAGCCAGCCGGAAAATACGTGGAATATCAGGATCTGGTAATTAATCAGACTAATTATTCCGTTGTCTATATGGGGGAAACGGTGGATATGCCTCCAAAGGAGCTGGAATTATTATACTTTTTGGCTTCTTCCCCGAACCAGGTATTCACCAGGGAACAGCTTCTGGATCATATCTGGGGCTATGAATATATCGGTGATACCCGAACCGTAGACGTACATATTAAGCGCCTTCGTGAAAAAATCAAAGACCATGCAAACTGGGCTATTTCCACAGTCTGGGGCATCGGTTACAAATTTGAGGTGAAATCTTAATGAAAAAAGCGTTATACATAAAGTTCATTTCCGTATTTCTTGTATTCGGAATCCTGAGCTTTGTACTGATCTCCACCTTAAGTTCCTTTCTGACCCACAAATACCTGGTCAACTCAAAAGCAGAAGCAATGTATAAGGAGCTGAATGTCCTTGCCTCCGGTCAGATCGCAGAATCCTATTCCGGCGGCGGCCCTTCCATGCTGGAGATTTACACCAATATGCGTGCGCTGGCATCCTACCAGTCCGCCCAGATCTGGCTGATTAACACCAAAGGGCAGATTTTGTTGAACTCCGGTGAAATCTATGACCCGGAACATTTGAAAACTATTAACGGATTTGACCCTACGGCGCTGACCTCCAGTTACTATCAGGTAGGAACCTTCTTCGGCAGCTTTTCTACCGATGTATTAAGTGTAGTGGTACCGGTCACCTCCAATTATAAAGTAAAAGGCTACATCGCCATGCACTACAATATGAATCAGCTGGAATCGGAGAAAAATTCCGTACTTAATATATCCTACATTACCTTTGGACTGATTTTCCTGCTGTCACTGATCATTCTGGGAGCATTTACTGCAATGGTTTATATCCCCATCAAGAAGATTATACAGGCGGTAAACGAATATGCCAGCGGCAATCTGAACTACACCCTTCCGGTGGAAACAGACGATGAGATCGGTTATCTGGCTGCATCCCTGAATTACATGGCAAGCGAGCTGAATAAATCCGGGGAGTATCAGAGGAAATTTATATCCAATATTTCACATGATTTCCGTTCTCCGCTGACCTCCATCAAAGGTTATGTAGAAGCAATCCAGGATGGAACCATTCCCCCGGAAATGCAGGACAAGTACCTGAAAATTGTTCTTTCGGAGACGGAAAGGCTGAATAAACTTACCCGGGGACTTCTCACACTGAACAACTTCGATGACAAGGGAACCCTGCTGGAGCTTACCGACTTTGACATTAACGGTGTCATAAAAGATACTGCGGCTTCCTTTGAAGGAACCTGTACCAATAAACGGATTACCATACAGCTTGTATTTGAGTCCCAGACGCTGTTCGTAAATGCAGACATGGGCAAAATCCAACAGGTACTTTACAACCTGATTGACAATGCCATTAAATTCAGCCACCAGGACTCATCCATTTTTATTGAAACCACGGTTCGGCATGAAAAGGTATTCGTCTCGGTAAAGGACACCGGCGAGGGTATACCAAAGGATAGCATCAAGAAAATATGGGAAAGATTCTACAAAACGGATCCCTCCCGTGGAAAAGATAAAAAAGGTACCGGCCTTGGACTCGCTATTACTAAAGAAATCATTCAGGCGCATAATGAAAATATCAATGTTGTCAGCACCCTAGGCGTAGGCACTGAATTTACCTTTACATTGGCGAAAGCCAAGGAAACGGTCAATCAGATATAATAAAAAAAGAAGATATCCGGATTTTTTGTCTCCGTTTATCTTCTTTTTTTATCTCAAAATCTATCTGCACTTCCGATATCCTGCAAATTCAAGAATCCCAAGCAGTATACACCCCACCGCATAACATCCAATATCTTTCCAGTCGAATACCGCCCCTAAAATAATCCTGGCAAATGGATTAGCCTGAAGTCCCAGTAATTCTACCAAATGAAAATATTGCAATATTTCCACAAATACCGCAAACAAAAATACATACAGAGGCAGCATATGGATACCTTCCGGGCAGAATATGCGCACAAAGCTGTAAACTACGATCACAACGAGTACATCACCTATATAAGGGCGAATGAATTGGTCATGCACAAACAGTGCAATCCACACTTCTATTAGAAATAATACGGCAAACAGACCGGCAAATATCAGGCGCTTTCGCTTCTTACTTTTATTTCCAATCATATTTTGTGAGATGGCCCTCCAGCTGCATATGGTCAAACTGATTCTGCCGCAGTGCCTCGTAAAGTACAATGGATACGGAGTTAGCCAGATTTAGCGAACGAATATCTCCAATCATGGGGATTCTAACCGTTGTCTCCTGGTTCTCCAATAGAATTTCTTCCGGAATTCCCGCACTTTCTTTGCCAAACATAATATAACAGTCCGGCTCATAAGAGGCCTCGGTATATACCTTAGGTGCTTTGGTGCTTGCCATATAAATTTTAGCTCCCGGATTTTTACTTAAGAAATCCTCATAGTTAACGTAAGTGGTTACGTCCAGATCCTTCCAGTAATCCATTCCTGCTCTTTTAATTTCTTTTTCATTTAAACGAAACCCCAGTGGCTCAATGAGATGAAGCCTGGTGCCTGTAGCTACACAGGTTCTACCTATGTTCCCTGTATTTGCAGGAATCTCCGGTTCATATAATACAACATTTAATTTTGCCATGTTAAACTAATCCTCCTGATTGGTCTTCTTCGGTCTTATCTTCCGTCTTTTTCTATCCCCGCAGCTTCCTGATAAACCGCTCCAGGTGCATCAGCGCTACTTTCAGGTCTTCAAGGGAATATGCGTATGAGATACGAAGATAACCTTCTCCGCAGTCTCCAAATGCAGATCCCGGAACTACCGCTACTTTTTCCTCTTCCAACAGCCTGGTAGCAAATTCTTCTGAGGTCATTCCAAATTCTTTGATGGACGGGAATACATAGAAAGCCCCAAATGGTTCAAAGCAGGGCAGACCCATTTCTTTAAAAGCATGCATCAGATATCGTCTTCTTCCATTATACGCTTCCCGCATTTCGGCTACATCGCTGTCGCCATTTTTCAATGCTTCTACAGCAGCATACTGGCTGTTGGTAGGCGCACACATAATGGCGAACTGATGGATTTTTGTCATTTGTGCCGTTATCTCTTCCGGGGCACATACATAGCCCAGGCGCCATCCAGTCATGGCATATGCTTTTGAAAATCCATTAATGGTAATGGTTCTCTCCCGCATGCCCGGAAGGCTGGCAATGGATACATGATCTCCGTCATAGCTCAGTTCTGAATAGATTTCATCAGATAATACAAATAAATCCTTTTCAATAATAACCTCTGCGATTTCTTCCAGATCCGTTCTGCTCATGACTGCTCCTGTAGGATTATTTGGAAATGGCAGAACCAGAATTTTGGTTTTCTCCGTAATGCCATCCAGAAGTTCCTGTTTTGTCAGACGGAATTCATTCTCTTCCTTCAGGTTGATCACCTTCGGAGCACCATCTGCCAGCACAACACAAGGCAGGTAAGATACAAAGCTTGGCTGTGGGATCAGGACTTCGTCTCCGGGATTCAGCATGGCGCGCATTGCCAGGTCAATTGCCTCACTTCCTCCGACGGTAACCAGCGTTTCCTTATCCGGCGAATATTCTATATTACATCTGCGTTTCAGATATTTACATATCTCCACACGAAGTTCTTTTAATCCGGCATTGGAAGTATAAAAGGTTCTTCCCTTTTCCAAAGCATATATTCCTTCATCTCTCACATGCCAGGGAGTATCAAAATCGGGCTCTCCCACGCCAAGTGAAATCACGTCATCCATTTCACTTACAATATCAAAAAATTTTCGTATACCTGATGGCTGGATTCCAACCACCTTATCAGCTATTGGATTTCTCACGGGGTCACCAGCATCCTTTCATCTTTGACTTTTTTATCAAATATCGTTCCATGATCCTTATATTTCTTCAATACGAAATGAGTTGCGGTGCTTAAAACCGTATCCAGTGTGGATAGTTTGTCCGATACAAATCCGGATACTTCTTTTAATGTTTTTCCTTCCAGAATTACCATCAGGTCATAAGCACCGGAAATCAAATATACGGAACGTACTTCCGGATAGTTATAGATCCGCTCTGCAATGGAGTCGAATCCCTGTCCCCTTTGGGGAGTTACCCGCACTTCAATCAGTGCTGTTATTTTCTCCGTAGAAGTCTTATCCCAGTCAATTAAGGTATGGTAACCGCAGATTACCTTTTCCTGTTCCATCTTTGCAATTTCATTTGCTATTGTCACCTCATCCGAACCAAGCAAAACCGCCAGTTCTTTCAGATCAATACGGCTGTTTTTCTCTAAAAATGTTAAAATCTGCTCTCTCATCTTAGCTCCTATCTGCCTCTAAACAGGCTACTACAACAATTTGTAAATTTCATCCGGCTGGGGACGTTCCAGAAATCTGCTGTCCTCTCCGTTAAACAATACTCTGTCGTTACCATCAGTTGTTCTCCCGATCAGGGATGCAGGGATTCTGCATTTGCCCAGCTCGGCAATCAGCCCCAGTCCATCGTCTGCCGCAATCAGAAGGGCTCCGCTGGACATCATAACATAGGGATTCAACCCAAAGTACTCGCATATTTCTATACTTTCCTGTTTCACCGGTATTTTTTTCAGATCCGCTTCCAGTCCTACGCCTGCACTTTCAGCCATCTCCCAGAGTGCGCCAAAGATTCCGCCCTCTGTCACATCATGCATGGCAGATACCCCGAAGCGGCTTGCGGCGGCAGCCTCCGGCACAACTGAGATATACCGGTCAAATTTCTTTGCAGTATCAATCATCGCCATTGGAAATCTATTTTTCAATTCTTCTTCTTTTTCTTTTGCAATAATGGATGTACCCTCCAGGGCAATCCACTTGGTAAGTACCAGATCCTGCCCGGGTTTCACACCACCTGTAGACAAAACCTCATTTTCCATCGCTTTCCCGATACCCGATACGGTTATCACAGGCTGGGTAACCCCGGCAGGTGTTTTCGTGTGTCCTCCCGCAATCTGAATATTCAGGGATGCACAAGTCTCCTCCAGTTCCTGCATCATTTCCCGCAGTTGTGGTTCTTCCATTGTAACTGGGAGCAGGATACTGACCAGCACCGCTACCGGCTGTGCCCCGGATGTTGCAATGTCATTGGCTGTTACATGGATTGCCAGGGCTGCTGCATCCTTAGTAACCGCTGTGATGGGATCAATAGAGCATACAAATACTTCCCCCTGGGCAAGCTTTAACACGGCACAGTCCTCTCCCACACCTGCCCCCTGCAGAACTTCATTTCGTTTTGTTTTTATCTGTCTAAATACAGACCTTTTTAAAGCCTGTTCTGAAATCTTACCAATTTTCATAAATTCTCCTTTTGTTCCAGTTCAGCGTGTTTGAAAATTCATTCCCCACCACTGCATAGAATCATCCCGAAAATTTTTTCCGGAATCAAAAACCTATTGGATACATTTTAATACAACTTAACTTCAATTGCAACTGTGTGTTATAAAGTAAATGATGCAACCTGGGTGAATGGTGCCATGCATCGCCCGGAAGACAACTTTAGAGCGTGTTTTTTGCCTTCCTAATCCCTACTTTTTTCCCATAAAGCGACAAAATCGGCAGCTGCGAACAGGCAGCTGCCGATT
>UQCR01000132.1 GCA_900539655.1 uncultured Robinsoniella sp.
AGCTCGTCGGGCTCATAACCCGAAGGTCGTAGGTTCAAATCCTGCCCCCGCAATTTTTGGAAGCGCACCATTACGGATGTATTCGGAAGCTCGCTTCCATTATGCTGTAAAGAGGGTGTACAACCCCAAGCCCAGATAGCTCAGTTGGTAGAGCAGAGGACTGAAAATCCTCGTGTCGCTGGTTCGATTCCGGCTCTGGGCATTATAAGACTTATAGATATTAATGTCTTATGAAGTAAAAATTAAATATACGGGATATTAGCTCAGTTGGTAGAGCACTTGACTTTTAATCAAGTTGTCCGGGGTTCGAATCCCCGATGTCTCATTAAAAAGAACCCTGTGGGAGTAACTATCCTGCGGGGTTTTCTGCATAACGTAGAAAGTAGAGATATTAAATAAATTTTAATAGGAATTGTACAGGTAAAATACATTTGATGGAAATAGTGCATCTGGGGAAAATAGCGTTTTTAACGCATGACGACGAATGCATAAGATACAAATTTGTGGGAAGAATCACAGATACGGGATAAAGAGGATTGCGCATGCAGCCTATGAAAGGGTATGGTATGGAACATGGCAAATGATAGTAAAAAGGAATTACTTCTTCAGGGAAGTATTCTGGCAGTGGCGGGTATTATTGTAAAGTTAATTGGATTTCTATATCGTATTCCAATGGCAAACATGCTCGGTGAAGTTGGAAACGGTTTATATGGAGTAGCCTTTGGTATTTATAATATTGTTTTGACCTTATCGTGCTCCAGCCTTCCTTTGGGGTTGTCAAAATTAATTTCCCAGTACGAGATAAAAAAAGAGTATCGTAGTGCGTATCGCCTGTTTCGGAACTCATTAATATTGGCAACGATTGTGGGGGGCATTTTTTGGGTATTAATTTATTTTGGAGCGGATTTCCTGGAAGTATGTTATGCGAAGCCAGGGTTGGCGAAGCCGCTTAGAATAGTTGCACCAACTACTTTTGTAATGGCTATTTTGGGTGTAATGCGTGGATTTTTTCAGGGTAAAAATACCATGATTCCGTCCGCTGTGTCTCAAATAATTGAGCAGATCATTAATGCTATTATCAGTCTTGTTGCAGTTACGCAGTTTATGAGGGTGTATCAATCTTCGGCGGATGTATTTGCCTATGGAGCTGCAGGTGGCATCATGGGTACTTTGTGCGGTGCTTTGTCTGCATTTGCGTTTTTACTGGTTTTATATCTGTTATACCGTCCGGCTTATATTAGAAGAATAAGAAGATGTAAGAATCGTCATGTGGCTTCCGATGGGAGATTAAACAAATTATTATTGATGACGCTGATTCCTATTTCTTTAAGTCAGGCTGCTTATCAGCTCAGTGGTACGCTGGATGACTTGATATTTGGAAATATACTGAATTTTAAGGGCTTAGCTGTGGATTTTGTAACTGCAATTCAAGGTGTGTACAGTTCGCAGTATAACCTTCTTATTAATATACCAATTGCGTTTGCGTCTTCTCTGGCGGTGTCAATTGTACCAAGTATTGTTGCTTCTAAAGAAAAAAATGACAGAAGAGGAATATTTGAAAAGGTGAACTTTATCAATAAGTTTGTCATGGTACTTACAATTCCTTCTGCTATTGGGTTTATGGTTTTGGCCAGGCCGATTATATCACTCATTTTTAATGCTCTGACCCAACACAGAGACCTGTCGGTACACATGCTGCAAATAGGATCTGTGTCTATTGTATTTTATTCTTTGGCTTCCATTTCCACAGCTATTTTGCAGAGCCTGAATAAGATGAGAGAGCCTATTGTGAATGCATTTATTGGTTTGGTTGTACATTTGATATTTATTTGTCCGCTTTTAATTTTTACAAATTTGAATGCATACATTTTAGTTGTGGGAAATATTATTTTTCCTTTGGTAATTTGTGTGTTGAATGAGAGATCTTTGAATAAGGAGCTACATATCCATAAGGATGTGAAGAGAACGTATATTATTCCCATCATTGCGTCCTTGATTATGGGGATTATTGTATTTTTAGTGTACTGGATTGTGGATAAGTTTGTTGGAAATACAATAGTTTCGGTGGTGGTACCGTTAATCATTGGCGTTTGCAGTTACTTTTTCTTTATTTTTTCTTTCCACTGCTTTTCTTTAGAGGAACTTTACGATCTCCCGATGGGAAGAACGATAGCACGGTTTGCCGGAAGATTTTACCGGTAGTATCTCCCGTACATGATCGTTTGAAAAGCGACTGCGGTTATCCAGCCAATGCCTGTGGAAATTGCCACTGCAGGCAGTCCAAAGTGCGGGATCAGCAGAAAGGATAGTATAGTCCGCAAAGTGATATGTAAAATTGTACAAGTAAATGGAATGCTGACATGACCGCTGCCGCGGTAAAAACCTACAAAGGAGTTCCCGATAAAGCACAGGACATAGAAAAACGATATGGTTTTTATATAGGATGTGCCGGCATTCAGCAGTGCCGGCTGCGTTGTAGCGGCAAGAAGGGTTATACCGGTATCGGCGCTTATATACATTAGGACAGACATAGTGATCCCAAGCAGGGATAAGAGTACAAGGCCGGTATAAAAGCCAGAGCGGGTACGTTCGTTATCGCCTGCGCCTGTGTTTTGAGCGGTAAAAATTGAGATGGATTCAGCGCCGCTATCTCCAAATGCATTTGCAAGCCCTTCTATTTGCCCGGCTGCTGTAAAGGCTGAAATAGATGCTGTACCCAGTGTGTTAACGGCTCCCTGAATAAATAATTTGCCAATATATAAACTGGATTGATGAAGTGCACAAGCAGCTGCATAATGAATGGTCCGCCACAGTAATTTTGTATCCAGGTTAAGGTCTTCTTTTTGAAATAGTAGAAAAGGAAGACTTTTTTTTATATAGCAAAAACAAAGAATGGCAGACAGGAGCTGAGAAATAACGGTTGCCCATGCAGCACCAGTAATGCCCAGTCCCAAACCTGCAACCATAATAAAGTCGAGTAGTACATTGGTACCAATGGAAATAAGAAGGAATATTAACGCATACCTGGTATTTCCAACAGACCGCAGGATAGAGGCGCACAGATTATAGAGGAACGTGGCCGAAAGGCCCCCTAAAATGATTTTTAAATAACTGATTACATAGGGGGATATGTCTGGGGGAGTTTGGAGCAGATCTAGAATAATTGATAGTGCAAGGACAGAGGAAATACTTAGCGTTATGGTGAAAATGAAACCGGCAGTAAGGGAGAGAAAGCATTCCTTTCGAAAATTTTTCATATCTTGTCTGCCAAAGAATGATGCAAGAATCATTGATACACCGGAGCAGCATCCACCTATAACGAATAAAAAAAGATTCATGACGGTTCCGGCTATGCCCGTGGCAGCAAATGCTTGTGTACCGCAGAAATGACTGATTATTAGAGAGTCGGTCATGTTATATAATTGCTGAAGTATATTTCCAATGAGAAGAGGAAACGCCAAGGTTATAAGCTGTTTATTAATAACCCCCTTTGTCAGGGGATGTGTATCGCCAGCTGAATGGTCTTGTTCGAATATTTGATGTTGGTATTGGTTAGAAGTATGGATCATGGATAAATCCTCTCTTTCTTTTTTCTTATTTATTCCAACTGCGATGCATAGTTTAGGCTAGAGCGTATTTGAAAATTCATTCCCGCCATCTGCACGCCCCACTTTGCGGCATATCTGCCCCAAATTCAGGTTACATAGCCCGCTGTGTGCCCTTCATTCGGGACAAATTTCCCACAAACAGTGACGAACATCTGGCAGTAAGCAATTTTAAAACACGTAACAGTCCCCAGCCTACTGAAAAATTTCAAGGGGAGGGGCGTATAGCGGTCAAACCGTTCGAGAATAAATCTCTTCCATTCTTTTTTGTCCCGGTCATTTGAATGATTGAGTCGCAACAAACATTCTACTTTCCGAACAACAGAACGGATATCTATTAATTCTGCTGCAAAACGGATTATTGTATATCTGGTTTTTCTAATCGCTGACTTCTGTTTAAAACATTTATTCCAGTTTATGCTCATAATATATTTTGGCGGCTATGGGATTTTATCTAAGATTAAGGTTATCTAAGATTAAGGTTATCTATGATCAAGGTTATCTAAGATTAAGGTTATTTATGATCAAGGTTATCTATGATTAAGGTTATTTATGTTTAATGTTATTGTAGAGGAAATTTTAATGATTGTAAAATGCATATTATAGCAATATAATATAAATAATTATTTATATATGATGTTAGGAGCGCATAATGACAAATTTAGAAATAGAGGGTTTTTTATCGATTGTGAAAGAGGGAAGCATTTCCAGAGCAGCTGAAAAGCTTTTTGTTTCACAACCTGCATTGAGCAGAAGAATGAAAGCACTGGAAGAGGAGCTGGGTTATACTTTGGTGATAAGAAAAAAGGGAATTAAGAATATAGAACTGACAGAGGAGGGCAGGGCATTTATTCCGGTGGCTAAAAAGTGGAGATTATTATGGAAAGAAGCCAGGGATATTTCCAGGCTGGATCAAACTTTGATTTTAAATATTGCAGCGGTAGATAGTGTCAGTACCTATATTCTACCCCAGGTATACAAGAAATTTTTAATGGAAAATCCGGATATTAATATGTCGGTTCGTATGCTTCATTCACAGGAAGCTTATGAATATGTAGAAGGTGGTATGGTTGATCTTGCATTTATTTCAGATGATATGTATTCCCCGAATGTTGAGACGATTCCTGCATTTACAGAGCGGATGCTATTTATTTGTGGAGATAAAGCAAAGTATCCCAGGGTTGTGCATCCGTCTATGTTGGATGCTGCCAGTCAGATTCGTCTGCCCTGGAATCCGGAATATGATATGTGGCATAATTATTGGTTTGACAGCAGAGTAAAATCCAGAGTTTTTCTAGATAAAATGTCTCTGTTGGAGGAGTTTTTATTCTGGCAGAATAATTGGGCAATTGTCCCGGCTTCTGTGGCTTATCGCCTGGAAAGTAAGGGAGGGATTGCGGTCAGAGAGATAGAGGAAGGTCCCTCTGACCGAATAATCTACTATTTGCTGGGAGAAGACAGGAAGCCTGGGACAGTGAATGCATTTTTAAATTGTCTGAAGGGGTGTCTGGATACGTCTTTGATATCGGATATACCATATGAACAATGCAATTCCTTTTAGTGTACTGGATATCGTGATACTCCACCATATTCCGTTTAGCCCCAGGGCAGTTCCGGCAAGTAAGAGAGCCAGCGGAATTCTAGCAGAAGTGAGTATAATTCCTACGACGGATGGAGGTATCGTTTTACCTAAGCCGGAAAAAGCACCTGCTGTTGCAATTTCAATACACATAAATAATTGTGAAATACCCAGAATCTGAAGGTAATCGACTCCCATATCTAATACCGATGTGTCTGGTATAAAGATTTGAAAAATAGGTCCCGGCAGGCAAATCAAAATTAGTGTACACAAGATGCCCCACACCGCAACAGCGCCCATTGAAACGGCATAACCTTTCTTTACTCTGGAAATGTTGCCGGATCCATAGTTTTGTGCTACGAAGGAATTAACTGCAGCTGCAAAACCATCTGCGGTCATCCAGGAAATGGATTCTATCTGGGAACCAACTTTCTGAACAGCTACGGCAGTGTCACCAAAGCCTGCTATAAGTCGCGCTATTATCATAGAGATAGCTGTAAAAATGATACTCTGTATGGAGGTTGGGAGGCCGATCTGTATGATTCCAGACATATGCCGTTTGGACGGTCTGGACAATATATGTACTTTATGAAATATGGTGGTATCTTTTAATGCAAATATAAGAAATACCAGAGTTACAACTGCCTGGGCCAGCACGGTAGCAATAGCGGCACCGGCTACACCAAGATATGGGAACGGGCCTATTCCGAATATAAGTACCGGATCCAGAATAAGATTTAAAGCAAGTCCTATTGTTGTGGCAATTAAGGAGTTTTTACTATTTCCCATAGCGGTCATTATACCGGAAAATATTTGATTCAGGAAAGAGAATAGAACTCCGCCACAGGTAATTATTAAATAGATCTGTGCATCTGACACAACCTGTGGGCTGTTAAGCTTAAAGAAGCCGATAAGAGGTACGTGAAAGATAATTGAGGCGAGTCCGTAGGCAATGCCAAAGAATATTCCCAGCTGAAGAGCTGCTTTGGCAAAGTCGGAAGCGTTCTGGTATGCACCGGCTCCAATGGAGTGCCCGACTTTGACCTGACCGCCCATTCTGCAAAGGGCGGCAAGTCCGTTTGACAGCCACATATACATACCGGCAGCGCCTACGGCTGCGACGGCATTACTGCTGAGTCTGCCGATCCATATCATATCGATCATATTGTATGCCATCTGAATTAGGGATGTTGCCATGATGGGTAAGGCAAGTTTTGTCAGTGAGGACAGAATGGGACCCTTTAACAAGTTAATATTTTTACTCATAAGTACCTCGAATATAGTTTATTTTGTTGTTCAATCAGTCGTCCAGGATGAATCGTTGTGAAATCCTGGTAGAGCAGAGATCCTGTCAGGGAAATACGGACTGCTTATCAATATTACGCTGATAGTTATCGTTTTTAGATTATGCTTGGTAATAACTGATGCTAAAGTTACCATTTTCCTATTTACAGGGAGTATGAATAAAAGAATTATATCATAGTTGAAATCTGAATGAAATGTATTTATATTGACTATAATAATTGCATTGTTTCTTAGAGATGCAGGTGCTATAATGATCACATAACAGAATCAAGGAGGAAACAAAATGTTGGATAAAAAAGTAGCAGAGCTGATTAATACACAGATTAATAGGGAATTTTATTCCGCGTATCTCTATCTTGATTTTTCAAATTATTTTATCGAAACCGGATTAGAGGGATATGCCAGCTGGTTTAAGATTCAGGCACAGGAGGAGCGGGACCATGCATTATTATTTATGCAATATATGCAGAATAACGGAGCAAAGGTCACTTTTGAAGCAGTGGAAAGGCCCGATTTTGAATTTAAGAATCCTGGAGAGCCGCTTCTGGCAACATTGGAACACGAACAATTTGTTACAGGTTTGATTCATACGATTTATGAGGCGGCATATTCCGTAAAAGATTTCCGTACTATGCAGTTTTTGGACTGGTTTGTGAAAGAACAGGGAGAAGAGGAAAAAAATGCGGAAGATATGATTAAGAAATATAAATTGTTCGGAGAAGATCCAAAGGGGCTTTATCTGATCGATTCCGAGATGGCAGCCAGAGTCTATACGGCTCCTTCACTGGTGCTGTAATGGGAAAAGGAAAATATATCTGTCCTTGCTTTAAGGTTACTTATGACGATATCCGAGGCGCGGTTTTAAATGGTGCGGATTCGTTTAAAAAGGTGAAAAAGGCAACAAAGGTATCCGGAAAATGTGGACATTGTGAATGCAGGGTGAAGTCATTTACAAAGGAAATGTTAACAGATGTGAAGAAGGAGTCTTCCGGTGATCCGCCGCAAGAGTATAAGCAGAGTGAGGACAAGGAGACAGAGGGTAAAAAGAAAGGACATAAGGAGACCGAGGGTAAGAAAAAAGCAGGTAAAAAGTTAGCAGGTAAAGAAAAAAGTAATAAAAAAATAGGCAGCAAGAAAAATACAGGTAAAAAGAAGTTAAAGGGAAAGATTAAAGAAGGCATGGAGATAGCGGATAAAGACAAAGAAGAGCAGAAATGTAAGCTTGACGCATGTCAGAAGAAATCAGATCAGGATAAAGAACAAAAGGATAAGGGACAAAAGGATAAAGAACAAAAGAATATAGAACAAAAGATTAAAGGAAAAAAGAATAAAGAACAAAAGAATATAGAGCAAAAGAATATAGAGCAAAAGAATCAAGAACAAAAGAATATGGAGGGCAAGAATAAGCAAGGGAAAGAAAAAAAGAAAGCGGCTAAGAATTTAAAAGGGGAAAGCTATAATCCACTTAAAATGAAAGTTATTAAATTAGACGATAAAAATTATAAGGTAAAAAATATCAAATAATAGTTAAATAAGAATAAAAAAATATCAAGAAAAATAGTAAGTAGGTATCAAGCATAATAGCAAGTAAAGCATTAAGAAAATATCAGGCAAATGATATTATGAAAAGAAGTAATGAAAAAAAGCTGGAGACAGCTTTTTTTATTGGCTGAGAGGAGGTCGTGAGTTATTCAGGTACAAAATACTAAGAGTTTGAAGGAGGACAGGCCTCATGGGTCCGCTTCTTTTCGTTGTGCTTTTTACGAGGCCGAGCCAGGAGACAGCCATTTTTTAGTGAAGCATCACTGGCATGATGAGATTGAAATGCTGCATTTTAAAAATGGAAATTTTCATATGGAAATAAATATGGAGTCTTATGAGATTAGGGAGGAATGTTTTTTCTTTATCAATCCGGGAGAGCTTCATTATATTGTATCGAAGGAACCCTGTGAAGAAGATGCAGTGGTCTTTAATCCCAGTGTATTGAGCTTTGATTCTTATGACACCATGCAAAACCAGGTGATACAGCCCTTAATTAACGGAAATCTTTGGCTGCCGAGATGTATAGAGTTGTCCCGCAGAGAGTTTCATGATATCAACATTGAATATGACCGGATTCAAAATGCTTTTGGGATGATGGGTGTGGCAGAAGAAAATGAGAATACAGGTCAAAAAAATGTAAGTGTATCGGTATCCCAGATGCTGATTAAGGCGTCTCTGCTCAGAATTCTTGCCGTGCTTACCGGTGAGGGGCTGCTCACCAGACAGGAGAGCTGTATAAATCATCAGGTTGAGAGTATTAAGAAGGTTCTGACTTATATAAGGGAGAACTACAGGGAGAGAATTTATATACGTGACCTGGCAGGGCTGATTAACGTTAATGAGCAGTATTTCTGCCGTTTTTTTAAGCGGGCAATTGGGAAGACACCAATGGAATACGTGAATGAAATACGTATCAGGCGGGCTGCAGAGATGGTGGTAAATACGGATCATCTGATTATGGACATCTGCCTGGAAAGCGGATTTAATAATCTTGGAAACTTTTTAAGGGAGTTTAAGAAGTATACGGGAACGACGCCGCGCTTGTATAAAAAGGAAAACCGCAATAGTTTTTCTAATAAGATGACATAATTTAAAAGGTCAAAATAATGAAGTTTTTGAACAAATAAATGTAGGACTTATGGGAAGTGAAATAGTATAATATGTGCTATAAGAAATGAAAATATAATTTTGGAGGCACATAGAATGCAAAAAAAATGGTGGCAGGATAAGGTTGCATATCAAATTTATCCAAAGAGTTTTTATGATTCCAACGGGGATGGAATAGGAGATATACAGGGAATAATCAGTAAACTGGACTATTTACAGGATCTGGGTATTGACATTATCTGGCTTTCCCCTATATATTCATCGCCCTTGGCGGATCAGGGATATGATATATCGGATTATTATAACATTGATCCAAGGTTTGGTACGATGGAAGATATGGATGAATTGCTGATGGAAGCAAAGAAGCGGGGAATGTATATTCTTATGGATTTGGTCGTGAATCACTGTTCAGATGAACATGAGTGGTTTAAGATGGCTATGAAAGATCCGGATGGGAAATACGGAAAGTATTTTTATCTGGAGGATAAGAAGAATGGGGAACTGCCCTGTAACTGGAGATCTTATTTTGGAGGTCCATGCTGGGAGCCTCTTTCTGATACGGATAAGCTTTATCTGCATGTATTTCATAAAAAACAGCCGGATTTAAACTGGGAAAATCCGGAAGTGCGGGAAGAAGTCTATAAGAATATTAACTGGTGGCTGGACAAAGGGCTTGCAGGATTTCGTATTGATGCGATTATTAATATTAAAAAGGCGTTGCCATTTAAGAATTATGAGCCGGACCGTGAAGATGGATTGAGCAATATTGCCCATATGCTGGAAGAAGCAGAAGGGGTTGGAGAATTTCTGGGGGAAATGCGGGACCGTACATTTAAGAAGTATGACGCATTTACAGTTGGGGAAGTATTCAACGATAAAGAAGAAGAACTGCCGGATTTCATTGGAGATAACGGATACTTTTCCAGTATGTTTGACTTTAATGAGACTGTTTTTGGACAGAACGATAAAGGGTGGTATGCCCATACGGAAATTACTCCTAATGATTATAAGAAATGCTGCTTTGATGCGCAAAAACGTGTGGCAGATATCGGATATCTTTCAAATATTATTGAAAACCACGATGAACCAAGGGGCGTGAGCCATTACATACCGGAAGGCGAGGTCTGCCTGGAGAGTAAGAAGCTTTTAGGTGCCGTGAACTTTATGCTGAGAGGACTTCCTTTTATTTATCAGGGTCAGGAGCTTGGTATGGAGAATATGGAGTTTACATCGATCGACCAGGTGGACGATATTTCTTCTCTGGAAGAATACCGGGTAGCGCTGGCTGCCGGACTTACCGAAGAGGAAGCATTAAAGGTTATTTCCAAGTTCAGCAGAGACAATGCCAGAACGCCGATGCAGTGGAGTGATGCTGACAATGCAGGATTTACTACCGGTAAGCCCTGGCTTGCTGCAAATCCTAATTTTAAGTACATTAATGCAAAAAGCCAGATTCATGATGATAATTCCGTATTTTCTTTTTATAAACAGCTGATCGCACTGCGTAAAAATCCAATCTATCAGGAAGCAGTAGTGTATGGCGAGTTTATACCGGTATGGGAAGATCAGAATAACCTTGTGGCTTATTACCGAAAAGGGGAAGAGAAGACGTTAATGGTGATTGCTAATTTCCAGAGGGAAGAGCAGACGGTGGCTTTACCGTCAGCGTATAAAAAGGAATTAATTAATAATTATCAGGATCTTGCACAGGATGGTAATGAATTGAAACTGAAAGGATATCAGGTAGTTATTCTGGAAATTTAACGTATAATAAAAGCGGCGGTAACATGTCCGCCGCTTTATACTTAAAATTAGAAAGGGCATATTATGAATCAAAAAGAACGAATGTTAAGTGGACTTCCGTACAAGGCATGGCTGGATGGGCTTGCAGAGGAACAGATTGAAACGAAGAAAAAAATATATGACTATAATTTATGCAGGCCTGATGAACCGGAGAAGATGGATCAGATGATACGCAGTATATTGGGAAAGGCGGGTAAAAACGTGGTATTTTTACCGACCTTTCGCTGTGATTATGGAACTAATATTGAAGTGGGTGATAATTTTATTGCCAATTATAATTGTGTGATTTTGGATGTTGGGAAAGTTATCATTGGAAATAATACCATGTTTGGTCCAAACGTGTCTATTATTACAGCCGGACATCCGATCCATCCCGATTCCAGAAATTCTGGATATGAATATGGGATTGGGGTTACAATTGGAGACAACGTGTGGCTGGGATCTAATGTTGTAGTGAATCCAGGAGTTCATATTGGCAATAATGTAGTGGTTGGTTCGGGGAGCGTTGTGACAAAGGATCTCCCGGATAATGTGGTTGCAGTTGGTAATCCATGTAGAATATTGCGGGAAATTACAGACGCAGACAGGGATTTTTATTATAAAGATAACAAATTTGATGTGACAGATTATTAATAGAAACTGATAGTTGCATCTTTTTTCGATATGTGGTAAGATCAATTTTAGATTATAAAAGAGCTTTTTACATGCGTCGCCGGATGCATGTAACTTAGATAAGCATCGGGCATCTATACCGTTAGGCCATTGGGTATAGATGACTGGTGCTTTTTTTGTGATATGGAAGGTCCAGAGAATCATGGGACTCAGGATGAAGGCTAGAGAATGAAGGCTAGAGAATGAAGGCGGAAAGGTGGTAATTGTTTTGGAAAATAATAGTTTGGGCAGGGTATTTGCAAAGTATGTATCATTGAATATTTTAAGTATGCTGGGTTTGTCTTGTTTTATATTTGTAGATACACTTTGTGTGGCTAATGGGGTTGGGAGTAATGGGCTTGCGGCTCTGAATCTGACTCTGCCGGTATATTCGTTTATGAACGGAATTGGTCTGATGATCGGTATGGGGGGAGCCACTCGGTTTGCAATGGCTATGGGAACAGGAAATGAAAAGGCGGCAAAAGCATCCTTTACACTGTCTATTAAGCTGGCACTTCTCTGTGGTGTGTTTTTTACATTAGTCGGTTTGTTTGCATCCAGGCAATTGGGGGCTTCATTGGGAGCAGATGAGGCGGTTATGCAGGATATGATTCCTTATATGAGAACCATACTGCTTTTTTCCCTTGCGTTTATGGTAAATAATGTGTTGGTTTGTTTTGTAAGGAATGACGGGTACCCCCAGACGGCAATGGCGGCAATGCTGACCGGCAGCTTCAGTAATATCGTGCTGGATATTTTATTTGTATTCGGGTTTCGGTGGGGGATGTTTGGGGCTGCATTTGCAACCGGAATTGCACCTGTCTTAAGCATGTGTGTGCTTTCCACACACAAATTTAAAGGACGCAGCCACTTTAGGCTGGTGAAAGAAAGAACAAAGATTTTAGATGCCGTCCGGACAATTTCTCTTGGTATGTCCTCTTTTATTGGAGAATTATCTTCTGCAATTGTTATGCTGCTGTTCAATTTTACGATTTTAAAGCTTGCCGGGAACATAGGTGTTGCTGCATATGGAGTGATTGCCAATATTGCCCTGATTGTATGTTCCATTTTTACCGGAATTGCTCAGGGAGTACAGCCGATCATCAGTTCCCAGTATGGAAAAAAAGATATTGGCGGTATACGCTTCGTGATGCAAAGAGGGGTTCTGCTGGCAGCAGCCTGCGGAGTAATCTGTTATGCAGGCGGAGTGCTGCTGGCAGAACCTATTGTGGGAATATTCAATGAATCGGGGGATGCAGGGTTTACGAAGATTGCCCTGGAGGGAATCCGGATTTATTTTCTTGCTTTTATCCCTATGGGCATCAATGTGGTTATGGCTGCCGTATTGTCAGCCAAAGATCAGCCGGCGCGCTCCATGCTGATTGCGCTGTTAAGAGGTGTAATACTGAATGTAGTTTTGATCCTTGTATTTCCAAATTTATGGAATATGACAGGGGTATGGCTGGTTGTGCCGGTTACGGAACTTTTAACGGCTGCAGTATGCGGTGCAGTACAGTTTGGCGGCAGTGGAATGCGGCAGCATACAGTTTAGCGGCGCAGCAACCGGCGACGGCGCAGTGCTTCGAGGGGTCAGTGGGAACTCTTAAGCAGCTTGACATCCTCTACATTAAATCCGTCTATGTTCTCCTGTTCCAGGAAACTCAGTACCTGGTCTGCGCTGCCCTGTGCTAAAATACCATAAATTTGCATGCCGTTTTCCTGTATATATGTCTGGATATCCTGGTAAAACCTGGGATCAATAGCATTAACATTAGCCATTGCCTGTAAAAATTCCCCACGGTCTGAGAGATAGCTTAAGAGTGACTCGAAGTGAGTCTGCCAGATTCCCACAGGGTCTTTATCAAGCTCCTCATTGTGGTTCACCAGGCTTAGGTATGGGTAATTTTTTTCCACTTCTTTGAGAGATTCATATACATTGCCGCCGCCGTCAGGCTGGAATCCAACGGTTGCGCCGCTGTGAGTGCCAGTCCAGACAGCGGCATAAGTAATGTCTAATTGATGGTCTCCATCACCATACCATTTTAGGTAGAGCTTGTTGAATTCTTCCAGTGTAAGATTTTTTTCAAAAGTAAAATATGCCTCAACCTGAGATGATTCTGGAAGTTCCTTTAAGGCGTCTGCCTGATATTGGATGTCGTCCTGAGGCTGCTGGCGGTACTCTACTCCGGATGCTTCCTGCCAGACCAGTGTGCCTTCTTTAAAAGCAAAACAGTTTGCAGAGGGGAAATGCCAGAAGTTTATAAGTGAGTTGCTGTTGTCCAGGAATTCTCCCCGTATTATTTTTCCGCTGAATACAGATTCTTTACCGGTAAAATACTGGTTCTGCCTGATCTGGATCTGATAGCTGCCCAGTCCGTCTCGAATGGCTTCTGCTGTATTGGTTGCGTATCCGGGTGAATGTACTTCGGTAAAAGCCATGGTATCCATCAGGAACTGTCCAAAACCGTATTGATCCGTGGGAATTCCGCTATTGGGGTCGTAGTAGTTCTGATTGATAATCAGAATAACTGCCGCAGATAAAACGAGGATGCTTAATATGGAGATAAAAATATTTCGGCGGAGTTTACGGTTTACGTGTTTTTTTACATTTTTAATCTCTGATTCTTCTGTTTCAGAAAGCAGGTCCAGATTTAGATTTTCGCCCATCTGGTCCGTATAGTATTCGGTAATGCTTTCGTATTTCTCTAATTCTTCTTCTACAATCTGGATTTCTTCCGGTGTGGCTGTGTTGGATTTGTATTTTTCTAAAAGTTCATGGAAATTCATAGTATCCCTCCTTTTCTAATATAGCGCGCAGCTTGTCTCTGGACCGGCAGAGGGCTGTTCTGGTGGTTCCGGTTGATTGCTTTGTAAAAAGGGCAATTTCTTTTAAACTGTAATTCATAAAATAAAACATGTAGATTAATTCCCGATATCGGTCGGGTAGTTGTAAAATGCAGTGGTATAGCTTCTTTGCATCCTCATTTTGAATCATTCGTTCCAGTACGTTGTCATAAGAGGGACTGCCGATATCATCTAATGGTGTGACAGGCCTGCGTTTTGTCTGCCTTAACTGGTCTATAAAAATATTTTTGCATACACGCAGAAGCCAGTATTTAATAGTGTCGCTCTGGATCTCGGCACAGAGAAGGGCTTTGTAAAACGTATCACTGGTGATTTCCTCCGCTTGCAGCGTATTCTTACATAGAGACAGAGCATATAAGTAGATTTCGTGGTAATAAGTTCTGTATATTTGTTCCAGATCATCCTTTTTCACAGTTCCCCTCCTTCCCGTTCACTTAATAAACGAATTGAATTGCAAAAGGTTACACTTATTTTTACATTTATTAAATTTCCATAAAAATTTTATATCCATACAGTGGTTTTTATAGTAAAATAAATCTGTTAAAAATTCAGTGACTGAAGAGTTACCAAGAAACTACTAAAGGAGAAAGAAATGAAAGCAAATGTAAATTCGAATGCCAGGGTGGAAAATATCTACCAGCTGAATGGCCGTGTGCCCATTTCCAAGGCGATCCCCTTTGGGTTGCAGCATGTACTTGCAATGTTCGTGGCAAATATAGCACCGATTCTGATTGTGACAAATGCAGCAGGCCTCACGCCTGAACAAAAAGCCATGTTAATTCAAAATGCAATGTTCATTGCAGGAATCGGTACTTTGATTCAATTATATCCGGTATGGAAGATTGGGGCAAGACTGCCAATTGTAATGGGGGTAAGTTTTACCTTTGTAACAATCCTGTGTTACGTTGCTGCCACGTTTGGCTACCCCGCCGCTATTGGTGCGATTCTGATCGGAGGTATTATTGAAGGTACTTTGGGGCTTTGTGCAAAATACTGGAGGAAGATTGTAGCACCCATCGTAGCGGCGTGTGTTGTTACCGCAATTGGTTTTTCTTTGCTGAATGTAGGGGCTTCTTCCTTTGGAGGAGGCGCCGGCAGTGAAAACTTTGGATCTGCACAGAATCTGATTCTGGGAACGGTAACATTGGTAAGCTGCCTGGTGTTTAACATAGTTGCAAAATCCTTCTGGAAACAATTATCCGTGCTCTTTGGACTTGTAGTGGGATATGTTTTAGCAATGGCAATGGGCATGGTGAATTTCTCGGAAGTAGCTTCTGCCGGTATTGTTGCTTTGCCAAAGATTCTGCCGTTTATTCCTGAATTCAATGTAAGCGCAATTATTGCTGTAACGGTTATCTTTCTGGTATCCGCCACAGAAACGATCGGAGATACTTCTGCTATGGCTGTTACAGGCTTAAAAAGAGATGTGACGGACAAGGAAATATCCGGATCTTTAGCCTGCGACGGATATTTGAGCTCGGTATCTTCTCTGTTTGGCTGTCTTCCGATTACATCATTCAGCCAAAATGTGGGACTGATCGCCATGACGAAAGTGGTGAACCGCTTTACTATTATGACAGGTGCCTGTGTCATGATACTTGCAGGCCTGTTTCCGGTTATCGGAAAACTGCTTGCCACACTGCCGGATGCGGTTTTGGGAGGATGTACAATCATGATGTTCGGTTCGATTGTCGTAAGTGGTGTCCAGATGATTACAAGATGTGGGTTTAATCAGAGAAATACCGTGATTACAGCGTTATCACTGGGTATTGGAATTGGCTTTACACAGGTTCCCGCTATCTTCACGATCTTTCCGAAAATGGTACAGGAAGTTTTAGCAAATAATTGTGTAGCAATTGTATTTATTATTGCTATTGTGATGAATCTGGTGCTTCCGGCTAATATGGAGGTTTCCGGGGATGGAGACAGCGGGGAGAGCTGCTCTTCTTAACGGGATGCATTACTGGCTGTGGCTGGCGCATAATAATTT
>UQCR01000133.1 GCA_900539655.1 uncultured Robinsoniella sp.
TAGTAATATCTTACTCTTCTCCCTTCTTCCTATATTTTCACAAAAAATTCACAATATTATATTTAAATATATATCATATTTTCATCAATTTTTCACCCCCTATTGACTAACTGGTAGCTATTCTCGTCTAGTTGGTAATTTTATCCACTTCTTACCATAGATATATCTTTTCAAAAAAAATAGAGACATACCAAAGTACGCCTCTATCCTTAATTTTTATTCTACTTTTACATTACAATATGCGCTTTTTCCACTGCTTGTCTTAAGCGTGATTCTACATCTCCCCTTCTTCAGACCAGTGACTACACCCTTGCTGGAAACCTTAACAATTCCTTTTTTGTTTATTGTCCATTTTTTCGTATCGGTTGTATTCTTTGGATATACTGTTGCTTTCAGTGCGTATTTCCTGCCGACTTTCAGTGTTAGGCTCTTACGGCTCAGTTTGACCTTGGTATATTAATAATATGTAGCTACATATTCCATTCTTTTAAAGTCCTTTTGAGTACTGAATGAAATTTTTGCCTTTTGACCTGATTCAAAATTCTGTATCGGATTGGCATATGGACTCTCAATAATAACATCATTTTCATCATAAAGATTAACCATTACACCAAAGTATGAAAAAGTAACATTTGTGATATTCGATATAGTCGCTTCATATGTTTTATAGCCATAAGAATTTTTTACTTCATCAAATTTCACATCTATCATTCTCGAAACTTGCTCTTTAATATTTTCCTGTTCTACAACGATTCCAGCTTGGGTCACAAATTCGCTAATATTTGTTTGATAAGCATCATCCACCAATAAATTGTATTTTTCAACAAATTTTTTTATAAGTAAACTACGAGAATTATAACCTTTCCCCCATTCTTCCGAATATCGATTATCATCAATACCATAATAATCAACTGCTTTCAATTGTTCATTTAAAGCATTGATGTACTCACTTGCTGCTTTCTTTAACTCTTCATCTTTAAATGTTTCATCACCAAACTTGCTGATATAATCTAGTTCACAATTTACTAATTTTTTTCTATAATTTTTAAATTCTGAGACATCCATTTTACTTTCATCTTCATTATAATCCCATCTGTCCATTAAACCTTTTGACAATGCTTTCATAAATTGACCATCAATTGATAGCTGATATTCACAATCTTTTATAAATTTTTTTGAATCTTCGTATTTAGCTATTTCTTTAAAAATAACTAATGCCTCATCGTATTTTACAGAATCATACAATGATTTAGCTAAATTATATTTAGATTTAACTAATAAATCTTGTGCTTTTTCAGAATCCTTAATAGAATTTAATTTATCAATTGCATTTTGATATTCCTTATTATCAAAATAAATTTTAGCTTGTTGGAAAATACTATCCTGGTAATGCATATCAGAATCTTTGTAACTTCCTAATTCCTTAAATGCCTCGGCTGCTGATTCATAATTTTCAGCTTTAAACTTTTCCATTGCCATATTATAGAACCGCAAATTCTTTGTTAAAGAAAATCCTAAAACCCCTCCAATAATCACTACTCCTACAATTGTTACAAAAGTTAATTTCTTTTTTCTAGAAAATGTCTTCTTTACCTTTTGTTTCTTACAATTGGGGACTTCTTCTTGATCCGTATTCAATTTCTCTGTTACACTTTCAATTACTAATTCATCTGATAGTGGACATCCGCAGTGTGGACATGTTGGTGCCCTATCGCTTACTTCTTTACCACACTCAGGACATTTAATTAGTGCCATATCTCTTTCTCCCTTCGATTTGCTTAATAATGTATTTATTATACCTCAACAATCTATTTATGTCATCACGTATTTTCTATCTTTAATCATATTCACTATTGATGTGTTTTATATAATACACGAGCACTGATCTCACAATCATGTTCATCTCATACATCATTTTACTAAATAAGTCAAATATATATAATAGTTTCTTTCGATTATATGTACAAAAACTTATAAGCACTAAAATAGTCATAAAAACATAGTTTCATCTAAACCAGCTTCTATGACTATTTTAACGCTCATTATGTCTTTACTTTTCTATATAATTTTCCTAATAATTTCATGCCATATCAAGGCTCTTTTCAAATGGTGTAAAAGTGGTGTAAATCAGGCTGTAATACTAGCGAAAAACCCAGTAAATATACGGAATTTTTCATTTCCTAATATAACATTTCTGTAAGGTTGTAATATTAGATATCACTATATGTATCCTCCTTCAATCTTATATTAGAGGATTTTCCACGTATCGTCCTGTGTAATATCCTTTCTCCAGTGTTCATTCTAATCTATATTTTAAATTATACTCCTGAAAAAGTATACTCTATGTTTATCTATTATCTACACATAGCCGGTGTTCATTCTATCTTTAGAGTGATCATATACTTCTTATAAAGTTAGATGTGTCTATTAGATTTTTTATTCTATTCTCATCTATAATAATATGTTGGAGTTTTGTTAAGTTTTTTAATTCTGTTATATCTTTAATCTTAATATTATAAGCTTGTATAATGGTTAGTTTATATAACTTTTCACCCCCTGACAACGATTTTAAATTATTATAAGAGACATTTAATGAAGTTAAATTCGTTAATTTTCCTCTCCCTTTTAATGAATTTATTTTCAGGTATTCGTTAAAAAAAGAACCTTATATGATATCAAAATGTTATCATATCAAGGCTCTTTTATTAAACTATACCGATATTACACTATACTAATATTCTTCTATAGCGCAACATAAATCATATTCCAACTCTGCTTAGATGCTGCGCAACATCTCCAATAAGTGTTACCCGCTCTTGTTTCAATCCTGATTATTATTCATTAATCTTTTTCAAAAGCAATTCAACATCAATCCCGTGTACCATACATGCTTCTTCCAAAGTCTCTGCCTGTGAGGACGGGCATCCTAAGCAATGCATGCCGTGCTCTGTCAAAACTTGTGCATTGTTGGGATTCTTTGCTAAAATGTAGCCAATTGTCATCTCCTTTGTAATACCTGCTTCTATACTTTCTTCATTAAAAAACAGTTTGATATCTTCATTCACCGTCTTAATTCCAGCAATCCCAAATTGTTCCGTTAAAACTTTTGCCACATTAGGTGATAAAAATGCCGGAAGTGTAGGTCCAAGGTGAATGTTCTTTACTCCGAGATATAACAGAGAAAGTAATACAATTACTGCTTTTTGCTCATACCATGCAATGTTATAGGCAATTGGAAGCTCATTGATGTCCTCCAGTTGGAACACTTCTTTTAGCTTTAAGGCTATTACAGCCAGTGAATAAGAATCGTTACACTGCCCTGCATCCAGCACTCTGGGTATACCGCCTATATCACCCAGATCCAGTTTGTTATATTTATATTTGGCACAACCTGCTGTCAATATCACAACATCTTTTGGTAAGGCTTTTGCAAATTCTGTATAGTATTCCCTGGATTTCATTCTTCCATCGCAGCCTGCCATAACAACAAATTTTTTGATAGCTCCGCTTTTAACCGCTTCAACAACCTTATCAGCCAGTGCAAGTACCTGTGCATGGGCAAATCCTCCCACTATTTCACCATCTTCAATCGGACGAGGCGGTGCACATTTTTTTGCATGAGCAATTATTTCAGAAAAATCTTTTTTCTCGCCACTACCACCTGAAATATGCTTACATCCGGGAAACCCGGCTGCGCCCGTTGTATAAACACGGTCTTTGTAGCTTTCCAATGGAGGCACAATACAATTTGTTGTCATCAGAATTGGTCCGTTAAAGCTGGCAAACTCTTCTTTTTGTTTCCACCATGCATTTCCATAATTACCAACAAGGTGTTTATATTTTTTGAATGCTGGATAATAATGTCCGGGCAGCATTTCAGAATGTGTATATACATCTACTCCCGTGCCATCTGTTTGTTCCAGCAGCATTTCAAGATCACGTAAATCATGACCTGAGATCAGGATACCCGGTTTAGTTCCAACTCCAATATTAACTTTTGTAATTTCCGGATTACCATATGCGTCTGTATTTGCTCTGTCAAGGAGTGCCATCCCATCCACCCCATATTTTCCTGTTTCCAGGGCAAGGGCCACCAAATCACCTACAGCTAAGCTTTCATCTAATGTCTTTGCCAATGCTTCCTGTAGAAAAGCATTCACATTTTCATTATCCTGTCCTAAAGCATTTGCATGTTTCAAATAAGCAGACATTCCTTTCAACCCAAATATAATAAGGCTTCGCAGGCTTCTAATATCATCATCTGCTGTAGCAAGTATTCCTATTTCAGGTGCTTTCTCCAATATATCTTCTTTACATAACGGATTCCATTGTGATGCATTTACAGATGTATCTGTATGTTCCAACTCGTTTTCAATTTTCTTTCGTAATGAGATTGTTTTCAGAACACGTTCTGTTATAAATTCTCCATCAAAATTAGCATTTGTAATTGTTAAAAACAAGTTAAATGTAATAAAATGATTTATCTCTCCTTCAATACACTTTCCTTCACGGCGAAGTGCAGTCGTAACTTGGGATAACCCCTGAGTTGCATATATAAGTGCATCTTGAAGTGCGGCAACTTCTGGGGTCTTTCCACATACTCCAGTTACGGTACATGCCTCATTTCTAGCAGTTTCCTGACATTGATAACAATACATTTTATGTTCCATTTGTTTCTCCCTTCTATGCTCTCGTTCTACTTGATTCTTTTTCATTATACTGGACTTTCCTTTTCAAGTATGTTGTAAAAACAACATTTTTGCAAAAAAATAAGTGTAGATGTCAGGATTAATTTCCCTCTAACAATTACACTTTTATACTATAAAGAAAGCCCGTAATTACGTTTAAGCAGTTAAAGGCTTATTATGGAGATCTAGCTATTTTTATATTACCGGTTATCTACTTTCTATCTTATAAATCTTAACCTTAAATTTTCCTATAAAGTCTTTATATTCCGCTTGTAATTTATATGTATCCGAATATTCTAAATCAAAAAACGTTTCCAATTTATCCGCCCGATCCAATTCTTTTACAACATTGCCTTTTGAATCATAAACTTTTATATCTAATTCTCCATTCTTGATATCAGATGCAAAGGAAAATTTTATTCTGTCGCCAGTCTCGCCTGAAAACGTAATATTGGATGCGCTGGTGGCAGGCTCTGAGTAATCGCCGTTTATATTTCCCATTGGCTCAGGCCGCATTACCATCCATATACACATTGCAACCGCTATAATGGCTATTACTGCAATCACTATATACTTCTTTTTCACGTTTTTATTCCTCCTACAGGACTGTAAATTTCACTTTTTTCAATCTATAAGTTTCATCGTAATAAAACTTGTCCACTACATTCGCCTCCAATGACAACCTCTTTTCTGCCCATTGACTCAAATCCAGTTTCTTAAACGTAAATTTTCCTTTGCTGTCGGATCTTACAGCTGCTATTTTTTTACCACTGGGATCTCTTAGTACAATTGTGGAATTCTTATTAGCGATACCTACTATTTTTTTAGTATCTACATTGATTTTATCAATCGATGCAGGCTGTTCCAGTTCTATTGTCCTTACCAGATTTTGCAGTTTAGCAGTCGTTTTATACCATAAACTATTTCTCTTCCAGACTTTTGGAAGCTTTTTATTTAATTCTTTTTCACCAATCCGGTTCCATTTAAATTCAACAATACTCAATTTTGACAAATTGTTCATGTCAGGCAGACGACTTAAGCGATTACGCGTTGCATAGAGAAACTCTAAGCCTGTCAGACTCTCTACCCCATCTAAATTCTTTAACCTGTTCTTATCTATATCTAAACTGCTCAAATTAACTAAATTTCTCACAGACCTGACACTTTTCAACTGATTATCACTTGCATTAATGCACGTTAAATTAACCAGATTCTCAACGCCACGGAGATTTAACAGCTTATTGTTCCCAACTTCCAGCCGCTCGAGTTTCTTCAACCCTGCTATCCCCGCAAGGGAGGTCAGGCTATTGCCATAAAAATCTAAAGTACGTAAATTTTTAAGCTTATCAATCCCCTTTAACGATTTTATTTTTAGATCTTTATTGGAGCCATTAAACTTTAAATGTTTTATTTTTAATGCCTCATCTTCGGTAAATGTTTTTCCGGTTTTGTTTAATTTCCGGAGTATAACCTGGTATAAAACGGTATCCGGTATGCCTGCATTATTATTCGGAATAATATTACTTTTTGCAGCCATGGCATTCATAGGCATCACCAATGCCATCAATAGCATAAAAACTGCAAACGTTAACAGAACATGTTTCCTAATTTGTTTATTCATATTCTCCACCTCTCCCATTTAAAAAATATTATTAGAATTTGAAAACATTATATCATATTTACATCATATTTTATACTCCTAAATAAAATCCTACAACAATGATTTCTGTTTACCAATAACTGCAGCACATGTTTAAAATAAGACTTGTCTGACTATTTATTTCAAATACTTATTTAATATAATCTCATAGGGCTCATCCCTTAGTAAAAATCCACCAACTGCCTGATATCCCAATTTTTGATAAAAATGTTGTGCATACTCATCGGATTGGGTTGACGTCATTACCATATGATAGCCTTTTGACTCCATTAATTTTTCCCAGTACTCAACTAATTGCTTTCCAATACCTTTTCCCTGCTCTTTTTCAAGTACATAAAGCATGTTCATAAAAGGCGTGTTGTCCCAGAACAAATTGTACCGCAGCCAGCCAAGAAGTTCACCATGCTCTTCTGCTATTATTACATTCCCCCTAATGATTGACTGATCCAGTACTTCTTTGCGCACATGTTGATCATGAGAGGCAAGTATTTCAAATGAATCCTTCTTTGCAATATGTATCTTCATCTTTTCTCTCCTTCCACTTAGGTTACGACTATTCCAACCATAAATTAATCATTTTTCTTCATTATAGTGCCGTGACATCTCAATTACAACAAGAAAAATATGTTCTTTCTCTAAAAAGCCTCCAAATCCTTATTTTGGTATTTTCTTTGTATTTTTGGTAATATCTTTTGTATGCTGTTTGGATTTTTTTTGTATATGAGAAGCAATTACAAAATTATTACCTTTTTTTAATGATGTATAATTGATCATACAGTATTAATTCTTTGTTTTTATTCTTATCAGTAAGCCCTCGATTATGCCTGCTGCCTGTCCCAGATCCCCAGAACCTTTCTTTCAACATCAAAAAATACTGCTCAATTTCAAAAGAATTTTAGATAAACCATTTCGATTCTTTGTTATTCTTAGTTCATAAAATAAATCCTGGAGGAATTAAATATATGCAGAAAAATGTTAAAGTTTGGTTAGAAGAAATGAAAAAAGCACCCGTGAAAAAGGCGCTACCCGTATTATCTTTCCCCGCTATACAATTAATGGGAATTACAGTAAATGAATTAATCTCAGACAGCAGCCTGCAGGCAAAAGGTATGAAGTTAATTGCAGACAGGGTAGATGCAGCTGCATCGGTTAGTTTGATGGATTTGTCATTAGAAGCAGAATGTTTCGGTTCCACAATCCGCTATTCTGATGATGAGGTTCCAACTGTAATCGGAAGTATCGTTTCCACTGAGGAAGAAGCAGAAGCTCTGAAAGTACCGGAAATCGGTGCAGGCCGGACCAGTATTTATATTGAGGCAATTGAAAAAGCTTGCAAATTAATTACAGACCGTCCCGTATTTGCAGGAATTATTGGGCCATTCTCCCTGGCCGGACGTCTTCTGGACGTTACGGAAGCTATGATTTACTGTTATGAAGAACCTGATATGGTACATACTCTATTAGAAAAAGCAACTGAATTTTTAATGAAATATGCTAAAGCATACAAAGCTGTAGGCGCTCATGGTATCGTTATGGCTGAACCTCTGGCCGGACTATTATCTCCTGCTTTAGCCGAAGAATTTTCCAGCGAATATGTGAAAAAGGTCGTTGATGCTGTTCAGGATGATAATTTTCTAGTTATTTACCACAACTGCGGAAACAGTACCATCCAGACGATTGATTCCATCTTAAGCACTGGTTCAGCCGCTTATCATTTTGGAAATGCTATCAGTATGGCAGAGATGATGACACATATACCATCAGATACGCTTGCAATGGGTAATGTAGACCCTGCCGGAGAATTCCGTAACGGTACACCGGAATCCATACGTGAAGCTACACTTGGCGTTATGAATGCCTGCTGCAAATATCCTAACTTTGTAATTTCATCGGGATGTGATATTCCGCCACTTTCAAAATGGGAAAATATAGATGCGTTCTTTGCTACAGTGAATGAATTTTATAAATAATTAATCATCCATAGAACTGCCACTCCATGCATTCTTCAAGTTTTTTAACCGTAACAGGTTTTATCAGGTATCCTTCTGCGCAAATAGCGGTTGCTTCCTGAATATAGCGGTCGCTTTCTGTTACAAAGATAACATTTACCATGGGATTGCATTTACGTACCCGCAATACCAGCATAAATCCATCTATCCTTCGCATTAGTACCTCTGTAAACAATTGATCTACCTGGCAGTTAAAAGCGTGTTTAACTGCCAGTAAAGGATCTGTAAAAGAAACTATCGTATCATTTTTAAACACCATCTGAATTTTAGCTACAAGATCATCCAGGTGCTGTTTATTACTGTCAACGACCATTATATTCATGTTGTGCCACTCCTCCCAACTCGCTCTCCGCCCGATTCATGGATAACTCCATCAACTTTTGTTCCTTAAGTATATTTTATCCATAACACCAAAACAACACCAATAAGTATCCTGGTCATTTCCAGGATCCTATAAAAAATGCCTGCAGTCCGGCTTTTTCCGTAACTGTAGGCATTCTTAGAATAACTGATAACCTCTAAACTTTTCTTTTCATAATTCTAAAACTAAAATAAAAGCTTGCTCCACCCAAAATCCCATAAAGTGCTATCATGATATAAACCTGTTGTAAAGTAAATATTCCCGCCAGCAATGCATAGACCAGACTAAAACAAATCATCATGAGGTTTTGTCCCATACCATAAAATGACATTACCGTAGCCCTGCCTTCTTCTTTGATTTCATTTTGTAACGCGTCTACCAGCAAAATTTCGGAAATAGCCATGATCATCAGCCCAAGGCCAAGTATTATTAGCCCATACTGATGCCAAAACAAATTAAACACCATCAGAAGCATACATGCCAGTCCATTTAACAGAAAGATTTGTCTGACAGTAGTAATCTTTTTTTGAACAATTGGTGCCAGTATATCACCCAAAGCAATGAAAACAAATCTCACCGTCAGAATAACGCTTACCCAAATATTGCTGAGCCTGAAGTCGTGAATAATCAGAGCATCAAATTCATCCATATACTCTCCCAGACTTACAAAAAGCACCAAGAACAAAATGGATATCAATGCTCCACCGTTTCCTCTGAGAAAAATTACTACCTCTTGAAAGGTCTTAAAAAATCCGATACTTTCTTCGTCCAGTCTCTCTGAATAATAGTTTTTCTCCCTTATATGTAACACGATAATTACATTAGCGAAGCATATCGCCGCAGATATAAGGGCAATGCTTTCTATATTGACAAAACTGGCAACGACACCACCCGATACAACACCTGTAATCGTCCCCAGATTGGCACAAAACCGGGCTTTTCCATATACCTGGGCAAATATTTCTTCATTTCCGTCACTCTTCAGATTATCATAGGTTAACCCCTCTTCCGTTCCGGAGATAAATGCACCTGCAATAGCCCAAAAAACAAATCCAACGGCAAACATCAGAAATGAATGGGAAAAAAACCATATTGTAAAACACAATCCCTGCAAAGCCGCTCCTATAGCAAGCATATTTCTTCTGTTCCATCTATCTGCCAGTACTCCTGAGGGGACCTCAAATACTATGGTAAATACACTCCAAAGTGCCAGTAAAACAGCGATGTCCGACACTGTCATTCCCCTCTGGATAAATAAAATCGTATAAAATGCATAGATGGGCATGCATTGACTCATGAATTTGTAGATATACAAAAGCTTCACTTGAAAAGTTTTCATTCTATTTTCCTCCAATTTTATCATCTATTATTATACAGATCATAAATGGAGGTCCACGAATTCCTGTTTTCTGAAACGCTTAACAGGGGGGTCTGATTATATTCATATTACGTTCTCCTTTCTACAGATAACTATTCTGTTTTAAGCTTAATCTTTTTTAAGTTATTCTATTTTCGGCTTTATTCTATTATAATCTTTATTCTGTTTTCAGCTGCTCCCGATACAGATTAATTGCAATCCTGGTTCCATGACCAACTTTTGATGATACTTTAATGGAATGTCCAAGCCTGTCTAAAATCTTTTTACAAAGATATAAGCCAATACCCGTTGATTTCTTTCCCATACGTCCATTATATCCAGTAAAACCATTTTCAAAAATACGGGGAAGGTCCTCTTCCTGGATGCCGATGCCGGTGTCTTCGATGATTAAGGTCTGACGTTCATTTGGATCCATATAAACTGAAATTTTACCTTCATTTGTATATTTCAGAGCATTGGATAAAATCTGTTCTATGACAAATACCATCCACTTCTCATCTGTAATAACCGTATCATCCATTTCTGTTAATTCAAAAGGAATTTTACGGTAAATAAATACAGAACTGTCCTGCTTTACTGCTTTCCTTACCAAGTCTAAAACTTTGTATTCCTGAAGCTTCAAATCAGAAGACATATCTTCCATTCGCAGATATTGTAATACCATATCAACATACCGCTCAATTTTAAGCAGCTGCTGTAACAGGCTCTGGTTTCTGGCATTGTCCTCAACCTGAATGAGCAGGCGCATTGCAGTAATAGGCGTCTTAATCTGATGTGCCCACAATGTGTAGTAATCCATCATATCCTTTTTACTGCGTTCTTCCTGTTCTTTATTCTGAGCGGTATCATAAAACAATTTTAATAATATTTCCTGATAATCTGCTTCCGGTAAGTTTCCGGCAGGAGGTAAATCACTGCATTCAACGGTAATTCTGCTAAAAAGCCCCACAAGAGCCATATGCCTGCTTCTGTATTTCCAATAGCTGATAGTTATCATTACTACACCAACAGCAACACACAGTAAAAAAGCATAGCCATATATTTTAACCGGTATTCCGTATAAATAGAAGATCAGTATAAAAATACAGGTAAATATGACAACTGCCACCATCTCCATGAGATGATCTTTCATATATCTGCCGATTATTTTATATTCCCTGATTTTGTCCATTTACACCACCATATATCCTATTCCCTTTTTTGTAGCAATAAAGCCTGCCAGGCCAATATCCTCCAGCTTCTTACGCAGCCTTGTAATGTTAACGGTCAGCGTATTATCATCAATAAAGCTGTCACTTTCCCATAATCGCTCCATAATCGCTTCCCGGGATACGACCTTTCCTGCATTCTCCAAAAGAATCTGCAGGATCTTAAAGTCATTTTTAGTCAAATCTGCTTTTTGCTCCTGGTACAGCAATGTGGTATCGCTGAGATTTAAAATGGCACCATTATGCTCTATAACATTTGTTTGTCCCTGAAAAGCATATGTCCTGCGAAGCATTGCCTGAACTTTTGCTGCAAGAACGGTCAAATCAAATGGCTTAGTAATAAAATCATCACCACCCATGTTGATTGCCATTACTATATTCATGTTATCACTCATTGAAGACAGAAAAATAATCGGAACCTTAGAGATCTTCCTGATTTCCTGACACCAGTGATATCCATTAAAGAAGGGCAGCGTTATATCCATGAGAACCAGCTGGGGATCAAATGCAATAAAATTTTCAATGACTTTCTCAAAATCTGTGATAACCTCTGTCTCCATTCCCCAGGTACGTAAATAATCCTTCACAGACGAAGCAATTATCATGTCATCTTCCACAATTAATATTTTATACATTCTGTCATCCTTTCCCTCTTATGCTCTTTTATTAGCTTCTGTACCTCCATCATATTATCTTACCATCCATCTGTCAAGCGGTGCCTGGATTTGATGAATTGCATTTCATGTACAAAAAAAGAAGGATTCCCACCTTCTATTTCTTTCAAACCATATAATTTTTATATCAAAAAATATAATCCTGTTTGTGACAGGGATGTACCAAATTGAGTTGGTGCAGCACACTACACCCACTGGCTGCATTTGGCGCATTCCTACCGCAAAATATAATATGCAGGCGTATTTCAGGCACGTAATAAAAAAAGTTTGTATTGAATTATCAGCAGGGTCTGCAACAACAGCCACACAGCATATTCATACAGCAAAGCTGCGTACAACAGCTCGTATCAAAATTCTGAGGCATCCCACCGTAGCCGCTACCCATTGTCTGATACCACTGCCCGCCGGACTCCAACTGTCTCTTAAGCTGTTGATACTGGAAATTATTTGGCTCCAGAGCTGCTGCCCTGGATGCAAAATCCTTTGCATTAAGATTATTGCCGATTCCCGCATTGGCGAGTGCACTGAGATAATACCACTTGGCATTACGTTGCGAAATATTATTTAGTACATTCAGCGCTTCCTGAAAATGTCCGGCATTAATATAATTCGCCGCTGCCTGATATTCAATAGGCTCACCACTCTCATACTGACGCTGCCCAAATCCACCGCCGTAACCGCCAAAACCCTGTCCCTGCCCATAGCCCTGACTGCTTTGTCCGGCATAACCGCCAGTATATCCACCGGTACGCTCTTTCATGATCTGGTCGTAAGCCTGCTGTACCTCTTTAAACTTCTCTTCAGCCTGATCCTTATTAGGATTGTTCAGATTTGCATCGGGGTGGTATCTCCGGCTCATTTGCCTATATGCTTTTTTTACCTCATCATCAGATGCTGAAGACGGAATTCCCAGCACCTTATATGGATCCATTATCATTCTTATTTCCTGCTCT
This sequence comes from uncultured Robinsoniella sp., assembly GCA_900539655.1. GTDB lineage: Bacteria > Bacillota > Clostridia > Lachnospirales > Lachnospiraceae > Robinsoniella. Next base: position 12,932 of record UQCR01000133.1, read on the forward strand.
TTCCTTCGTTACTTTTTCGTATTTCACCCAAACTCCGGAATACAATATATTTCTTAGTATATCAACATTTTCTATAATTGGCAACCTCTCAAATGCTCTGGAACATTCTGCCATCATCAGCATCATAATCTCTTTGCATTTATCCGCAAAGCCGGCTTCCTTCATCATCGGTATCAAAGGATTGTAATTTCCAGCTTTTTTATCCTTTTCCACATCTTCATAGGCATCCATCAGATAAATAAATTTTCCCAAATAAAAACCCATCTGTCCCAGGGGTTCCTTCCATTCATCTTTTTTATAGATAAACAGCTCTTTTAATACCGTTCCGGTAAGCCCTGCTGCCACATCCAGGTCTTTTTCTTTACGTGTCTCACACTCATGCATTTTTTTCATATATCTTTGAATTGCCCTTCGCTGCCTGGGATACCTTGCTGCGGTTTCTTTATACTTTTTATGTATCATCTTAGCAAGGGTTAATTTCGCAGCATTATGGTCATCAAACCAGTCATCCATAAAATTATGGTAGGCAAGCAGAACATTCATATCAGCCGCATAATCCAGCATTTCATTTTCTGCAATCAATTCTTTTTTAGCAGGATGTAGTACACATCTTTGCAATCTAAGCTCACCCTGGGACTCATACAGACTTGATAACAGCAGCCCCAGAAAAGTCATATCAAAGGTCAACAGAACCTTTCCCCGGACTCCATACTGCTTTCCTAACCGCTTACACAGCCCGCAATAGTATGCCCGGTAGATTTTATAATCCTTTATTTTAATTTCATCCTGATTAATTGTCACATATCCGAACATTCCGTAATCCTCTGCTTTTCTATTAACTCTTCTTTATAAACTGGTCTCCACATTTGGGACAGGTAATGGATATCTTTCCTTTTCCCCGGGGAATCCGAATCTTCTGTTTGCATTTTGGGCATTTGTAAATATGATAATCTTTACTCTGTTCCAGGCGCTTTTTCTGACCGCTTAACAATCCGGTAACTTTTCCTTTTAACTCCAGAAACTTTTGATTTTCCCCATAACGTTTCTGGATATTTTTCGAAAACATCCTCACGTAAATCAATACCAGTAAAATAAGCGGAACCCATGAAAACAACCCATTTCTGATAAAAATTGATAAAACTACCATTACAAAAGCGACAATTATCAAAAATCTGGATAATTCATCCGCTCCATACCTTCCCATCATAAACCTCTGAAACTTTTCCTTCACTTCCATTTCCTCCTAAATATTATTTCCATCATTAATAGTATTATAGGTTGTATGAAAATTTAAATCAATAAAGGATTCATAAAATTTTTGTAAACAGTTTACTTTGTCGATTTATGTATATATTTAGCAAAATAATTTTCTTGTCATAATATGATGAATATGATAGAATTACCTGGTATTGGTAAAATCTAGTACGTTTCACAACTCGCGCTCCGCAGGCTTCCCCAAGAACTGCGGGGTACTCCCAAAGAATGATTTTTATACCCCCGGCATACCGCCGGGGTTTTCTGTTCTATGTCCCTTACAGTTATGCTGCGGGCATATAAATCAAGTACCTACTCCTGTTTATTAATCTGCTTAATAATCTGGTTAACATATGTGCTTAAGCCTGCAACCAGAATCCCCTGCACAATGGCAGTGAATAAGCCCAGAGCTATGTCCTGCCCTGTTATAAACCTGGATGTTGCGACAACCCATATACCACAGATAACAATTCCAATAAAACCAACCATCAGCGGGATGTATTTATCCGGAAGCAAAGTACTTTGCTTTAGCCATATACCAATAAAATACAATATAATTGCAACTACAATCAAACCAGGCTTAATATAATCCATAATATCCATACTGTTTACCCCCTCTCTATGATGCTTTATTTATATGCTTTTTCTATTCCTCATGTGCCATGCTCCTTTCGTTTATGCCCCATGTGTGTTTGTTCCCAAAATTCAAAGTACAGCTGAAAACAGAATTTCCAACAGAAATAATTTAAACAGCCTCATTGCATGGATCATCCATATAGACTATACTTGGTACAGGAGGTGTTGGTAATGGCAAATGAAGACAAAAAAGATTTTAATGCAATGTTAAAGGATGCGAAGGATATGCCAAAATACCAGACGGTGACAGATCCAAAAAGCATCCGCAAATATGGCGGCGACAAAATGTATTTCGCACCGCCTGCTGCCTATGACAGCGTCATGAAAACGGTGCCTTTTGGAAAAGTTCTTACCATTTCGCGAATCAGAGAATATTTTGCAGAAATAAGCGGAGCCGATTTCACCGAACCAATCACAGCAGGTATCTTTGTATCCATTGCTGCATGGGCAAGTTACCAAAGAACAGATGATAAAACCCCGTACTGGAGGACATTAAAAGCAAATGGAGAATTAAACTCCAAATATCCGGGAGGAACTGAAATTCAAAAAGAAAAGTTAGAAGAAGAAGGCCATACGATTATTCAAAAGGGAAGAACGAATATAAGATATTTTGTCAAAGACTATGAAAGTAAGCTTTTTGATATAGGAACAGTTAAACCTGAGATATCTTAATATAGAAGATTTCACTGGTTACTGCTAATCCTTCTTGTGCCAATAATGATATTAAAGCATATTATATATATCATCCTCATTAGTCAATAAATCTCATTTATCATAAAAAAATGATAACAGAACAATATGTAATAATGTTTTATGGGCTTAATACTAAATATTATACTGAGGAATATATAGCGCGTATGTGGAATGATCTTGCGTACAAGGAATATAGATCTTCCGGCATATTTGTCACTTGCCTGGTAAGTACTCAATTATTTGTTTGTGGACAACAAAGAGGGTGCAATTTAGATGAAATAACCTATGTGATAACATCTTCGCGTAACCCTGTAGAAAATAGTGATATGGCGGCATATGAGGCAGCCTTTACAAATGTATCCAGAGATATCAGAGAAATATTTGGGAATCCTTATATGTCATTTTCTATCCGCAATATAGATGTTCATTTTTTTAAGAATTTAACATAACCATTTCTAAAATATTTCACCAGAACTTTATCCAACTGTTACCCATTTCGTAAAAATCAACGCTATTATGTATTGAATTATTATCTAAAGACAACAAAAAACCCTTGAAATTCAAGGGTTTTTTAAGCTCCTGGCCGGATTTGAACCGGCGACCTACGCATTACGAATGCGGCGCTCTACCAGCTGAGCCACAGAAGCATGTGGTTAATATCTCAACCACCGACCTAAATTATTATATACAAATTTTAGAAATTTTGCAAGCTTTTTTTACTATTTCTTCAAAATTTCTTCAATAATTCTTCTTTGATTCTTCTATGATTGTTACCAGTTATATTGTCATGAAAGGATATATCATCACCACAAGGAATAGAACAATTAAAACTCCTGCGCAAAAGCCAAAAACCACCTTTGTTTCCATAATCTGTTTACT
>UQCR01000134.1 GCA_900539655.1 uncultured Robinsoniella sp.
CCAGTACATTTAATAACATGAAGGGATTTACACATCATGAAGATGCGCTGGATGAAAATATGGTTAAGGCAGTGGAAGAACAACCTGGTGTGACCGATGGTGGGCGTCTGTACAAAAATACACTGGATGACAGAAATGTCAGCTTTGATTTCGGAAGCAAGATTGTGGATACGGAGGAGCGGGATGGGGTCAGTTATGGCATTACGGCGGAAGGTGAATCCGTTACCCTTGCAGATGACAGCCGCCCGTTGTGCAATACATTTGGAATGTCAGACGCTGTTTTATCCAGAATGACTATTGTAAATGGGGAAGAAGATATGGATGTGCTGCGGAAAAAACTTGGGGAAGGGAACTATATAATTGAAGGTGTCAGTTCTATACGGGGCAGCGGAAATGTTTCCATGAAAGAGTTTAACTGCGCAATAGGGCAGAAGGTAGATGCTTATGTGGATGGAAAGAAAGTAAAAACTTTTACCGTAGTGGCGCAGGCAATTCTGAATGATGTAGAATATGAAGTGCCATCTATCAATACCGGTGTGGTACAGGTTGGAAATGACGCTCCATATTTCTATATGCCTCAGAATGAATTTGAAACAATTTATCAAAACCCTACGCTGCTAAGTTATTCTTATAATATAGATCCGAAATATGAACTGCAGATGGAGGAATTTCTGGATGACTATATTCAGAATGTGAATCCTAATGCAAGCTATAATTCCGTGAGGCTGTTGAAAGAAGATGTCTTCAAAACCCAGCAGGTAGTATATGTCATAGGTGGTATCATCGGGGCAGTTATGGGAATAGCAGGTATCATTAACTTTATCAATATGGTAATTACCAGTATCCTCACCCGGCGACATGAATTTGCTGCAATGCAGAGTATCGGCATGACGAAAAAACAGTTAAACAGGCTGATGATGCTGGAGGGCATGTACTATGCATTGGGTGCGGGTATCCTGGGAATTATGACATCGGGAATATTAGGTGTGACTCTGGTGCGGATGATCAGTTCCAATATCTGGTTCATGACCTTCCGGCTGACAGTTATACCGGCGGTAATAATATGTGGAGTATTTCTGGTTATTGCAATCGTGGTTCCGGCATTATCACTGAAGATATTTCATAAAGGAAGTATAGTAGAGCAGTTGCGGGAAACAGAATAAATATAGAAGAGAACGCTGTAGCATGAATGAGTAAATTTGTGCTGCGGCGTTTTCAGTTCATCTTCAGATTTTGGTGAGGAAGGATGCATGATTACTTCGATCCGGCAAATCATGAAGTGATGCCAGTAAATAAATATATTATAAGTAACTAATATAAAATATATGTTGCAATATTTGTTAAAATATGGTATTATTCAAATGAAACATTCTAATGCTGGCAATTCTGCCAGATAAATTCCAATTGACACGACAATAGAATATAAGGCGTTGCTATGCCTGCTGTAAGCCGTTATAATATAATTATCTATAGTATATCTGACTCTTCTTACGCGGGCTAAGGAAACTGCCTTAAAGTAAGAGGAGGACAAACAATTTATGAAAGATTCGCCCAAAACAACAGAACCATTTATCATGCTGCCTACGGTTGATTTTTGTTTCAAAGAGCTGATGTGCAGTGAGAAAGCCAGAAAAGGATTAATTGCTGCATTTTTGAATCTGGATCCAAAAGATATTCAGGAGACGGAGTTGCTCAATACAGCGCTGCGGAAGAAAACCGAAAATGAAAAGCTTGGTATCCTGGACGTAAAAGTAAAGATGCAGGACAATACCCAGATCGATCTGGAAATGCAGGTACTGCCTTTCCACTGCTGGGAAGAACGAACCCTGTTTTATACCTGTAAAATGTACACCGACCAGATAGTGAGCGGGGATAATTATGACGTTCTGGTAAAATGTATCCAAATCAGCATCCTGGATTTTGAGTTTTTAAAGGATACGGATGCATGGTATTCCTGCTTCCATCTGCGGGAAGACCAGAGGGGAAGTTTATATTCGGATAAACTGGAACTGCATGTACTGGAGCTGCCCAAATTAGGGGCGCAGGAAGAGCCGGAAAACGAACTGTTACAATGGGCGAAATTCCTGAACGGAAAACGGGAGGAGGATTTCAGGGAAATGGCTGAAAAAAATGAATACATAAACGAAGCGTATCAGATTTTAAAGAGTATCAGTGAAGATGAGCGGAAAAGGCACGAATATGAATCCAGGGAAAAGGCAATCCGGGATCATAATCATATCCTGTATATAACGAAAAAAGAGGTGAAAGAAGCAAGAGAAGAAGCAGAAGAAAAGGTGAAGGAAGCTAGAAAAAAAGCAGAAGAGGCGGTAAAAGAGGCCAGAGAAAAAGCAAGAGAAAAAGTAAGAGAGGCAAGAGAAAAAGCAAGAGAAGAAGCAAGGGAAGAGGCAAGAGAGGAAAGCATTAAATTATTTATTGGCTATAATCTGACAGAAGGATTTCTTCATGAACGTATTGTTGAAAACCTGAAGAAATGTTTCAACCTGGATTATGATAGTGCTGAAAAATATTATGAAAAGTATAAGTAATAGATAGAGAAAGTAAATATAGAAAGTTGTTGCAGAAGGCAGAAAATGTCATTCATGCAGCAACTTTTTTTAATTATATGGAAGAAGTTCAATTAGAAACTACAGGACTGTTTGGATGACTGGCAACGGGTATGTGTGAAAGACATGAAGGTGTTTGCTGTGGGATATCTGACTTCCCAGTGAAAATAGGTGTGAATTAAAAATCAAAGAGGAGAATTGTTAAAAATCAAAGGAAAGATAAGATTTTGTTGTTGAGGTCATGGAGAAGTTTTTATAAAGTAAAAAGGTAAACTTTGCGTTAGGCTGAGGGTACGAAAAATAGAAATGGAGAAATACGATAATGAAAGAATTACATATGGTTTGCAACGCACATCTTGATCCCGTATGGCTGTGGGATTGGGAAGAAGGGATTGCTGCAACATTGTCCACTTTTCGGATAGCAGCCAGATTTAGCAGAGAATACGATGGATTTATCTTTAATCATAATGAAGCTTTGCTGTATCAATGGATAGAGGAATATGAACCGGATTTGTTTCAGACAATTCAGGAGCTGGTGAAGAAAGGAAAATGGCATATCATGGGAGGATGGTTTTTGCAGCCTGACTGCAATATGCCTTCCGGAGAGTCTTTTATCAGGCAGATAGAGGCAGGAAGAGAGTACTTTTATGAAAAGTTTGGTGTACTTCCGAAAACAGCTGTGAATTTTGATCCTTTTGGCCACTCCAGGGGGCTGGTTCAGATTCTGAAAAAAACAGGGTATGATTCCTATATCTTCTGCCGTCCGTCACAGGAGGACTGCTGTCTGCCGGATGATGACTTTTTATGGATTGGATTTGACGGGTCACGGATAAAGGGACATCGTTCCAGTGAACATTATAATTCCCTTATGGGAGAAGCAGGAAAGAAAATTACAGAGTTTCTGGAAAGCCACCAGGAGCAGGAAGAGGGATTACTTTTGTGGGGAGTAGGTAATCATGGCGGCGGACCTTCCCATGCAGATATGGCACAGATACTGGAAAAAAGAAAGGAAAGTCCCCTGTGTGAGCTGCGGCATTCGATTCCGGAATCATACTTCCATAAAATTGAGAATAAAAATCTGCCTGAGTTTCACAGAGACTTGAATCCCTGGGCAGTAGGATGCTATACGGCACAGATCAGAATCAAACAAATGCACAGAAAACTGGAAGGTCTTCTGTATATGACAGAAAAAATGGTGTCGGCAGCCGCATTCCGGAAAAAAATGAATTATCCGGAAGAGGAAATGAAGGAAGCAGAGAAAGCGCTGCTTACCGCTCAGTTTCATGATATTTTACCTGGATCAGCGGTGAAGTCTGTAGAAGAGTCGGGTATACGTATTATGAATTATGGTATGGAGCTTTTGGAGAAGCAGAAAAATAGAGCATTCTTTGCTCTGGCAGAAGGAGAGAAGCCCGCCGGGAAGGGAGAATATCCGATTTTAATTTATAATCCCCATCCCTATCCGGTAAAAGGAGTTATGACCTGTGAATTCCAGATGCAGAATCAAAACTGGGATACCAGCTTTGGAATGCCGGAGGTATTTTATAAGGGAGAGCCAATACCATGCCAGGTGGAAAAAGAAGCATGCAATATGAATCTGGACTGGAGAAAAAAAGTAGTGTTCTATGGAGAGCTAAAACCCATGCAGATGAACAGGTTTGACTGCACCATAACATTTATAGAGAAGCAGCCAAATAAGGATTTGCTGAAAGAAAGCGGGGAGATTTATTTTACAGGGGAACATGTAGAAGCCGTAATCAGCCAAAAGACAGGTTTGATGGATTCCCTGAAAATAGACGGGACAGAATATCTGAAGGAAGGAGCATTTGGACTTTCGGTGCGGGATAGCGGTTTTGACCCATGGGCAATGAATGTGCAGAGCTTTCCAAAAGAGGAGGGCAGGTTCAGACTCATGGATAAGGTAGAAGGTGCCGATTTCTCCGGAGTTGATGAGGAGCTGGAATGTGTACGTATCATTGAGACCGGGCAGGTTAGAACCATCGTGGAAGCCTTGTTCCGGTATCATAATTCCAGGGCAGTGATACATTATATATTGCCGAAAAAAGGATGGGATGTGGAGCTTGAGCTCTCTGTGGAGTGGATGGAAAAAGGGAAAATGCTTAAGCTTGAAATCCCAACCTGCCTTCGGGGACAAAATCTCTGTGAAACGGCTTATGGTGTTCAGACTTATGAATCAAGTGAGAGAGAACGTGTTATGCAGAGATGGTGCGGGATTTTTGAGGAAGAAAGGGATATGGCAATGACTTGTATCAATGATGGATGTTATGGTGGAGATTTCCGGGATGGAACGATGGGTATCTCCCTGATCCATGCCGCTGCCTATTCGGCACATCCTATTGAGGACAGGGTATTATTGGATCGGGACAGGCGAATTCCCTGCATGGATCAGGGTGAGAGAAGTTTTTCTTTCAGAATTACCGGAGGAAGTTATAAGAGACGCATGGAAAATGTGACAGCCGAGGCGGTGGTCTTTCAGGAAAAACCTCTGGCGGTAGCATTTTTTCCAACCGAAAAAGCTGCAGTAAAAAAGAAATGGATCAGTATATCAGATCCAGGCTGTATTCTGGGGGCCATGAAAAAAATCAGGGGAAAAGATACATATCTGATCAGGTTATTTGAAAGCACCGGGACGGCAAGGGAAGTAAGCATCTGTTTATGGGAGGAAGTAAATATAAAGGTATGGCTTGGACCCTGTGAAATTAAAACACTGGAACTGGATCCGGAAACATGCCGTCTGATAAAGTGCCCGATGATTCCTTCAATTAGAGGGAACGCAGATATTTGACGTATCCTGCAGCCGACAGATAAATTCCAAAGGGGAGTCTGTCTGAAACGCCGTTTGGAGGAATAAAAAATGGAGGAAATAGAATGGAATATCAAATAGTATTCAAACAGTATGATAAAAGTACACCGGTTCTGGAAGAGCGCTGGAAACCGGACAGTTCAAAAAAGGAGCAGTTGAAATATCTGGAGCAATTTCCATGCCGGATTCAGTGCATCCGATGTGATGAAGGAAGTGAACAGCGTTTTCTTTTGCAAACAGAGATGATCCATCGTTTTGAAATGCCGATTTCCATTTCTCTGGAATTTATAAAAGAGGAATGGACGGGCAGTGAATATGTATTTATGCCGGGGGCTGTATATGATGGTAACCGGATGGAAAGTAAGAGGATTCCCTATCCGCCTTTTCATGCGGGCAGGTCAAAAGAGGGGTGGGACAGGGTAATTACAGACATTCCCCATCTTGACCGGGAAGGAAAAAGCTCAGGCATTCAGCTTAGGTCCGGTGATATGAGCACTCCTGCTATGGGATATTTTAACCAGGATCAGAGAGAAGGAGTTCTGATCCTGGCTAATCATATGGTACATGGCAGATATACTGGTTTTACAATTTCGGAGACGGAACATCAGGCTGTTTTTGGTATCTCTTGTCCGGCGGTCAGAGAAGAGAGAAAATATTTTTTTGGCGAACTTCCTGATGGATCTGGATTTTACCCGACCTGTGAGGCAGCGTCAGATGATATGGGAATGATTTTGAGGGAAGGGGAACGAGTGGAAATGGAGATCCGGTGTCTCAAGTTTCCGGCGGAGAATTTATATCAGTATTTTACAAAATTTAATGAGATGCGGGAAGATTTGGAAGTGGGGCAGGATTTTTGCAGCATACCATTTTCAAAGGCCCATCAGGCAGTCAAAAAAAAATATATACATATGAACTTTACAGACGAAGGATATTTCCGGGTTGGTACAGAGAATGATGTTCCGCCTTCTTACTGGCAGTCTGGATGGGTGGGGGGAGGAATGAATTCCTATGCATTTCTTCTGGAAGACCAGGGGCTCGCACGCTGTCAGTCAGTATCCAGTCTAAAGTTTATTACAGAGCATTTGCAGATGGAAAATGGATGGTATATCCCTATGTATGCCAACGGTCAGATATATGGAGATGATTTCCTGAACAAAAACAGTCCGGTTCTTCTGGTGAGAAAAGATGCAGACCTTTTATTTTTTCTGATAAAGCAAGCTATTTATCTGAAGAGCCAAGGGGAACTGACGGTGCAAATGGAAAGCAGTATTGCCCGGCAGGCAGATGCATTTGTGCGGTTTTATCAAAAAAACAGACAGCTGGGGCAATTTATTAATATGCAGAAGGAGACTCTTATACAGGGGGATACAGCAAGTGCAGCCATCGTAAGTGCGGCTCTGGCTTTGGCATATGAATATTTTGGAAAGCCGGAATATCTGGAAACGGCAGAAGCACTGGGAGTGCTTTATCGGGAGGAATATTTAAAAAAGGGGATGATGAACGGAGGACCGGGTGAAATCTGCCAGGCACCAGACAGCGAATCTGCGTTTGGTTTTCTCGAATCCTGTGTGCAGCTTTATGAGACAACGGGGAAGGAAGAATGGCTGCAGGCATCCAGGGAAGCTTTTGAACTGGCGGTCACCTGGGTAATGAGCTATGATTTTAACTTACCACAGAGAAGCACGGCGGCAAAAATGAAGGCCCACACCAGGGGAACTGTGTTTGCAAATGCCCAGAATAAACATTCTGCACCCGGAATCTGCACACTGTCAGGAAATTCTATGCTGAAACTTTACCGTTTCACCGGAGATGAAAAATATTTGAAGTGGATGAGCAGGATCAGCCATGCGCTGTCACAGTTTGTATCCCTTCAGGAAAGACCTGTTGATACACTGGCCGGGCGCGCACTTCCGGCGGGGTATATCAATGAAAGAGTACAGACCAGTGATTGGGAGGGAAAGGAAACCATCGGAGAATTTCTGTATGGCTCCAACTGGCCTGAGGTGACAATGCTGCTGACCTATGTGGAGATACCGGGTATCTATCTGGACCTGGATCGAAAGATCATGCAGTGCTCTGACCATGTAAATGTTCAGATTGTTGAGCATGAAAAAGAAATTTATTTAAATATCTTTAATCCAACCCCATATGATGCGGTAGTAACGCTGATGACTGACCATAGCCAGGATCCGGAGCCCATTGGCCATCTGTATTTTGCAAATATGAAAAAAATAGAGATTTGTGCCGGAGCGGAAATAAATGTGTATATTTGAAATATGAAATATCATTCCAACCCTGATCACAGAAAAAGGAGCGAAACCGGAAAATTGTATATGGGGTATTTCTGGCATGGGCAGGACAAAGAGGAGGAGCAGACAGATGATAGATCACCAGTTAAAAAAGCAGAAAATGGATTCGGCATCAAAACAGGTTCCGGATCAGATAGAGGGTCAAATGGCAGGACAGATGAAAAATAAAATACCAGGACAGACGAAAAATAAAATACCAGAACAGATAAAGAATCAGATGACGAAAAAGGAACGGGTATGGGCTGCAATACGCCATGAGGAAAGTGACAGAGTTCCAAAAGGGGAATTATATATCCAGCCGCAAATCGCCAATAAACTTCTGGGAGAGGAATATCCTCTGGATTACCAGCATTTTGAAAGAGACTGTAAGGTGCGGGAATTACTGCATATGGATCTGGTAAACGTAGGAGACTGGCCGGAATGGGAAATTGAGAAGATGGAAGACGGTAAAAAAGTGCTGCAGAGTGTGTATGGGCAGACTTTTCTGGAGGGGGAAGAGAGCAAACGGCTTCTGAAGCCCCCGGTAGACATCGAAGATGCCGCAGATTATCGGGAGCCGGATATTAATAAAGTAACCGGAAATCTGGTGGCGAGATACGCAGCTGAGACGGATTTCTTTGTGTTTGCCCAGGTGGGCGGACCCATTTCAATGCTGAATGAGATGTATCCCATGGAAGATTATATGGTGAACTGCATTACTTATCCGGAAGAAACCCATATATTATCGGAAAAGGTCATTGCATTTGAGATTAAAAAAGCTAAATTATTCCTTGATAAAGGAGCAGATGCCATTTTGATTGCCGATGATATGGCATTTAATACAGGTGTGTTTCTTCCGCCTTACGTAATGGAAGAAAATGTATATCCATTTTATAAGCAGATGATTCAGGAAATTAAGGCATATAAAAATGTTCCGGTATTTCTTCACAGCGACGGGAACCTGAATAGTGTTATGGACGACCTGGTGGAGTGTGGATTTGATGGAATTCAGTCCATCCAGCCTTCCGCAGGTATGGATATACGAAGCATTAAAGAAAAATATGGTGACAGGCTGTGTCTGTGGGGGAATATTGATCTGGATTATATCATGTGTTTTGGGACGGAGGAAGAAGTTAGGGCAGATGTGCGAAAAACCATTGAGGCGGCAGGTACAGGCGGCGGTTTTATTCTCTCGACCTGTAATACGATGGTGGATATTATACCTCCGGAAAATATTCTGGCTATGATCAGAGAAGCTGATAAGTAAAATTTATTTCCGCCATCTGCACGCACCAATTTACGTGAGATTTTATGCTGTCAATGAGGTTTGTTTTTAAAAGTACAGATTTATAAGCCCTTTTCTCTATAAAACAAAGTAATAGCAGGATTTAAAAGTTGTGAAAATGAATGAAATGCGCAAGAATGTCTTTAGAGCGTATTTGAACATTCAGATCCGCTCGGATTGGCGGATAGATCAGTAAAATAAAACCGCTGAAAAAATGGAAAGGAGAAGAGGGTTGAAAGAAAAGAAGAAGGAAAAACGTAAAAGAGGACGCGTTTCCAGAAGAAAGAATACGACATTAACAATAATGGCCCTGCCGGCCGCTGTAATACTTTTTCTGTTTTCTTATGTTCCGATTGCAGGACTGATTATTGCTTTCAAAGATTTTCGGTACGACAAAGGATTTTTAGGAAGTGACTGGATCGGATTTAAAAATTTTGAGTTTTTCTTTAAATCCAATGATGCATGGGTAGTACTAAGGAATACCATTGGCTTGAATGTACTTTTTATTGGGATAACCCTGGTGGTATCAGTAGCGATTGCTTTAATGATGAATGAAGTACGAAGCAGGAAAATGATAAAGGTAACACAGACCATTATGTTTTTTCCATATTTTATGTCGTGGGTGGTGGTCGGATATCTCTTGTATGCGTATTTGCATCATGACTATGGTATCATTAATCAGCTGCTGCAATTTTTCGGGCTGCACAGCATTTCGTGGTATGCGCGGTCCCAATACTGGCCGGTAATACTGACGTTTATGTATGCATGGAAGATGGCGGGCTACTACAGCGTGATCTATTATGCAGGACTTATGGGAATTGACGATACTTATTATGAAGCTGCAGCGCTGGATGGGGCAAGCAGATGGCAGATGGTGTGGAAGATAACGCTTCCAATGCTGAAAGGAATAATTATAGTAATGGTAATTCTCCAGGTGGGAAGGATTATGTATGCGGATTTCGGGCTGTTTTTCAACCTGACAAGAGATCAGGGCGCACTTTATGCAACTACAGATGTTCTGGATACATACATATACAGAGCTTTACGGGTAACCGGGGACATCGGAATTGGTTCTGCCGTAGGATGTTTTCAGGCAGTAGTAGGGTTTATACTGATTATGGGTTCCAATTTGGTTGTTAGAAAAATGGACAAAGACAGTGCATTATTTTAATGGGAGGTATTAAAATGAAGAAAGATTTATCATTAGGCCCTAAAATTATTATTTATGCATTTCTGGGTCTGTGTTGTTTACTATGTGTAATTCCCATTATTACGGTGGTATCCATTTCCTTTTCCAGTGATATGAGAATTATGAAAGAGGGATATGGTATTTTCCCCAAAGGCGTGACGCTGGACGCGTATAAATATGTATTTAAGGATGCAGCAGCGATTTTTAGGTCTTACGGAATAACGATTCTGGTTACTGCCCTGGGACTTGGGATCGGGCTTACATTGAATTCCATGATAGCATATGTTCTGTCCAGAAAAGATTATGCATGGCGCAGGGCACTGACAGTATTTCTGATTATTCCTATGGTATTAAACGGCGGTATGGTGCCTGCTTATATCTGGCTTACAAAATACCTGCATTTAAAAAATACAATCTGGGCAATGCTGCTGCCTATGCTGATTGTACCATGGTTTATCATCTTGATGCGTACATTTTTTACTCAGCTTCCGTCTTCCCTTCTGGAAGCGGCTACCGTGGATGGCGCAGGAGAGCTGACAATCTTTACGAAAATTGTATTGCCCCTTGCAAAACCGGCGCTGGCGACGGTTGGAATGTTTATTACATTGAATTACTGGAATGACTGGTTCCAGCCGCTTATGTATATTGACAACAGAGAACTTTATAATCTCCAGTACCGGCTGTATGTTCTTATGAGGGATGTTCAGGAAATGATCAAGAATTCAGCGATATCCGGCATGGGGGTCAGCATGGCGGACATGCCCACAGAGTCAATGCGGATGGCGATGTGTGTAATTGCAGCAGGACCTATGCTGGCAGTATTTCCGTTTTTTCAGAAGTACTTTGTGAAGGGGCTGACTGTGGGAGGCGTAAAAGGCTGATCATGTTAGAATGTAATTTGCTATGGCAATTACAATAAATTTATTAAAAGGAGGAATCCGTTATACCGATTGCTCCATCATTATACAGCTTAAGCAACAAGATGGATAATTCCTTACTGGCTGTAAGGGATATTAACCATAAATATATTGTAGTAGGAGGAATAAAGGATGAGAAGGAAGAAATTGATTGCCCTGGGAGTGGCAGCAGCAATGATTATGGGTTCATTGGGTGGATGCAGCGGAGATGGTAAAGCAGACAAAAGCGGTGAAAATGGCACAAAAGCGGAAAGCAGCGGGGAAACTGACAGTAAAATGGATGGCTCTGAAACGGGAACGGATTCAGGAGCGGTCCAAAATGAGGATAAAGAAATCGTAAATTTGAAAATCCATACACCGGTTCCGGAACAGACGGACGGAAAAGCTGTAATGGAAGCGTTGAATGCGTATACGAAAGAAAAAATTGGGGTGACTGTTGACTATGTATTCCACGGAGGTGCTTATGGTGATAAAATCCAGACGATTATTGCATCCGGTGAAGAGTATGACGCCTGCTTTACGTCAAACTGGCTAAATCCTTACAATACCAATGTGGTAAAAGGAGCCTTTCTCGATATTAAAGAGCTGCTGCCCAAAGCAGCACCGGAATTAAAGAAGGCAATCCCTGACTATATATGGACGGCAGCTACGGTAAAAGGAGGTATTTATGCAGTCCCCAACCAACAGATTGTCGCCCGGCAGATTGGTGCTTTGATGCCAAAAGACTATGTGGATGGTACCGGAACAGACATTAATACGATTAAAAATCTCACAGATTTAGAGGGATATGCCCAGAAGGCATTTGACCAGTTTGGAGCAAAAGCAGGAGGGGTAAACCGTGCCCAGGCAGCAGATTATTGCGGATATGAATATATCAGTGACTATATGGCTGCCGGCGCAATTAAGATGGATGATACCTCTGCCAAGGTTGTGAACTTCTATGCAACGGATGAGTGGAAAAATATGCTGAATGAACTGGTAGGATTGAATGAAAAAGGGCTTTTAGATGGCGAATGCGGATATATGGATGAATACAGCGAGAGCCAGCGTGTTGCAAAAAAGACATCTGCTTTTTATTCCGGGACCTACAAACCAGGCGTAGAGGCAGAGGAATCAGCCAGAGCGGGGTATGACTGTGTTATGGCAACAGCTGCAACAGATCCCTATATCTCTACAAATAGTGTAATTGCGACCATGTATGGTATTTCCACAACATCCAAACATCCCGAAGAGACACTGAAGTATCTGGAACTGATCAACACAGATCCATATGCCATGAATCTGATTTCTTACGGCATCGAGGGTACACATTATAAAAAGACTGGTGACAAAACCATCGAACTGATTCCTGACAGCGGATACTCTCATGGTCAGTCCTGGGCGCTTGGGAATGTATTCAATACCTATGCACTTGCCGGACAGCCGGATGACATCTGGGAGCAGACCAGGGCACTGAATGACAGCGCTAAGACATCCCCGATCCTTGGTTTTTCCTTTGATCCGGAGGCAGTCAAAATGGAAGTTACAAATGTATCTAAGGTTGTAAAAGAGTATGAAAGCCTGGTAGGCGGGGAACTTCCTGTGGAAGAAACGAATGCTGAATTCCTGGAAAAATTAAATGTGGCGGGAATTGATAAAGTGATGGCTGAAATGCAAAAGCAGATTGATGAATTTCTTGCTTCAAAATAATAAGATACGCTGGTAATTTCTTAACGCCGTGGGCAGACGGCAGGAACAAATTTTTAAACACGCTCTGGGACAGGGGGATGTGATATGAAACTGATGGAAAGCTGCAGGGGTTATCTTGCTCATAAGAATAAAAACCAGAAGCAGATGGAGAATCAAAAGTTATTCCGCAGAATTTTTCTTGGAATTTCTGTAAGTATGCTGGTAGTGATTCTGGCGGGTTCGGGATGGATGTACCGTATGGTAAAAAAGGTCATTATCGATCAGAATATAAGGATGTCCATGCAGGCTTTTTCTCAGGTTCAGACGGATTTTGAGGAAGCCAACGGCACTGCCAATATGATTGCCACCCAGGTGATGCTGGATGATGTCTGCTCGGAACTTCTGACGGCTGTATCGGGACAGATGCTGAACAGCATCACTCTGAGCAAGGTCCGCAATCAGCTTTCCCTGTATCAGAATACGAATCCAGAGGTGGAATCTATCTATATTTACAATCATGACCTGGATCTTTTTATAACCTCCGGCAGCAGATTTGGAGCTGTGGGAAAAGAAGAATATTCCGATCAGAATATTGTCAGCATTTTAGATAATCCGGAAAAATATAATACACAAAATCTGATCCGCAGAGAGATGATGACAAAATATCCCAATGAAACAGAAAAACAGGAAGTTGTCTATTCATATCTTCTATATGCAGCAGAGCAGAAAAAAACAGGAAGCGTGGTTATTGTCAATATGAAATTTGACAAGATGCTGCAGGAAATGCTGGATATGGAGATTCTGAAAGACAGCCGGATGCTGATTATTGATGAAAAGAAAGAAAGGCTTGTGGATTTACAGACTTATCCGGTTGAAGAGACTGCTAAGATGAGGGAAACCGTGCTTCGCATGGTGGAGAAAGGAAGTAAATATCAGGAATCTGTCGTGGATGGTGAAAAATATTTTTTCTCTTATCTGTATTCAAATAGAAGCAGGTGGAATTATGTAAAAATCACAAGGTGGAATTCTATGTTTCACGTCCTGCTGGAACTGCGCGGCTGGATTACAGGTATTACACTTACCATTGTACTTGCAGTGGTCGTAATCGCATTGGCGAATTCCTTCTCTATATTAAAAATACATAGAAAACTGGAAAAGAAATATGCACTTTCTACAAAGCGTTCGGATCTGTATCTGCTGCGGGAAGGTTTTCTCAGCGATTTTCTTCACAACAGAAAACTCTTTGGTAAAAACCAATTGCGCCAGCAAATGGAGAACTTTGGTTTTTCACCTGGCGAAAACCAGAAGTATACTGTGCTGATATTGCAGCTGGAAGGGTATAATAGGTTTCGGGAAATTTATGGTAGTACCGGTACTTATGATATTAAGTATGGATTTCAGAATATATTTGAGGAGACTTACGGGAAGTATTTTCAGGTTATGGGACTGATTAACCGGGACCACACACTGACCTTTCTTCTGAAAATAGCACAGGAAGATGAAATACAGGAAAAAATCAGGGAATGTTTCAAGGCTTTCTGCGAAAATGTGAAAGTATTTATTGAGTGGGATTTTTCCCTCATTGGATCGGAACAAAATGTTAATCTGGAGAAGATTCCGGAAGTGAACAACAATCTGAAAATGGTTATGCAGGAAAGCTTTTTTTATCCGCCAAATTCTTATTTTACATATGAGCAGATACAGAAGGAACACAAAGAACAGGCGGAGTTCCAGCAACTGGAGGCGGGGAATCTGCCAAAGGCAGTGCGTTCCGGACAGGATGTGTGGGAGGTCTACCGGAACTTTACCGATAAACTTAAAAACTGCAGTATGGTGGAATATATGAATGCTATTATCTGGCTGGGAATAACGGTTACCCGCAGTATGAAGGATTTTTCGTTTTATGAAAATGATGCAAATGAGTTTTTAGTCCGGCTGGCAGCATGTGAAAAGGCAGCCGAAGTTGATAGCCTGTTTTTAGAGCTTTTTGAAGAGATACGTGAAAAACAGGAAAAAGCAGCTGTAAAAAAAGGCGTGATGGGAAAGCTGGATGAGGTTAAAAAATACATAGAGGAAAACTTTCCAGATCCTAATCTTACACTGGAGCAGCTGGGAGACGAATTCAGTGTATCTCCCAATTATCTTGGCAGGCTTTTTAAAAAAGATGTGGGCATGTCGGTGGCGGATTATATTAACGGAGAGCGCCTGAAGTGGGTACTAAAGGAACTGGAAGAAACAGAGCGGGCGGCAAAAGAGCTTGCAGAAAAATGTGGATTTGTAAGTAGCAATTATTTTTATACCTATTTTAGGAAAAAAATAGGTGTGACACCACAGGCATACCGTGAGCAATGCAGGGAACAGAAAGGAAATGTTTCAGAACTAAAAGCTAAATAGAACAGAGAGGGTTGGCGTATTGCACATTTGACTGCAATATCAAAAGGTATATACATGACACATAAAGAACGTTTTATCAAGACCTTACAATGCGAGGATATCGGGGGAAGAGTCCCACATTTTGAACTGGTATTTTTCCTTACCATGGAGGCGTTTGGAAAGGTGCATCCCAGTCACAGATATTATGAACAGTGGAATCAGATGAGCTATCCAGAGCAGAAGCTTCATATACAGGAGATTGCGGATATTTATATTGATACGGCAAAGAGATATGACCACAGTGCTATTTTTGTACATTCCAATCCGGGAGGATTTGAGAATATCCAGTGGATTCTGGAGACGATCCGGGAAAAGTCGGGGGATGAATATTATCTGATGATGCATGGAGATCCAACCTGGGCAATACCGGACGGGGATACGATGACGGATTTTGCCGTTCAGATGCTTGAGGAACCGGAAAAACTGAATGAAATTTCCAGAAGAAGAGTAGAGGAGCATGCAGCATTTGCGGACAAGCTGGATCGAAAGGGGCATTTACTGGATGGATTTACCCTTTGTTCAGATTATTGCTTTAATACAAATCCTTTCTTTTCACCGGATCAGTTCGAAGAGCTTATTGTTCCCTATCTTAAAGAAATCATCAGTGAATACAGGAGAATGGGGTATTATTCTATCAAACATACGGATGGGAATGTTATGCCGGTTTTAAAACAGATTGCGGGTTGTAAACCCAATGGGATTCATTCCCTGGACCCTCAGGGTGGGGTAAAGCTGGAAGATGCCAGAAAGATTGTCGGAGACAGCATTGCACTTATTGGAAATGTTAACTGTGGTCTGCTTCAGACCGGAACGGATGAGGAATGCGAAGCTGAAGTACAAAGATCACTGAGAGAGGGAATGGGGGCAGGCAGGGGTTATATCTTCTCCACCTCTAACTGTGTGTATACAGGCATGTCATTAGACCGATATGAAAGAATGTGGGAGATTTGGCGGAAATACGGAGTTTATCCCAGTCATGCTAAGCAGACGATTATTGGGGCAAATTAGCTCTAGAGCGTGTTTTATGGGGGCTATTAAAGGATTTATATTGGGGTTTAGCTGAGGAAGGACGCTTTGTAGATGGAGGTAGTGTACGGAAAGAGAAGGGGGCGGACCAGGACATTGGTTTGGAAGGCTTACCGCAGAACTGGCATTTTCTAACCTTCCCGGAGC
>UQCR01000135.1 GCA_900539655.1 uncultured Robinsoniella sp.
CCATTACCGTTTTAGCCCGGCGGCGCACCAGCCGTATTAGCCGTCATTGAATTGGTAAAACGCCTTGGCGCAGAGAAAGAAGAACTTTTTATCGACTATTTGGATAACTGGAAATTAGAGACGCCAATTCTTCTTTTACTGGCATTCTATTTCTTTTATAAGATATTTATTTATAACAACTGGTTTTATAGTATTGTAGATAATGCGGGAAGTCTGGGAATGAGCTTTACCTTTCTTCTGACCACCCTGAACCTGTTCCTACTATCCATTCCTTTTATGATGGTAATCGCCGGATTGATCCTTGTTTTTATCAGACATTTTAAAATTCCGGCGTTACGGGAGGATAACAGGTACAAAACAATATTGCCGAAACTAAAAGATCACTACCGGCAAAACAGGTCTTTGTACGAACAAAATTATGATTTTCAGAAAAAGCAGTTCAGGCGTACCGTTTTCGGAATCATAGCAATCATTATCATGATGTTGGCACTGGCTATATTTTTAGGAGCATCTGACTTCTTAATGTATACCAGCGCACCTGGTGCGATGTTTATCTGCGCCTTATATATATGCGGATTTATTGGTATCTTCCAATATGCCGGTGGACAACGGCTGGTTGGGCGAATGGGAAAAGTCCTGGATGCGGTTGAGCTGATTGAATCCGGCGGTACTTACCATCCCGATGGAACTTTAAAGAAAAATCCTGCTTTTGATAAAGCCTCTGACCAGTTAGTCTCTATTCAGAGACAGATGCAGACCAGCGCAACCGAGCAGAAAAAAAGCGAACGGATGAAGGTCGATCTGATCACAAACGTGTCTCATGATCTGAAAACTCCGCTTACATCCATTATCAGCTATATTGATTTGCTGCAAAAGGAAGAAGGACTTTCCGAGGAAGCAAATGATTATCTGAAGATACTTGCCCAGAAATCGGATCGTCTAAAGGATATGGTTCAGGATTTATTCGAGATCTCAAAAGCTACCAGCGGAACCATTGAACTGGAGCTGGAATGCCTGAATATGAGAAAACTTCTGGAACAGACGCTTGGAGATATGGATGACCAGATACAAAAATCAGGTCTTGTAATCAAGAAAAATTTCTGTAAAGAGGATGCCTATTTCCTTGGTGACGGAAAAAGAATGTACCGGGTTTACCAGAACCTGATTGAAAATGCACTGAAATATTCCCTTACCGGTACCAGGATTTATATAGACCTCACGGTAGAGGGTGCACGGGTTACAACGGTGATTAAGAATATTGCAGGGTATGAGATGAGCTTTACTGACGGGGATATTACAGAGCGGTTTGTGCGGGGTGACAAGGAACGAAGCTCGGAAGGAAACGGGCTTGGGCTTTCCATCGCAAAAAGCTTCACGGAGATGTGCTACGGCAATCTGGATATCGATGTTGACGGGGATTTATTTAAGGTCACAGTTTCATTTCCGGAAACGAATAAGCAATTAACCGTTCAGTGATAAGAATCGGGATATTGGGTTGCAGATTAACAGAACAGCAGGCACCGCTTTGATGCGGAGTCAGCTGTTCTGCTTCATTTTACGGGGTTTTTAATCCTTGCTGATTATGTGCTAACATTATCTCCCGGTTGTATTCATCTACGATTCTGCCTATCAGGCTGACACGTTCAATATCTCCGGTAGACGATAATTCATCCGATATCCCCAGTATCAGCCTGGGGGCGAACAGGCGGATACATTCCCGAACCTGGTTTGTCAATTCTTCTTCCGTAAATTCTTTGTCAAACAAGATCGCTGCAATACCATCAATGAGCCACATATCATCTCCAAGGGCCTCTTTTACTTCCTGTAAGATTACATCCCCCTGGGGTTTGGGCGTAATCGCCTCTATGCCGTCCAGTCCCGTCACCTTCGCATATTTCAGAATATCTTTTGTATCCCCATCCCAGTGAGAATAGACAAATTTACCCGCTTCATGAAGCAGTTCACATCTTTTCTGATATGCCGGAAGTACATATTTTTCAAAATAATATGGCGGCAAAGTTTTACAATGGAGGTTATCCCCGAAATTAATCATCTCGATTGGCGATTGATTGATCACGGTAATCATACGTTCCTGATTTCGTTCAAGGGCAAGAAAAAAACGTTCTACAGCCTCGGGGAAATCCGCCAGTGCATAAATTGCATTTTCAACACCCATGATATCTATGTAGAGGTATTGAATATTTACCCTGGGCATGAAGATGGCAGGCGCACCGATTCTTTGCCATTTTTCATAAACTTTTTCATATGTTTGCTGATCCCATTCCCACTCCTGATGGTCTGTCACATAGGTCATGATTTCCAGGTCTTCTTCCGTTTCTACCCACCACTTTCTCGGAAAACTTCCGGAATTGGAAGAGTTGGACACCATAATACAATTGAGTATGCCTGCCGGTGTTTCAATAATCTGTTCTGTTTCCATCTCTGAGATTTTGCGTTCTCTTCGTATTATACTGCTGTCTTCCTTTATTTTAAAACAGTCATTGTATTCATAAATCCGGTTGGAACATCCAAGCTTCCTGTAAATATCCGGAAGCTTGGCTCCTCTGAAGCTGCCGGGCAATTCTTCCTGTGCAAACATCTTATCGTCGTACCAGCAGCCAATCCTGGGCTGCCACAGGATTCTTCCATTTGTCTGATTATGGATTACATCCAGTTGATACTGATAGAGATCCAGCTTACAATGGTCCGTCTGCATATAGAATACCTCCTATTCCTCAGCCTGTTTTATGCTGTCCCAGGTTTTAAAAACCGTATAGACATTCTGCGGGTCTGCACCGGGTCCAAACTCACATTGCGCAATACATCCGCCGTTTTTCCAAAGCTTTTTATATACCTGCAAAACTGCCTCTGCAACTTCTTCTTTTGTTCCTTCCGGTAAAATATGCTGGCGGTCTATTTCCCCCCAGAAGGTAATTTTGCCGCGGTATTTCTCAAGTTCATCCAGTCCAATGCAGAAAATCTGGGAATTGAAAGCATCCAGTCCCAGCTCTATCATTCTGGGATAAATCTCTTTTGTATTTCCATCGGAATGCATAAAAGACTTTTTGCCGTACTTTTTGGCTATATCGATGTAATCTTTATACATGGGACGAAATATCTGATCCCAGATACCGGGGTTGATTAACAAGGTATTCTGACTTCCCCAATCATCCATAAACATAATTCCGTCTATTTCCGTCTGTGCCCATTTTTCTACCAGCCTGCAGTAAAAATCATGCATTTTAGCTATAAACGCTGTCATTTTTTCAGGCGGATCCATGATGTCCATATACAACTCTTCTGTCGTTCTTAAAAACTGGAGCTGTTCAAATGGCCTCGGACAGCAGCCGCTTAGGACAAACTGATCTGTATTTTGGCAGAACCGGTTTACCGCTTCCACATCAAAATCCAGCAGTTCCTCCGGAATATGGACTTCGTCGGCATCCAACCAATCCTCATCCTTTATTAATGCTTCTTTTACTTCACCAATAATTCCCTGGTGAATGTTAATGAATCTACATCCCCAGTCGTCAACATATTCTCCCACTTCGCAGGAATTCCCCCGGGACTGGGTTGGATTCTTTAAGATAGTGGGCGCTTCTACGATATCATTCCTATACTCGTTATGGATGCGTTCCACCATCTCCCGGTGATTCATTTCTGCCCAGGGCAGATGCCATAACTGCCTGGGTATTCTCCCTTTTGTGTTACGAAACTCCAGAGTTGCCTTTACTAATTCTCTTGATGTCATGTGATGTCTCCTTTATTTTCAGCGTAATGCGTACAAACCGGTACCATGTTTTGAAGCCTTTTTTCATGTCCCGGTTTAGGTACTAATGATTGGATATTGCAAAAATGTTTTCCATACTTTATATTTAAATCATAAGAATATCCTGTATGGAGGTGCCTATGACGGATTGTTTAGATGATAACTATGTGTGGGAAAAGGATTTTAAAAAGCTGAACAAGCAGCATATTATGATTCCCTCTTTACATATGATCGCACGCGCTACACTTAACCGGGCTTCTGATCCATTATCCGAGCATTATCACAGAAACCGGTTAGAATTTGTAATTGTAATTAACGGTCATCAGCAATATTCTGTGAATGGCCACACCTACCACCTGTTCGGACAGGATGTTTTCACCACCTTTCCAAACGAACCTCATGGCAATAACAATTCTCATCAGGCTGTTTGTGAATTTATCTGGTTTCAGATTGATATGACGAGATGCAGTAATTTTCTTGGTTTAGCACCGCCCTTAAGCGATCTTCTGTACGAGAAACTGAGCAATTACAAAAAGAGGACACATAAAGTGGACAGTTCAGAGCTTTTATTGCTGATGCAGTCCTTCGATTGCTTCTGCTCGAAAGACCCAGCCTGGAAACTGCTGGGTCACAGCCTGTTCCTTTCATTTTTAACCAGGCTTACCCTCACTGAGAACATTTCTCAGGATATTTCCAGCGATATCCAGAGGGCAATTGATTATATTCAGGAAAATATTACGGAATTTATTAACTTTTCAACCATAAGCGAAGTATGTAATCTGTCTGTTTCCCGATTAAAGACAAAGTTCAAGGAACAGATGGGCATTACTCCCAGGGAATATATTAATTCTCAGAAAGTTGAGTATGCCAAAAATATGCTGATGGATGAAAACTGCAGTATTACTGATATCGCTTTTGACCTGAACTTTTCCTCCAGTAATTATTTTTCTTCTGTTTTCAAACAGTTTACGGGTTTTACACCTTCCCAGTACCGGGATTTAGTCTCTCACGGGTCTGACGATACCGGCTCAGGTACTAACCTTTTACCCCGCCAGCCAGGTTGTCTGTGAACATTTTTCTGGAACACAGGAACAATACTACCGCCGGAATGGAGATTAGAACCGCCCCTGCCATAATACCGCCCCAATCAGTTCCATGGGGACCCTGGAATTTCGCCAGAGCCATCGAAACGGTATATAATTTTTCATTGGAAATGAAAGATACCGCAACCAGATATTCCTGCCATATGGTAATAAATATAAATATCGCCGTAGATATAATTCCAGGCATTGCCAGCGGAAAAACCACATAGAACATGACCTTAAAATTGGAGCAGCCATCAATATATGCGGCTTCTTCCAGGGAAACGGGTACATCATTAATATAGTTTATCAGCAGAACAACTGCGATTGGAAATGCTATGCCTAAATAAGTAATCCATAAGGATGGAAAAGTATTGAGCATTTTCAATTTACTCATGATCAGATACAATGGAATAATGTATGCAATCATCGGTATAAACTGGGTTAATAATATTGTGGAATTTAAAAACCGCTTGCCCCGGAAATTTTTTCTTGCAAAGGCATAGGACATCAATAATCCTGTCAGAATGCTTATTACTACGGTAATACAGGTGATAAGCAGACTATTTGTCAAGCATTTTAATAAATCTACTTTTATGAAGGCATCCTGAAAATGCGCCAATGTAAAACTCTGTGGAATTAAGGACAAGCTGCTGTTAAATATTTCTTTGTCTGTACGAAACGCAGTGGAAACAATCCAATATAAGGGAAATACTAAAAAAAGCATCAAACCGGTATATATAATATACTTCAGCAGCAGATATCCTTTATTTTTTTTCATACCAACCATAAGCTCCTCCTATAAATCAGCCGATCTTTTTTTCAGTAATCCCGGAATTGTATTTAGTGCCAATACAACTGCCAGTAAAACAAGAATCATCATAACGGCGAATGCAGAGGAATCCGAATAATCGAAGAACTTAAATGCTTTTCTCTGCAATAAAACCGGCAGCGTTTCTGTGGCGCCCGCCGGCCCACCTCCTGTCATAACATGTACTAACCCAAATGAATTAAAGGTCCAGATAAAACACAATGTCAGGACGGAGGTGAATGCCGCTGCAATATGGGGCATCTCGATGGATTTAAATAAAACCCACCGGTTGGCTCCATCGATCACCGCTGCTTCCACCTGATCAGTTGGAAGGGTGCGAAGCTTAGCAAAAACAGTAATCGCAACTACCGGGAATCCACGCCATATATTCGCAAAGGCAACTGCAAGCATAGC
Organism: uncultured Robinsoniella sp.; assembly: GCA_900539655.1. Taxonomy (GTDB): domain Bacteria; phylum Bacillota; class Clostridia; order Lachnospirales; family Lachnospiraceae; genus Robinsoniella. The sequence goes on from UQCR01000135.1 coordinate 6,077, forward strand.
ATATACGCTGTTTGAAAATATATCTTCCCCTGCCGGAATTATATGTAATGTTTCAAGAAGATTATAGTATGGACCAGTCTGATAGTTTAAAAGAAGTTTCCAGGTATATCCGGTAACTACTTCAGGTAAAATCCAGGGAAGCAGTAAAAATACCTGCAACGCTCCTATTCCCCTTATGGTTCTGGAATTTTGCAAAAATGCAGCTGTCAAGCCGAAGAAAGCAACAAAGCTAATAACTATGGCTACATAGATCAGGCTCTTGATTAATGCCCCCGCAAATTCATCCCCCTGAATAATATTCGTATAATTCTCAAATCCAATGATTGCAGTATCTGAATTCAGCAGGGAATAGTCTGTGAAACTATAAAATATATTTTGTAAAAACGGCAGGAAAATTACCAGCAGCAGTAATAAGATACCTGGTATTATAAGTAAATAGGGAAACATCCCACGAAATCTCTTTGATTTAAACAAAACCTCATACCCCTTTCCACTATTTGTTTTTATCCAAGAGTTTCTGAACACTTTCCTGTGCTTTACTACATGCCTCATCTACTGAAATCTTCCCATACAGTACATCAGTCCAATAGGAAAAGAAATCTTCTGACACCTCATTTAAATTGGGCACGGGTATTCCCGCAAGGTAAGCCGTTTCTAATTGTTCTCTGAATATGTCATATTTTTTATCTGTGTAGGGTGCTACTTTATATGCATCTTCCATCGTAGGCAGATCTGTCGCTGCCATACTTGCCATTGCTTCGGGAGTTGTCGTAATATATTTTAGCAGGTTCCATGCCTCCCCCGCATTTTTCGTCCCGCTTCCGATTGCCATCTGGAATCCACCTGAGGTAGATGCCTGTTCTTTTGTACCGCTTGGAATTTTAATCAGTTCACAGGTAAAGTCCACTTCCGGCATTAACGAATATTCCCAGGGACCAAATACATACATTCCGATATTTCCGGTGGCAAATGCTTTTCTCCCATCATCCTCTGTCATGGTAAGGCAGTCTTTTGGCATATATTTTAGAAGTTCTACATTAAAATTCAAAAAATCTTTCATTTCCTGAGTATCAATTTTAGCAACCGGATGTCCGTCTTCTATTTCATACAGCCTTCCTCCGTTCCCCATCAAGAACACGCCTTGCTCATAAGTGGGTACATATGAATTACGGCACATGGAATTTACAAACCCAAAGTTTCCGTCTTTTGTCATAGCTGCTGCCGCTTCTAGCATTTCTTTCTGGGTCTGGGGATACTTCTGTCCGTATTTTTCAAATAATTCCTTATTTACAGCCAGTACCCTTGTACCTGTATTGATTGGAATTGCATATAACTGTCCGTCAGACTTTCCCTGTTCAAGGAGGGAGTTGAAGATAATGTCCTCATAATCAATACCGTCTGCTTTAACAAATTCTTCTATGGGCTGTATAATATCACCCTTTACATAAGCGAGCGTATCAACATGATTAACGGTAATCAAGTCGTAATCATCGTTTGCCTGATGAGCTGCTATAGCATTTTGATTCATTGCCACAAAGTCAGGTGCTTTTACAAGTTCAACTTTTATGTTGGGATTCTGTTCCAGGTATGGAGCTATGGCTGCCTCTACTGATTCAGCAGATGTTTCCTGTAGCAGGATTCTTAAATTCACCTCTTCCCCTGATGATGCGCTGTCTGTATCACTTGATGCCTCCTTGCTTTTTGTATCCCCCTCATTTGCCGAGTCATTCTGGGTGGTCTTTGCTGCGCTGTCTTCCCCTTTTCCGCCATCCTGTGCGCCTCCGCAAGCGCACAATGCTGATGCCATAGTTAATGCTAAAATAATTGCTAACGTCTTTTTCATTGGTACCTTCCTCCATGATCTTATATAGTTGTTTTTACTCCGCATGTTACTATTTCATTTTTTACTGATCCGCACCTCCTTTTGTATTATTTGCTAGTTTATTTCTTATATTTTATATTTTTGTATTCATATTGTATAATTTATTTTATAATTTTGCATTTAAAATCGTACATAGTACTAATTTATACATTTCACACAGCATATTTATTGTACTTAATTTCGCCACCTGTATTTGCCGGAGATAACAAAAAAGTCCGGTTTCCTTAATCAAAAAGAAACTGGACTTTTTATATTATTCAGATGTAAGCAGCTGACTCCATATTATTTCATAATAATATAATTCTGTCTGCTTTGCTGTTTGTGATGCTGTCTGCCATCTTATCTCACATAAATTTCAGGAGCCTTTAATATGCCGGTCTCCTTGATGAAGTATTCATAGGACCACTCTTCCTTTGTACTTCTCCATGCATTTGGTCCGAACCATCGTTCCACCTCATTGCAGTTATGAATGGCACCAAAGGTATTTACCCGGTTTCCAAAGCTGGTAATTTTAAGCTGATGAACTCCCTCCCGTACCTTTCCAAGAGAAATACTGTAAGGAGAAAATGCAATATTGCCGGCTGCGTCTCCATCCATTTCCACTTTCAGCAGCGGACTTCTGAATCTGGAAATCTGTAAGCGGACGTCTCCTTCTGGAAGCGTCATAGGAACTTCATAAGTGACGTTCCCACCATAGAAAGGAAATCCCTGACGGGTTATATCACCGAACAGCAGTGTATCCGGCTTTTCTTGCAGGAGAATTCTGCTTCCTTCCACGGATACGCCAAATTCACCAAGAAGATACATGGCCTCTATATTCCGTTTTGCATTGTATGGGATTACCACTATAATTTCGTTTGTCCCTGCCTGCAGTCCGCCCACTGGCACGGTGTGAATATCCCGGTCTGTATACCATCCGTCCACGCTGCCGGATACGATCTCCCCGTTAATCCATATTTCCACATCCCGGGCATCTTCCAGCGCAAGGTGCAGATCTGTCAGCGGCACCAGGCACCGGACAGAAAATTTCAGGGTCAGGCTGTGGTCATACGGGTATCGCACAGGATCCGTCCAGGGCTGGGCAAATGCCTCCATCCTCTTAGGATAACCCAGTTTGTCACGGAAGATATTGTCGATCCGCAGAATTTCTTCCTGGGGCTGCCATGCATCCCCATCCAACTGATACTCAGCCATATCCAAAATGCAGACGTTTGGCTCAGACAAGGTATACTTCATGGGATCTTGGGGCGTAATACAAATCACTTCTGCTCTATCAGCAACTTCCGGTAATGGCGCTGTTTTACACCCGGCACCAGATTTAGGAGTTTCTTCATCCCCCGCCACCGCTATCGGCTCCATATATAAAAGCAGGCTGTCATGTTCATACAGAGTCATCGTAAATGTAGTTTTTCCTCCGGTTAATAAGGTTTCCAATTCCCTGGTCTCTCCTGTAAGCGTATCGTACAGGGTTAACTTCCAATTTCCGTCCAGGCTTATGGTATCCCGTTCCGGTCTTGGTATATCCCTGTTTTTCATAGGTCTGACATGCGACAGGAAGAGCCAGCGGTTTTCTCCGTCTTTTCGCATCTGGTAAATCAGGTTATCCGTTCGGATTCCCCTTGCATCTCTGATATCCAGCATACGGCAGTTATCAAGGGTATTCAGCAGTTCGTTTGCACAAAAAGCGGCATAGGTGCAGTTCTCTGCCAATCGCACCGGGCGGCTGTCCTTCTTTGCGTCCATGTACCTGGGAAGCCTTCCGGTAAAGATCACCTGTCCACCCTGTTCCCTGAATTTTTCCAGACGTTCCACCGTGGTCTTTCTCAATGTAATACAATTGGGTACCACTATTGCATCATATATCATTTCCCCAACGGGAAATCTGCCATCTGTAATCTGTCCTGGCTCCATCTGTTCCGGAAGCAGGGATTCTGAAATAAAGTCAAAATCCAGCAGTCCGTACAGCAGCCACTGGATCACAGAGCTAAAACCATCTTCCAGCTCCTGGCGGATCCCGCTGGTCTTTTCCTCTGTTCCCCAGTATATCCAATAGGACTCAACAGGATGGATGACACCTATTTTTACCTCAGGCGTTCCACGGGTGACAGCAGTATTTACCCTTGCAAAGTGATCTTCGATCATTTTATATTCCCGGTACCAAGGGGACTGGTATCCGATAGCAGCGGGATAATCCCTCTTTGCTTCCCCTGCCATACTCACCCAGTTCAGATGGGGAACACGGATCGTAACTCCCAGAGCCGCCTGCCAGTCTCCCTGCAGCTTATGTCCCCGGAAATCAAAATCCCAGTTTGTCACTCCATAGAGTTCACTTGTCATTCCTTCCCTGCCATACTGATGGACCGCACTCTGCGCCTGCTTTGCCGTAGACAGTTCCCGGCTGTCACAGAGCACATCGATTCCCGGAAGATCAAATGCTTTATAGGACCGCATTGCCTCCCCCAGAGCTGCCGTCTGGGACATCAGTTCCGGCTCTTCCATCATATGTCCTGTCAGACGGATGCCGTGGGATTTACACCAGTCTCCCACCTGAACAGCATAAGACTGCACAAACCGCTCACAGATATGGTCATGGTACCGGTATCTGATCTCTGACACCTGATCTTCACCCTGTTCCCAAAACAGTTCGGGCAGATTTTCCAGCAGGCTCTGCCCATAGGTCTCCCGGAAGGTATCCTCCAGATCATCCGTATAGGGAATGATTACCTGCTCTTTGGCTGTTGCATAACCAAGCCTGCCTTTGTGACAGAACTGAGGTTCATCCGTAAAGATGGCAGGGATCCGTTTGCCGAATTCTTCCCCTACCCCTTTAGCGTATTTTTCATGGGCAGCCTTAAGAAATTGCTGTACAGCCTCCGGATTCAGCGTATCCAGATAAGCCTGGTTATTAAACCACGGATTATCGCCTGAAACTTCCCGGTAAGCATACCACTTTTCATATCCGGGTAACGGTTCTTCATCTTCCCCAAGCATACAATAATCTTCCAGCCAGCCATCCAGCAGCTTTATCCCGTAACACTGCAAAAGCTTTCGTTCCATACTCCGCACCGCCTGTGCACCGGAGATATAGACCGGCTGAAAATATTTCCCGCTGAGATTCTCGGGACTGAACACCAGAAACCGGGTTCGGTACTGGTGGTCGCCTGTGACAAATCCGCCCCCGTATCCCGATGGCCAGCGGTCTTCATCGTACAGCCAGAGCAGCATATTCCTTTTTTCCGCCTGATCCAGACTGTATTTCACTAAATCCATAAATTCTTCACCCATATAGGGGATGTCAAGCCCTGTCCGGCAATGGAGGTGTGCTCCACCCATACCCATTTCTTCAAGCTCTTCATAGGCATGCTCCACATGTTCCCGGGTCATTTTGCAATTCCATGCCCAGAACGGTGCTCCCCTGTATTCTGACGGGGGATTTTCAAATAATTCTTTTGATAATGTCTTTTCGCTGTTTTTTTCGTATAGTCTCATGTTTCCTCCCAACCATTTAACTGTCCCGGTATTTCCCGGTCCCCATTTATATTCTGCTGCTCTTTTTATTGCTCAGGATTTAATTCTTCCATATATTCCGTGGGGCTTATGCCGGTTACCGACCTGAAAATCCGGCTGAAGTAAAATTGATCCCCATACCCCACTCTGGATGCTATGTCCTTAATATAAAGTTCCTTATTATCCCGCATGATCTGCTGTGCTTTTTCCACCCGAAGTATGGCAAGCCTTTTACTGAAACTGACGGTACTGTATTTCCGGAACAGCCTGCTCAGATATGCCTGTGAGATGCCAAAGACACCGCATATTTTCTGGGGAGAAAGGTTTTCCGACAAATGTTCCCTTACATATTTTTCTATTTTTTCAAAAAATTCAGGGGTATCTATCTTCCAGGTTCTGGATTCCTCCAGTATATTCCTGCACAGGATCTGACGGATATCTTCTGCAAGCTTTTGCATATTCTCTGCATAATAAAATGCCTCATCAATAAAGTACTCACACATTGCAACCGGCTCGTCCAGCAGATCTGCCCTGCGGAAAAGGCTGAACATTTCACGGACTTTTTCCTCTGTCCATAGCTGGGTGTACTCCTCCCGGCTCCATCTGTCAAAACAGCAGGATATTTCATCCGGAATCTCCAGCCGGTTGTGCTCCTTAACAAGAAATTCCAGTCTGCTAAGCGATGAATTGTCAAATTTATGCCTTCCCTTTTCGTCAGCATCCTCCTCGCTGTCACGGATGATCTGATTTTTCCCTATAACCAGCTGATAGTCCATGGTCTGGTAAAGCTGCCGTATCATTTCCGGAAGCTTCTCAGCGGGAACGGGATTGTCCTTTAGCACCAGTGTGTGAAATGCAGTGGCATTCTTCTCCTTCTCCAGAATATGCATCATAAACCTGGCAAAGCTGCTGTGAACCATCAGCTTTACGGGACAAATATATAATGCCTCCATCTCATCTCTTCCGTATACCATCAGCTGTTCTTCTTTGATGGAAAAGATCTCTACTCCCCGAAATTCTGCAAACCGCCTTGGCAGGCTGTTTCTTCTAAGCAGTGCAATATAATATTCATCTTCACAAAAGATGCGCCGAAAGAGTGCCGGATCGGAAATATTCCCCGTATACATATCCCGGATTGTCCTGTTGCGAAGTCCATAATAATACTCATCCAGCCTTCCCTGGATCATATACATGCTCTCCTGAAGCGTGGACGGTTTTACCGGTTTCAAAATATAATCACACACCCCATAATGGAGTGCAGACTGGGCATAATCAAATTCCTGGTATCCGCTGATGATAACTGATAAAATATCCGGGTACTTTTCTTTCACCCTCTTAATTAAAAATATGCCATCCATGACAGGCATTTTCACATCCGTAATCAACACATCCGGACGGAGATACTCCAGTTGTTCCAACGCACTTTTTCCATCCTCTGCCGTCCCAATCACCTGAAAATACGGGCATTTGTTCTGTATAATTGTACAAATATGTTCCAGCGCAGCAGGTTCATCCTCCGCAATAAATACCTGATACATATGCTTCCATCTTCCCTTTCCTTAAGCCTGAATTTTCAAACAGACTCTATTGCAGCGGCGCACCAATGACAATTTCGGCTCCGCCCTCCACCTTATTTTGTATCCAAAAGATCAGATCACCTCCATTGAGCAGGTACAGGCGGGCAAACGTGTTTAAAAGCCCCATCCCTCCGATCCGCATCTCTACATTCTGGTAATTGGTAGACAGATCTTCTTTCAACTGTTTCATTTTCTCTTCCAGATTCTTCTTAATATCCGGTGAAAACCCTTCTCCATTGTCACTCACTCTGATATACCAGTGATTCCCGTCCCGGTAGCCGTTCACCGTAATCCTCATGATACCGCTGATATTTTTAAATCCATGGTTGACGCTGTTCTCCACAAGCTGCTGGACAACCAGCTTGGGAAGCACCTGATTTTCTATACTCTTATCCAGTTCAATGGTATATTCCAGTTTGTGCTTATACCTGTATTTCAGCAAAGAAAAATATAGCTCCAGGTAGGTTATTTCCGCTTTCAAAGTGGCATATTTCTCCTTTGTATCTGTAGAATACCGGAGCATTCCTGCCAGCTCGTCACAGATATCGCAGATCACCTCATCATCATTCAGACTCCCTCTGCCTGAGATTACATTCAGGACATTATAGATAAAATGAGGATTGACCTGTGCCTGAAGTACGTCAAACTGAGTCTGGAGCTGCAGCGTGGACAACTGTTTTTCCCGCTGAATCGCCGTGTGAAGGCGGCTTCTCATATCCTCATACACCTGCCCCATCTTCCGGAATTCGTCATTGCCGTCTTTCAGATCCAGGTTCATGGACTGGGTTAACGTTTCCAGGCTGGTATTCCGGATAGCCTCCTGCAGCTGAATCATAGGCTTCGTCAGATGCCTGGTGGAAACCGTTACATATAACAGGGAGAACAGCAGCATACCGCCAATGAGGAAAAAGCTCATATATACCACATAAGAAGAATCTTCCTGAATCACTGAACTGTTTTTATATGCCAGAACCGTGGTTCCGGTATCTTTGTTATACTCGCCAACCGCCAGATATCCCTCACCTCCACTGCCTTTAAAAGTATCTGCCTGGATATGGTCCTGACGCAGAAGGCTTCTGCAGAAATCCAGATCCAGATTCCCATTCTGGTAAATGATTTCCCCGTCTTTATCCAACAGACATACTTTCAAATCCTCATCTGCCTGCTGTAATTTGGACTGCATATCCTCCAGGCTCATCTGAACCTCAATATATCCCATGTTCTTTCCCTGTATCTCTTTTACTACAGACAGCACCTCCAGATCGTCTTTGTCTCCCCAGGTATCCTTATGGATGCCCAGGATTGTAAAAGTATCCGTATTAGCTTTCGCCCTTTCATACCAGGGCATTTTTTTATAATCGAGATGCCTTCGGATTTTTCTGGTATCCATATTGTGGTTGGCGATTGGTTCACAGTTATCGTTACAGAAAACCACCCGGTAAAATTTTTTGCTGATATAATCATTATTTTCCTGGGATAAAATCGTATCTTCTGCATTTAGAAAATATCTTTCCGTCGTTTCAGACCGTTCCATTGTGGAAATGGTAGTAATCGCCGTCAAAGTGTCCGCATCGCTGAGCAGATAGTAGCTTACATCTTTCATGGTCTGAATCATCTCATCATATTGCTGGCTCAGCTGCTTGACATTGACTGAAAGATTCTGCATTTCCCTCTCTTTTATTTTCTCCATGCTGATGGAATAATAGATATATCCGGATACGATCGCTGTGAGAATCCCCAGGATGGCATAGACCGTTCTCATCTTTGTCTGAAACTTCATTTGGCTCCCCCTCCCAGAGTATCTAAAAAAGCTATCTGGTAGTTATTGTATCACGAATTCCACCTCCCGGGTAGAAGCATTCGGGATAGGTTTTAAAAGATTTTAATCATCCTTTTACAGAGCCTGCAACCATACCGTCCATGATCTTCTTATTCAGAAATATAAAGATAATAAGCAGCGGAATTGTAACCACAAGTGCATCTGCAAACAGCAGATTGTAGGACGTGGAATACTTTCCTTTAAAGTAATACAGGGTCATCTGTACTGTCATATTTTCTTTTCCCGGCAGGAAATAGAGCGGGGTGGTAAAATCATTAAAATAATTAACTGAGTTCAATATGGTTACGGTTGCAGTAATGGGTTTCAGCAGGGGAAAAATAATTTTCCGGAACATTACTCTGGGGTTACACCCATCGATACATGCCGCTTCCTCCAATTCTTTTGGAATACTTGAAATAAATCCCCGGTATAACATGGTGGTGTATGGGATCCCGGTGGCTATCTGAACTAAAATCACACCCAGCAGGGTTCTGTAAATATGTAATCCCTTTAAAACCCAAATCGTAGGCAGTACAGCCGGAGAGATAATCAACCCTGTCATAATGAGCAGATTCACGAAATTGGTGGTTTTGTCTTTTCTCCTCTGAAGCACATATCCTGCCAGGGAGCAGACCAGAACCAGACCGGCTACTGAAAACAAAGTCAGCATAAGGCTGTTTTTAAAAGCTGTTACAAGAATATAATTGCTTTCTTTAAATACTTCTGCATAATTGCTCCACATCAGTTTCTCCGGCAATGCAAAACTGAACTGGTTTGCCTCTTTTGAAGTTTTCAATGAATTAATAAACATATACACAAATGGTGTGACGAAAATCATGATTGCCGCAAACATTCCTACGATATCACCGAACAACAATAGCCTTTTTTTTCGTTTCATATTAATCCACCTCCTTGCTCAGCAGGAATTTCTGAAGCGGGAATGCAAGCAGGGAGACCAGTACCAGCATGATCACATTGCCGGCGGTGGATATTCCGTAGAATCCCGATGCATACTGTTTATAAATTACAGATGACAGAACGTCTGTTGCAAATCCAGGTCCTCCTCCTGTCATGGACCAGATCAGTTCGAAGCTTCTTAATCCTCCGATAAAGGAAAGGATAATGATGCTGTTCATCGCCGGACGGCACAGAGGCATGGTAATGCTTTTCATTTTCTGCCAGCCATTGGCACCGTCTATGGATGCCGCCTCATAAAATGTTTTATCAATACTTACAATTCCCGAGACAAATATTACTGTGGCGATGGAAAGCCCTTTCCACACATCTGTCCAGATTACGGAATAGAGGGCTACCGAAGGTTCTCCCAGCCAGTCAACACCTGTTGCACCAAAAAGCCCGATGATTTTATTAAATAAT
>UQCR01000136.1 GCA_900539655.1 uncultured Robinsoniella sp.
TTCTTACCAAAAAGGAGCCATTTTTTACCAAAGACACAAATTAATTTACATTACCATTTAGCCACAGCCTATCAGTCTGTGCATGTCAACTATTGAAACCGCCGTGTACCGAACGGTACGCACGGTGGTGTGAGAGGACGGGAACTAGTCACTCCCTCCTACTCTATTCTTTACCATTCCAGCAGTAAGTACACAGTTTACATGGTTCAATTCCAATAGAGGCCAGCATATCATCCAAACGGTGATAGCGCAGGGTTGTGAAATTGAGTTGTTTTCTTATTTCATCTATCATTTCGATATAATTCTGGCTGTCCGGATTGGTATAGTCATCCAGCATATTGATATCGTTTTCCCCTTCCCGTTCACGTATAATGCGTCGTGTTATCAAATCCATTTCAGAATTCGAACGTGAAAAGTTCAGATATTTGCATCCGAACATCAGAGGCGGGCAGGCAGGGCGGATATGTACTTCTTTTGCACCCTCCTGGTAGAGAAATTCAGTAGTTTCCCTAAGCTGGGTACCGCGTACGATAGAATCGTCGATTAACAACAGTTTTTTGTCACGGATCAAAGCTTCCACCGGAACTAACTTCATTTTCGCGATCATATTACGCTGGCTCTGCTTGGGGGGCATAAATGAACGGGGCCAGGTTGGCGTATATTTAATGAAAGGACGGGAATAAGGAATCCCGGTTGCATTTGCATAGCCGATGGCGTGGGCAACTCCGGAATCCGGAACACCGGCAACAACGTCGGGCTTAACGGTATCGCGGTTAGCCAGGAGGCGTCCGCAATTATAACGCATCTGTTCAACATTGACACCTTCATAGGAAGATGTGGGATATCCATAATAAACCCAGAGGAAAGAACAAATCTTCATTTTTTCCCTTGGTTTGCTCAGGGTCTCCACGCTTTCCGGTGTGATTTTTACAATCTCGCCGGGACCCAGTTCTTTATAATCCACATAACCCAGGTTGACGTATGCAAAACATTCAAAAGATACGCAATAAGCGTCCTCTTTTTTACCAATAGCAAGAGGTGTTCTGCCCATGCGGTCTCTGGATGCATAGATCTCATTTGGTGTCATGACCAGCATGGTCATGGAGCCTTCCACCATCTCCTGAACATATAACATTCCTTCTAATATAGAACTTTTTTGATTAATCAGAGAAGCCACAAGCTCTGTAGCGTTAATATGGCCTCCGCTCATTTCCAGAAAATGAGTACATCCATTGTCGTAAGCATTTTGTACCAGTTTTTCGATATTATTGATTTTACCTACAGTTGTTATGGCAAAACTGCCCAGATGGGACTGCACCAGTAAAGGCTGAGGTTCATTATCAGAGATACAGCCGATTCCCAGATTGCCTTCCAGTTCTTCAATGTCCCGTTCGAATTTAGTACGAAAAGGGGAATTCTCAATATTGTGGATTGCTCTGTTAAATCCGTCTTTACCAAATACTGCCATACCGCCTCTTCTGGTGCCCAAATGTGAATGATAGTCAATTCCAAAGAATAAATCCTGTACACAGCTTGCCTTAGAAGCTACGCCGAATATTCCACCCATGTATTCCACTCCTTCATGTTTGCGTTTTTTGATACAGGTACATTCTATCATAATATGACAGGAAATAACAAGGGGATTTATATAATCACATTTTGTCTGAAAGTGGACTACATAAAAAGGTCTTTCCCACTAATAGATTTTGTGATAGAATAGAGTAGTTAATACTATCCTTTTTTAAGTATGGGAGTACAATCTATGAAAAAGATAAATAGAAAGATAAAATATAGCGGGAAGTTAAAATCATATATGCAATGGCCGCTGGCTCTGGCAGTGTTTTTACTGCTGATGGATATTGCTGTATTTGCAGTGAATACAAAAGCAGGAATTGTTGCAGCACTGTTCAGCGTGGTATATATTGTTTTGATTATCGGCGTATTTGTATTGTACAAACCCCGTATTATGACTGAACTTGTATCATTCGCCACTCAATATGGTCAGATACAGAAGAAAATGCTTCAGAAATTTACCATTCCATACGGTTTGCTGGATACAGAGGGCAAGATTATCTGGATGAATGAAGCGTTTTGTAATGCGGTGGGAAAAGATCCGAAATATCATAAAAATATATTAAACCTGTTTCCGGAGATCAGTGTTAATGTCCTGCCTAAAAATGAGGATATTCAGACGATAGAAGTTCATTTTGAAGGTGAAGATTACCGTGCACAGCTTCAGAAGGTATCTATTGAAGAACTGGCGGAGTCCGTAAATATTGTGGATGTGCCGGAAGACCAGAATTATTTAATTGCAGTATACCTGTTTGATACAACAGAATTAAACCAGTATATAAGAGAAAATAAAGAACAGAAATTGGTTGCGGGACTTATTTATATTGATAACTATGATGAAGCGCTGGAGAGTGTGGAAGAAGTCCGCAGATCTCTGCTGATGGCATTAATAGACCGTAAAATTAATAAATATATTACAAGCCTTGATGGGATTGTGAAGAAGATTGAAAAAGATAAGTATTTTATTGTAATGAAACAGAGGTCGTTAACGACACTGGAATCTAACCGGTTTTCCTTATTGGAGGAAGTAAAGTCCGTTAACATCGGCAATGATATGAGTGTTACACTGAGTATTGGTATTGGTGTAAATGGAAACGGATATGTACAGAATTATGATTTTTCACGTATTGCAATAGAGCTGGCACTGGGCCGGGGCGGCGATCAGGCGGTCGTTAAGGATAATGAGAAAATTTCTTATTATGGTGGAAAATCACAGCAGATGGAAAAGAGTACCCGTGTGAAAGCAAGGGTAAAAGCACATGCCCTGCGGGAGTTTATTGACAGCAAGGAAGATGTGGTGGTCATGGGCCACAAGATTACTGATATCGATTCTTTCGGAGCTTCGATCGGTGTATACCGGGCAGCAAGGCTCATGAATAAAAAGGCTCATATCGTAATTGAAGATGTAAACAGTTCGATTCGTCCCTGGATGAATATGTTTCTGAATAATAAAGATTATGAGAGTGATATGTTTGTAAACCATGCCCAGGCGGAAGAAATCGTAGATAATAATACGGTAGTGGTTGTGGTTGATACCAACCGTCCAAGTATGGCAGAATGTTCGTCTATTTTGGAGCAGACGAAAACCATTGTTGTTCTGGATCATCACCGCCAGAGCAGTGAGGTTATTAAAAATGCAGTACTGTCTTATATTGAACCTTATGCATCATCTACCTGTGAAATGGTAGCGGAGATTCTGCAATATTTTGTAGATGGCATTAAGCTTAAGAATATTGAAGCCGATTGTATCTATGCAGGAATTATTATTGATACAAATAATTTTGTGGCTAAGACAGGGGTACGTACTTTTGAAGCGGCAGCTTTTCTTAGACGCTGTGGAGCGGATGTAACAAGAGTCCGTAAAATGCTGAGAAATGATATGGCTGCATATAAAGCGAGAGCAGAAGCGGTCCGGCATGCGGAGCTGTTCCTGAACTGCTATGCTTTTAGTATCTGTCCGAGTGAAAATATTGAAAGTCCTACGGTAGTGGGTGCTCAGGCAGCGAATGAATTATTGAATATTATCGGTGTAAAGGCTTCTTTTGTGTTTACACCGTTTAATAAACAAGTATATATCAGCGCCCGTTCCATCGATGAAGTCAATGTACAGATCATTACAGAACGCATGGGCGGTGGAGGACATTTGAATATAGCCGGTGCGCAGTTGAAGAATACAACGGTGGAAGAGGCTATCAGTAAATTAAAAGATGTAATTATTAAAATGACAGAAGAAGGAGCGATTTAAATGAAAGTTATATTATTGGAAGATGTAAAATCACTTGGAAACAAAGGCGCTATTGTAAATGTCAGCGACGGTTATGCAAGAAATCTGTTCACGAAAAAATTAGGAATTGAAGCAACACCAAAGAATATCAATGATTTGAAGCTTAAGAAGGCACATGAGGAAAAAGTGGCACAGCAGATTCTGGATGAAGCAAAGGCATTTGCGGCTGAAATTGCAGAAAAGCAGGTTACGGTATCCATCAAAGTGGGAGAAGGCGGAAGAACGTTTGGTTCTATTTCATCCAAAGAAATTGCAGAAGCGGCGAAAGCGCAGCTGGGATATGATATTGATAAGAAAAAAATGCAGCTGACAAATCCGATCAAGGCTCTTGGCACTACGCTTGTACCAATTAAGCTTCATCCGAAAGTAACAGCAGAATTAAAGGTTGTAGTAAAGGAAGCTTAGGAGGAACCCTGACATGGAAGAAGCACTCATAAAACGGGTATTGCCACATAGCGTCGAGGCAGAACAGTCTGTAATTGGCTCTATGATTATGGATAGAGAAGCGATTATGACTGCTTCGGAGATTATCAGCAGCGAGGATTTCTATCAACATCAGTATGGGGTATTATTTGAATCCATGCTGGAGTTATACAATGAAGGCAAACCGGTAGATCTGATCACATTACAGGACCGTCTAAAGGAAAAGGAAGTACCTCCGGAGATCAGCAGCCTGGAATTTGTAAGAGATCTGTTAAACGCAGTGCCCACCTCGGCTAATGTTAAATATTATGCCAATATTGTCCAGGAAAAATCAATGCTTCGGAAACTGATCCGGACTACGGAAGACATTGCCAATACCTGTTATGTGGCAAAAGACAGGCTGGAAGATATTCTGGGAGATACGGAGAAGAAGATATTTGATATCGTCCAGTGTAATACTTCAGGTGATTATGTACCGATTAAGGAAGTAGTGCTGAATGCTTTGGATAAAATCGAACAGGCTGCCAAAAACAAAGGAAGTGTTACAGGAATACCTACCGGCTTTATCGACCTGGATTATAAAACATCAGGATTTCAGCCTTCCGACCTTATTCTGATAGCTGCCCGTCCTTCTATGGGTAAAACTGCATTCGTATTAAATGTTGCGCAGAATATGGCATTTAAAGAAAATAAGACAGTGGCGATTTTTAGTTTGGAAATGTCAAAGGAGCAGTTGGTTAACCGTCTGCTCTCGCTTGAGTCCAAGGTTGATTCCCAGTCCATACGAACCGGTAATCTGTCGGATGAAGACTGGTCAAAACTGATTGAGGGCGCAGGAATTATTGGTAAATCACATTTGATTATTGATGATACGCCGGGTATCTCAATCAATGATTTACGTTCCAAGTGCCGTAAGTATAAGCTGGAACAGGATCTGGGCATCATCATTATTGACTACCTTCAGTTGATGACCGGAAGTAAAAAGACAGACTCCAGGCAGCAGGAGATCTCTGATATTTCAAGATCCCTGAAAGAAGTTGCGAGGGAGCTGCATGTACCTGTAGTTGCGCTGTCCCAGCTAAGCCGTGCTGTAGAGCAGCGTCCGGAGCACAGGCCTATGTTATCTGACCTTCGTGAATCCGGAGCGATTGAGCAGGATGCCGATGTGGTTATGTTCCTGTATCGTGATGATTATTATAACAAAGATACCGACAGGCCCAATATCGCGGAAGTAATTATTGCTAAGCAGAGAAATGGTCCGATTGGTACGATAGAGCTTGTATGGCTGCCGAATTATACGAAATTTGCAAATATGCAGAAGTAACGGAAAGCGTTCATCTTTAG
Organism: uncultured Robinsoniella sp.; assembly: GCA_900539655.1. Classification (GTDB taxonomy): domain Bacteria; phylum Bacillota; class Clostridia; order Lachnospirales; family Lachnospiraceae; genus Robinsoniella. Next base: position 5,624 of record UQCR01000136.1, read on the forward strand.
TAGAGGTGAACGTTTTTTATATAATGATATGGCTTTATATATTATGATGCATTTAAATAAAATTATTATATATAATAAATATTTATGTTGACTAATTGTATTTTTTGAACTATAATAAAACATATAATTCTAATTAAGCAGATCTGCTTTGATTTCCCATTTTAAGTGATAATTATTTTAAAAAATATCGAATATACACGTTGTAGGTATTTATTTTGATGTAACAGAGTTGTTTCATTAATATTTATAAACAGGATCTTTCGCTTCTGGTCTTGAGGCATTCAATAACTAAGGGGATGATCCATAGAAGGGAGTGGATTCATGCCCAAGAAGATGTTGCAATGGCATCCGGCTTTTTATGCTGTACTTCAGATAGAGCTGCAGGATGAATTTAAACACCTGGACTTTGAGAATGAACATATGCTGGGGACGAAGCCAAAGCAAATTGATGTATTGGTCATTAAGAATAAGGATAACATTCAAATTAAAAAGAACATAGGAAAAATTTTTAAAAAGTATAATATTATAGAATATAAAAATCCAAAAGATTATTTAAGCATAGATGATTTTTATAAATGCTACGCTTATGCCTGTCTTTTCAAACAGGAGGGAAGCGGACGTGAACCAATTGACATCACAGATATCACCCTAACACTTGTAAGCAGAAGTTTTCCTCTAAAATTAATAAATCATTGGAAAAGGGTAAGGGGATTTCAGATCGTTAAACAAGAGGATGGAATTTTTTATATTCTGGGTGATATTATGCCAATACAATTACTCATAACCAGAATGCTTTCCAAAGAGGAAAATCTGTGGTTAAGGGGATTAGATGAAGGAATAAATGACAGAGGGCTGATGGAACATTTATCCCGGGAGTATGAAAAGAACCAGAAAAACCAGTTTTATCAATCCGCGATGGACATGATAATAAGATCCAATAAGAAGGAGTTTCAGGAGGCGAAGAACGATATGTGTGAAGCAATCAGAGAATTATTTAAGACTGAACTGGAAGATGCAGTTGAAGAGGCTGTAAATAAAGCGGTCATCCAGGCTGTGACTCATGCAACCGGTAAAGCAAGATGTGATATGCTGAATGCCTTAGAAGACATTCACAACAATATACCTCTTAAAAAGGTACAGGAAAAATACATTTTAACAAAAGAAGAAGTATCCCGTTTGGAGAAATTAGCGATGTATTAAACGTGTTAGAAGGGAAATTCGTCGAAGCCTGAATTTTCCTGATGAATCGGGTGTTTTCCTGACATTATTTGCGATATCTCCATGTTTGAATCTAAGAATCAATATGATATAATAGCCATGTGCAGATTTACGTTTTGCTTATGGCCAAAATGCCTGTATAGATTCTATTTAATAATGGAGGGGACGTATGGAAATAATGGACGAGACGAGATATATGATCTCCGATGCGGCTAAGAAAGTCGCAGTAGAAGCGCATGTTCTGCGCTATTGGGAAGAGGAACTGGAACTTCCGATTGCGCGGACTGAACTGGGTCACCGATACTATACAGAAGAAAATATTCGTATATTTCAGAATATTAAGGAACTGAAAGAGAGAGGGTTTCAATTAAAGGCAATCAAAGTTTTAATACCTGAGATTGCAAAAAGGGAAATCAAAAATACAGATAATATTATTCACCTGGAAGAAAAACTAAACAGGAAATCACTTGATAAAGATCATGAAGCAGATAAAATACCACAGGCTTCCGCTTCAGAACCAGAGAAAGACAAGCAGAAAGAACAGACAGCAGAAGGTATGCAAAAGCCTCATAAAGAGATTTCTAATGAGAACTCGAAGGACAAGCCGCATCAGAATGGAAACAGTCAGGAAAGAGCAGTGAAGGACGGTAAGAAAGAGACATTATCAGATAAAAAAGATTCCGAAAAATGCGTTGCAGATGTATTGGAAACAACGTTGTCGGAACTGGAATTTGATGTGGATAAACTCCTTCAATTTGAAAAAATTGTGGGTAACATAGTTACAACTGCTTTAAAAGAAAATAACAAAGAGCTGAATGATCAGATCAGCGAAAGTGTTACCAAAGAAATTGACTATCTGCTGAAGCTGCGTGAGGAAAAAGAGGAAGACAGATACAGACGTTTAGATGAGTCGATTCGTGCTCATCAAAATCAGGGCTCGAAGCACCTTGTAGCAGCAACCCAGTCCGAAGATGTGAAACCGCAGAAGAAAGGGTTCTTTTTTTGGAGGCATTGATTTTAAAACATATTTTTCCTCTATATACCTATGTTTCTTTCATGTCTGGTATTACAAAAGTTCTCACCTAACAATTCCGGGTGAGAACTTTTAAATATCAATCTATACAGGTTTAGACAGGTATATTCAGGTCTATACAGTTTTGTATCAATTTGTGTCATGTCTCGAAGTATACGGATCGAATCATATCTGAATGTTGCAGTTTTTTTATATCATCTTTACTTAGCCAGCTTACGAATCCATAAATGGATAAACCATTTTCTTCTATATAAGTAGTATTCCCTTTTATAATTTCTGGTTCTACGCCTACCATTTTACAAAAGGTATTCTGATTAGTAAGATAGCGCATCATGCTGACCATGTGGTTTTTCATAATATTTTCATCATTGGTTAAAGTATCCAATTCATCGGGAGTCTGATCACCGTAATACAGTTTTAAGTAGGGATACTGTTGTGGGTAAGGATTTTGGAGTAGGATTCCTTCCGGCTGTGTCTGGAAGCCAATAACATAGTCCTGGTATGAGTCCGTTTCACTGGTTCTGCATGCTGCCCATGAAAGGTTCAGGTTATTTTCTTTTTCGAACATTTTATAATCAGAAAAGGATTTATAGTCATTGAATGATACATATGTTTTATACATCTGTTCATCCTGTAATGAGGAAATTTTCTGCTCAATTTCTTCCTTAGGGATTGAACTCCAGGTCCACTGTGCATAATGGTGTTCTGGTTTAAGGAGAAGGTTACCAACGGGAAGGCTCAGGATGTTGGCGTCGTACATCGTTAAATGATTACGGGTAATCCTGCCGGCATAAAGTACAGGATAGGAACTGCCCCTGGATACAGAAGGCTGGAGGAAAATATCATAGGAGCCGTAATCAGCAGAGGATACGGCAACGGAATCCTGTATATTCATTGGCATCAACAATTCTGTAAATACACTCATATCCAGTGTGATTTGATTCAAATTTCCACCCAAACTTTTTGATGGATTATAATAAAAATTTTCCAGTAGTGGTGAAAGACCAAATTGTATAAAGAGGATAAGAATTAATGATATGGCAGTGAATACCGCACCCATTTTAAAGAATGCTCTTCGAATAGCCTTTTGAATCAATGTTGAATCCCTGTCTTTATGGGCATTTGTATTGTGATTTTTGGTTTCTTCCTCTTTTGGGTGAAGCTGTTCCAGCTTAAGATCAATTGCTTCACTAAGATACTCTTCGATTAACTCATGTTTTTCGATTTCTTCTTCAATCCAGGCAATTTCTTCTTCAGATGCAGTGTGATTTCTATATTTTTCAAAAACAACTTCAAATTTCATTTTTTTCCACCTCTTTCTTAAGTTCTTTTTTTGCACGGTGCACAATAATGCGCACATTACCGGGCGACAAATCCAGTATCTCAGCAATCTCTCGCTGAGGCATTTCAAAAAAATACTGCAAGACAAGTACTTCTCGGGACAGTATCGGAAGTTTCATTAATGACTCTAATAGTATGCGGTTTTGCTCTTTTTCAAGGATACCATCCAAGGGGGAGCCACTTTCATAAAAAAGTTCCATGTCAGCTTCCGGAACGATTCTTTGCTGACGCTTTAAGTAATTCAGGCATTCGTTTTTCCCTACTTTATACAGCCATGCACGAAAATTCGGGTGTGTCTTGTCCAGGGACAGAAAGGCCTTTAAAAAAGTTTCCTGCAGTATATCCTCTGCAGCAGAGGTATCCTTAAGAAGAGCATAAAGATATAAAAACAGTTCTCTGGAATAACGCTGATAGATATCTTCCAGAATATTTGCTTCCATACACAGTCCCCCTCTCCTGAAGATATAGGTAATTATTCTCTTATTATCCGACAGTATAGCTAAGCTTTCCAATAAGTACTTGTCTAATCTTTGAATTTTTATAACTTTATTATACTAGTATAACAATTAGAAACCTATTTTGTTACAAGAATATTAGGCTTTTTTGATTCTATTTTTATTAGTTATTAATTTAGGGCATAAAAAAAACACGGGAGCATTACTCCCGTGTTCAAATACCTTAATTACTCTGCTGAGATAGCGCCTGTTGGGCATTCAGCTTCGCATGTTCCACAATCTAAGCAAGTATCTGCATCGATTACGTATTTTCCATCACCTTCGCTGATTGCTTCTGCTGGACATACTGGAGCGCATGATCCACAAGCTACACATTCGTCTGAAATTACATATGCCATGATAATATCCTCCTTAATTAATATACTGTTTTTCGACTTGTCTGCCAAGCCTTTCAATTTATTCTAATACATTTATAATGATTATACAAGTGAAATATTTGTTAATTTTTGCGCCGTTTTTGTCGAATACCGTCTAAAATCAGGGATTTTGCCCAAATAACTTTCTCCTTGGGACAATTCTCCAGATCTGCCAGCGGATAATCCATGCCCAGTTGTTCATACTTGCTTTTTCCCATATTGTGGTATGGAAGTACATCCAGAGCTTTCAGATTAGACAGCCCCCCTATATAGTTGCCGAGCTCTGTCAGATACTTTGGGTCATCAGTAAGTCCGGGTACCAGTACGTGGCGGATCCACACAGGAATTTTCTTTTCCTCCAGATATTCTGCAAACTGAAGGATACGTTCATTTGAATGGCCGGTCAGTTTCTTGTGTGCTTCCAGATTAATATGCTTAATATCCAGCATAATCAGATCGGTTACAGCTAACAGACGGTCAAGTTTATTTAAATACTCTGTATTGCCCGGTGCAAAGGTGATGCCTGAAGTGTCAAGGCAGGTATGGATATTTTCTTTTTTAGATTTTTCAAAAAGATCGGTAACAAATTCAATCTGAAGGAGAGGCTCACCGCCTGTGACGGTGATACCTCCGTTTTTATAAAAGGCACGGTTCTTGTCGTAGTTGGACAGAATTTCTTCCGAATCCATCCATGTGCCGGCATTTACCTCCCAGGTATCCGGGTTGTGGCAATACTGACAGCGCATAGGACATCCCTGTGTAAATACAACATATCGGATACCCGGTCCATCTACGGTACCAAAACTTTCTAAAGAATGAATACGGCCTTTCATAGCATACGCCTCCTTTGATTGATAACAATCACGCAGTCTTACATTGCACCATGGAATGTTCTGGAGATAACCTCATCCTGCTGTGCTTTAGTCAGTTTGTTAAAGTTTACAGCATAGCCGGATACGCGGATAGTAAGCTGTGGGTATTTTTCAGGATGAGCCTGCGCGTCCAGTAATGTATCACGGGTGAATACGTTTACATTTAAGTGATGGCCGCCTTTTTCAACATAGCCGTCTAAAAGATTAATTAAGTTTTCAACCTGAGCGTTATTAACTGTCATAGTAATGTCCTCCTTATAATTGATAATTGCCTGTAAGTCAATCGGTTACATCTATTTCGAATATATGGGGAGAATAAATTCTCTCCATATAATTGATTTAAAGATTTAGTTTTCTTCGTCTTCTACACCTTCAAAAAGTGTAGGTGCATTACAGCTTCCACAGCCCAGATCCATATCTACGGAGATATCTCCTGCAAAGATCTGATCATCTTTACCAAGTGCTCCCGGAATGATAGAGAAGGTATTGGAAATACCATCCTGTGCTTCACGGAATGGAAGTTTGGATACGGAGGCGAGGGAAGCAACTGCTCCATGCTCGTCACGGCCATGCATTGGGTTAGCACCCGGTGCAAAAGGTTCTCCGGCTTTTCTTCCATCAGGTGTTGAGCCTGTATTTTTACCATAAACAACGTTTGAGGTAATGGTCAGGATAGAAGTGGTAGGAATACCGCCACGATATGTGTGGTTTCCGCTGATATACTTCATAAATGTTCTTACAAGATCAGCTGCGATACTGTCAACACGGTCATCATCGTTTCCGTATTTCGGGAAGTCGCCTTCTACCTGGTAATCTGTAACGATTCCATCTTCGTCACGGATAGCTTTTACTTTCGCATATTTAATTGCAGACAGAGAGTCAGCCACTACGGACAATCCCGCAATACCGGTTGCGAACCAGCGTGTTACTTTTTCATCATGCAGAGACATCTGTAATTTTTCATAGCAGTATTTATCATGCATATAATGAATGATATTTAATGTATTTACATAAACTCTTGCAAGCCACTGCATCATATCTTTGTATGCGGACATAACTTCATCATAATCAAGGTATTCAGATGTGATTGGTCTGTATTTTGGTCCAACCTGTTTCTTAGAAACTTCATCAACACCGCCGTTAATTGCATATAATAAACATTTAGCAAGGTTAGCCCTGGCACCAAAGAACTGCATTTCTTTACCTACGCGCATAGAAGATACACAGCATGCTATCGCATAGTCATCACCATGAGTTACACGCATCAGATCATCGTTCTCATACTGGATGGCGGAAGACTTAATGGACATTTTAGCACAGAAAGCCTTAAAGTTATGAGGCAGTCTTGTGGACCACAGTACAGTCAGGTTTGGTTCCGGAGCAGGTCCTAAGTTATCTAAGGTATGGAGATAACGGAAGGACATTTTTGTTACCATAGGGCGTCCGTCGATACCAACACCGCCGATAGATTCAGTAACCCAAGTTGGGTCACCTGAGAACAGGTCATTATATTCAGGTGTACGTGCAAATTTAACAAGACGGAGTTTCATAATAAAATGATCTACAAATTCCTGAATTTCTTCTTCTGTAAATGTGCCGTTCTTTAAGTCGCGTTCTGCATAGATATCAATAAATGTAGAAGTACGTCCAAGGGACATCGCTGCACCATTTTGCTCTTTAACAGCTGCCAGATAACCAAAGTATAATGCCTGGATTGCTTCTTTGGTATTTGTAGCAGGTTTAGAAATATCGCATCCGTAAATTTCACCTAATTTTTTTAATTCTTCCAAAGCTCGAATCTGTTCGGATAATTCTTCACGGTTACGGATAACATCAGAGTACATGATGGTACGTGTACTTTCCTTCTGGTCTTTTTTATCTTCGATCAGACGGTCAACACCGTACAGAGCAACACGTCGGTAATCGCCGATGATTCGGCCACGTCCATAAGCATCCGGAAGACCTGTGATGATATGGCTGGAACGGCATGCACGCATTTCCGGTGTATAGGCATCAAATACGCCTGCGTTATGGGTTTTTCTGTGTTGTGTGAAAAATTCATCAACCTCAGGATCCAATACATAACCATTATCTTTACAAGCTTTTTCAGCCATACGGATACCGCCATAAGGCTGTAAGGAACGTTTGAAAGGTTTGTCAGTCTGGAAGCCAACAATTTTTTCTTTATCTTTATTTAAATATCCAGGGCCATGGGAAGTAATGGTGGAGATAATCTTAGTATCCATATCCAGCACGCCGCCGGCTTCCAGTTCCTTTTTGTTCAGATCCATTACCTGAGCCCACAGATCTTTTGTGTTCTCTGTTGCCTCAGCCAGGAAGGATTCATCACCTTCATAAACTGTATAGTTTTTTTGGATGAAATCACGGACATTAATTTCTTTTGTCCAAACACCACTTTTAAAGTCATTCCATTCGCTTCTCATACATTACCTCCTACGATATGATATTCTTAATTTTCCCCAAAAAAGCAGGGGAATATTTATTGAAGTATTGTTAATTAATTGACAGGATTATCATAACATGTACATTGTATACACGTCAAGGGCACCGTTGCATTTTTTCGAATACAGTTGGTCTTAATGAAAAAGATTATTATATATTGACAAAATTGGTATGATATAAAATCAATATTTGTAAATATTGCGAAAGGATTGTTATAAAATAGCATATTTGATGTTATATTAGAGCAGGGGTGTATAACACGGTGAGATGCAGTTGCTTTTTGTGTATAATACAATATAGAACGTGGATAATCGTGGATAATCAGATCCTTTTAAAACTGGTCCCAATACATTTAATAAACTTGAATTGTATAAATTAATTATAAAGAAGACAAAAAAGAAACAGTTATTACATATTATAATGCAATATATCTGTATGTAAATGTCTGTTCAGGAGAATTTTACAAGGTGTACAGCAGTTATAAAAAGTCCGCCGCAAACAAGTAATAGAGTTTAATTTGCTGCTTACCTGATGACAAGGAAAGCACTAGCTGTTTCAATGGAAGAACAGAATTAAAATCATTAAGTTTCCGAAATGTTTAGTGGTGAGATCTGGTATAAAAATTATATAAAAAATGATGGTAAATTTTAGCAATGCAACATAGAACAAGATTCTAATATTTTTAAAAGTTACTTATATAAAAATATGCTTATGGTAGGTGTTATAAAAAATAAAATCTTTAAGAATCATCGAATTTTAGACTATAACATGTCTGATATGAGGGCTTAGTAGTAATCTTTGTACAATAGAATTATACGAATGTCTAACAAAATTGTATGTTTTAGAAGCCATTTATGGCAACAATTTGAAACACTAGTACTTTAGTGGGAATGCATGGTATTTAAAGGAATATAGAGCTTTTTTTGCTGGAATTATTTACAATCATGTTCTGGAAAAATAGAATTGAAATTTACGGAAATGATAAAAGCGGGTAGCTAATGTACGCTTTTTGTTGTGAAAATGTTGTAGGCATAAAAGTATCATCCAGGCTGTTGAGGTAAAAAAGACGAAAATAACCACTTATACAAAAAGGCGAAATCAGATTCTAAAAATGTAAAATAATGTAGTAACATGGTACAAACCCATGTTAAAATTGCGTTATTAATTGTGACTTAGTACTATGCAAATAGAAATTCATCTGTTACAATAGGGCAAGAGGCGATTCTATGGACGAAATTAAAGATTTTTTGAAATCCAGGGCTATAATGAATCTGATTATAGTTCTGCTTAATTTTGGTGTTTTTGTTATAATGGAATTAATAGGAGATACAGAGGATGTACAGTTTATGCTGGCTCATGGCGCAAATTATACACCATGGGTTATAGAGCATGGAGAATACTACCGCATTTTCACGTGTATGTTTTTACATTTTGGAATAGAGCATTTATTCAGCAATATGCTGGTGCTTATTTTTCTGGGAGATACACTGGAAAGAACGGTTGGGAAATTTCGATATCTTCTAATATATGTGATTGGTGGTCTTGGCGGCAATCTGTTGTCGATGTGGTATGATATGAAAACCGGTGATTTTGCAGTTTCAGCCGGTGCATCGGGAGCGGTATTTGCGGTAATCGGAGCACTTGTATTTATTATTGCAAGAAATAAGGGGAAACTGGAAGATCTGACGGGTAAAAGGCTGGGTCTGATGGCAGCGCTCACCTTGTTCCAGGGATTCTCCAGTGCCGGAATAGATAATTCGGCGCATATAGGAGGCCTGATAACCGGCGCCCTTCTTGCGGTTTTGCTCTATCGCAAAAAGAAACGTGTATCGATAGAGCAAGATTATTATGATAGCATGCAATAATTAAATAAATATTCATGACTAAAAGAATGCAGCTATGTAGGCTAGCAGTAAGGAAGGAGGATGGTAAAGCAGGTTCCTGTACCAAGGGTGGATTTAACTTTCAGACACCCGTTATGAGCTTCCACTATGCGTTTGGTAATGGCAAGCCCAAGTCCGCTGCCACATTTTTTATGTGTTACAAAAGGGGCAAAGAGGGTATCCAGATCTTCGTCACGGATGCCACAGCCATCATCAATTACCTGAATGATCAGATCTTTCTCCTGAGTATACGCTCGGAAGATAATTTGACCGCAGTCATCTAATGCTTCTACAGCATTACGCAGCAGATTGTAGACTGCCTGGTGTAATTTTGTATCGTCAGCAGTAATATAGGGCAGTTCGTTTTGAAAGTCACAGGAAAAATCAATATCAGTATCTCGTAAATGGGTTGCAATAGACCCGGCAAGAGCCTCTAACCAGGATTTAACATTCATTTCCTGAAGAGCAAGGCGTTCTCCGTTATTGAATGAAGATAATTCGTCCAGTAGTTTTCTAAGGAACATCATATCTTCCATCGTTTGATTCCAAAAAGCAAAGTTCCTGACTTCCGGATGTTGTTTTTCAATCAATTGCAGAGAACTGTTTATTAAAGTAACAGGATTGCGTATCTCATGTGAAATCTGGGACACAGTAAATTGTTGATCTTCTTTCAGCTTTTCTATGATATAGCGGAAATCCTCACGCTCATTCATGAGGGCTTTCATCTGTTTTTCGTCATTTTTAGTTAACATATCGACACCTCCATGCATAGAATGGTAGTGTCAAATTTACTACCTTCTTTTTTATATAAAACCCTGTAGTTACTGGGG
>UQCR01000137.1 GCA_900539655.1 uncultured Robinsoniella sp.
TGCGAAATGCATCAGGATTTCGGAGCGAATGCCCGCGTGCCGCCAAAAAGTGCTCTGGGAAGGTTAGAAAATACCAGTTCTGCGGTAAGCCTTCCAAATCAATGTCCTGGCTCGCCCCCTTCTCTTTCCGTACACTACCTATCATCCACAAAGCGTCCTTCCTCAGCCAACCCCAAATATAAGTCATATAATATAACCCTATAAACGTTCGCTGTAGTACTACAGCGTGTTTGAAATTACTTTGTTAATTTTGTTAGTTTGCCATAGCGTATTTCGGAAAATTTACCATAGAGTTTTGTATTGCCTTTCATTTTGCAGGCACGTACCTTATAATAATAAATTTTCTTTGGCTTTATATTTTTATCTGTGTAACTGCAATTGCTTTTTATAGTTGCAATTCTGGAAAATCCTTTGTTTTTATTGACAGAACGGTATAATTGATAGGAAGTAATTCCGGTTTGCTTCTTCCAGGTAATACGCAGAGATTTACCGGATTTACCGGATATTCCGGTTATTTTCTCCTTAGAAGGTACCACCTTTATGGTGCAAAATGCTTTTTTATTTCCCTGAACTGATGTGCATGCTATTTTAGCTGTCCCCAGATTTTTTGCAGTAATCTTTCCTGATTTTGAGACCGTTGCAGTTTTTTTGTTTTTGGAAGACCAGGCAACGGATTTATCTGTTGCTGACTGGGGAGCAACCAGCGCCTGGAGCTGTTTTGTTTTTCCTTTTACCAGAGTAATGGTTTTACCCTGCCTGATTTTAACGGAAGAAACAGGAACATCTTTCCAGATCCTAAAAGAATAATCGCCGGTATTGTTCCGCTTATTCGTTCCCATGGTTATTTTAAGCAAATAAGTCTGCCCGGCATTCAGGCTGCAGGTGAGCGTCTTCGATTCCCCTTTCCCGGCACTTTCCTGATAGAGCTGTTCCTCATAAGGTGTGCAGAGATACATATTTGCTTTCTGGGAATCCAAAGCACTGGTTTCAATGTTTTGATTGGTAAAGCTGATATGATAGGTACCATCTGAAGCAGCTTTGAATTGATACCAGTCAATATCCCCGTTGCCATCCAGTGAAGAAGTATATTTTTGCCCCAGTGCAGCATTAGATGCCTGGCTTGAAATATCGCTGACAGAATCATAACGATAACTGATTTGAATGCTGTATGCCCCGGTATTTCCCGATGGATTGATTCCTGGATTTACCGATACATAGTAGGTTGTATTTTTCTCTAATTTCAAATTGATGTTACCCTGTTCGTTTTCTTTTAAATGAATACGGCTGTTTTTCAGATCAATGAGATTTTCGGTACGAAGAACAAAATCAGGTTGGGAGACTGCAAGCAGGCCCGTAGGGATACTTAAATTTTTGCAGGTAATATTATAATATGCATCCTGGCTGTTTGTAGTAAATTGGTACCATTTGCTGTGGGGAACCGTTTCTTCCAGGCGGTCCATATACCGGATGTTAGATTCCAGTACGGCAGCAGATTTAGGACTTCTTCCACCACTTATCGGCCTTTCAGCGGCATATGCTGCCAGCTCTATTGTAAATGCAAGGCAGAAAACTAAAGTAAAAAGCATCATCATTTTTTTAAGTTTTTTCATTACAAATCCTCCCTTAATTTATTGTTTACATTAAATGTGTATCTTCAAGTCGTTTTTCAAAGAATATATTTAGCCTGATCAGTGGTTTGCGTAAGATCAGACCCAGCATCAGGGCAAGTGGCACGTATACCAGAAGATGGAGCAGGTCTTTGATATAGTTGCTGCCATAGATACCGGCTACTGTCTCTCTCATTGCATTGATGCCATAGGTAAATGGCAGGAAAGGATATACATTCTGGAAAAACCGGGGAGTCACTTCAATTGGGAAGGTTCCTCCGGCACCGGCAATCTGAATAACCAGTAAGATAACACACAGTGCCTTTCCAATATCTCCAAATGATACGGTCAGGGTGTATATAATATTCGTATATACAAAACTGGATAGCAGACCTGCCGCGACAAATGGCAGCGGGTTTTTGCACTGTATCTCAAGAAAATACAAATCCCCCATGCAAATAATAAACGCCTGAATCAGTCCCAATGTCATGAAAAGCAGATAGCGCCCCAGGTAACAATGGGATGGGCGTAAATCCTTTAACTTCTCGTCTTCGTCTACCCGGACTTTCAAAATCGCAACCAGAACGATACCTCCAACCCAGATAGCTAAAGTAGTATAAAATGGTGCCATTGCCGAACCATAATTTTCGATTGGATAAAAAGAGGTTGTTTCAAGCTGTACCGGAGATGACATAAAGCTGCCCATGAGATTCGGGTCATTTTGTATAATTTCCATTAACTTCTGAAGCTTTTTATCTTTCCCCACGGAATTTAACTGTAAAATAATATTCTGTATTTTATCATGGGTACTGCTGATTACATCCTTTGTACTGGATAAAGCCTTCTGGCCTGAACTCAGAGAAGAGCTCATGCCATCAAAAATACCATCCAGATTGCTGAGGCTGCCATTAGTACTCTGCAATAATCCGGAAAGGTCGCTTCCCGTTTTTGTAATTTCATCCATGAGATTATCCAGCATTGGCTGTACCGAATTTAAATAAGAGGTACGGATACCAGAAATATCGTCCTTACTGCCGGAAATTACGGAAGAAATAGAATTGCGGGTTTCGCTGCTGATATCTGATGCATTTTTGATACTTTCACTGGTCGCATTTATTTTATCAATAATGGATTGCTGGTTCTGGCTGGATATATTTAATTTATCTATCAGACTGTTAATTTCATCTTTCGGTTGGGGAAGCTGTGCGTTTAGGTCTGTCAGGATATTAATGTTTTTCGTATTCATATCAATAATTGCCTGGGCAAGCTGCGTTGTCTGGGTGAGCTGCTGGGCAGCATCGGAAATGTCATTATTAATATCACCAAAGGCCTGTGAAGCAGTATTTGAAATAGAATCGTATATATCCTGTGCTGAATTCAATACGTTGCCAAATGACTGGTTTACGCTGTTTAAAGAGGACTTGGAAGTATCCAGCACGGACTGTGAATCATTAATTGTCTGAGTACCTTTTTCCAGTGTGGAGCTGATATCCGGCAAGGTCAGCTTTGTTGTAGCAAGCAGGGTATTCACACCGTCAATTGTTTCTGAAAATGCATCAATCGTAGAACTATACTGGCTTAAGTCGGAATCCACGACCTGCATTACGTTAATCAGGCGGTCGATCAGGGTATTGCCGTCTTTTTGCAGATCTCCCGTGGTAGTATTCAATATGCCGGCAATCGTTTCCGTAGCTACGCTGATAAAGGTACTGTTAACCTGTTGTTGAATGACGCCTACTCCTTTATCCGTGATCTTGGGAGCAATCGCATTCTTTTTTTCATTGATATAATACTGGATCTTCGGGCTTTCGATGTTAGTGGACAGAATGCTGGATATTTTCTTACTAAAATCTTCAGGTATAACTACGGCAGCATAGTATTTGCCGGATTTTACTCCGTCAACAGCAGCAGCCGTGTCTGTAAACTCCCAGCCTATCTGATCATTCCCTTTTAGATTATCCATAATCTGTGATCCCACATCCAGATTCATCGTATCCATTTTATAGCCTTTGTCTTCATTGGAAACGGCAACTTTAATGCCGGAGGTGCTTCCATAGGGATCCCAGTTTGCCGCAATATTAAACCAGGCATACAATGCTGGAATAATACTGATTCCGATTACCACAATCATTGCCATTACATTTTTACTAAGACGGGATAAGTCCCGAACATATATTTTAAATATTTTTTTCATATCAGCCTCCATTATAATTTGCAGCATTTTCAATACGCTCCATCATGCTGTTACCGTCCAGTTCGGGTTCAGGTTCCGTCAGGTGGAGTTTACGTTTATATCGATAATCAATGTATTCCACACAGATTAAATATCCGGCAGAAAGAATAATCGACACAATCCAGACAGTAAGAAAATTCAGTTTTGATTCCAGGCTAAACATAAGTATCAAAAATATCGCCGGAATGATAAGCATAGCTAAAAATCCACATCGGATTAAAAGCGGATATTTTTCACGGAAACGGTTGTAAGAACTGATAAATTCCTGATGTGCCACTTCTTTTTCAATATTTTCCCTGGCACCAAAATAGATCAGTGATTCCATCAATGCCTGCCTGGATGCCTTTCCCTCAAGAAGGCGCTGCTCATAATCAGCTTGCAGATATAACAATAAATTGTGCCTGGCGGCTTTCGTTTCTTTGGTATCAGGCATATCCAGAAATAATTCATCTAAAAAAAGATTAAAGTCTTCCATATAACATCATTGCCTTTCTAAATAAGATAGGAATATTTTAGCACGAAAGATTCTACAATACAATACAAAAATGACCAATCGTCATTTTTTGGCTTTGAAGCGGAATATGGTTTGTCTTCATACAGAGAAAAGAGAAGAAAAGTAGTAATAAAGCACAATATTTTACATATAAGTGGAAAATTGTTGTGAAAGATTTGAGAAGATAATTGTTTGTGAATGTAAATGTTTGGATATTTTCATTTGGTTTTTGAAAAAGCACATTGAGAAGGGGAAAAATAAATCGGCGCAGCAGATGGCCGAAGGTGGCTGCTGAGCCGATAAAGAGAATCAGTAGTTTCGATATAAGGCGTATCTTGTTTTTACAACTGAAACAGGTATTCCACCGATTGATCAAAGAAAACTTTCTCTGAAGAAAGAGAAGAGTTTTTTTCCAGATGAATCGTGATATACATTTGGTCATCCAGAGTAGCGATACCAAACAAACGTTTTGCATTAGGGACAAGGGGCGGAAGAAAAATAAAATCAGATATATGATAATCGCCATATACTGAAGATAGTGGAATCTTCCCTAAATTAGTGACACTAATGCTTTTTGGATTCTGATTGTAGCCAAACATATTTTGGACTAAAGCAGAAGTTTTATTCTGGTACTCTCCAAAAGCGGAAAAATAAGCAGAATCAATCAGACCTGGGTCTAAGCTGTCCATAAATGTCAAAAGGAAAAATTTTTTGTTTGGATTGTTCAGTTTCCCGTAAATAAGCTGATGCACTGCCTGGGCATTCTTCCAGAAATCTTTATGGGTGTCATATCGGTAACGGATGGAAATACCAGTTGCATAGTTTCCCATTCCGGTAAACTGTTCCGGACGTATGCTGGCAGCCATTCCCACATCTGACAGTTCATCAGCCGATTTGATAAAAGAAGTGATTAAAATGCTGTTTAATGTAATCTCATATTTTTTTGACTGGCTTTTTAAGGTTTTCAGCAGAGAAGGGGGAATCGCAGCAGTGTAAGCAATGGTTTTGTGAGAGGACCAGTATTTTGTGAACATATTTAGGTATTCCTTATAAGAAAACGTTTTTCCTGTTTTTAACCATCTCCGGTTTAATAATGTCACCATGATCTGCATAACGGGATTTAATTTGCAATTTTCGCACATCCGGTTACGATCCGGCAGCAGAAGCGGCTTATAAGACAGAGTTTCTCCCGATATGGCTTTCATGATTTCATCCGCTAAATAGACAATTGATAATCCGTCTCCCGCCAGATGGTGAGCAATTATAAGCAAACGTGTTCCAGTCTGTTCAGACAGAGCAAAAAAACGCACCAGCTCCCCGGCAGGCAAATCAAAAGGAATAGATTCCTGCTCCATAACCACATCCATCCAGTCACTTCCTGAAACTTGAAATGTATACCTGCAGCTTTCGAAATGTTCATAGAATACCTGACCGTTTTTTTCAAACTTCAGACGGCAGGAAAATATCTCATTATTCTGTACTGCATTATCAACGGCGGATCTCAATGTATCCATACGGAGATTTTCCAGTATGAGAAAGGAAATAGCTATATTAATGCTAGGAGAAAATAAGTGGGTACGTTCTTTTTTGATCTCATAATACTTGTTATCCATATCGTCTGACCTTTCTTCTGAGCGAGCATTGCATCGTGTAAGAGTTATATTTATTTCACATCCGGATCTTCCTTTTTTGCTTCCAGATACATATGATGATCCTGATGTTGTTCAATAATAAGTAATATTATTAAAAAGATAAACAGCAGAATTGCTGCTATGCCAAAAAAACAGGCCGGCCTATACTGTTTAAAAAGACCGGCTAAAAGGCTGAGAAGACCTGTTATGGCAATTACTATGCTCATGACCAATCCTGGTTCCAGCATATTTAACTTATGCCTGCGTTTTTTCATTTCCATCTCCTTTATAAAAATCTTTAAATACTTCAATCAGCAATTGCCGTATTTCTTCTTGCGGAAGGTCTGTGGTATTTGTAGCTGCAATGGATGCGATGCCATGTGTGAATATCCACATCTTGGTAAACAGCCCGGCATCAGCCGATGCAGGTATTCCTTCTGCCAGCTGGTAAATACTCTTCAATTGAAAACTGTCGGACATACACAGCAACTGAAAAAGATGCTTTTCTTTTTGTGCGAGTGCAACGTAATGCATACCCATACTTAAAAAAAGAGGGGTATTGGGGTCCGAAGATGGAACAAGCATTACTTCAGTAAAATAATTTCTGGTTTTTTCATACAATTCTTTTTTTAATTCATCCATATTTTTGAAAATGTGAAAGATTGGCTGTGTAGAACATTGTAATTCCCTGGCAAGTAAACGTGCAGTAATATTTTCATAGCCCATAAGCCTGGTGAGGGAAAAAGCTTTTTCTACAATATCGGTTCGGGTGAGTTTGGATTTGGGTGGCATGAATGTATATTCTCCTTCTTGATAATAACAATGTTATATAACACTGTTATTATATATCTAATTTTATATGCTGTCAAGAAGATGATAGGAGCAGAAAAATTCACCCTGACAACCAGATCATGAGGAAAAGGATGCAATAAACTGAATATTTAAGCAGACTTTGTAATAAAACGAAAAAATATTATAAAAAACACTTGACAACACCTACGAATTAGTATTAAACTGTAAAAAACAAAAAGCAAAACCGATGAGAAAGAGTAGTAAGCTTATCAACAAAATTACAGAGAGCTGCAGGTGGTGTGATTGCAGTATTGAGTGGTTTGCCGAATGGACTTTCGAGGGCAGTCTGAAATATTATATAGTGGAGTTATCCGTTATAAAAAGAGTAGGCACTGTCGGGAACCGAACCCGTTATCAATCAGGAGTGTATGATAGTACATGCGAAAGTGGACATTATGTTAATTTGAGTGGTACCGCGATAATAATATGATATTATTACCGTCTCAAGCGAAGGCTTGGGGCGGTTTTTTTGTGTATAGAAGTATCACAAAGAAGCAGATTAACGTTCCCATTAGTTTTGTGATTGTTTGAAACTATTAATCAAAATTAATGAAAAAAAGGAGAATTTATTATGAAAAAGAAAATTTTAGTTACAATTTTAAGCGTGGCAATGGCAGCAGCAATAACAACAGGATGTGGATCAACTGCAACTGGTTCCGCTGCTACAGAATCATCAGGTGCATCCAGTAAGACAGCAGCAGAAACAGGAAACACAGAAACAACGGATGCTAAACCAGAAGGAGAAAATGCCAATACAGCAGACAGCGCCAGTGAAGAGGCAGGGTCCGGTGAGTTAGTGGAAGGTTCTTATAAAATTGGAATTGCTCAGTTTGCACAGCATGGCTCTCTTGAGAACTGCCGTGAAGGATTTTTAGAAGGGCTTGCAGAAGAGGGATTTGTAGAGGGCGAAAACCTTGAAGTGGATTACCAGAATGCAGAAGCAGATATGGGAAATGCGAATACCATCGCTCAGGGGTTTGTGGCAAATAAAGTAGACCTGATGTGTGCAATTGCCACACCAAGTGCTCAGGCATGCTATAATGCAGCAATGAAAACAGATATTCCGACTATTTATACTGCCGTTACGGATCCGGTTGCAGCAGAACTTGCCAAAGACGACCAGATGCCATCCGGTAATATTACAGGTACCAGCGATAAACTTCCGGTAGAAGCGCAGCTTAAAATGATCCGTGAGCTGCTTCCCGAAGCCAAAACAATCGGTATTTTATATACAACCAGCGAAGTAAACTCAGAGAGCAGCATAAAAGAATACGAATCCTTAGTAGAAAAATACGGTTTTACTCTGGAAACAGCAGGAGTGGCAACCATTGCCGATGTACCATCCGCAGCAGATACTTTATTGGCAAAAGTAGATTGTCTGAATAACTTGACAGATAACACGGTTGTAAGCGCACTTCCTACTATATTAGATAAGGCTTCTAAGAAAAACATTCCGGTATTCGGAAGTGAAATCGAGCAGGTAAAAATTGGCTGTATGGCGTCTGAAGGAATTGAATATATTGAACTTGGTAAACAGACCGGAAGAATGGCTGCGAAAGTGTTAAAAGGTGAAGCAAAAGCCAGCGATATGAAATATGAAACAATTACAGAAAGCAGTCTCTACCTGAATACTAAAGTTGCAGAGAATCTTGGAATTACAATCAGCGATGATACAAAAGGAAGAGCAGTGGAAACATTTACAGAAATTTCAGCACAATAGACCATAATTAAAAATCGTAGGATAACAGAGGTAAAGATATGTCCATACTAATAGGTGTTTTAGAACAGGGAATTATATATGCCATCATGACCTTAGGCATTTACATTACTTACAAAATATTAGATTTTCCGGATTTGACGGTAGACGGAAGTTTTCCCCTGGGGGCGGCGGTAACAGTCACGCTGATGGTGAATGGGGTAAATCCTTATCTGACCCTTCCCATAGCGTTTGCAGCAGGCGCTCTGGCTGGTACGCTTACCGGCATCATTCATGTAAAGTTCAAAGTCCGTGACCTGTTATCGGGAATCATCATGATGACTGCATTATACACCATTAACCTTAAAATTGCAGGTAAGGCAAATGTTCCGATCTTTAGTATGGACAATATGTTTGATAATTCATTCTTAACAAAAATGGTACCGGAGTTTCTGGTACCATATCAGACATTAATAATTATTGTAATTGTGGCATTGGCGGTAAAGCTTTTATTGGATGCCTATATGAAGACAAAATCCGGCTTTTTACTCCGGGCAGCAGGTGATAATCATGCATTGGTTACCGTCCTGGCAAAAGACAGCGGGAAAGTAAAGATACTGGGTCTGGCTATTGCAAATGGACTTGTAGCACTTAGCGGTTGTGTATATACGCAGTGGCAGAGAGTGTTTGACATATCAATCGGTACCGGCACCATGGTCATTGGACTGGCAAGCGTTATCATAGGAGTGAATCTTTGTAAATTTATCCCGAAAGTAAATAATACAACGGCGGTCATTGTGGGCGCAATATTATACCGGGCATGTGTGGCAATCGCAATGCAGCTTGGTTTTGGGGCAAATGATATGAAATTAATCACGGCAGTACTGTTTTTTGTAATATTAGTAATCAGTATGGACAGGAAGAAGAAGGTGAAGGCACATGCTTGAATTAAAGAATATTAATAAATATTATAATCCCGGCACGATCAATGAAATGTGTCTCTTTGATAATTTCAATTTTGAGGTGAAGCAGGGAGAATTTGTATCTGTCGTTGGCAGCAACGGTTCCGGTAAAACCTCCATGCTGAACATTATCTGCGGCAGCATAGACATTGATTCTGGAAGCATACTGATGAATGGAAAAGACATTACCGGTGCAAGGGATTATAGACGGCATCAGCGCATTGGACGGGTGTTTCAAAATCCTTCTATGGGTACCTGCCCAACCATGACGATTCTTGAAAATATGTCACTGGCTGACAATAAAGGTAAAAAGTATAATTTAAAACCCGGAATCAATAAAAAAAGGATTGATACTTACAGAGACAGCCTGCGCCAGCTGAATCTGGGTCTGGAAGATAAAATGGAAGTAAAGGTAGGCGCTCTTTCCGGGGGACAGCGACAGGCTATGGCACTCTTAATGTCCACCATGACACCAATCGAATTTTTGATTCTGGATGAACATACCGCAGCGCTGGATCCCAAAACCGCTGAGATCATTATGGAATTGACGGGTAAGCTTGTAAAAGAAAAAAATCTCACAACTATCATGGTCACCCACAATCTGCGATATGCCGTCGAATATGGCAACCGATTGATTATGATGCATCAGGGAAATGTAATACTGGATAAAAAAGGGTCCGAAAAAGAAACAACGGAAGTAGAAGAGATCCTGGAATTATTTAATGAGATCAGTATTGAATGTGGAAATTAAAATTTACCGGGGAAATGCGTGCATATCAGAAAGCGCATTTTTCCCCGGTTTTTTCAATTTTTAAAGAAAATTTCCAGCCGGAAATCAATTCGTCTTAATCCAAACCAGGGATTTAAGTCTTGACGTCTGGGAATGAAAATGGTAAGATAATCACTGGCGTAAAAACACGATATGGTGTGCAATTATAAAATTTTTACTAAATATTGTAACTGAAAGGACGATAGACGTGAGGTATCATAATATAACAAAAGACGATATGCTAAATGGAGACGGGCTGCGGGTAGTTCTTTGGGTATCGGGATGCTCCCATTGCTGTAAGGATTGTCACAATCCAATAACCTGGGATCCAAATGGTGGTGTAACTTTTGACGAAAGTGCTAAGGAAGAATTATTTGCTGAATTAGAGAAGACTTACATATCCGGTATCACTTTCAGTGGTGGAGATCCATTGCATTCAAAAAATAAAAAAGACGTAGAAGAGCTGGCAAAAGAAATCCGGGATAAATTTCCCCAAAAATCAATCTGGCTTTATACCGGGTCCACCTGGGAAAGTGTCAGGCATTCTTCCATCATGCAATATCTGGATGTCTGTGTGGATGGAGAATATGAGTGTGATAAACAATCAAAACAGCTTCACTGGAGAGGCAGTTCTAACCAAAGAGTAATCGATGTACAAAAATCACTGCAGCTTGGTGAAACGGTGCTTTACTGCCAGTAGAAAAGAGCAGAATTATTACATAGGAATAAACATATACAGGAGAATAACATGCAGAGAATAGCGAAATTTCATAAAGTAAGTTATACCCAGTTTGAGGCAGGATACAAAGACGGAAATCCTTCTGCTTCAGAATCAGAAATCAAAAGCATATATGAAGCAATTAAGCTTCCCAGGAGAGCAACCACGGGGTCTGCCGGATATGACTTTTACAGTCCCTTTACCTTTACGCTGAATCCTGGACAGACCATTAAAATTCCTACTGGTATTCGTGTTGAGATGAATGCTGACTGGGTATTAAAATGTTATCCCAGAAGCGGATTGGGATTCAAATTCCGCCTGCAATTGAATAATACAGTGGGTATTATTGACAGCGATTATTTTTATTCTGACAATGAAGGCCATATATTTTCAAAAATAACAAATGACAGCAACGAAGATAAGACCATAACGGTAGAGGCAGGAACTGGTTTTATGCAGGGGATTTTTGTAGAATACGGCATAACAGTAGATGATGATGCAACTGAAATCAGAAACGGCGGATTTGGCAGCACAACGAAATAAAAAGAATATCCGGTTCATTGCTGACTGTCCAACAGGATAGTACAATGAAAACCGGATATTCTTTTTCTAAATTAAATTAAATTCATGCAGGTCCCCACAGAGCCTGTCTGAGCATTTATCTCCGACATCGGCATACCCCGATTTATGTGAAATCTGACCTTAACTGTACATTTCCTGAAGTTCGGCAGCTTCAAACTTATGTAATAAATCCCCTGAAGAGAAATCTTGTTCTATGTATTGCATTAACTGCCTTACCTTGCTATTTACCATAGAATCATCTTCCAATTGCCAAAAGTGTCTGATTAATCCTTCCAGAAATTTGAACAGAACCAGTTTCCGTGATGAAATAGAGCGAATATGTCTCATAGAATAGATAATCAGATCCAGGTAGACACTTTCTCCCTTAGAACATTCCCCATCGATTGAGAGGATACCATTTATGGTAAAGATTACGGTAACTGCAGTGAGTGAGTTGATATCAATTTCTTCATGTTCCAATTGTTCAGCAACTATCATCAAAGCATAACTATACCAGATAGCTTCATCGCGTGTTAAAGATTCAGTCGCGGAAAAACTTATTTTCTCTTTGAGGATTTCCGGAATGATCGGTTTGTAAAATGGAATACAATGACTAATTCGCAAGTGTAAAGCCCCCTTTCTAAATTATTATAATTATACACTAAAATTTGGAAAGAGGTCTTAAGAATAGCTTAAGTTAAGCTATAGAAGTTTTGAATATAACCTGTCATCTATATGATGTGGCGGTAATAAGGAACTACCGGCATCCAAGAAAATACTTTTTTTCAATGTAGTTTTCATTGAAAGCAGGATTTCTTTATGATAGACTAAGAATACTGAATGCTCAAATCCAGGCTTTTTTAAATTACAGAACGAGAGAAGGTAAACTATGAAGCTGAAAAAAAGTTACAAAGAAATTATTATAGATACATTTTTTGACATTATTGGTTCATTTGCCCTTGCCATTGGTATTTATTATTTTGCAGAAAAGGCTAATATTGCACCCGGAGGAGTATCCGGTATTGCAATTTTAATCAAATACCTTTGGGGGCTTCCAATTGGAACCATGACACTGGTGATTAATATTCCTATTATTTATCTGGCATTTCGATATCTGGGTAAGAAATTTACATTTAAAACACTTCGGACCCTGATTATCAGCAGTGTCGTTCTGGATTACCTGGTAACGCCATATTTTCCCCAATATGCAGGGGATCGCATGCTGGGAGCAATCTTTGGCGGTGTCTGTATGGGATTTGGCCTGGGTGTTATTTTTTACAGAGGGTCTACTACTGCAGGAACAGATATTATATCCTGCCTGATTGAAAGAAAATTCCCACATGTACAGATTGGAAGCGCCCTGATGCTGGTGGACTGCATTATCCTTGGACTCTCTATAATTGTATTCGGAAATATTGAATCCGGTCTGTTTGGAATGGTTGCACTGTTTTGCCAGACAAAGGTTATAGATGGCATGATCTATGGTCTGGATAAGGGAAGACAGGTAGTGATTATGTCAGATAAGAATGAAGTTATTGCCGGAAAGGTGATTGAAGAATTGGAACGTAGCGCCACATTTATCAAAGGCCAGGGGGCATACAGCCAGAAAGATGCCCTGGTACTTTTATGCGTGGTACGCATTCAGGAATACCATCAGCTGAAAACAATAGTATATAATGAAGATCCCAATGCTTTTATGATCGTAACAGAAGCAGACCAGGTTCTGGGAGAAGGATTTAAGCCCATCACAAAACAAAGATAGCAAAAAGTTTAAAAGGAGATTACATATTATGATAGAGAAAAAAGATATCGTTAATTTGAATTTTCTAAAAAAAGAAGCTTGTACAGGAAGCTGCCAGGGCATGAGATATAAAATCGAGCTTGTTGGCAAACAACTCATTGTATCTATCTGGGCAGGTCCTTATTGCTCTGATGTTACTCCGGATGAGAAGAAACAGTTTAAAGAATTTGAAGCAAATGATCAAAATCTGGATCTGGTAGTGGACTGGTTAAATGAAGAGTATCAAAATCAGGAAGAAACCTGGAAACAAGTAACCTGCTGTTAATGCTTTCGAAAGCCAATTGGAAAATTAAATCCTGTATCTACAAGTCCTAAAAATGTAACCCACAGCTCACAAAAAGTTATATAAATGAAGTTCTGAGGAGAAAACAAAATGAAAACGCCAATATTAGAAACCGAAAGACTGATCCTGAGACCTTTCACTATGGAAGATGCACAGGCTGTATTCCAGGGATGGGAGAGTGATCCAAACGTGGCAAAATATATGTTTTGGACAAGCCATAACGATATCAGGAAAACGATAGAGTGGCTGACCTTTGAAACGTCAAGTGGATGCAGATGATTGGTATCGCTGGGCATTGGTGCGAAAAGACACAGCCGAGCTGATAGGTACCGGTTTAATATATCTGGAAGAAGAATATAATAAGTATGAAATCGGTTATAATCTTGGAAAAAAAGCCTGGGGATATGGATACACTACAGAAGCAATGCGAGAAATAATCCTGTTTGCAACGGAAGTGTTAGGGATTCAAGAGATTGTAGGAAGACATGCAGCAGAAAATCCTGCTTCTGAAAATGTAATGATCAAATTGGGATTTAAATTCATAAAAAATATTCCATACGAATGTAATGGCGGAACAAATATATATGAAGGGAAAGAATATCTATGGAAAAGACAGTAATTTTTGACTGGGACGGAACTGTTGCAGACACAGAAGCATTAATATTACAATCATGGATTGAAATTGGGCAGAACCATGGTTTAGGGGATCTCAGGGACCTCTGTTACAGCTGTATCGGAACTACCAACCTTGCTACACGCAAAATATTCTGTGATAAATTTGGCGGGAATTTTCCCTACGACGAATATAACGAAGAAATGCTGTTCACTTTTAATCACATATTACAAAAAGATGGAATACCACTGAAAAAAGGACTTCTTAAACTGCTTGAATTCTTAAAAGCCAACAACTGCAATATAGCAGTTGCTTCATCCACGAAAATTGATATTTTGGAAGAAGAAGCGCAAATGGCTGGCATCCGGGATTATTTTCATGTAATTGCTGGCGGAGATATGGTTCAAAAAAGCAAACCTGAACCGGATATCTTCCTGAAAGCCGCTGAAATGCTGCAGGTTAAGCCAGAAGAGTGCTATGTACTGGAAGACTCCTTAAACGGGATGCGTGCCGCCCATCGTGCCGGTATGAAGCCTGTCATGGTACCAGATCTGATTCCCCCAAATGATGAGATGTTTGAAATAAGTTTGAAAATCTTTCCCTCGCTGGTAGAAGTAAGGGAATATTTTAGCGAGATCTGGGATGTAGTTTCGGAATTCCCGAAATAATAGCATATTACTCGTACATTAATTTTCATAGGATATAAATTTATAAGCTCTGACCTGGCTTGTACAGTGTCAGGGCTGGTTACATAAGAAAACACATAAATTTAACCCCAGTATCCTCCTCTCTAATAAATCAGAGCATATAAATTACAGCATATAAATCAGAGCATAGATAATAAAAAACCGTCCATAATGGCAACTAAAAAGAAAAGCGCAATCCCCTTCAAAAATGAATTAAAATGTTTTCTTGGACTACGATATAAAGCTTGGTTATTCTCGATTTCTGTAAATCTAATTCGTTTTGAATTTCTCCACCATACCATATCAATAAAAACAAAGTCAAATACATTTAGAATCTGACCTAAGATTAGTATATTGAAAAAATTAGAGATGAATCGATCTTGCCTGATCATTAATCCAAAAAGAAAAAGAACAACACCAAATAATGCCATATTTGAAATAAAAGATAGAAATGGTGAAGTGGTCTTTATCTTAGATTTCAACTTTGAATTTTCTTTTATGATGCATTGTACTTCATCTGGATAAGACAAAAAACTTTTCATATTTTTCTCATCATTACCTGTATTTATGTAACATATCCCCCAAAACAACGCACACAATATTATCGTTTCAATTAATAGATATACCATTCAACTGCCTTTCAAATTATATATTTAATCTAAGGTAATACTTTTTTCAATTATAAAATATTTTGTTATCTCTTTTTCATTTAAAAGTTTAGCAATGTCACTACTTTCAGATAACCATTTTCACATAAAAGTGCATTGTAGTATGAATAAAATCATATCATCAAACTGCTATCACTGCAACGATAAACTATAAATTGACCAAACTCTGATTTTAGCAGGTCTTTTTTATTATCGTTGATCAAATAATACTTTAAATTTCATGATATTTTTTATCTAAAACGGAATGAACCCAGCCTTTAAAAAATATAAATAAACAATAAACTAATAATCAGCACTCAGACCCTAAAGTTTAAATACGCAATAATACTTGATCATTTATGAACACTCCCACTGGCAATAAACAGGGGCGGAAAGACCGCCCCTATATTTATGTGCGCCTGGCGGCGCATGTTTCCAACGAGTGAAAGTCTTGAATCCGCCCGGTAGTGGGAAGGATATAGCCGA
>UQCR01000138.1 GCA_900539655.1 uncultured Robinsoniella sp.
AAAACTCGTTGAAACAAAACAAAATATTAGTTCATAAAGCAGATGCAAAAACAAAAGAAGCAGTACATAAACTAAAGGCAGGGAATCCGCCCTGGGAGGGACTTGGAAGTTTATCCCGGCTGGCTGGCTTATTCGGGCAAAGACTTTATTTTCTCAATAAAACAAAACGATATACAGACAAGCTTAAAATTAATACCGTTAAGTGTATCGGATGCGGCAAATGCGAGAAGTTATGCCCCCTTGGAAATATAACGCTGCAAAATGGAACTGCCATTTCCGGCAATACATGTACCATGTGTTACCGTTGTATTAATCAATGTCCCAAGCAGGCAATTACACTGTTGGGGAAACGTGTATATGAACAAAACAGCTACAGCAAAAAGTATTGACCTTCTCGCCGCGTCAAGGTGTATCATATTTAGTGAACATACGGAAAGCCCAACCGGCTGTGGGGTTTTCCAAAATCATTACTAAATATTAGAAGGAGAATTTACTATGGAAATCAAGAACATACGCTCAGATGCAATCTACCGTAAAATCATAGCTGCACCTATGGAAAAGAAGAACGATATCTATCGCTATGAGATGATGAAACCATTTGAGAAAAAATGGGCATGCTACAATATTCCGCTGAAAGCGAAACAGGAAAATGGTTACGATGTTATAATGGCAAGTAATATGCTGGGTTATCTGGATCCTGCGGAAATTGATGAGGCCCTGGAAGAAAGTGTGCATTTACTGTCTGATGACGCATTTTGGAATAGCTGCGGGAACGCAATAGAAGACGCACTTGTAAGATTCGAGGATGCCGGCATCGAATTACCGGTGCGAAACTATCTATATACCATTCTGCTTGCGAATCCAAAGAGTCCTTACACTAAGCTCAGCGATGGATATTCCGGTGATGGCGGCATACCTGGATACATCTTTGGTGCAATAATGCCCAATGATTACACCATTGGACGAATGCCTGCAGCCCTTGCTCATGAATGCAGCCATAATGTACGGTTCCAGTTTGTGAAATGGCATGATGATATTTCTCTCGCAGGTATGATGGTCACGGAAGGTCTGGCTGAGAACTATGCCACCTTTATTTATGGTGAAGAAAAACTCGGTCCCTGGGTTAGCAAAATAGACATGGACACCCTGGAGCATTATATAAAGCCGCTTATCCGGGATGCATTAGATGTAAAAGGCATGGATAACTTAACCTCTTATCTCTATGGAGATGAAATTGCCGAAACACTGGGTTATTTTCCTGTGGGCCTGCCCTTTTGCGCCGGATATGCCTGCGGATATTATATGATTAAATATTATTTAAAAAAGACAGGGAAAAACATTATTGAAGCAACGCTTATCCCGGAGGATGAAATATTGGAAGAAATCGAAGACTTTTGGGATGAATAGAAATTGCCCTCCTTTCTTTTACGTATAATTATTTCCCACTTGACCTTGACACCGTGTCGCAGTTTATACTGAATCTGTAAGGAGGTATAACATGGAAAAAATGACTGTTAGCCAAGTATCCAAAAGTTTGGGTATATCAACAAGAATGCTTCGCTATTACGAAAAAGCAGGATTAATCAGCAGCTTGAGAACCGAAGGATATTCCTACCGCATTTACGATGACAAAGCTGTATCCCGAATTAAACAAATCTTACTTCTTCGCAAGCTGCGAATACCTGTCCGCCAGATAGAAATTATATTGAATAATACCAATGCTGTGGCCGCTATTGAAATCTTTCAGCAGAACATGGATGAATTAGACAAAGAAATTACGGCTCTTTCCACAATCAGGGATATACTGAATCGTTTTGTTGTGGAACTCAGCAAAACTACGGAATTGCCGTTAAAGAACATCATACCACAGGATGATGTCCTACTGGCAACTATTGAATCCCTCGACCTTATTAGTATTAATTTCAAAGAGGAACCAACTGCCGAAAGATTAAAAAAGGCAGATGAACACCTTTCTAAAATTAATGATGTCCGCATTATTTATCTTCCCCCGGCAACTATAGCTGCTTCTCATTATATTGGGGATGAACCTGAATTAAATGCAAATGTCCGGCTGGATCACTTTATAGTGGAAAACGCTTTGGGAAAAATAAAACCAGATTTAAGAAGGTATGGATTTAACCACCCAAACCCGGTCGATGAAACAGGATATCATGGGTATGAGGCATGGGTAACCATACCTGATGAAATGAACGTTCCTGCACCGCTTATAAAAAAGAAATTCAGCGGCGGCCTGTATGCAGCTCATATGATCTCTTTTGGTAATTTTAATGAATGGGACCCATTTCTGGAATGGGTAATGAGTAGTGAAAAGTTTGAATTTGCAGGTGATTTGCAAGATCAGGAGCATATGTGCGGCTTATTGGAAGAACACCTAAATTTCTATAGCCATATAGGATTGCCAGAAAACGAATTGGAGTTATTACAATTGGATCTTTTAATGCCAGTGAAAGAAAAAAAATAATAAGATAAAGTTCAGGTTGAGTGGAATATATTTTTATCCACTCAACCTTCTATCATTTTTAACATTCATTTTTCACAGCCGCTGGACTTTGAAGCAATTTTTGCGCAATGTTCGGTTTCTATTAAAAAATGGTATCCACAGGCTTTTCCGGTAATATTTTAAAGTTTTTCATAAGAAACCAATTCTTCCACCGGAATTCGGGTTCGGCTATGCCTATTGGGGTCCGCCCCTTCCTGAGCTGAATATCCAATCACTAATATATTAATTGGCTCCAGATTAGAAGGAATCTGAAATTCTTCCCGAAGAATATCCGGTTTGAAATAGCATACCCAAACACTTCCCAGGCCAAGTTCTGTGGCCTGGAGCATCATATGATCTGTCTGAATAGAAGCATCGATATCTGCAGTCTGCTTTTTATCAAATGGACGAACCCAGGCTTTGTTGTGATCTGCACATACTATTATTGCCAGAGGCGCATTAAATATATTTGCCGCCTTACCAATCTTCTCCATTCCTTCCGGTTCCTGAACAACCAGCAGATGCACCGGCTGCAAATTAGCAGCAGTGGGTGCTGCTTGAGCTGCCTCCAGAATCTGATCCAGTTTCTCTTTCTCTACCCTTTGTTCTGTATAGGAACGCACTGAAGATCTTTTTTTCACAATCTCAAGAAAACTCATACTTACCTCCTTTAATTCGAGTGTTGATTTATAGTTAACAGAAGCTGCCTGCAAGCAAAGGTTGATGTTTTTATCAACTTCGAATATAATTATAGCATTAATTCCCATCATAGCAAGTATGCACTTTTTTGATATATAGTACCCAAAAAGATAGTATAAGAAAATTCAGAGGTGATAAAATGAGATGTCCAAGCACATATAATTGTCCGGTTGAAGCAACCCTGGAACTGATAGGTGGTAAATACAAAGCACTGATTTTGTTTCATTTAATAGATGGAACTCTACGTTTTAGTGAACTGCATCGCAATATACCAAACGCTACCCCAAAAATGCTGACACAGCAGCTTCGGGAGCTGGAGCGTGACGGCCTGATTTTGCGGACTGTCTATCCGGTTGTTCCTCCAAAAGTGGAATACAGCCTTACAGAGTTTGGGCAAAGTATTATTCCTGTTCTGGAATCAATGTGCAACTGGGGGAGAAACTATCTGAACGGAGATATTCTGACCGCTGTTCAATCTTCATCTTCTGTTCTGTAAAATTGTACTTCAGATTGGATTTGTATGGAAGACTTCATCTGCCGAATTCATTACTGTAAAGAAAACTTGGCAAAATTGGTTGACAAGTATACTTGGCAGGTATATAATAGCAATGTAAAGAAAACTTGGCAACACATAAGGAGGTTATCTTATGAATAAAGAACAGATTTTATCAAGAAGCAGAGCTGAAAAAAGGGATGAAGGAATGCAGCAAGCAGAAAACAGTGGTCGCCGAATAGGTGTCAGTGCCTTCTGCGTGGTATTTATTTTCTTAATACTTTTCAACACCTTTAAAGGTCACCAAAGCTATGCCCCCTTTGCGATGTTCTGGGCATTTATTGCTGCTGAATCGTATCCGAAATACCGTTTCACCAAGAACAAAGCATACTTAATTTCAACAGTTGCAGGCACCATTGCTTCTGCAGCGTCGCTGGTAAGCTATATACTTAGTTTATCGAGGTAAACGTATGGATGATAAGTTAGTGTTAAAAAACCATCTGAAAGAAATTCGGACAGAACAAAAGCTCTCACAAAACCAACTTGCTGAAATGGTTGGCGTATCCAGAAATACTATCAGTTCCATCGAAACAGGACAGTTTAATCCAACTGCAAAACTTGCTTTAATTTTATGTATCGCACTGGATAGAAAATTTGAAGATCTATTCTATTTTTAGAGCTGCTTAGCTTATGTATCAGTGAGGACAGGACCACATGGAGCATGATATATAAAATCCCCGGACAATACATCAGTCCGGGGATTGTGTTTTTCGCTATCTTGTTTTACTTTATTTTGCTTATACTCTATTTTGATTTTACATTCAATGTTTTAGATGTCTTTGCAAATAATTTCTGATATGTTTTTAATTTACTCTTAGGCACCTTAACTGTCATGTTCTTCGTTCCATGGTTCATAGCTGTCCTCACTGTTTTTAACTTTGTGCTGTTAATGACAATTGAACAGTTCTTCTTAGCATGACAGAATACATGTTTTCCAATGGTTTCCAATCCACTTCCAATCGTTACTTTCTTAAGATTAATGCACTTAAAGAAAGCTAATTTTTCCAGTTTCTTTACATTATTTCCAATAGAAACACTTGTAAGCCTTTTGTTATCCCTGAAAGCACCGGCTGAAACTCTGGTAACTCTGTATGTAATTCCATTAAATGTAATGGTATCCGGTATTTTTACAGATTTTGCTTTTTTATTGGTAGTTCCAATGCAAGATACTGATTTTGTTCCTGTCACCTTATATTTTAATGATTTGGAATCGGTATAAGTACTGTTCCATTGTGCATATAAAGTCACATTTCCATTGATGGTGATATTTTGACCCGCTGCATAACTGGTTCCTTTTCCATTTGGAGCTGTATTCCATCCTGTAAAAAACATGGATTTACTGGTTGGAGCTACTTTCACTGTTGCCGTTTTTCCTGCCATATATTCATTTGTATCAGTTGGTGTACCCGTAACAGTTGATATCGTATTTGCATTATATGTAATTTTATAAGTTTCAATATTCTCATAAGTTGCCGTTACTGTTACTGCATTAGCTGGCATTGAAAAGCTCGTAGTTTCACTCTTACTGTTCTCAAGAGTTACTCCGCCATTGTTTACCGTCCATTCTTTAAATCTTTTTCCCGGAGCCGGTGTATCTGCTTTAATATTAACTTTGGTACCAGCTGCATAACTTCCATCACCCGTTCCGTTGTTTATAGTTGCCGTATATTTCAGGCTTGGATCCGGAGACCATTTTGCATAGATCGTAGCATTAACACTCAACTCTGAAAGTGTACTTAGAACTACTCCTTCTTTATCAATTACCTGTGTTCCTCTACCGTCCGCTTCCGTATAATAACCATCAAATAAATATCCTGTTTTAGTCGGGGAAGCAATCTTAGTAACCTTTTCTCCTGACCTGTCGCTGGTGGGATACCAGAGATTTCCTTTTGAATACAGAACCTCGGTACCAGCACTTACAGCCCCCTGGGTATCCATATTAACATGAATATCTCTCATAAAAATGAGCTTGTAATCGCCTACATAATTCTTACTATACCGTGTACCAACAAAATAATATGTAGTACCACCTTCAAGCTCATAATTAATATAGAAATTATAGCCGCTGCCACCGTCATCATTAAAAGCTAAGCACTGTTCAGGAACATATGCACCAACGTAATTTCCTTGTTGTTCTATCCTGTTACATAAATCTTCATATTGTGTTTCCGTACATAAATAGCCATAAGAATCAATAATAGCTGTTATATATTCTGTATAGAATGTATAATATCCCCCACCATTTTCAGGTGTAGTAAATCGAAATACCTGATAATAAGGAGCTTCTCCTACAGACGCTGTCGTAACAAATTCTCTTCCGGATAAATTGACATCTATAAACTGAATTGGTGATGCTTCCTTAACGACATTCATCTCTTCTAAATCATCTAAGACTTCTTCTGACGCAACTTCTGTATCTAATGCCTCTGCTTCTGTTTCTGACACTGCTTCTGTTTCTGTTTCTAACATCGCTTCCGTTTCCAAAACAGTATTCTCTTCCACCTGGTTTCCAGGTTCTGCTGCCATAGCGCCAATGCTTCCTCCTTCAGCAATTAACGCAGCCGCCATCATAATCGATAAAACTTTGCACCATACTTTTCTACCTTTTTTCTTCGTCATTCTATATCCTCTCCTTTGTTTTTTTATTGTTCTTTCCGTCACATATATGCAAAGAACAATTTTACAAGATAATTCTATCAAACCAAACACATCATAAAAACATCAATTTAAGGAATATATGAATGATATTAAAAATATTTATGAAAATTTTATCTTATTGCAATAACACAACCGGATTCTTTTCTTAGCTATATCTGAAACTGCCAGCCTTCCTGCTCCCAGATATTTCTTAGGATCTATATTATCCGGATTTTCCTCTATATTTAATTTCACCGCCTTTGTAAATGCATTTCTTAAATCTGTTGCATAATTAACTTTACAGATTCCATTATGTATACATTCTTTTACAATTTCATCCGGCACACCCGAAGTTCCATGTAATACAAGAGGAATGTCAACAGCCTTCCTTATTTCTTTCAGTCGCTTAATATCCAGTTTAGGTTCACCCTTATAAAATCCGTGTGCCGTACCAATTGCGA
The DNA here is from genome assembly GCA_900539655.1 of uncultured Robinsoniella sp. Classification (GTDB taxonomy): domain Bacteria; phylum Bacillota; class Clostridia; order Lachnospirales; family Lachnospiraceae; genus Robinsoniella. The sequence goes on from UQCR01000138.1 coordinate 6,851, forward strand.
CAGCCAGACTGTCTGCCTTTGTTTTTTCTGCAAATTCTGCAGCTTCTGCAGCATTTGTAAGCATTATGGATTCAGATATTGTATTGTCTTCCTTTCCTCCGACACTCCCCAGCTCCGCTTCTACAGTTACCCCAAGAACTTTACCCAGTTGGGAAACTCTGGAGGTTAATAAGACATTATCCTCAAAGCTTAATTGGGAGCCGTCAATCATCACGGAGGAGTATCCTTCTTTCATAGCCCTGGCAGCCAATTCATAACTTGAACCATGATCTAAGTGCAGTGCAATAGGTACTTTTGCATTTCTGATTACAGTCTTTACGCATGCTGCGAAGAAGTCAAGTCCTGCATATTTCACACTGGACGGGGTTGTTTGTAAAATTACAGGACAATTTAATTCTTCTGCTGCCAGTATAACCCCCTGTATCGTTTCCATGTTTTCCACATTGAAAGCCGGTACTGCATATCCATTTTTCTGTGCTTTACAGAGAAGTTCTTTTACTGATGCAAATTCCATTTTACTATACCTCCATTTTCCGGATATTTATTTGCTCTTTATATTTGAAGAAACCTTCCTTGCTGCACATCTGGGTTCCTTTTAAAACTAAAGAAGCTGCTGAAGCTGCCATGCCGTAGCGAAGCATTTCCTCCATTGGCAGTTTTTCCTCTAAAGCAGCACAGATTCCCGCAACCATAGAGTCTCCTGCTCCCTGCACACCCTGTATCTTTAACTGCAGCCCCCGGGAATAAAAGGCTTCTTCCTTATCACATATAACTGCCCCTTTTTCTCCAAGAGATACACAGACAACCTCCACTCCGCTTTCTATTATTTCCCTTGCCAAAAGGATTACATCTTCAATAGATCTGCATTTTTTCCCATATGCAGTCTCTAATTCAAATAAATTTGGTTTTATCAGATAAGGTTTTGCCTTAATCCCTTCTAAAAGAAAATCTTTTTCTGCATCTAAAATGATCTTAACCGGATATACTGATAATTCTTCTAAAATCTCTTTATAGATTGTAGTATCTACTCCAACAGGTGCACTCCCACCAATAACTACCAGGCTGCTGGCTGCCGCATGCTCTTTGATTACTGATTTTAATTTACAGATATCTTCTTTTGTCACTTCACTTCCATATTCATTTAATTCCGTAAGGATATTTGTGTCCCGATCTAAAATTTTTGTATTGATCCTTAGCCGACCTTCTACCCATACAAATTCAGATGTTATCCCATACGCATTTAACGTATCTTCTAATACCTTGCCGTTCCCTTTATAATTAAAACCAAGACATTCCACATCTTTTCCAATTCTTTTTACTGCAATCCCCACATTAATGGCTTTACCCGATGCTTCCTCACAGGAATCCACGACACGGTTAAGCTGGCCATATTGGAATCCGGATACTAGAATGCTTTTATCAATGCAAGGATTTAGATTTACAGCAGTAATCATGATCGTCCCCTCCTTTCCTATGATATATATCTTCCATACTCTAAAACAGTATCTACAAATGCTTCGACATTTTCTACAGGAACGTCAAATTGTGTGTTATGTATAGGGGTAAATACACATCCTCCTCCGGGCATCAGTATTTCCAGCCTCTCTTTTACCTGGTCTTTTACATCTGACGGATCTTTACCCGGATATATCGTCTGGCTGTCCACACCGGCTCCCCAGAATACCAGATCATTTCCAAATTCTGCTTTTAATTCCGCCGGGTCCATTCGATAGGAATTTGCCTGAATGGGATTTAATATATCACAGCCTGCTTCTATAAAATACGGAATAATATTACGAATGGAACCGCAGCTGTGGAACATCGTCTTTACTTTGGAATTCTGATGTACACAGTCACACATCTTTTTATAATTCGGCATATATAGATCCTTAAATACACCGGGACTGAACAGTTCTCCTGTCTGGGTGCCAAAATCAGTAGTTGAAATTAAAATGGTATCTATATAGCTTCCTACTGCCTGAAGATACATCTCAATATTTTTTACTGCCATATCACCTGCTGCTCCAAGTATTTCCTCCGCATATTCCGGCTCAGAAACTAAAATGCACAGCCATTCCGTAAAAGGATGTCCCGCAAATATACCAGTGGTTCCCAATTTTCCTTTTAAAGCTCCCCCATGTATGGAGTACTCTGTCGTTTCGTACATTAATTTTGCTCTTTTTTCTAATATACGAAGTTCTTCATCTGAGTATAGAGTCACAGATTTTTTAAATTCCTCAATATCCATCATGATGATTTCCCTGGATAAATCCAGTGGAGGGTTTGCCAGCCTTTCAAAGTAGCTGCCTGTAGATGCCATATTTGCCACATGCCTTCCATTCACATCAAATAATGCAATATCACCATTACTATCTGTCTCATAACGAAAATCTCCTGGCATAAGTATTGTATTCCCAGCTGTATTTCTCCATGGTTTCCAGCCCGAATTCCGATATCCCCAGGTCTCATAAAGATTTTCAAGTTGAAGAACATCACTGTGAAGCCATCTTCTAATCGGTTCTTCAACCCTAGCTAACATTTGAAACTGTTCATAACAACGTGGAAGTTCCGTATCTATTCCCAAATAATTGCCTATTTTAATATATTCATCTACATGTATTCCTGTTGTTTTTGTTCCTCCAATATCAATTGGCACACGATCCGGTTCTTTATGCCCGATTGCCGCCCTAACTCGTTCCCTGGATGTCATCATAATTTATTTCCTCCACTCATCTGTAATATATCTGTTCATAGCCTCAAAAATGATACTGACTGAAACTGCTCCAGGATCAGGAGTACCAATGGATAAGTTTCCGTATGATTCCGCTCTTCCTTTTTTTGCACTGTACAGTTTACTTGCCTCCACACCATTTTTAGCTGCAATCCAGGCATTTGTCACTCCTTCGGACAGACTTTTCTTATTTCTGCTGCATTGTTCCAAAGCCAGAACAGCAGGCTCATAGCTATCTATCATAGTCTTATCACCCACCTTTGCCTTACCTCTGAGCTTGATATTTTCCAATGATTTCTTCATCATACTGCTTAAAGTATCCAAATCTAACTGATTCGTCATAGGCGCTGCACCGTATCCGCTGATGAACATTGTGCCAAATATTACCCCGGAAGCACCACCCATAGCATCTAATAATGTCATTCCAATTTCTTTGAAAAATTCATTTATTGTATCTGAATTCATATTATCTAAGGCTTCATCAACAGCTCGAAAACCAATAGCCATTCCAATTCCATGATCACCGTCTCCAATTATATTATCAATCTCTGTCAATTGTTTTTCGCTGGATATCATTTGCCTGGAAATACATCGGAACATCTCTTTTACTTCCTCAATTTCCAAATAATCTTTCATTTTGTCTCCCTCCTCTATACCTTTGCCCGATAAGTATACAGCGGCGTATACGAATCCAGGTTATAGTACCTTTTTAAAAGAGGATCCAGTTTTATAAGTGTTACACTGATCCCTCCCATTCCAGGAGCCGTAAAAAAATTACCCACTTCTGTTTTAAAAACTGAAATTTCCTGACACATCAGATACTGATGAAGGCTGTTGCTCATAATGGAAAGTTCCATATTTGAAGTCGCTCCTTTCCCATTCACAATCAATAGCACTTCATCACCCTTTTTAAGATTCATATCCGGAATCAGATAATCTAATACCTTTGCTGCAAGCTGATCTGATGTGGGCATCCTCATCTGCAAAATTCCGGGTTCTCCGTTAAATCCCATGCCGATTTCAATGATATCAGAATCCATCTCATACATAGGTTCTCCTGTTTCGGGGCGGTAGCCCGGCCAGAAAGTGACCGACACGCTTCCAGTCTGATCCCTGGCTCTAATGGCAATCTGCTCTACGTCCTCTAACATCAAACCGCTGGCAGCTGCTCCTGCTGCCGCTTTAATCACGCACATAATACCTGTGATTCCCCTTCTGTTTCCACGGCTTTCTTTGGGCGCATGTAAAATATCATCTTTTACAAACACTGCCTTTGCTTTTATTCCTTCATAACCGCATAATTCTACAGCAAGTTCATAATTCAGCACATCCCCTACATAATTACCGGTGATCATAAGTACTCCATCTTCATGATACATCTGACGTATTGTCTTCAGCAATGCAGTCGCAGAAGGAGCAGCGAAAATATTACCACTTACAATGGCATCTGCCATTCCTTCTCCTGCGTATCCTAAATACATTGGTTCGCATCCTGTACCTCCACCTGCAATGATCATAACCCTGGGGGCTGTATTCTTAACACGAATTGCTTTTACACCGCTGACTTTTTCCAGCAGGTCACGATTGGAACGGACATATCCTTCTAGCATTTCCTCAACCATGTCTTCCGGACGATTCTTTATCGTATTCATTTTACCTCTCCTATCAGTCATACCGTACTTTCTTTACTCTGCCTTTATTTTTAACCGGTCCATAATTACTGCAAATGCAATAATGACTCCCATGGCTACCTTCTGCCAGTATGAATTAACCTGCATAAGGCTTAATCCATTATTGATGATTCCTATTGCAATAATACCAATGATCGTGTTGGGAATCCCTCCTGTACCGCCAACCAGACTGGTTCCTCCCATAACAGCCGCTGCAATCGCAAATTGTTCATATCCCTCAGCTGCTGCCGGCTGTCCTGTCCCTATTTTAGCAGACAGGCAGATTCCTGCAAATGCAGATAGTCCCGCACAAATCATATAAACGGACGTTTTAATTCTATTTACTCCAATTCCACTTAATTTCGCTACCTCTTCATTGCTTCCCACCGCATATATATGCCGTCCGTAAGCTGTCTTACTTAGAATGATATGAGATACCACCAGAACAATTACTGTAAGGATTACAATAAATGGTACGGGCCCCACATAGCCCTGACCAATCCACAGAAAACTTTCCGGCAATTCATAAACCGGCTTGCTGTTGGTTAAAAGATAACATACACCCCTTGCCACGTTCATCATTGCCAACGTGGCAATAAAAGGTGCCACATTAAATTTGCAGATGATTACTGCTGATATTCCTCCAATAACAATTGCTACTGCAGCCGAAAGTACAACTCCAACGATCAAAGTCATACCAATGTTCATTGCCGGAAGCTGTTTGCATAGAAGCGCTCCCAAAATACCGTTTAGGGCACATACCGGTCCCACGGACAGATCAATTCCTCCGGTTAAGAGTACAAATGTCATCCCTGTAGCTATAAAAGCATTAATTGAAATCTGAATCAACACGTTAATTAAGTTTTCTTTTGATGCAAATCGTGGCTCTACTATAAAAATGATGAGACACAAAATCAGGAGAAATCCGATCAGCGCATATTGTTTCGCTATTTTTCCCATGTTTATTTTATTCTTTCCCATTATTCTACCTCATTAGATTAAGTACCATTATATTTTCGTATTATGATTGGGGCATCGCTGTACTTGCCAAATGCATGATGACCTCTTCTGTTAACTCATGATTATCCAGACATCCGGTAATTCTGCCTTCGCACATTACATAAATCCGGTCACAGATTCCCAATAACTCCGGTAATTCGGAAGAAACTACTAAAATGCTTCCGCCATCTTTTGTAAATTGATTCATCAGTGTATAGATCTCAAACTTTGCTCCCACATCGATCCCTCTTGTAGGCTCATCCAGTAATAATATCTTAGACCCAGCCAATAACCACTTGGCTATTACGATCTTCTGTTGATTGCCTCCACTTAAATTTTTAGATACAGTATTTCTGCCCGGCGTCTTTATCTTTAATTTTTTAATATACTCTTCGCTGCTTTTATTTTCCCAGTTAACATCTACAAATCCCATCTTGGCCTTGTTTTTTACACTGGGCAAGGTAATATTATCTTTTACTGACTTCTTTAGCATAACCCCTTGCATGCGCCTGTCTTCGGGAACCAGACCAATTCCTTTTTCGATTGCCTGCATCGGCCTTTCAATACGTATTTCTTCCTGGTGCAGTTTCATCACTCCTTCTTCAAAAGGTTCTGCCCCAAAAATCCCCCTCAGTACTTCTGTCCTTCCTGCTCCAATCAGTCCTGCAATGCCTACAATTTCTCCCTGTCCCACCTCAATACTTACATTTTTAAATGCCTTTTTTCTAGAAACCTTAATTAACTCAAGTACAGGTTTCTCAATTTTCTTATCACTTCTGTCTATGTATGTCTTAATTTCTCTGCCAACCATCAGTGAAACCAAACCCTTTTCATCTATATCCTTCATAGCAACTGTCTTGATATAGCAGCCGTCCCTCAAAATAGATACTTTATCTGCAATTGCAAATAATTCCTTTAGTCTATGAGAAATGTAGATGATTGCTACCTTTTCCTCTTTTAATTTTTTAATGATACGAAAAAGGGATTCTACTTCCTGCTCAGATATAGAAGAAGTCGGTTCATCCATTATTACCACTTTCGCATTTTGTGAAATAGCTCTTGCTATTTCCACCATTTGCTTCTCAGCTGCACTTAATTTTTTAACCAGATCTCCCGGTTTTATCTTCAATCCCAACATCGTTAAAATATCCTGCGATTCCTTTTTCATCCTGACTTTATCCAGAAATCCATTTTTCTGCTTTTGTTCCCTGCCAAGATAAATATTCTCGGCAACCGTCAGGTCTGGTATTACACTTAGTTCCTGGTGAATAACGCTGATTCCATTGTCCAATGCCTGCCTTGCATTTTCGAAATTACACGCTTTTCCTTCATAAATCATTTCGCCACTGTCTCTTTTGTATACACCACTGATGATTTTAATCAGTGTAGATTTCCCTGCCCCATTTTCACCTAACAAAGCATGTACCTCTCCTGCATAAAACTCCAGATTTACATCTGTCAGAGCCTTAACTCCGGGAAATTCCTTTATAATATGTTTCATTTGAATCTTCGGCTGTCTATCCATTCCGTGTACCTCTTTATATTTTCAATAACTTTATTTTATAAAGACCCGATCTGCAAACCGGGTCTTAAACTACTGTTATTTTTGATATTCACTGACATTTTCACCATCGATAATATATGGCTCTATATATTTTTCTTTTGGGATTTCTTCTCCATGTATTACCTTCACTGCACTGTCAATCATTGCCTGCCCGATACCCTCCGGATCCTGAGCCACATCGGCAATCCAAATGCCAGCTTTGGCGATCTCATTAACCGCTTCCGGATTACCATCATATCCGATAACCTTAATCTCTTTTCCCGCACCGTTTATAATTGTATATGCGCTCATAGCTGCCGGATCCCCTACTGCAAAGATTAAATCCAGATCGGGATACTTCAGAAGAAAGTCCTGGGTAATAGCTGATGCTTTTTCGGCATCTCCCTGATAATTCTGCTCATCAACTACTTCTATATTTTCGCAGTTTGCTTCCAGATATTTCTTGCATCCTTCTGCGCGCAAAACACAATTTTCAACGTCATCATACGTAATAATTGCAACTTTTCCGCCCTCCGGCAATGCCTTTTCGATATATTTTCCTGCCAGTTCACCACCGACATTCTCATCTGTACCAAAATGGCAGATAGAATCTCCATCAGATTTTGTAAATGCCGTTAGCAACGGAATCCCTGCTTTATTAGCCAGTTCCAGACAACTGTTACTTCCTGCTGTAGACACCGGACAGATAATAATGGCATCTACCTTCTGTGTAATAAAATCCTGAACCTGTGACAATTGCTTTTCACTATCTGTATCCGCATCCATGAAAATAGCCTTTACCCCAAGTTCTTCGCACTTTTTCTCCATAGCTTCTTCCACTCTGTTATAAAATACATGCGTTCTGGTGAAAATAGAAATGCCTAAAGTGATATCTTTGTTCTCCTTATCTATCCCGGTCTGTGCTGCTGCTTCAGAAATTATTTCTTCGGCCTTTGTTTCTCCCACGTTTTTAGCGGCCTCTGTTGTGGCAGCTTCCGTCTCAGACTTATCTGATTCTGCTTTTGATGCTACTGTCTTTGCAGATTCAGTAGCAGACTTAGTTTCCTTCGTCTGCGTTCCACCTGAACATCCGGTTATTACCCCTGTCATCATTATTAATGCTAACCCAATTGCTCCCATTTTTCTTAGACTCATAGCCTTCTCCTCCATTTTTCTGTACATTCAAAGCAAACTTTCATGTACTTCCCCATTGTATTTCTTATCATCTGCACTTCCTATCTAACTATTTATCTTGACAGCTTCCACATTCCCTCCTTTTTCTGTAATCTTAGCCATATAGGATTTGCCTATCCCATCATCAGTAATGATGAGGTTCAAATCTTTAAACTTGCATATGCAGTATAAAGAATTTGTTCGGAATTTACTGCTGTCAGCCAATACATATTTTTTTCTTGCTGACTTAAGCATATATTGTTTTACCCGGCATTCTTGCATATTTGGTGTAGTCAAACCATGTTCTGCACTAATATTGTTCGATCCCAAAAACACCCTGTCCACAACTACATTGCCTAACAGATCTTCTGTGAACATTCCTACACAGGATAGAATCTGGGATCTGACACATCCTCCGGCAAATATTAACTCTACATTCTCACATTCCATAAGTTCATTTGCTATGTTAAAAGCATTGGTAATTACGGTGAGATGATTCTTTTCTCCTTTTCTGATTAACTTAGCCAATTCCTGCACTGTTGTTCCTGCATCCAGAATAATTGTCTCATGTTCTTTAATTTCATCATAAGCTCTTTTTGCTATTTCCTTTTTTTCTATTATTCTTTCTTTTTCTTTCGTTGCCTGACAGTGTTCAAATGCTGTTTCTTTCACTTTAACAGCGCCACCATGAGTACGTATAATCAATCCTGCATTTCCTAATTCATTTAAATCCTTTCGAATAGTTACCTCTGAAACCCCGAATAAATCGCATAATTCATTTACAGTTACTGATAAATTTGCTTCTACTGCTTTTATTATTTTTTCCTTTCGTTCTTCAATAAACATAACCTCATCTCCCATTCAAGTACTTTCAAATACTTACTTTTTATTTCGTTGTATTACGTTTGTTTATGTTTGACCTTATAATAACCCTTTCGGTTTTGTTTGTCAAGTTATTTTTACTATATTTATTTAATATTTTTCTATTTTATTATGCATTATTACCAATTCGAAACCTCGTAATCTTTC
>UQCR01000139.1 GCA_900539655.1 uncultured Robinsoniella sp.
GATGCCACAGAACTGCGTATGGAAGGACAAAGTGAGGATGCCACAGAACTGCGTATGGAAGGACAAAGTGAGGATGCCACAGAACTGCGTACGGAAAGACAAAGTGAGGATGCCACAGAGCTGAATAAGGAGATACAGAGTGAGGGTTTAACAGAAGCAGGAACCTCCGGTGAAGAAGTGGCGGAGACAGAAAAGAGAGAGATAACTAAATCACCAACCGAAATACCAGCCGAAAAATCAACCGGAGACACGGAAGAGCAAGTGGAGCCAGTGAAAAAGGCGGAGTCAAACAAATCTGTTATGGCTCTGGGTATGGGCCAAAATGATCTGCAGATACAAGGAGTTATTGACAAGGTATATGCAGGGCTTAAGGATTCCAACCAACAGGCGAAATGGCTGGAGAAATCAAGTACATCCACATGGAATACTACAAACACGGCGATTAAATGGGACGGTACCGTGGCAGATAATAAAACGGGAGATGCCATATCCAATCCCTCGTATCAAATTGAACCGGTGGATGGCATTTGGCAGGTTTATTCTCCACAGCAGCTGGTATTGGCATTGAACACTGCTACGAGCGGACAGACGATACGTTTGATGGCAGATATGGACTTATCGGGAGGACAGTATAACTGGATTCCGGCGAAGAGTTATACTGACGTTATTTTCGACGGGCAATATCACACAATATTTAATTTGGGTGCTTATGAAACATCATTTCTAGGAGAGATTTCCGGATGTGAGCTTAAAAATATCGTTTTCGATTCCGCAAAAGTAGTTACTGAAAAATCAGGGCCTATGGGAATTGGTATCATAATCGGAAATGGCAGTTCCGGAAAGGTAACCCGAATTAAAAATGTAAGGGTAGAGAACAGTTTGTTTGCTTCCGGAAGAGCAAAAGGGAGTATGGGTAGCGATGCTTATTTAGCGCCCATGGGTTATGCAAAATATATGAATATAGAAAATCTTTATACGGATAACAATGTGCTGGCATCTGTGTCAGACCATGTAGGCGGAGTTGTGGGAAGACCAAATTATTCCACAATAAAAAATTCTTTTTCCGTAAACAGCACAGTGATTGCCGGAGGGGATCATTCCGGAGGATTTGTATCCTGCGTAGATGATGGGCTTACCATATCGGATTGTTTTACCAATAATGATGTATATGGCAATGCTACTACCGGTGTATTTATAGGAGCTGTTTGGCCGGCAGTCTCGGGTTCCAGTTTTATAAGATGCTATGCATCGGGGACAATTGAAGGTAAAACATCAATCGGAGGATTTATAGGTTGTATACAGGACGGTATAACCAAGGTAACAATATCATTTGAAGATTGCTATTCCACCTCGATTGTCGGCATGCAGGTCGGCGGTAATCATATGGGAGGATTTATTGGGGATTTAACCAAAGCTTCGGATACGGTTAAATTTAATAATTGTTATGTAGCCGGTGAAGTAGGCCATGTCGATACCGAATTAAATTTAGGTCAGGGGAGTAATGCAAATAATATTGGCGGTTTTACTGGATTTGACAAACCATCTCAAACGACTTACAACAATTGTTATTATGATAAACAGACAACCGCTATGCGGGAACGCAGTGTTGGAAATGCTCCTTCCAGAGACGGAATAAAGGGAGTTCTGACAGCTACATCCCAGAAAAGCGGTTCGGGCTTGGCAGGAATTCCGGGTACAACAGGCTTTGTGGAATTTTCTAATACAAATTGGGTATATGACGGAAGGTCACAAGAGGATAATGATAAGCACAATTGCCTTTATCCACAGTTAAACGTCTTTGAGTCACCGGTTACTGGAAACTGGGATTATGGAGAAAACGGGGAAAATTATAATGACTTGGTTCAGGCATATTCTCTGGCTTCTGTGTCTACCGTGCATCAGGAGGTATGGGATTATGACGCAAATGAAACAGCTTTGCCTGAAACTACTTATGATACGGTAAGAGATATTACTCAGCGTTTTACGCTCACTTCATATGCAATTGCGGGAAATAATTCATCCATGGATATCCAATGGAAAAAGGGAAAGCTGGTAAATGGTGTTTATGTGGGCGCGATATCTGACATGCCCGGTTCCCAGAAGCTGCCTGTTATCGGATTCCTGGGACCAACCTACAATGGAACTTATGAGCGTGATTATAATACGGCAGATAAATTTGCACCGGGAATTGAGTGGGTTACTGTAGAAGTAACCATAAATGGGAATGCAACGGGAACCAGAAAGATCCGCATCATACCAACCACGAATCTGATACCTGGTGATGACCGTACAAATCTCACCAGTGGAAGTACTTATGACCATACAGATGATTTTAGGATGGCATATTCCACTGCACACCGCATGAGTATCGATATGGGTGACATTACGGTTTCATCCTATCCGGGTACAAATCTACAGTACAAAGGAATCGATTTGAATACCATTCCGGACTTAAGCGGACCGGGGTCCAGCCTGGATGTAAGTGTATTTAAAGTAAATGGTATCACCAGCAAGTCGGTCAATCCTGCAGGAATCATCGACTACATAAAGGAAGATTTGATTGCAAATGGAAGTGCAAACAGGAAAATCTGGGAATCCAAGTTAAATGGAACGGCGGAGTTTGAGGATACAGACCAGGGTCGGTATATTATAGAGTATACCTGGAATCTGAGCGATGGAAGGTATATCCGCGACAGCAAGATGATTGTCATACGTGCCCAGAAGCATAACGTTGAAATCCAGGTGGAGGATATGTCGGGTACCCCCCTTGCGGATCAGATGAAACTGCATGTCGAGGAATATCAGGACAATGCTGTAGTACCCAGCTTAATAATGCCGCCAGAAGAAGTCTATGCACAATCAGCTTACGAAGCTGTGGGTGACGGAAAACATGCGTTATTGCTCTCTAAAAAAAGGGATCCGCATTCTGAAATAAAAGAAATTCAGTTTACTCTAAATACAATAGATGGTCCACAGACAAAGACGGTTACAGATATTGATAATGAGGGGGCTAACGAGTTTAACTTCCAGGTAGTGTATTATTACGGAAGTTATGAACAAGGCGGGAATTATTATGTACAGAGTGAAACAGTAACGAAAAAGTATGTTTTTAAATATCAGGAGGACACAGACTGTTATGTCCTGTTGCTGGACAGTGAATTTAATATAGGCGGTGTTGAGAAATACGATGTTGACAGCGATATAGAGTTTGTGGTCAGGCTGGATGCAAAGAAGAAAAACGGGTTTCTTAAGCTCAAAAAAATAACTACTAATGAAACCGGCCAGGAGCAGTATTATCAGGATAAATTCATTTTTAAGCTGACGGGAGTGGATGATCCGGCTTTTACGTCCAGTGTTGTACTGACTTCGGCAACGGGTAAGAATGAAAAGGTTTTGACTTTGCCTGCCGGAAGATACATCCTGGAAGAAATAATTCCCATGCAGTATGAATTCAAGGAAGTAAAACTGGAAAATAGTCCGCCGTCTACTGTGAATAAAACAGAAATATTGATTGAAGATTCACAAACAGAGAGTATTTACTACAAAAACCAGAAGACCAATCAAACAGGAGGAGCCGGTGGAATTACCAATGTACTCACCGGAAATAAGGTTATAGTACAGTGACAGAAATGAGAGGTGAGGGTAAAATGCAAAAGAAAATATTCAGCAAATGCAAAAGAAAGCTTTTTATTCCGTTGCTGCTGATGGGGCTGACAATACCCGGAATCATAGCGCTGGCTTATTACCAGTCCTTTCAGGTGAAAAATGAATTTCCTGTTAATAATCTCTCTGTGATTATGCGAGAGACTTTTGACCCTCCAAAAAACTGGGACGGTAAGATGGTAGTTAAAAAAATCGTCTATGAAAATCAGGGCACAAAAGATGCACTTTTAAGGATTCAGTATGGCGAAACTTTTACGGCAAATGATGGAATTATTTTAAGCTCCCAGTTAGAAGATGGGGAGGGGAACCAGCAGGAAGTGGTTCTTAAGCAGTGGGGGGCGCAGGGACTGGTAAGCGGTTGGAGTAAAAATAATGGCTGGTACTATTACGAACGGGTACTAAAGCCGGGGGATGCAATTACCGTATTGGAGGGGGTACAGTATAATCCGGATTTGGTTATTCCAGAGGCGTACAAGACTGCATCGTATGAACTGACATTCCTTCATGAATTTATGGATGCAAAGCTAAATGATGCTGGATTATGGGGAGCTTCCGGCTGTCAGATAGATGAATCCGGAGGGGTAGTATGGAGGTTTTAAATGACTAAGAAAGTGAGCCTGGTTGGAATAGTCAAAAAGGGGTTGACGTTGATTTTCTGCATTGGCATCTTCCTGGTCTTTGGAATCAGCGCACCATTTTTGGCGGGATATCAGCCAACAGTTATTTTATCAGGTTCCATGGAGCCTGCTATTATGACAGGAGATATCGTCTATATTCAAAAAGTAAAGTCTTTTGAAGAATTAAAAAAGGGAGATGTAATTGCATTTCAGCGTCAAATGGATGCCACGCCAATCACACATCGAATTGTGGAAATTGATGAGAATCAGCAGACGCTCAGAACTAAAGGAGACAGCAATGACAGTGAGGATGGCAGCACCTTATCCTTTTCACAGGTAAAAGGTAAAGTTGCCGGATTTCGGATTCCCAAAGCGGGATATGCAGTGCAGTTTATAAAAAACCCACTGGTAATCGGAATGATCATACTATGTATTCTTATAAATTATATTTGGGGGAGTTCCAAAATACAAAATACGACAGATAAAAATGAGCAGAATTCTAGAAATAAGAAAGGAAAAAGAAAAAAATGAGAAAATTAGGAAAGAAACAAGCAGGAACTATTGCTGCACTGGCAGCCATCGGAGTAATAGCAGGAGCATTTGCTTTATTTTCAACCAGTTTTGAGGTTGAGAACAAATTTAAGATTAACACACTTGACGCTAGATTTGTGGAGGATTTTGATGCTCCCGACATTGGGGACAACCCGTTTATATCAGGCAGCTATGACAAGTCAGGACACGTGGAGAACACAGGAGATACCCCGATCAAAGCAAAAGCAACGGTTACTGCTGAATGGATTGGCTCTGATGGAACCACTGTAATTGATAATGAGTATGAAGTTGGTAAGTATGCAGCTACGCTGGATTTTGGAACCACTGCAGATTTGACAGGTTATACCGGTTTTCATTCTACAGGGGGAGATACAAACGGAAAGTGGAAATGGAATCAGACAGATACCTGTTTTTATTACAATGGAAAAACAGGAACCCTGGCAGCAAATACCAATTCCGATGCTATTTTGAGTAAAGTATTATTTAGTACTGATTTAGCGGTTAAAACAACAACTAAAAAATGGTATGTCAAGGAAGAATACGATGCATACCAGACAGAGCTCACAGGTAATCCGGCTGCAGTGGAGCCCACAAGTTATCAAACACAGGATGAAGCCAAAGCAGCGGCTATAACTTATAAAGCAGCAAATCCTACCGCGTCTGGGAAAGTGACGTATGTGGAGGTTTCATCCTATGCATCCGACAACGCAGGCTTTAAAGGAGCAACTTTAAAGGTAACGATTGCAGGTGAGATCATCAGCGGCGATGCACAGTGGTAAAATAATGTTAAAGGATCTGAGTCTATGAAAAAAGGAAATCAGAAAAGAACCATTTTAACGGTAGCAGTACTGGTATGCTTGATCTTAATTTCAGCGGCGTTTGCGTTATTTTATTCTAATTTTTCTGTTACCAATGAGTTTGTAGTAACTGGAGCAAAGGCTGAATTCAGGGAAATCTTTCATCCTCCGGCACCTGGGGATAATCCCTTTGAGGATGGAACGGAGGAAACAGATGTTCCAACTCCGGACAATCCCGGGGGAACCGGGAGTTTGGCTTCATCCTATGTAAAAAAAGGAATTGTTATAAATGACGGTGATGTAGATGTAAGGGTACGGGCATCAATAACTGCAAAGTGGGTGGAGAAAGCAGCGCCTAATAAAGAACTGCCGGATCTGAATATATTACCTGGTAATAAGAGTGCAGCATGGTTGAGCTTTGATGGCAATACTTACATTGACGCTTCAGAAGATATTGGTTTTCCATATGTAAATACGGCATTGTCTGCAGATGATGCCGTCTGGAAGTACGCAGCGGCAGACCAAAACTTCTACTATACAAAAGATGCAGGCATTATTCCGGGAAAAAGCGGCGTGGATGAAGCGGATGCGCTGCTGGGGAAAGTGGTGTTTAACAAAGAGCTGCTGGGCACAGTCAAAACAGCCGGCAGTTATTATGTGAAAGCTGAGTACGAAGCTGATCCAAAGGCGGCAACAGCATATGATACGCAGGAAGAGGCTAAGGAAGCAGCAGATATATATGTGAAGGGACATCCGGGTACAGACGCAGTTATTTTATATCAAGAAACCTCAATATATGCCCTTTTAGGTTTTGATAAAGCAAAGCTGGAGGTTACGATTGCCGGTGATATTGCAGCGGCAGATTCGGTAACAGTCAATGCGGACGGTACATGGACATTTAAATAGTATCGGTCAGAAAGGAGAGAAGACTTGAAATATGGAAAAAGTTCAATGCTGTATTGTATAGTGGTTATCCTGTTACTTACAATCAGCAGCCTTCAGTCCGTTTCGGCAGCAGAAAAAAAACTTTATATCAGCGAACAGGATGGGATACTTTACTACGAAGCGGGAGATTCAGCCAATACAACAAGATTTCTCACCGGCAATGATATGAGACCAGGAAAAGTATATACAGACAGTATGCTGATACAAAACCAAACAAATTCGGACTATCATATCTATCTTCAAATGGTTTCCGAGAACAACCTTCAAAAGGTTCAGGAAGAACTTTTAAGTATGCTTCATTTGAAAATTTATTTAGGTGGTAAGCTGCTTTATGATGGGACAGCAGATGGGATAACAAAAAGCGGACAGTCAGAAGATTTATCCAAAAAAGTTTCCATAGGAGTTTATGAATCCGGGTATTCAGAGAAACTCACGGTAAAATACTATTGGGATGCAGAAAACTCAGCCATTATCAAAAAAGGGTATTATGTGAAAGCGGAATTTGAAAAATGGAAGAAAAAAGGTTATCCAAAAAGTATGGAACCGATTTCCTATAGGACCCAGGAGGATGCTGTAATAGCAGCAAAACAAGCGGGAAAAAAAGGTATCACGTATATGGAAAACACCTCCTATAATGTACTGGATGAAGATATGAAATCCATTGTTACAGGCTCCCGGTTTCTCTTTTATGCTGAAAAATCTGATGAAAACGGCGGTGATAACCTGAAACCTATCCTGCCGCCGAAAACAGGAGATAGTAATGTAATTATTCCGTATGTGGTATTGCTTGGGATCAGTATGTTTGTAATCTGGGGGATCAGAAAAAAGAAAAAAGAGGTGGATTAAGCATAGTACAGTATTGGCTGCATAAACTGATTTGTAATCCACAAAAATGCCGTATAGCTTATTTGCTGTACGGCATTCTTTTTTCAGATCTTTTCCCGGTTCCCCAAAGTGCGGAGAATCTTTAAATTATATTCTTTGTGCCTGTGTTCTACGGAATAATTATTTTTCAGATGCAATGTGTACACGTCTATTGCCCAATTGATTAAAGTTACATCATCCCAGTAGATAATCTGGTGTTCACTTGGTATACATCTTGTATTCATGGACAGACACCATAGATTTCGTTTCAGCCATACAGAAGAATGTCCGTAATGCTGGGCACCCGCCAAAATCAATACCTTTATATTTGGGGAATTTTCAAAAAATTCAACGGTGTCCATTAAATGCCGGGTGTACTGCTCCTGGGTTTTCCGAATCTGTTTATTTGTTAATGAAGACAATTCATATTCTATCAGATATTCATAAGTAAGAGCCTTTTCCAGTGTGTCCAGATTTAAATGGTATGTACTCATATAATTGGAAGGAGTTCCAAGCATCGCCTGCCGGAAGGATTTGTAATAAAATAAACATCGTTCCCGATCCTTTCCTTTGATGTTGTTATCATTGAGAATTTCAAACAATAGGGATTCACTCATGGTAGTAATACTTAAATAATTCCCATAGAAAAGACAGTCTTCTTTTCGCTGGGAGAGATAATTAATCGCAGTTAGAATTCGGTCAATATCTTTACCGGAATCCGTTGCAAGTATTTTATGTCCGTATAAATGTAAGACATGGTCAAATAACAGAGAATACTTATGTGTATTAAATGGGTCGGTAAACAGATTTGTATGCATGGGTATGGAAGGTTCAAGACTGTCATGACCTACCCCGATGCATCTGTCTGAAAGGGAATAGATACGGGGCAGAATTCCCTGAATGCGTTCAACATCCACAACGTACATGTTAATATTTTTGTGAAAGCGAATTTCATTTAAGGCTCCGATAAAGGGTAGAAATGACAGGTTATTCTGCAGGGGTGTAAACGCGAATTCAATATGGAAGTTTTTATCAGCCAGGCGAAACAGCCTGTCAACCGTATTTTGCAGATATAATATATCGCGGCAGATCCAGGATACATGTTCAAATTCAAGGATTTTTAGTGTTCCCGGGAATAACATTTTTTCAGCTTCAGTCAGAATAAAATCAAATGCACTTTTTCGGCCTTCTATACCGATATATAACTGCTGTACCGGAAGGACATCAAGGCCTGGCGATACATCTTTATTTTCTTCATTGTAAGTGGATAAAAATAATTTTAGATATTCATGGACCTGCTGAGGGGTCTTAATGTCGTCATCCGGATAGAACTCAGTTAAGGCCCGGTCCAATGGTCTGTATACCATTTGATTATTTCGTTCTGAAA
Source organism: uncultured Robinsoniella sp. (assembly GCA_900539655.1). Taxonomy (GTDB): domain Bacteria; phylum Bacillota; class Clostridia; order Lachnospirales; family Lachnospiraceae; genus Robinsoniella. The sequence goes on from UQCR01000139.1 coordinate 8,826, forward strand.
AGTAGGATAAAACCAGTTCAAAATATGGAGAGCGGAGAGAAAGCCTCCGTTTGCCGGTCCTCCATTTGCTAATAGTGGTTCGGTCGATGTGTAAGTATTCGGATAATTCATCAAGTGAAATATCCAATAAGTCCATTACAATGCGTATGGATGTTTTATTTTTTTCCATGTCATTCCTCCAATAGGTAAATTATCGAAACAAAGGATTGTTAAGATAAAAAATTATACCATAGTAATTGGCGCGAATCAATGTCAAAATAGGGTAATATGCCAATAAGTTGGCAATCATGAACAAAAATTGTAAATTGCCAAATAAGTGTCAGTAAGTGTTGGTTTTAGCGGAAAATTGACATTATTTATACTATTTATATATGTTCAAAAGTAACATTATTGCCTCATGGAATAAAATATACATCTTCCTTAATTATAGTCACTTAAAAAGCCTGGTACTTTTTTGCAAAATTCAAATAGTTCTCGATCGGTGAGATTGGGTGGCATAATTTCCCACAAAAAATCATAATCGTTATCTACTATTTTCCAATGGTAAAGTTCAACCAATAAAGTGACTCGGCCTGCATCCTGTTCTATTTCATTTATATAGATTTGCAGTTGTTCAATCATATACTCATTACCTCCCTTATGCTATGCAATATATTATATTCTTTAATAAGAATATATTCAAGAATAAGAATATAATTTATGCTAAGTCTAATATTAATAGAAAGGTAGGAATTATCATGATTGATTTTACACCATTTTGGGAGACATTAAAAAAATCCAACGAAACATACTATACGTTGACAAATAAGCACAATATTTCTTTTAGTACGTTAAACAAGCTAAAACATAATAAGGGTATCACTACTCAGAAACTGAATGATTTATGTAGAATTTTAAAATGTGATGTTTCAGATATATGCAGATATGTTCCTTCGGATGAGGATCAGCATTTATAACAGGAGATTCGTAAAAGGATATGCTGGGGTAAGCCAGGGCAGTTCCTCAGCAAAATATAAGATACCCGAGTGGAGGAAGCTTCGGGGTATCTTATATGGTTTATAATATTACCTTAATTCGTAATAATCTCTTTTATTCCATTGATATTCTCAATTCTTAATACCTTTATTGATCGCATCCCCTTTTCCTGCTTTTCCAGCATCATCCACTCATCGTCAATATCGATTAAAATACCTCTTGCGCTGTACATGATATCTATAGATACTAATGGGTCTTTTACAATAATTTCACAATTTTTATTTAGAAACTGTGGAATCACATCTTTATAAGAAGTTTCTGTTCTGACTTTTTTTGAACCCGATAGCTCACATATGATATAGACCAATAATCCTATTACTACAAAAATAAGAAATGTTACCATATTTCGTCCTCCATTACTTCAAATCCGCTCACTGCATTTATGTCAATTAGTTAGAGCTTTGTCTAAAGCAGGGGCGCCCTGGCCGCATTCCCAGTTGGAAATGGTCTGCCTTGATACAGACAGCATATCTGCAAGATCCTGTTGGCTATAGTTATATTTTTTACGCAGTGCCATTAATTTTTCTCCAAGCATAATTGATCTCCTTTTCAGTTTCGTATACGTGCTTTTATTATAATGAAAGCCTTTTAATAAAGCCAGCAAATATATTTGGAATTTTGTCAAATTTATTTGGCATACTTGTTTTTGGGGGAATAAGAAAGAAAAATTTGAGAATCTGCTCAGCATTTAGTCGTAATTTTTTCGACACAGGTCAAAAAATGTAGACTTTATTTGACGTATGGTATATAATGTAAAAAGTAGTTAAAATAGTTAAAATTTACCAATTTTAGTGTGTCAAATAATGTCTACATTGTTTGATCATACCCAGTTAACTTAACTATTATAGAATAATCAGAAATGTGGAGAGAGTATGAATGATTCTAAAACTGCAAATAAAAATAAACATGCCCGCTTGACCTGGGATGAGTGGTATGCGCTTGCCAGAGAATATTATATTTCTGAGCAGCATCTGAGAATACCGGCTAAATATATAACACCGGATGGACATCTTCTGGGACGGTGGATAGAAAGGCAGCGGGCTGCATATCATCAAAACGGAACATGTAAAATAGATGCCAGAAAAATTTACTTATTGAATCAAATCGGAATGTTATGGACCCTTGGAATCAGAAGAAAGTGGGAAATCTGGTATGAATATTGTGAAGAATATTACCAGAAATACGGAAATATTAATATACCTAAAGAATTTGTCTACAATCATGCTGCCCTGGGTGAATGGATTGTTTATCAAAGAAAATGTTTTCACAAGAATAAACTAAGTAAAATGAAGTGTATGAAACTAGAGGCGCTAAAGATCAACTGGAAAATGAGAAATAGGAAATTACATAAAATTATATAGTATCTAAGTATACAGTATATGCCGGTAAATGTAATTGGATGGAGGATTATGGATAACTTTTGCTGTAATTGTATTTACTCTTCATATGGAAAGAAAAAAATCAACAGATGGTATTGCCATTTGAAAACATGGTATGTGAGAAAAAAGGGAACTTGCTGTTACTATAAATCCCTGTCTTAGATATATTTATTAACTTTTATAAAACACTTGTATATAACCTGGACAAACAGCCAATAATGATTTACAATATTAGAAATAAAAGTAAATTATATTGGAGGAATTAATCATGGCAAGAGGACAGAGAAAATCAATTGATGATCAGATCGAAGTTTTGGACGAGCAAATTGCAAAAGTACAGGCTAAAATGGATGCTTTGTTAGATCAGAGAAAAGCTTTGGAACAGAAGAAAAGAGAAGAAGCGTTGGGCCAGCTGTATGATATGATTCAGGAGAGTGGAAAATCTATAGAAGATATTATGACATTAATTACTGACTGATTCTTTACCGGAAGGTGTAGTATAGACAGGAGGCGTACAAAGGTATGCCTCTTTTTTAATGAAAGCAATATTCTAACAGACTCCTGAACAGGTTCCGTATATTTATCTTGAAAATAAGTTGACAATTTGATATACTTCAAATTGTGATTGGGTGAGCACCTACCGTATGCAAGGCTATATTCTTGCATGCGTTTTTTTGATTTAGGAGACTTTAAGATGAACATTACAAAAAATAAAAAGGAAAACGTCGCATTTACACTAATTAAGTTCTGTATACCTCTTATTTTAAGTGGAATATTACAGCAGCTTTATAATTGGGCGGATGCATTTATCGTAGGAAATATAACCGGAGAAAAGGCACTTGCAGCAATTGGTTCTACAAGTACTGTTATTAATTTTTTCCTTACAGCAATTACAGGCTTTACACTGGGACTTTCTATATTGTTCGCACAGAAATTTGGTGCAGGGAAAAAGGAGCATATATCAAAAATAATTTCGGTTTTTTCTGTTTTAGCCGGAGGTATTTTTATACTTGTTCCGGTAATTGGTATGGCAGGAGCCTATCCGTTGCTTCGCATGTTAAATACGACACCGGATACCATCCGAATGGCAGCGGATTATTTGCAGATCATATTGATTGGAATACCGATCCTTGCCGTTTATAATGTCTATGCTGCCGCACTTCGGGGAATCGGAAATAGCCGTGCGCCGTTTGGGGCTGTTTTGTGTTCTTCTATTGTGAATGTTATATTAGATATTGTATTCGTGGCTGTTTTCCATTGGGGCGTTATTGGTGCAGCGGCAGCTACGGTGATTTCCCAGACCGTCATGACAATTTTTATTGTTATATACAGTGTAAAGAAATATCCCTGCCTGTGTTTTTCCATAAAAAAATGGTCGCTGGATCGAATTGTCTTAAGAGAAGGGATTCATTTTGGCATACCGCCCATGATTCAATCCTGTATCAGCTCTTGCGGAGGGCTTATACTTCAGAACTTTATGAACGGTTTCGGAACACAGACTGTGGCTGCAATTACCACCGCATATCGTGTGGATACCATGATACTGCTGCCAATTATTAATCTTGGATCGGGAATAGCGACCATCGTTGCACAGAATTTTGGAGCAGGAAAAAGAAAACAAATTCCAAAGATTGTATGTATTGGAACTGCCATTATGTTGTGCGTATCTCTAGTGTTGACGTGGCTGGTGGTTACGACCGGTGGATATCTGATTGCCATGTTTGGGGTTAGCCGTGAAGCTACAGAAATTGGCAAGGACTTCTTTCGGAAAATTGCAAGCTTTTATGCAGTTTACGGAATTGCCATGTCGATAAGAGGTTACATAGAAGGAATCGGGGATGTGCTGTTTTCAAGTATAGCGGGCGCAATTGCATTGATCTCACGAATTGTATTCTCATATGGTTTTGTTGGACTGTGTGGAAATATGATTATTGCATATGCGGAAGCGGGTTCCTGGGGCGTATTATTAATGTTGTATATTTTCCGTGTACTCTGGTTGAAATATAGCAAGAAACAAAAACAACAACGATAATGACAACGACAACGACAAAAATGACAACAATGACAACAATGACAACGACAACAATAACAACGACAACAATGACAACGACAACAACAACAATAACAACAGCTAACGGTAACAACAACAATAACAACAGCTAACGATAACAATAACAAACAATAATAACAATAAGAAAGGAAATGTAACATATGGTTACGAGGATTTATAAGGATGGTTTGCCAACAGATGCAAAAGCAATAAGAAAGGCTGTTTTTATGGAAGAACAAGGCTTTAGAAATGAATTTGATGAAATTGATCTTGAAGCAGCACATATTGTAATATACAATGAAAAAGCATTCCCAATTGCAACTTGCCGGGTATTTAAAGATCATGGTCATGAAGAAAATGCCTACTGTATCGGACGTTTGGCGGTACTCAAAGATTACAGAGGTAAGAATATTGGGGCGGAATTAATTAAAGAAGCTGAAAAATATGTGTTTGATCAGGGCGGGCATAGAATTTACCTTCATGCACAAACCAGAGTAAGTAATTTCTATCAGAAATTAGGGTTTGCTCAATATGGGGAAGAGGATGAAGAAGAAGGCTGTCCTCATATATGGATGAAAAAAGAATTTTAACATAATTTTCGGGAGAGTGCTTGTACACTCTCCCGAAAACACATTATAATAGAAGGAAATCTTTCTTTTCAAGAATGGCAGCTACATTCTTAGCAGTATCTGCGCCAAAAACCTGAGTTCCGGCTTCTGATTCTGCAAAACAGATTAAATTGTCAATTGGCATAATATCTGCTTCCAGTTCTTCGATATACTTTTTCGTTTCAGCTGCACTACTGCTCGAAAGATGAAAATACAGATGTATTAATTTCTTCCACATCAGCAGCAATATTTGAAGCGGCGGAAGCTGAGTCTAACGGGGTATTTGCGACTTTGTGGCTTAGTATAGACGACAACATGCAACCGACTGTTGCCAGGTCAGCAGCCAGTACGGCAATTTCTTTTTCGGACAGACATTCAGAGAGCTGACAGGCTATGGAAGACAGAAAATAAAGGTTGGTACAATTCTTCATTAAGGAAAACTCCATATTTTTCATCCATTTATAATATGTGTCAGATTAAAAATTGTGCTATACAAAAACTAAAAATTGATTTCTCTATCAGTATTTAACACACAAATTCTTATGTTGATCCAAGCAGCCTGGGAAGGGTATAACAGAGAGCAAGTAAAATCAAGCGGTAAACTAAATATTTCTCTATAATACATTTAGGGTGGTTGAAACGAGGTGAACAGACGAATGTACGAGTGGAAGAAGCAAATTCAAATAATTGTGGATGAGATTGACAAATGTATTAAAAATTGTAATGATGAAGCATTGACTCTGAGCTATCTGTCCCGCAGGCTGGGGTATTCCGAATTCCATACAACAAGAAAATTTAAAGAAATATCAGGAATGCAATTCAGGGATTATCTGCGTCTTAGAAGATTAGCCTTTGCGCTTATAGCGGTGCGGGACAGTGAAAAGAGCTTCCTGGATATAGCTTTTGATTATGGGTTTTCATCTCACGAAGCGTTTACCAGAGCGTTCAAGAGAACGTATGGTTTTACGCCCAGTGAATATCGAAAAATCCCCAGGCCGGTTGTACTTCGTACAAAAATTACCCTTTTTGACCGCTACTTTTTAGGATTAGGAGAAATTGGTATGTTAAAATCGACAGGAGAAATAAAAATTTACTTTGTAACCATTCCGGCACACAAATTTTTGCACATTAAAAACTATGAGAGTAACGGGTATTGGGATTTTTGGCAAAAGCAAAGCCTGGTTCCAGGACAGGACTGCGATACAATCTGCGGTTTACTGGATAGCATCAAGGGCAAGCTGGATGATGACGGAGGAAGTGAATCAAACAGCAGCAGCGGCCAGATTATGGCATATATGAATGACCCCATGGGCAGGCTCTGCGACTGGAATATTCCCCGTACAGAGTGCTATGGTGTGCGCCTTCCTTTGGACTATAATGGAGAGGTACCGCCGCAAATGCTTATGATTGATGTTCCGGAAGCAGAGTATATTGTTTTTGAACATGGACCGTTTGACTATGAGCAGGAAAAACAAAGTGTGGAGGAATCAGTGGAAAATGCAATGGCATCCTTTGATTTTACAGGAACGGGTTATTGCTATGATACTTCTCCAGGCAGAATGATATATTTCTATCATGATCCGGAGAGGTTCTGGAAGTATGTGAGACCAGTACGGAGGGCAGAA
>UQCR01000140.1 GCA_900539655.1 uncultured Robinsoniella sp.
ATTATGGGCATTTAACCGCTTTATTTTAGCCGCATCCTCTTCTGTAAAGCTTTTCCTTTTCCCCAGCTTTTTCAGTATTGTTTGGTACAACACTTTATCCGGTATCCCAGTCTTGTTATTCGGAATAATCTTGCTTTTTGCTGCCATAGTATTCATGGGTAAGAATGCCATCATTAATATCATGATAACAGAGGCAAGCAGGACTTTTTTTATTTTCTTCATATCGCATTTCTCCTTTTTTAAATTTATTTCAACTTTTTTACTTTGTGGTATGTGTCGCATTTTTAATTTTTTTAACGTCACATTGGTCTTCCGCTAATTGCAATTCACTTCCCGCAATATCAATGAAACATTGATATAAATTTTGTCTGGCAAATGTATTATTAAATAGATCCAATGCCCATGCAATATCCTCGTAATCGCCCGCAATACTAGGTTCTGCAGCATCTAAAAGAGCCCACGATACAGCCTCCCTGACCACTTTAATCCTGTTTGGAGCTACCTTAGGATCGTCTGCTCTATTTGGTTTATCTGGGTAATTTTTATCATCATGGCTTATAAATTTCCCTACTACACCATTATTCTTATACCAAATCCTATGGGCAAAGGAATCGGAAACAAGGTGTATCGCAACTCCAAATAGGAAGTATTTGCGGTTTGCTTTTGTGTTGCCATATTGGGCAAGAATCTGGCTCCAAGGCATATCCCCAAATTTTGTAGCAGTAATTTTAGATTTGATTTTATTACATATCCTCGCATCCATTCCTATCGGCACTCTTTTAAAAACGGAAGTATCCCCACCCCTAAGCGCTATCCTTGTTAAAAACAGATAGCAGGATACAAAATTGACAGGGACAACTTCCTTGCCCGGCACCTTATCCCATTTAACACCTCCATGATACTCAGGAAAATTACCATATCCGCCTATTTTAACTTCCGATTTATCAGGATATATTGCACCCATTTTTATAATAGCAATAGCCTTAGTATCTAATTCAAATTTGCCCTCAGCTTGCTCTTTATCAATCACCGACTGATGGGTTCCTCCATCCCATCTACCTTCCACATACGTCTCATCATCATTAATTTCTTCAAAAGTATCAGGCTTATCCGTATTTTCTGGGATAATCTCTTCTCCTGCTATACTTAAATCCTTAAAGTTTTCAGCAAAAGTTTCATACATACTCATTGCATACTCTCCATCAATCAGTCCACACACATCTGAATTCGAAACGTTTTTAGAGGTAGAATCTATCAATTGTCGAATAAATTCATGAGATTTTGATAAATCTTTTTCCCAAAGCAAAGATGCTACCCCTACCACATGTGGAACTGCAATACTTGTACCATGCGTTATAGTTGAGCCGCCAAAAAAAGATGAAGTTCGAATCTTTTCTCCCGGCGCAGCAATATCCAATTCTTTTCCTGTGTTGCTGAATGAACTAATCTCTGCTTCAGTGTTAGTAGATGCTACCGCCATTACTTCTTTAAATGCTGCTGGATATTCCACTTTAGCAGCGTTATTTCCAGATGCTCCAACCATTAATATACCTGCATCATACGCATCTTCTACTGCCTTTTTCATAGCATTTGAATATGTGGATGTTCCGAAACTCATATTAATAATATTCACGTCATTGTCGATACACCAGTAAATACCTTTTATAATTCTACTCAAAGGTGCTTTATTTTCACCATCTAACACTTTTACCGAATATAAATCTACGTTTGGATTAACTCCTTTGATTCCGCCTTCCCCATTTGCACAGATAATAGATGCTATTCCCGTACCATGACCTGTTAGATCCTGATACATCGGAACTACATAATCTTCTTCTTCAACGAAATTAATGCTATCACCCAGATCAATCCCTTCACTATAGTCTACCCCTGAATCCAATAAAGCTACTTTCACTTTAACAATACTTCTTGCATTTGTATTAACTTCATCTGCATTAATTGCCTGTAAGTTCCAATCAGCTTCAACTTCCGTTTCACCTGCATTGTTCCTTGCTTCCCGCAATTTAAGCTTGTATTCCATTCTTTTTGCTTTATCTAAATCCTCTGTTTCTGTCTCTTCGGTATCTTCTAGCGTAAGATTCTCTGTATTTTCAATCGTTTCTGTGCTCTCTGTTGACTTTTCATTAATTTCAGTCTCTTCTGTTACCTCTGTTACAGTTTGGCTTTCTTCTTCACTCTCAGTAAGAACCGTTTCTGCTTCTGTTCCTTCTGTGACAATCTCTTCTTCCAGTGAATTTGCAGAAATTATGATATCTTCTTCCACAATCAGCCCATCCTTTTGCTGCAATGCTTCAGCTTCATCAGCTGATAACTCCATCACCGCAATATTATTATCCGCTAATTCTGAATCTTCTTCTGAAATACTAAATGCTCTGCTGGTAACGTCGTTGAACTCTTTCGAACTGTCTGCCATAACAATATAGGTTTTTGTTTCTGCATCGGTTTCATTTTCTGCACTTGCGATCATCATATTATTACTGCCAACCAACTGACACATCATTGCGAACACCAAACAGCTACTTACTACTTTTTTGCCTGAATTTTCATCTTTCTCTTCATCGATATTCTCCCTTTTCTCTTTGGTAGTTTCATTGAACATATTTCTTGCTAATATGAATCTGGTATGGCCAAATAGTAATATCTTACTCTTCTCCCTTCTTCCTATATTTTCACAAAAAGTTCACAGTATATTATTAAAATTATACATTATGCCTAAATATATATCACATTTAAATCAAATTCTCAACCATTATTGACTAACTGGTAGCTATTCTCGTCTAGTTGGTAATTATTCTGGTCTAATTGGTAATATTGTCCATATCCCTGTTTTGTATTTGTAATAAAATAGAGACATACAAATGTACGCCTCTACCCGTAAATCTTATTCAACTCTTACATTACAATATGCGCTTTTTCCACTGCTTGTCTTAAGCGTGTTTCTACATTTACCCTTCTTAAGACCAGTCATATGCATTCTTACATTTTCTTAATTCTGTCAATAGCCGCCACTGTATTTTCATAGCTTCCAAATGCAGTGAGGCGGAAATATCCCTCTCCGCTAGGTCCAAATCCGGATCCAGGTGTTCCAACCACGTTTGCTTTTTCGAGCAGATAATCAAAGAATTCCCAGGAAGTCATGCCCTTTGGCGTCTGGAGCCAGATATATGGCGCATTGACACCACCGGATACGGTATAACCTGCATCCTTTAAGCCATCAAAGATCACTTTCGCATTATTCATATAGTATGCAACCTGCTGTTTTAACTGTTCTTTTCCCTGAGGCGTATAAACAGCTTCTCCAGCCCTCTGGATGATATAGGGTGCTCCGTTATATTTGGTGCCGTGCCGTCTTGCCCACAGTGAATGAAGAGATACATCTCCGGCTTTTAATTCTTTTGGGATTACCGTAAAACCAAGGCGTGTCCCAGTGAATCCGGCATTTTTCGAAAAACTGCGGAGTTCAATTGCACAGGTTCTGGCACCTTCACATTCATAGATAGAATGGGGCACATTTTCTTCTGAAATATATGCTTCATAAGCTGCATCGTATATAATCACGGCACCTTCTTTATTTGCATAGTCTACCCAGACCTGTAACTGATCTTTTGTCACCGTAGATCCCGTGGGATTATTTGGAAAACAAAGATAGATGATATCCGGCGTCTCTTTCGGAAGTTCCGGTGCAAAATTATTATCGGCTGTACACGGCATATAGATTACATCACTGCAGGTCTCCGTCCCGGCATCATATGTTCCGGTTCTTCCCGCCATTACATTAGTATCTACATAAACAGGATATACCGGATCACATACGGCAATCTTATTGTCTACGCTAAATATTTCCTGTATATTGCCGGAATCGCACTTTGCACCGTCCGAAACAAATATTTCATCTGCCGCTATGCTGCAGCCTCTGTCTGCGTAATCATTTTTTGCAATGGCACTTCTTAAAAATTCATAGCCAAGATCAGGAGCATAGCCATGAAAGGTTTTAGCATCTGCCATCTCATCAACTGCACTATGCAGAGCTGTGATAATATTCGGTGCCAAAGGCTGAGTAACATCACCAATCCCCAGCCGGATTATATTCTTATCCGGATTTGCTTCCGTAAATGCTGCAACTTTTTTTCCTATTGTAGAAAACAGATAACTTCCCGGTAATTTTAAATAATTATCATTAATTTTAAACATAGCGGCCTCCTCGCTTAATACATGTTACTTTATCTATGGTTCCAGGTTTGTATTCTCATGATTTAGAACTGATTCCGGAAGATTCTTCCGGTAAAATGATTTCCCCGTCAAATACAACCGTCGCAGGTCCTGTCATATATACACGGTTTGCTTTTTGGTCCCACTCAATTTTCAAATCTCCGCCTAACAGCTTTACAGTAACCTCATCCTCCGTATATCCATTTAAAATGGATGCCACTGCTACCGCACAGGCACCGGTACCGCAGGCAAGCGTTTCTCCGGAACCTCTTTCCCATACACGCATCTCTGCAGTATGCCTGTCTATAATCCGAACAAATTCTGTATTTACCCGATCAGGAAAACAGGGATGATTCTCAAAACCGGGACCGATTTCTTCGATCTTCATTCCCTTTACATCCTCCACATAAACTATGGTATGTGGATTCCCCATAGATACTGCTGTCATATGATAGTTCTTACCATCCACGGTAACCGGCTCATCCACCACTCTATCTTTCTGGGAAATAACCGGTATTTTACCAGGTTCCAGTATTGGAGCCCCCATATCTACTTTAACAAAAGCCACCTTACCCTGTTCTACTGTGAGATGCAGATATTTAATTCCGCTTTTCGTTTCTATGCTGATATCTGTCTGATCTGTCAAACCATAATCATACACATATTTTGCAACGCACCGTATTCCATTTCCACACATTGCGCCCTGAGAGCCGTCTGCGTTATACATTTCCATCGTAAAATCAGCTTTATCAGAAGGTTTAATCAATATCAATCCATCTGAACCAATTCCAAAGTGTCTGTCACTGACAAATACTGCCGTCCTGCCCGGATCAGCCACCTGCTCCTGAAAGCAGTTTACATATACATAATCATTGCCGATTCCGTGCATCTTTGTAAATTTCATCATATCCCTCCTCGCTAAAAAGATGGTATTTACGGTGATAAGTATAGCATGATCTATTTAAAACCTCAATATTTTTCTTCCCTTTTCATACCCCTGCCGCCATATATGGTACCCCAAAAGTACAAAAATCCATCCCACATACTATTTATAATTAAAAGCATATACTCCTTCATGAGTAGTGGGAAATAACAGAATTTAAGCCGGACAGCCTACTTTAATTAGGTCTGCCCGGCTTTTGCTGCCTGTTACTGACGGCTGGACTTTGTATCAACACTATTGCCATTCTGTGCTCCATCACTGATCTGTTTCCCTGCCTGATCCATATGGTATTTATCCGTATAGACCAACTGGGATATTGGTACAATTTCATATCCTTTATCCTGAAGCCCGGTAATGATAGTATCCAGCGCCTGTGCTGTATATTTAGCACCATTGTGCATCAGGATAATTGCTCCTTTGTCCAGGGCTTTGTTCTGAGTAACAGTCTGGATGATATTCTCCACACCGTAATCCTTCCAGTCCAAGCTGTCAACGCTCCATTGCACCGGAAAATAACCACATTCATAAGCATCTTTTATCACATGATTATCGTAGTCTCCATAAGGCGGTCGAAACAACTGCATTTCGATTCCCGTCAGTGCTTTTACTTTATCGTGTACTTTCATAATTTCCTGTTTGCACTGTTCATCACTCAACTGACTCATATTTTTATGATTTTCACTGTGATTTCCCAGATCATGGCCTGCTGCAGCAATTCGTTTTACATCATCCGGAAAAGAATCCACCCATCCGCCTGTCATGAAAAATGTAACATGTACGTTATGTTTTGCCAGAATATCCAATATCTCCTGTGTATCTTCATTTCCCCAGGCAGCATCAAATGACAGTGCAACCTGGTTTTTCGGAGTATCCACACAGTAAATCGGAAGCTCCCGGCTGCCTACTCTGCTGCTCCCTGCAGTCTGCAGGGTGATACCTCCAAAACTGTAAATTCCCCCCATTACGAGAACTGCGCACAAAAGCAGAATGCCGATTCCTCTGTATTGATGGAATTTAGTCTCTTTATCCGGGCTCGGCTCTGATTCTCTGCCAACATTCTGATTTGTTTGTTTCTCACTCATATGCCACTCCTAAACATTGGTTCTGCTATAGTATATGAGACACAATTTAAGAATATAATGAGAATTTCGACATACAAGCTATCAGTTTGATACCTTCTGAACAAATATAGACAAATATAAATTATTATAAGTACAATAAATGCATTACTCCCATCGGAATTTTTTAATGGAAATCCATATGCCAACAACAGCTGCCACAATCATAACCACGCTGGGTATTAAGATTTCCGTATTTTCTACTCCCATTGCAAACCCCTTCAGTAACTTAATCCCCTGTGTCAAAGGCAGTATGTTGGCTGCTTTCTGCAATGCCAGAGGCAGTATCTCATAAGGAATTGTAGCACCTGAGAGAAACAGCATCGGAAAATAAACCAGCGTACAGACGAGATTGGCTATTTTAAGGTTTTTGCAGAGACTGGCCAGCATCATTCCAAGAGCATACATGGATATCAGTACAAGAATATAGGCAAATAAAAAGCCTGTTTTGGAGCCTCTCATCTGATATCCGAATACAAATTTCATCACCAGTAAAATAGCGGTAGCAGAGACAATGGAATTCAGGAAATTAATGGCTACCTGTACCATCAATAGAAGCATGGGACTCACTGGTGTAACAAAAAAGTGTTTTAATATCTTTTTATCCCGGTAATCCGAAAGCCCAAGTGGAATCCCCATAAATGCCGTTGCACAGATGCCCACTGTGATCAGTGCCGGAAATGATGCCTCCAGGAAAGAATAGGAGGCTCCCTCATAAGCAGGCTTGTCTCCACAGATAAATCCTATTAACACGGCTATCCCAATGGGCATCAGAATACCAAAGAATACACCGTCTATCCCTCTGACTGCGATCTTCCCCTCTATTTTCAGCAATGTCAAAAATCGTTTCATTTTATTTCCTCCTCTCCCATAAACCAAAGATAAGCTTCTTCCAGATTATCATACGGACTTTTGTCAATCACTTCTTTCACCGAACCCCATACCACCTTTTTCCCTTCTTTAATGATACAGATGTGATCACAAAGAGCTTCTACTTCATCCATATAGTGGGAAGTCAGAAATATGGATACGCCCATTTTTTTCAGTTTCATCAGCTGGTGCCAGACCTCTCTTCTAGCCAATGTGTCTAATCCTGTAGTCAGTTCATCCAGGAAAATCACATCCGGTCTGGGAAGCAGTGCTAATAAAACTGAGAGTTTCTGTCTCTCTCCTCCCGACAAGGTAGATACGTATTGGTTTTTACATTTTAATAGTCCAAACTGTTCCAACAGATCCTGGTAATTTCCCGGCTTTTTATAGAGAACTGCATTCTCTTCACATAACTCCCCCACCTTAATCTTATCCTGATATGAGGTATGCTGCAGCTGAACACCCACCCGTTCAAATAATTCTTTCCTCTTTTTTAACGGGTCCATTCCCAGAATACGAACCTCACCTTTCGAAAAAGATTTCAATCCCAGCATACAATCAATTGTTGTACTTTTCCCGGCTCCATTATGTCCCAGTAATCCAAATACTTCTCCTCTTCCTACGGAAAATGAAAGGTCTTTCACTGCCGTTTTCTCTCCAAAACTTTTATTCAGATGCTTTACTTCAATTACATTTCCCATTGCTTCTCCTTTCCTATGCATCACTTCCGCCATATCATGCCTGAATAGTTATCCACGCCATCTGGACTCATTTTCATGCTGAATACCACCTCATTTCCAGGGTGGTGATCTGGTTGCAAAAGTAAGGATATATGCTCCTGTAAGGGGAGAGTCAAGCCTTTTTTAACTGATTTCATGGATTAATTAATGACTGCTATATGATTGATTTTGTAACTGCCCATATTACTTCTATATGACATGACTTTTTAAACTGCACGTATGACTGCTTATATGACTTCTTATAAACTGCACATATGACCGCTTGCTGACTGTTTCTACGACTGATCTCTTCGTATTTCTACTTTCTTGGGAACATTGTCTGTGCTATACTGTTTTAAACGGGTACTGCATCCGTTCCCGGTCAACTATGCTGCAGTAAGCATTGTATTTGGCCATGGCGGCATTCACCAAGTAAACCCGCCGTCATGTTTGCCTACCTGGCTGCTTGCGGGAATAAAATACAACGGAGAATATTATGGAAAATACACCACATAATCTGTATCACAATCAATCTGGCAAAGACTGCACCAATGATGAACTGAATCAATTCATCGATCAGGCTGTAGCTGGCGATAAAAACGCTATGGAATACCTCCTTCTCTCGGTACAGGACCTGATCTTTAACCTGGCATTAAGAATGCTGGGCACAATCCCGGACGCGGAAGATGCGGTTTCGGAAATCACGATCCGTATCATGACCCATCTGGATACTTTTCGTAAAGAAAGCACCTTTTCCACCTGGGCTTTCCGCATTGCTGTAAATCATCTGAAGAACTATAAAAAGAGTATGTTTGCAACAAGGCCTCTCAGTTTTGAATTCTATGGTAATGATATCAGAAACGGTGCCGCAGATGACATACCTGATCCTGAACAAAGAATCGATCAGCCATTGTTAGAACAGGAACTTAAATTATCCTGTACAAATGTAATGCTGCAGTGTCTGGACCAGGAAAGCCGTTGTATTTTCATACTTGGAACCATGTTCAAAGCCGACAGCAAAATAGCAGGAGAAATCCTGAATATCACCCCGGAGGCATACCGCCAGAGGCTGACACGTATTCGAAAAAAGATGGCAGCATTTCTGGATGAGTATTGTGAGCTTGGAAAAGAAGGCTTCTGCCGTTGCCAGAAACGTATCCCCTATGCCATTCAGACTCACCGGCTGAATCCGCAAAATATGGAATATACTTCCCTTCAGGTACTTCCTGAAAGGCTTCTGATCAGCTGTAAAAATGCAATGGAACAGATAGACGATCTTTCTCTTGCATTTTCAGGTATGCACCACTATCGGACACCAGAAAATGCAAGATTATTCTTTACGAGATTATTGAATACGAATTGTTATAAAATAATAGAAAAGGCTGATAAACCTTCCGGAGATGAAAAATGAATACTGATATCCGCTCAATCTTATATAGTTCCCAGAGAAGATCTCAAGGTTAAGATTAACACCAATGTAATTACTTATATCATACAAAAACTTTAGTCCATATATCATGCATAGAGTCAGATTCTATGCATGATAAAATCTGTGGTAAATCTCCGTCTGCATGTCTCTGTGCATTTTCCACACATCACAATTCTGATTAGAAAGTATACTTAAGGTTAGATCAGCTTTGGGATAATAGGAAAACATTGCTGAAACTCCTTCATTGATGCCTTCCTTATAAATACAGAATAACTCATTCTTAATTTCCAGAAACTCAAATGCATATCCCATTCTGACCCTTGTGTCTGTCACTGCATTCCATTGGGACTTTTTTGTAAAATTACAGTGGGGCTGCAGTATCATCTTAGAATAGTCCGGCGATAGCAGGATATTAGCTTTCACACTTCTCAGAAACCTGTCCAGGTCTTCTACCGTTGTATAAGCACCGCTGTCAGCAGAACCCACAGGCGGATAACTGTAAATGTTCTTTTTGAACCCATACCAGATTTCTTCCCCTGATTCATTAGGCAAAAATATATCTCCATATCCTTCCGCCGTATTTTCACATATTTCATCCATTGCACAAAATTTGGTGTTTTTCATCCCTGCCTTCTCAAAAATATTATGTTCAACATATTCCCGGTAGTTTTGTTTTGTAATCGCTTCAATTACAAGCCCTAACAATATAAACGCGCAGTTATTATATCTCATATTTGTGCCTGCCCTGAAATATGGTTCTTTATAAACAAAATTCGGCAGGAAATCCCGACAGTTCCGAATAGCATAGTTAGGGCTTGCCAAGAATAACAGCAAATAATCTTCTCCCGCCTCTTCATCTGCATCATCTGCAATTCCAGAAGTGTGGTTAAGCAAATGTTCAATTCTGACATCCTCAGGGATTTTCGTTCCTGCCAGATCTACAAAGTCATGTATCCTGCTGTCTAGATTCAGTAATCCTTTATCTATCAACTGCAGAATCGCTGCGGCTGTAAATGTCTTCGTCACCGATGCCGTATCAAATCTTGTATCTAATTTATTTTTAACTTTAAATGCCCGGTTTGCATACCCATATGCTCCCGCAAACAGAACTTCGTCTGCCGATTTCAGCATGCAGGTTCCACTAAAATGGTGTTGATCTGCATATTCATCTGTTAATTTTTGAAACACTTCTATCATGAGTTTTCCCCTTTCTCATTTGTCATCACAGTATTTAATTATACTTTAGAATTAAAGGAAATGCTATTGTTTATTACATGCAAAATTCGTTCCTGCAAAGTTCGTTTGCATAGTTCGTTTAAAACACCCACTTATCCATTGACATATGAAGAATTAAGCGTTATGATACATTTAATAACAATAATCATTACTATATTCAGAGAGGAGCATTTATATGAAACGCTTAGAAAATAAAACTGCTGTCATTACAGGAGGTAATTCAGGAATCGGAGAAGCTGCGGCTTTGCTTTTCGCTGCCGAAGGAGCAAATGTTGTAATCACCGCCCGCAGAAAAGAGCAATTGGATATGGTTGCAGAGAAAATCAGGCTGGCAGGAGGATCCGTACTTTCCATTCCCAGCGACATCTCAAATCCGGATAGCTTTCAGGCACTTGTCCAGGAAACCATAGACAAATTTGGAACGATAGATATTCTTGTAAATAATGCTGGCGTCCTTGATACCGGACTGCTGCCGGTGGACCGTGTTCAGGATGCGGAATTAGACCGGGTTATCAATATCAACGCAAAGGGTACCATTCAATGCATCCGCTCTGTGTTAAATGTCATGTTAGAACATAAATCCGGTTCCATTGTAAATGTTGCTTCCATCGCCGGAGTGAATGGCGGAGGCGGAGCAGCATATGTTGCATCAAAAGCAGCAATCCTGGGTATCACCAGACATACGGCCCTTCGGTGTGCATCTGAAGGAATTCGCTGCAATGCCCTGTGTCCCGGTTCCGTGGCTACTCCTATGGGAGCCAGTGCAGCAAATTCTGCTTTAGATATGGATATGCTTGGTGCCATGGCGAAACATACCGATATGAAGCTTCCGGTCTGCCAGCCTCAGGATGTAGCAAACGCAGTACTCTTTCTCGCCAGTGACGAATCAAAGGCTATTACCGGACAGGAAATTGTGATAGATTTTGGTACCAGCCTTTAGAGCGTGTTTAAAACACGCTCTAAGGCACAAAAAATGCAGGAGGCATACCAGACATGCTTCCTGCGTTTTCTATTTTACTTACACAGCGTGAAGATTTTTTAAAGATACATCCAAAATAGGTGCGGAATGAGTCAGTGCACCGCTTGATACGTAATCTACACCTACCTCAATTATATTTTTAATATTTTCTTTTGTGACATTACCGGAGCATTCGGTCTCAGCTCTGCCGCCTACCATTTCCACTGCTTTTTTCATGGTTTCCGTAGTCATATTATCCAGCATAATGATATCCGCACCTGCTTCCAGGGCTTCTTCTAACATCTCCAGATTTTCTACCTCTACTTCAATCTTTCTGACAAATGGTGCGTATTCCTTAGCCATTTGAATCGCTTCTTTAACACCGCCTGCTGCTCCGATATGATTATCTTTAATGAGGATTCCATCGGAAAGATTATAACGGTGATTATATCCGCCGCCTACCTTTACCGCATATTTTTCAAAGACACGCATATTTGGAGTTGTCTTGCGGGTGTCCAATAATTTGGTCTTGCTGCCCTTTAAAAGATCTGCCACATTTCTTGTATAGGTTGCAATACCGCTCATGCGCTGTAAATAATTCAAAGCCGTTCTCTCTCCGGAAAGCAGTACCCGGATATCTCCCGTAACGATAGCCAGAAGATCTCCATTTTTAACTTTATCTCCATCTTCAAAGAACTTTTCTACCTTAACACTGTCATCTAATAAGGCAAATACCCTGGCAAATACATCCAGCCCTGCAATTACTCCATCCTGTTTACAGATCAGATCTGCTTTCCCGGGTTTGCTCTCACGCATTACTGCGTTCGTAGTAATATCTTCGCTGGTAATATCTTCACGCAATGCCTGCATGATAAGATTGTCTACATTTAATTTTGTTGTAATTTGATTCATGATATCTTTTTCTCCTTTAACCGATTGCTTAAAATGTCCTTGGCGGCCCTTTTTGCAAAGACAAGGCTTTCTAATAATGAATTGCTGGCAAGGCGGTTTTTACCATGGACACCATTGCAGCTCGTTTCTCCCACAGCATACAAATGCTCCATAGAGGTACGGCTGTCCAGATCCACATCAATTCCACCCATAAAATAATGCTGTGCCGGTACAACCGGAATACATTCCCTTGTAATATCAAAGCCTTCTTCCAGACAGTGCCTGTAAATGTTCGGGAACCGTTTGGTCACATCGATCTCCCGGATGGTCTGCATAGATAATAAAACATAGGGCGTACCATCCTTTTCCATCTGCCTGTAGATCTCCTTTGTAAGCAGATCCCTTGGCAGCAGTTCATTGACAAAACGCTCACCCGCTTTGTTATACAAAACTGCCCCTTCTCCCCGGACAGATTCAGAGATCAGAAATCTTCTGCCTGGTTTGGTAGAATACAGTGTTGTAGGATGAATCTGTATGTAATCTAAATTCTTAAGACGGACACCATGCTTGTCGGCAACAGTAAGGGCGTCTCCGGTTAAATGGGGATAATTTGTGGAATGCTGATAGCGGCCGCCCACACCTCCACAGGCAAGCACAATATCATGTGCCATCACTGCAGTTTCCTGCCCATTTTCCATTTCTATTATAACACCATAACAATCATTATTGTGGCTTAAAATATCTGTCATGGCTGTATGTTCCATAATTGTAATATTCTTCTTATCCAAAACCTGCTTTAACAGCTTACCGGTAATCTCTTTACCTGTTACATCTTCGTGATACAATATCCTTGGCGTGGAATGGGCACCTTCTCTTGTATAGCGAAGTTTCCCTTCCTCTGTTTCAAATTCCACATCATACCGCAGTAAATCAGAAATGATTTCCCTGGACGAACGGATCATAATTTCTACCGATTCTCTGGTATTCTCGTAATGGCCAGCTTTCATAGTATCTTCAAAATAGCTGTCAAAATCATTTTCGTTTTTCAGAACACAGATTCCGCCCTGTGCCAAAAAAGAATCGCTCTCTTCTAATCCGGCTTTTGTAATCATCAGAATCTCCAGATAATCCGGCAGATTCAATGCACTAAATAATCCGGCTACTCCGGTTCCAACAATGAGGACATCTACATTTTTTTTCATAATGCTCCATCTTCTTCCTTACTTCGCAAGCTCCAGCATCTTCTTCAGCGGTGCATGGGCCTGGTTTATAAATGTTTCTTCCAGTTCAATGGAAGGGGTTCCTGTTTCCATTGCCCGAATAATATTGTCCAAATTAATTTTTTTCATATCCGGACAGCATTGGGTTTCATTTACAAGATAAAATTTCTTCTCAGGGTTTTGGCGCTGCAATTCATATAATACGCCTTTTTCTGTTACAATGATAAATTCAGAAGCAGCATCTTTGGCAGCATATTCAATGATCCCTGATGTACTTCCTGCATAATCAGCCATTTCAGTAACCGAAGCCTGACATTCGGGATGAACCAGAATTTTAGCTTTCGGGTGGGCATTTTTCGCCTCCCTGATCTCTTCCACAGTGATTCTTGCGTGAACCGGACAATAACCATTGTTAAATATAATATTTTTTTCTGGCACCTGGGAGGCTACATAAGTTCCAAGATGCTGATCCGGTATAAAGAAAATGTTTTTATTCGGCAATGCCCTGACTATTTTTAAAGCATTGGATGAGGTCACACATACATCAGAATGGACCTTTAGTTCAGCCGTGGAATTTACGTAACAGACAACAGCCACATCCTCATATTTCCTGCGGATTTCCTCTATCTTCCGGGCATCCGCCATATGCGCCATAGGACAGTCTGCCTGCATATCCGGCATTAATACCACTTTATCCGGATTTAAAATCTTTGCGCTTTCTCCCATAAAGCGGACACCGCAAAGTACCAATACTTTTTCTTTTATCTTGGTGGCAATTTCACTCAGATAATAAGAATCTCCCACATAATCTGCAATTTCCTGCACCTCATCATTCACATAATAGTGTGCGAGGATCACTGCATCTTTTTCCTTTTTTAATTCCTGGATTCTTAATTGCTTCTCGTTCATCTTGACCTCCCTTTTGTATATGGTTCGATGAATTAGTATACCACAAAACTTTACAGGTGACAAGACAGTTGTCAATTTAAATAAAATTATTGACTTTGCACTGTGTCTATGTTATAGTCACGGTAAGAACGGAGGCGAATACTTTTGAATATCATGATCTCACCTATTTCTGAAATTCCAATTTATGAACAGATACGGGAACAGGTTACAGAGCAGGTCTTAAGTGGTAAGATTCCGCCTGGAACCCAGCTTCCTTCCATTCGAATGCTGGCTAAGGAATGTAAAATCGGTATTATTACGGTAAAAAGAGCTTATGAAGAGCTTTGTAAATCGGGAATTGCCATTAGTATCAATGGGAAAGGCGTGTATGCCGCAGAACTGGATGCTTCTTTTATAAAAAATTCCTATCGCAAACAGCTGAAAGAACAATTGAAAGATGTTTATCACTACGCAAAAACAGTCAGTTTTAGTGACGAAGAAATTATGAATCTCATTCAGGAACTGATAAAGGAGGAATCAATATGACATCATCTGCCCTGATTATAACTGACCTTGAGGTCCTTTTTTATGAAAATGATTTTAAATTATCGGACATCAATCTGGATATTAAAACAGGTACAATTACCGGGTTGATCGGCAGGAACGGCGCCGGTAAAACCACTTTATTGAAAGCAATCATGGGACTTCAAAAATACCAAAAAGGAACCATCACTTATTTTGAAACAGATAAAAGTTTAAAAAATCCCTTAATCAAGGAAAGGCTCAGTTTTACCTCCAATGCACTCACATTTAACCCGCGTTTTTCACCGGATCAGATCGCAGACGCAGTTTCACCATTTTATAAAAATTTTAAGCATGATCTATTTCAAAAATATTTAGAACTGTTTCATCTGAATGAGGATCAGAGGCTGGGGGGGGGCTCCCCCCGCACGGCGGGGGGAAACCTACATAATC
>UQCR01000141.1 GCA_900539655.1 uncultured Robinsoniella sp.
GAGATAGAAACTATGAGAGGTTTTGCAATGTTAGGTATCGGAAATACTGGCTGGATTGAGAAGCAGGCACCTGAATGCGGCCCACTGGACGCAATCTGTAAACCACTTGCCATCGCTCCCTGTACCTCGGATGTCCATACTGTCTGGGCTGGTGCTTTAGGAGACAGGCATGATATGATCTTAGGCCATGAAGCAATTGGTGAAGTTGTGGAGACCGGTTCTATGGTAAAAGATTTTAAGCCGGGAGATAAAGTAATTATTCCAGCAATCACCCCGGATTGGAATTCCCTGGAGGCTCAGGGCGGATATTCCATGCATTCCGGCGGAATGCTTTCCGGATGGAAGTTCTCTAACTTTAAAGATGGCGTGTTCGGTGAATTATTCCACGTAAATGATGCAGATGGAAATCTTGCCCTGCTTCCATCCGGTATGGATCTGGCATCAGCCAGTATGCTCTGTGATATGGTTCCCACCGGTTTTCACGGTGTTGAATTGGCAGATGTACAGTTTGGTGACACAGTAGTTGTCATTGGCATCGGTCCTGTAGGGCTTATGGCAGTAGCCGGTGTTGCACTTCGCGGTGCCTCCCGCATCTATGCCGTAGGTTCCAGGCCAAACTGTATTCAGATTGCGAAAGAGTACGGTGCGACAGAAATTGTGAATTACCGTGAAGGCGATATCGTGGAACAGATTATGGAAAAAACCCACGGAAAAGGCGTAGACCGTATCGTCATTGCCGGCGGCGATGTAGATACCTTTGACCAGGCAATCCGTATGCTTAAACCAGGCGGAAGAATTGGAAATGTAAATTACCTTGGAGAAGGTGATTACATCAAAATCCCAAGAGTTGAATGGGGCTGCGGCATGGGCCATAAGACAATTGCAGGCGGTCTGATGCCTGGCGGCAGACTTCGTATGGAAAAGCTGGCATCCTTAATCGAAACAGGCAAATTGGACACCAGTAAGCTGATTACCCACACCTTCCACGGATTTGATAAAGTGGAAGAAGCGTTAATGCTGATGAAAGACAAGCCGAAGGATTTGATTAAACCGGTTGTATTGATATAACATAATTGCTGCGAGAAGACAGAATTTTTCTGCCTTCTCCTTTATGTTGCTCCTCTTCTAAAAAGCACCACATAAACCGTCTGAAAGAGTATTTTTATATCCAGCCCCAGAGACCAGGTATCAATATATTTTAAATCCAACGCTAATACATCTTTGAAATCCTGTATATTACTTCTGCCGCTCACCTGCCACAATCCGGTAATTCCCGGACGAAGTGTTAATCTTCGTTTGTACTGGCATTTATATTTTTCGAATTCATCAATCGTAGGCGGTCTGGTTCCGATAAGGCTCATATCACCTTTTAATACATTCCAGAATTGTGGAAGTTCATCAATACTGGTTTTACGGATGAATTTTCCCACACGCGTAATTCTTGGGTCATCTTTCATTTTAAACATGAGCCCACTCATTTCATTTTGTTCTAAAAGCTCTTGCTTTCTTTGTTCGGCATCTGCGTACATGGAACGGAATTTGTATATCCGAAACCTACGTCCGTTTTTACCAATCCTGATCTGGGTAAAGAACAACGGTCCGGGTGACTCCAAAAGAAGAAATGGTGCTACGAAAATAACTGAAATACCGGTAAAAACCAGCCCAACAATTGCACCGGCTATATCAATTAATCTTTTAACGACTTCCATTCGCAGTCCTATTGCTTTTTTATAAAAGGAAGTGACATAATAATCACCCATAATCTGCCATTGCTTGTTATGATCAGCCAGCCTTTTATCCAGAACCTGTATATTAACATCCACTACAGCTCCCATATCCTCCAGATTTTCGATAATCGGATAAAGATCTATACCTCCATTGTAAGGCATATTAATAAATACTTCATCCATAACCGCCTGCTTTGCATATTCAAACAGATTATTTCTATTGGCAGTGATCTCAATTCCTCTGATTTTCTCACCCAGTTCCTCATCTCCTGCATCCCACAGAACCAGAGATTGGATAATGTAATCCCACATGCTCTCATCTTCCAGATTATCCAGAACCTCCTGTACGCACTCCTTCACAGTTAAAACTACCAGGCGTTTACTATGATTACTGTACTTGTAAATACTGTTTAAATAGATTTTATAAAACATGCGGAACATAAACATTAGAAGAATATTACCAATAAAAAAATAGAGTAATATTAATCTGGAAAAGTCAGAAGATTTTTTTACCAGGAAAAGCAACACGATAATCACAGCTGTCAGGTAAATATTTCCCCTAAGAACAGAAATCAATTCCTGCCAGGCACCTCTTCTAAAAAAACGCAATCCAGAAGAGCGTAAAAAGTATATTCCTATATAAACCAGCACAATTACCATTATTGAGGATCCAATGCCAAATTCTATTCCACTCTCAAAGAAATCTCCAAAACGTATGTAATTTGCAATAAAAAAACTAAGTGAAATAGCTATTATATCCATTAAAATCACGATTACAGTATTTAACTTCTGTTTTTCTGAATTCATAAGATATCCCTCCTTCCCGGTTACAATTTGCTATATCAATACAGATATTATCCTGGTACCCTTGGATTTATAATCAATACCTGCTGATCCTTTAATATTCTTTCAGGATTAATATTTAAAAGAATCTGCGCATAGCCTTCTGAATAATTTCTGCTGATATACCGGTATACACTTTTCAATCCGGGCATCCTGCTGTGAATGTGATGACAGTCGCTGGCTATGATCTGTGCCAGATTACAATCTAGCAGGAGGTGCGCCGTTTCCTTTTCGACACGTCCGAATACGCCTGCTATACTGCCTTTATTTATCTGAATAATATAACCTCTCCGATTCCACTCATAGGCAATCTGTGGATTTTTTTGAACTGCTTTATATCGTTCCGGATGAGCAATTACCGGAATTAATCCTTTGCTTTCAATTATCTCAAGCAGTTCAAAAAGAATTTCCCGATCAGTATTAAATGAAAATTCAGTCAGCAGGTACTTAGAACGGTTCAGTGTCCATATCGATCCGTCTGATAATTTATCATACAGATTGTATGCTGCAAATACCTCCATACCTTTGTAAATATTTATTTGAATATTCAATTCTGCAAGTTTTTTTTCTAACTTTTTAAATTGAATTTCCAGTGACTCCTGACGGCTTTCAGGGAACATCTTAGCCAGATTTCCGTGAGGCGTCAGAACTACATCTGTGACACCGGATTGTTTGCATACTTTCAGCATCTCCACTGCCTCTGTCAAAGAATCTGCCCCATCATCTGTCTCCGGTAAAATATGGGTATGTATATCTATCATGTCATCCTCCTTCAAGTGCAGCATAATCATTTATCAATTATGATATTCCGGCCTTCTAATTATTTTATGGATAAAACAGGCTTTCTTTTTCAATCCGACTTTTAAATTTTCTTTCAAACATATAAAGAAGTATATCAGTAAGCTGCTATTTGCAGATGCAAGCAGGCTTATGATCCTGTATACAGGGTAATTTTCAGGATTCCGGTAACCTTTCCAGAATTCCATTACTTCCTTATTCATGCATACATGTTTTACTTTACTATATCCCTGTTTTGCACAGTACATGTTAATCAATTGAGCATGTTTCATATACGCATAATGGTCTTCATATGCCCGTTGTATCCTTGTGTTCTGCCCTGCAAATCTTCCAAGCCGTTCCAGACACTGGTTTTCCACTTTAATGCGGTGGTCTAGCATAACCTTCGTAACAAGGCTGTTCTCCCTCGTCTTATATATGTATACGGATCTGGATATATAACCTACCATTCTTTTCAAGTGGGAGTAATACTCCAGATTAAAAAGATAATCTTCACACCATGATAGATCCTCGGGAAACCAGAGATTGTTATTTTGAATAATTTCTCTTTTATATAGTTTATTCCATAATGCACCGTAGTAAAAACCATGAATACATTTTGAAAAGTCATCCAAAAAACTGCTCTGATCCACAACACCCGATAACGCAGACTGCCAGAGGTTTCTCTCATTTTCAAATTTCCCAATAACCAGATCCACATTTTCTTGCGATAGAAAAAGAAATACAAGTGCAGACAAACTTTCCCGCTCTATCCTGTCATCTGCATCTACAAACCAAAGATATCTGCCCCTTGCCCGTTTTATGCCTTCATTTCTGGCATGGGATACTCCATGATTTTCCGTATGGACAACATAAATCCTTTGATCCATTCTCATAAACCCGTCACACAGAAGACCTCCTCCGTCGTCAGAACCATCATCAATAATAATGATCTCAAAATCCTGATACGTCTGATGCAGTATATCCTGTATCACAGCCTCTATCCATGAGATGCAATTGTAAACCGGAATTATGATACTAACCGTGTAAACTGACTGCATATAGCCATGCCCCTCTTCCGTTCTGGTTACCATTATTTTACTGTTAAATACAGCTTCTTCCCAACTGAGACGTTCCCATCCTCATCTGCAACGGTATATATAAGTGTATATGTCCCGGCAGCCTCCGTATTATATTCGCCATCAACCATGATCTGGCGGTATAAATACTGCTGAGATGATTTATCATCCACAATACCAGCAATATAGTCCAGTGGATTAAATTTGTCCCCGACTTTTATTTCAACCTTATCTTTCAACAGATTCAGCACAGGTGCCGCCGGATTTGTATTCGTTTGTGATGTATTGGATCCTGCCGTAGCTGATTCGATTGCGTTAGATCCTGCCGCACCTGATTCGATAGCGCTTGATTCTGATCCACTTGGCTCTATTGCACTTGGTTCTGTTATTTCCGACTCTTCTGTTATGCTTTGTGTATCATTTATTTTGGCTTCTATTCCATTATCTGCTGCTGCAGTATCCTCCTTATTTGCGGCTTGATTATTCCCAGGGCTTCCTGTATCTAATTCATTTGTATTTTTATCTGTAAACTCCACCGTACCTTCTCTGCCATCCCGGATCCGGTTCTGTGTTACTTCAATTGCACTTAGGCTTAATAGAAACAGACCTGCGCATATAATTCCGAGAATCACTGTTATGATATTTCTCATATACACTCCTCCATTGCAGTATTTTAATATCGTTCATTTTCATAGCCTACATATTCATCATACTTTGAATACCCGTACTTACTATATTTTCCATATTTTCCGTTACCTGTAATGCCTGATTCTGCAAAATTAAGTATGTATCCAAGTATGTTGATTCCACTGCTTTGTAAGGTGTCGATCCCTTCCTCCACTGACCGCATTTTGCTTTGTCCCTGCTTCATTACATATATTGTCTCATCCACATATCCGCCGATGATTACCCCATCATTCATCAGTGTAACCGGCGGCGAATCAATAATTATATAATCAAAAGCTTCCTCTTCCTTAAGGAATTGCAGTAATTTAGGGATATCTCCTTTCGTGAGCAGTTTATCTATTGCATCCCTTGCCGTACCTGCCGGAATCATGAAGAAATTTTTATCCACTTCTTTCAGAATATCCTTTACCTCTATATCTCCTGCCAGATAATTGGCAATACCCGCCTGATTTACCTGCATTACAAGATAATTGTCCGGGTCTGCCTTCTGATGCAGATTCATATCCATCAATACTACTTTTCTGTCCATTGCTGCAAGTCCTCTCGCCAGACCCGCAGCTATCGTTGTAGTTCCTTCGTTTCTTCCTGAACCGGTAACCAGAAAAACTTTACTGTCCCCGTCTCTTTTTTTATGTTCCAGTTTAAAGCCCACCACATTTAATAAATCCTGAAATTCACCACTCACGCGGCTTTTTCCTAAATTCATCTCATTTCTTCTCCGGCTTCTGGCTTTCATTAAAATTGTTGGCAATTGTGTGAGGCAGGGGATATTGGTTATACGTCGGATATCCTCAGTAGAACGCACGGTTTTCTGTGAAGCTGTATAAAAAACGACAAACAGCACACAAGCGAAAACCCCCAGAATTGCCCCTATTAAGCCATAATAAACTGCGTGATATGGGGTAATCGGCTCTTTTTCGTTCATAGGATTTTTAACTTCTTTCAGATCAACATTTCCCACTACATCAGATGCATAAGACGGGTATACTTTTTTTATTGTATCCGCTACTCTTTGAGAGACAGAGTAATGATCCGAAACAACCTCTATCGTGATCATATTGATACCTTCTACATAATTACCTGTAATGGCCGCAGGAATGCTGTTAAGGGATTCCACCCCCAACTCTTTTGCGATATCCTGTCCGCAGCCGCTGGCTGCTAATGTTTCGTTAAATGCTGTCCCAAGATATTTTGCCATCAGTATATTTTGAGCAGAATCCTGCGTCTTATTGACCATATATGTAACAGTTGCCTTGTATTCCGGATAGTATATAAATCCAGCCACAGATAAGACCAACGCTGCTGAAGACAGAATAACCAGTAACATTGACAGCCAATAACGTACCAGACACCTCCAGATGTCATCTATGATACTGCTGATATTTATTACGGCTGCATCATCATAAATATCCTTTACCTCATTTTCATAATCTCGCATCTATTTATCCTCTTATTTTCTATATTACTAATAAGTACTATTTCGTTTTTCTTTGCTTTTTTGTCTTTTAGCCCTACTGCACACTTTATCCTTTACACCATTCAGTACAAAGCCTATAACCGGAACCCCATTACTTTCCATCAGATCAATACTGTCATTTATCATGGTAACCCTGGATGCCTCCTGACGTACTACCATAAGCATGGAATCCATATATCCCGCTATTACTTCAATATCCTGAATGATACCTACAGGAGCCGAATCAATAATAATATAATCCATCTCTTTTTTCGCTTCTTCCAGCAATGCTTCCAGATTCCCTATCTTTTGTATAAAATTGTTTCCCGCTATAAATTTATCTCCGAGAATATAGTGCAGATTATATCGCCGGTCATAAGAGATCAGATCTTTGTATCCGGTACCAAATTCAAAACAATTGCCGATCTGTTTATCCGGCAGTACGGGAAGGCCTAATACTTTATGCAGCGCAGGTCTGCGAAGATCCAGATCCAGAACCAGAACTTTATGTTCCCTTTGTGCCAGAATTAAAGCTATATTTGCTGCAAGCGTAGATTTTCCTTCATTCTCCAGGACACTCCCTAAAAGCAATGTTTTAGAATTTGTTTTATTTAATTGATATTCCAGCTTCGTAACAATCTTTTTCATATTTTCAGTAAATGCAAATGACACTGATGGCTTTGTTACCAGAATGCTATCTTTTCCTTTATGATCTTTCGCTTCATAACGGATACTGCCAACGAAATCGGCATCGATCTTTACCTTTGCCTGCTGCTCATTATCCAGTTTCCCATTGAACACATGAAATAGTATAACGGCAGCTATTCCGGTAATAACAGCCAGCAGGCTGATACCAACAGATAGCAGTATTGCATTATTAGGTATCGGTTCAATCTGGTCAGCCGATGGTGCAGATAACGTTTCTAATGTATAACTTTCCATGGCATATGCTGACACATCTTTATAACTGTTGATCGCTTCTTTCATTATCTTAAAAGCATTTTCCGGAGTACCGCCTGATGCTTTTAACACAATAAGATTTGAATTCTCAGCTCCCTCTGCAATCAGACAGTTTTTCGTATAGACATTTTTACCCAGTCTTTCTTTTACAATGTTTAAATAAATATCACTGTTTAGTATTCCGCAGTACTGTGCCACAGCCTGGTTGTATTGAAACTCTCTTAAAGTCTGTGCAGAATTATCTTTTGCCACCACTACTACACTTGATGAAGCAGCGTATTTTACAGGTAACAATTGATTAATGCCTACATAACTTAAAAATCCCAAGATGATACTTAACATCAATATAATTTCTAAATTCCTAAGCGCTGCTCTGGCAATAGCCGGCATATCAAGACCCATGGTCTTATTTAGTAAAACTTTACTTTCTGATGCCATAATATCCTCCTCATTCAACAACAACTATCAATTCTGCATTGCCGCTATAACCGGTTTCTTTTGATGTATAGTTATAAATTACGGAATAATTACCTTTTTTGGCAGAATCAACATTTGACTTGTAGGATATATCAGCAATCGAAATCCATTCTCCCGCCTTTTCTAAAAGCTGAGATTCCACAGCTTCTCCCTCTGGGACAGTTCCCCGCTCAATCTGTTTTACACTTCCGTCCTTTACATAAGCTACAAAATCTGCAGGATTAAATTGCTCACCTTTTTTCATATATAAAATATATTGTTTTAAATATATCTGCGGTTCAAATGCTGTT
Source organism: uncultured Robinsoniella sp. (assembly GCA_900539655.1). Classification (GTDB taxonomy): domain Bacteria; phylum Bacillota; class Clostridia; order Lachnospirales; family Lachnospiraceae; genus Robinsoniella. Next base: position 8,297 of record UQCR01000141.1, read on the forward strand.
TTCTCATAACTATCCTCATATATCTCTACAGAGACCGGTAAAACGGCAGTATCTCCAAGGCTATTTTCCACTTCCAGAGCGCACTTATAAATTCCGCTTTCTATATCCTCTTTAAAAATATCATCGCCTGTGACCTTAACAAATGCGCTGATGTCACCATCAATACAATCATTGGCATGAACGAGGGACATCAAATCTATTGCCGCAGATTTTGAAAATCTCAAAGGGCCATCTATTTGAAAATGAGGGGAATTATAGTCAGTATAGGTTAGCTTTCTGGAGGTTTTCCCAATATTCCCTGCCTTGTCTATTGAAACATAAGTTGCTGTAAATTCCTGTTGGTCCCCCTCCAGGTTTTTTTTAATTCCTTCCAGAAAAACTGAATTTGTCAGATCACCTTCTTCCGGATCCATTGCAGTCACTCCTTTTAACAGAACTTTCTGGTTATCGTGTATACTTGCTTTTATTTCAGCGGGATTACTGCTTAATACCGGCTCTCTTAAATCTTCATTTTTTATCTGTATAAACAGATACACAACCATGCAGATCACAGAACACATAAACAAAACCCTCATTACATATTTCAACCATTTCATATTAATAAGTACTCCTTTCATTGAAACTCATTTTTCTATTCCAGTAATTCTTTGTATTTTACCATTGTATATTTTTCATCCATAGCATACAGCAGCGCAAATAATACAAAAATGTAATCCAGGGTCCCAAGCACATCGACCCACCACAGAGATACAAAATACAAGACAAAGCATATGCTTAGTGCAACCGCCAGCCGTGAGCCTCTGCATAACGCACTCCGAAAGCATTTGATAAGAAAAAATCCATATAACAGTAACTGTATGATTAACCCGGGATAGGCGACTTTTATATACTGATTTACATAATAATTATCTATGGAACTTATCCAGAATCCCTGATATGCCCAGTTAAAGGTATATCCATATCCTCTTCCTATCAAAGGATTAATCCAATCCAAGCTAAAAATAAGCGGCAGTAACTTTCTATAATCTTCACTCAGGACATAAGTTGTTGTATCCACCCCCAGAGATTCTGCAAACTTTGTATTTAAGGCTGCATCAACCAGATGAGCGATAGAGATCAGCACGGATTGGACAGCAGAGGTATTGTAAAATAACATTATGACAATGATACTTGTTATAAGAGTATAAAAAGCAATCAATAATACCGGTAATTTTTCTTTTCGGGAACTTACCAGAAAGATAAGGAAGATTTCAAGCAGAAATAGTCCCAATGTAGATCTGGAACCTGTCAGATATACATTCACGGCTATCAGCATAAAAAGCCAGAAGTGTGAAAATAAACTAATTGCTCTTTTCCTGTAATGAAAACATACCAAAGGGGTCATTATTAATAAATATAATCCGTACCCCAGTGGATGATGAGCAGGTCCCATTATCCTGTACTGGCCATTTCGAAAAGAATCACCCACTACCATACCGGGTATCATCTCAAATTGTAAGAAAACAGAACCTTTTAATAGAAATTCCAAAATGCCCATGATGCACAGCACATAAGCGATACGAATCAATAAGTTTAAAAATTTCTCAACTGAAAGTTCGACTTTAAATAGATAGATCATTGTATATAGAACTGCCAGCTGATCAAAAAACGGGTTAAAGAACGTATTCAGGTTTCTTCGGTAAACTGCTGTATAAAGCAAAATAATCAAATATATCAGTACAAAAGCATTCCCCCGAAATGAGAAAATGACATTTTTAAATTCTTTTATGCGATTAGGATTCCGCAAAATCATATACCAGATAAGCAAGAGTGTTACTCTCTGGCAATTAAAAACTGAAAAACCTATGTAATCTGGAATAAAAAAAATTGAGATTACTAGAAAAATTGATAACGAATATAAGGAAACTTTTTTACTCTTACTTCCAATCTGGTGCCTTAATTTTCTTTTGTAACCAACTACGCTGTTCAATGGAAATATTCACATCCTTTCCTGAATCTAAATCCGCTACACCTTCATTTTAATTTTATAGAGCAGTCCAAAAATCACTCCAAATACCCGTATTGTAAATTTATTAACTGCTTTTATGGTATAACCTCTTATTCCACTTTTCAGATATTTATTCCTTCTGTAATTACTAAAATAAGTATCAATCATGTTTATAATTTGATCTTGATATTGAAATTTTAATTTTTTGTCTTCTATCAGAGAAATCCTTCCAAGAGAACTGCAAAGCAGTATTTTTACACAGAAATATTCCAGTTCTGCAAAATAGGTTTCCCAGACATGGTGTACCTGGTAGAACTGAATGATTTCATTTATAACATCAATCATATCTCCTGCCCGCGGATTATGCTTTTTTGTCTGGGTTGAATTTTTTCTATAATAATGTGTTACATATTCGTCATCCAGATAAGCGGTTCTGTTAATATAAGGAATTAAATTTATGTAGAATGCGGTATCTTCATATATCAGGCCTTCCGGAAAGAGCACTTGCGCCTGCCTTAATACCGATGACTTATACAACTTATTCCAGGGCGAAACCAGGGGATCTATAAAAAGCTCTCTCTTATTCTTTTTCTCTGATACGGATGCATAATTTTTCAAACGTTTTTTTCTTCCATATTTAATTTCAATATAGCTGTAACCGCATTCCACCATATCCGCATTTGTTAATCTAGCTCTTTTATACATTTCTTCATACATAACCAAATCAACGGAATCATCAGAATCCACAAAGCCCACATACTCTCCGGAACATAAAGATAAGCCCTGGTTTCTGGCTGCTGCCTGGCCTCCATTAACCCTGGTATACATCCTGATTTTATCCGGATATCTACGGAAGTATCCTTTCATAATCTTCTCTGAGGAATCTGTAGATCCGTCGTTTATCAGGATAATTTCAATTTCCGGTAATGTCTGGTTCACCAGACTATCCAGACACTCTTTTAAGTACGCTTCCGTATTATATACCGGTACTATAACGCTGACTTTTATATTTGATCTCTGCATGCCATAACCTCTTCTATAGACCTGATTAAAAAATCCGGAAAATATAAACTGATATCAGAATGATTTTCATAAAATAAGATCTCTTTTTTCGTTGTAAAATTACCCGTATCTAAATCCATCAGCATATATTTAATATGCTCAGAATAAGTATGTTCTGCCTCTGAGTAATGCAGGTAAATTTGGTTCTCACTATTATTTCGGACAGCGTCCAGAATCTTCACCCTTAGATGATTATTTAGTTTCTCTAATTTATCCTGGTGTGCATCCAGATATCCACTTCCAGTAATGGAAATCAGAGTCCGTTCCAACCGATTATTCTGATCCATCAGATAATCTCCAAGGCGATATTGAGGGGCACCTGCAATTATAGTACTTCCAGGAAAACCGACACCAAAATTGATTGTTGCATAGCCACCTTTACTTGATCCGGCAAAAATAATTTTCTTATACTTGCCTTCACTGATTGTTTTTTTAATCAGGCTAAAAACTGCACGTTCCATCATAAAATCCATGTTTTCACCCAGATAAAATACACCCCTTGCATCATTTCCCCTGTCATCCAGCACAAACATTTTATCTGCATTTATCCCCTTTAGTGTTCTGACATAATTATATCTCGCCTTAATTCCGGCTCTTGTACAGGAACTGAACACAAAAATAACCACATCAGACTGACCTTTTTCAAAGAGATATTTGACCGTTATATCTTCATGCCTGTAGTATTTCTGGTGAAACATTATTCTGATTTTGGTAGTGAGATATTCTATATATTTCCCAATTTTTTTCTTAGCTGACTGATCCTGTTTTCCTGCCTGGATCCGCTCCAGACAGCCTCCAATATTTTTGATGTAAGATTCCGTATTGGAATTGTAAGTGCGGGGAGTAAAACGTTCCGCGTCCTCTAATTTTTCTGCAAGATCCGCTGTTTCCCGGCAAAAACAAATTAATCCTGCCGCTTCAAACTGGCTTAGCAGCTCTATCTGGTGATTGTCTATATGCTCATGGTATTCTTTTCTCCTTGGCACTGCGACTACCTTTTTCCCTGCTTTAATTGCCCTGACTATTATCCCGGTTCCACCGTGTGTTATAATAATCGAACTTTCCTTTATTTTTTCTTCCATTTCATCCTGGTTTAAAAATGCACGGTATGTATAATTGACAGGGATGTATTGGGAATAACCGGTTTGGGCATAAACTGTTTCTTTTATTACACCAGTCCCGATCAGACAGTCTACTTCTGTTAATAGCCTGTCAAAAGGGAATTTTTGACTGCCCACTGTAACAAAAATCATTTTTAATCATCACCTGCCTTAATAAATACCTCCCAGATAAGAAGCCTTGGGAAATATATCTAACATTTTTTTCCACTGTACATAGAAGTTATCCGCAAATTTATATAGAAGTTTTCCCGTTTCCGTTGGACTTTCAGACTTTGCAAAAGACTCTATATAAATTACTTTTTTTCGAAACAATTTACATATCAGGCACATGGGTATCATCGCCAAAACACCGGTACAAACTACAACCTCAGGTCTTTCTGTCAAAAAAACAAAAAAAGATTTTAATATTATCTGAAGCATATTTAATATCCACAGTTTCTCTTTTCTGTTTATCTGTTTGAGAAAATAGGTTGTATAATTTTTGGTATTGACTTCATAGTCGGTTTTTTCTGTCAAAATAAAACTGTCATACTTATCCATTAAAGGATTGAGCATCATTAACTGCTCAAAATGTCCACCGGATGATGCCGCAAAACACACTTTTAACTTTTTATCTGCTTTCTTCATTTTTATCCCTCATCTGCAAAAAAAGCTTCGTCCCCTTTTCCCGTACAATGCATTTGGCTGGATTGCCAATTGCTGTGGTATATGCAGGGACATCCTTATATACCGCAGCATTCATACCGATCACCGCTGCCGTACCAATGTCTAAACGATCCCGAATTGCCGCCGCCGGACCAACATAAACTTTTTCTCCTATACGGCAGTGGCCGGCAATAAAAACACCTGCCGAAATCAACGTATTACTTTTTACACATGTGTCGTGCCCGATCACTGCCATATACCCTACAGCCACGTTATCTCCCAGTGTCACATCGCTCCCGATAAACCCATTTGCTACAATCAGTCCCTCACCGGCTATCAGAGACGGAGAAATATTTGAATGAGGATGGATAATGGTTGCAAGAAAATATCCGTTATCTTTTATTCTTCTGTATAGAAGTTCCCTGTCTGCCGGATCCCCAACTGATACAGCGAATTCAATCTCGTCTGAATCATATGCCGCAACCGACTCTTCAAAAGTATAAACTCTTTTCTGATATGACTCACTCACACCAATTACATCATCAATAAATACAATTTCCTTCCATCTCTGATTGTACATATTTACGGTTTCTGCAAGATCTACAAGAATTTTGCCATTTCCGCCTGCTCCATACACACCTAGTACCATAACAGTCTCCTTTAAAAATCATTCATCATTTTTTTTATTTCACTATTATCCAGTTCCGTTACCTTATGATCCACAATCCGGTATACACTGCTGCACATAGCCAGTACGCTTGGTCTGTGAGTAGTTAGTATGCAGGTTCTTCGGCTTGTCTGTCCCATAAGGTTTTTGAGTATTTTTCGTTCTGTTACTACATCCAGTGCAGAGGTTGCTTCATCTAAAAACAAGATTGGAGATTTGCATAACAGGGCTCTGGCTATTGCCAGCCTCTGAGCCTGGCCCTCAGAAAATCCAATGCCTCCCTCTCCAACGGGCTGATGAATGCCCGCAGGAAGTTTATTGACAAAATCCAGTGCGCAGGCATGATCCAGAGCTTCCATTAATTCTTCATCAGAAGCGTCCTTTCGTACTAAACGCAAGTTTTCTGCGATTGTACCGCTCATGATTGTATTTCCCTGAGGGACATAAGCAATCAGTTTACGAAGCGACGGATTCAGCGGCAGAACATCCTCTTTATTTTTTCCCACGCGCATCACTGCCCTGCCCTCCGTCACTCTCACAAGTCCAAGTAAAATCCGCAGCATAGTGGTCTTTCCCTCACCGGAGGGTCCTACTAATGCTACAATTTTACCGGGCTCCGCCTTCATCGAAACATCTTCAAAGACCTTTTTCCCATTTTGATAAGAAAAGTCCATATGTTCAATATCGATTGTTACACCCGTACACATTCCCTTTTTCAGGAAATCCACACTCTCTTCTTCGTACTCTATCTTTTCATCCTCCATAGCCAGCAGGCTGCGTATTCTGGAAGAAGAAGCTATGGTCGTCACAGCATTTGGAATTGTCTGAACCAAAGTCTTAAAAGCTGTGGCAATATAGTTAGCCAATACGATTAACAGCGTCATCGTACCAATGGAAATTACACCGGTATATATATGATAGATTGTCCATGCAAGACATACCATTGCACCAAGCTGGCCGCTCACATACATCACTCCCCAGGAAGCGATGGAATATTTATTAACCATCAGTTCAATATTCCTTCTTTTTTCCTGTAAATCTACGGATTTCTCCGTAAATACTTTATGGAGATCAAATGCTTTGATTGACTGGATATTATGAAAACTTTCCTTTAAAAACGTCATAACTTCACTGACCGCTTTTCTTTGCGTCTGATTACATATGTACATTTTTTCTAAAAAAATTCTGGAACCAAACAGTATTACAGGCCCCAGGAACATAATCAGAAAAATCATGCTGAAATCATAATAGACAATCAGCAGAGCAGAAAGACCTATCTGGATTCCAAGGGATAAGAGATTGGGTATCCACCCGACTACGCTTCCGGATACCATGTTAATGTCTTCACTTAATCTGGTCATCAAATCTCCGGAATGAAGCATCGTGAGATTTTCCCACTCTGCCGTCAGTATCTTTTCATAAGCCCTGACTGATAAATCCTTTCGCATTCGGTTACTGATAATGGCAGATAGTCTCTGGCTCAGCATGGCTATTAATAAATTTACTAAGCCGATCCCGATATAAATTGTAGCAACGGCTATCACACCTTTAAAATCTTTAATAAGAAGTAAATCCACAAAATCCTTTAGCTGTACCGAAATAAAAAGCGTAACGCATGCCGTAAACAATGCCAGTGCAGTATATAGAATAATTCCTTTTATATATATCTTGGAAAGCTGATAGATAAATTTCA
>UQCR01000142.1 GCA_900539655.1 uncultured Robinsoniella sp.
TAAGCGGGCACTGAGCTGCGAAATGCATCAGGATTTCGGAGCGAATGCCCGCGTGCCGCCAAAAAGTGCTCCGGGAAGGTTAGAAAATGCCAGTTCTGCGGTAAGCCTTCCAAATCAATGTCCTGGTCCGCCCCCTTCTCTTTCCGTACACTACCTCCATCTACAAAGCGTCATTTACTCAACAAAACCCAAATATAATGCATTTAACAGAACATTACAAAACGATCGCTATAATCCTAAAGCATGTGCTCTCAACTGAGATTTAAATCTTAATAACGCCCTTTACAATATCCGCTTTATTTTCCACACTCTGCTCCAGAGCATCTGCAATATCATCCAGTTCAAAAATATTGGTAACAATCTCTTTTATTTTTATCTTTCCCTGTGCCACTGCTTCAATCGCCATGGGATATATATTCCGGTATCGGAAAACTGTTTTAAAGGTCAGCTCCTTGTCTAATGCAGTACTAACCGGCAGGGTAAGCTTACCGGATGGGCTATAGCCAACCAAAACAATGGCAGAACCTTTCTTTGCCATCTGAATCAACTGTGTAGTAGTAATTTCAGTTCCTGCCGTTTCGATGGATAAATCACATCCGGCACCATTGGTTAACTCCATGATTTTAGCAACGGCATCTTCTTCCCTTCCGTTTATAACTCCATCTGCACCTAATTCCAAAGCCTTCTGAAGTCTCTTTTCCATTACATCGACAACGTAAACTCTGGATACCCCCATCGCTTTCAACGCCATCATGCTAACCAAACCAATGCATCCTGCACCGGTAACTACTGCAGTCTGTCCGATACATGCACCTCCCTGTATCGCTGCATGAAATCCTACTGCCAATGGCTCAATCAGGGCTGCTTCCATCGTACTCATATGATCCGGAATGGGAAAACACAGTCCTGCGTCATGAGCAACATATTCCTGAAATACTCCATCCACAGGAGGGGTGGCAAAAAATACCACATCTTTACAGAGATTATATTTACCGCTCTTACAGAACTCACAGGTCCCGCAGGTCTTACCCGGCTCCAGTGCAACACGGTCCCCAACCTTTAGATTCCTTACATTGCTTCCGGTCTCTACAACAACTCCTCCGGCTTCATGCCCCAGCACAAATGGCGGTTCTACGATAAAGTCCCCTATTCTTCCTGCCTCATAATAGTGCAGATCAGAACCGCAGATCCCTACGTACTCTACCTTTACCAATACCTCATTTTCTGCTGGTACCGGAATCGGACGGGTCGTTAATTCTACTTTTTGAATTCCCGTCATAACTGCTGTCTTCATCATTCCTGATATCTTCATTATATCTGCTGTCTTTGTTGTATCTGCTGCCTTTGTTGTATCTACTGCCTTTATTGTATCTGCTGCCTTTATTGTATCTGCTGCCTTTATTGTATCTGTTTCCTCCATCATACCTTCCATATTTGATCCTCCCTGGAACTTATATAAATTCATTTTATCTGTCTGCAAACACGCTTCGGATCATGAATTAAAATGTTTTCTCCACTTGTTTTGCCAACAGTTCTACGTCTTCTCTTGACACGATAAAAAATTGATTTCCATTTATTTCAGCCAGGCAATATTCGTCATCATAAGGTTTAAATGCCACGTCAATATCAGGCGCATTTTTCATATTTCTCTGAAAATGAACTTGTAAAACGGGCGGTTCATCATTTCCTTTGTCAGCATTTTTATCCTCCGCTTCACCCTTGACGATGACTCCCATTAACGCCTGATACAAGGTTGAAAATGTCTTTTCGTCCACCTCTTTATTGTTAAAAGCATACTTCTTTTGTGCGGCATTTACATCTATTACATGGGTATTGCCATCCACACTAACTTCCACCTTATCCACAGTCGTATAATCCACCAGACAGCATATTTTCAAGATATAGTCATAAGGATTTACCATAAGAACCGGATCAGCTGCACTGGAAGAAATCTTATAGACCGTATCAAAGCCCTCAATTTGCGCATAATAATTACCCTGTTCATCTTTTTTACCAAATTTAATCAGGCAAGTAGTATTCGGTTTCACATCTGCTGAATCCTGCCCGGATTTTATATCATAGTAGTCTATGGCGATACTTGCAGAGGGTTCTGACAGCCCCGTGTCCTCTCCTTCTTTAATCTGAACGGCACTGCCAAATTTCCATGCTGCCAGAGCATCGTAAAGTTTGAACATTTCCTCTGTGTCCACCATTACCAGTGATTTATATGGCGTAACAATATCCCAATAGGCAAAGTTACTCTTATATTCCTGTGGGGCATAGATAAGTTCAAATATCTCTTCTCCTGCTACTGCAATTGCAACCCGCCTGACTTCATTAGCGGTAAACCCCGTTTTTTCTGCTCTGACCAGTTCCGCTTTCTGTCCTTCTTTTTGTTCTGCTACAGGTGCCTTGGATGTCACGGACTGTCCTTCTTTTTTACTGACCGCAGAAGTTTGAGATTCCTCTGTCCCGTCAGAATTGCTGCATCCAAATGTACACACAGCTGCCAATACTGTTAATAACGCGATACCAACGAAATGTCGTTTCCTCATTTTATGCCTCTTTTCTGCTTTTGAGCGTATTTTAAAATTGCTTACTGACAGTTGTGCATCACACGTTTTGAGATATCCGGATGACTGCCCTGTTTTATAGCTTACAGTTTCATGGCTTATAGTTTTATGACTTATAGTTTTATCAGTAATTCCACCGGTGAACTCTGCATCAGCTGTATACTTCTGTGATCCGGCTGGGAAATCCCGGCATATAAAGTAAACTCATCGCTGTCCAGTATTCTTCTGCCCTCTTCGTCAACAACTTCCAAAGCCGATGCCTGGACCTTCAGCACAGTTTTCACCGTTTCCTCTGCCCCTACCGACACTCGCTGAAACGCACAAAGGCTATAATTTTTAACTGCCAATGCAGATTTCATATCTTTGATATATAACTGCACAACTTCTTCAACAGCAGTGCCCCCCCGGTTTGTAAGGGTCACTTCTACTTCAAAATCCTGACCTTTCTTCGGCATTATGGTAAATCCTGCCTCTTCAACTTCTACGTTTCCATAGGTTAGTCCATATCCAAACGGATACAATGCTTCTTCTCTCATATACCGGTATGTTCTGTTATCCATACTGTAGTCTTCAAACGACGGCATATGTTCCAGATCCCGGTAGAACGTGACCGGAAGCTTGCCGGAAGGGGATACCTTTCCGAATAACAGATCCGCAATTGCTTCTCCTCCGCCAGCCCCCGGATACCATGCCTGCAAAATTGCGTCTGCATGTTCGTCTGCATAACTTAAATCAATTGCACTGCCTGCCATCAGAACCACAATTGTGGGTTTTCCTATTTCCAGGACTTTTTCTATCAGTTCCACCTGTACCGCCGGAAGCTTCAGATCATCCTTGTCTCCAGAACCAACATGGTTCCCCTGATCCATCTCTTCCCCTTCCAGGGTTTCATCCAGTCCTACTGCCAATACAACCACATCACTGTGTTCCGCAACAATCTGTGCCTCTGATATTCGATCCTGATCCCATGCAAGTCCCTCAACTTTACGGTTCCACAGGCCGCTTCCTTCGGAATACAGAACGCGGATATCATCACCTGCCTCATCCTGAATACCTTCTAATACCGTAATATATCTGGATGCCGTACCATGATAATTTCCAATCAGCGCCACCCTGCTGTCAGCATTTGGACCAATTACACCGATTGTCTTCAGTTCACTCTTTTTAAGCGGCAATACTCCATTATTTTTTAATAAAACAGCTCCTTTTCTGGCTGCATCCCTGGCAAGCTGTATATGTTCCTTACATTCCACAACTTCATACGGTATATGATCGTATTCACTTCCATCAAATAATCCCAGCAGATATCTTGTAGTAAACAGGCGCTCTGCTGCCTGGGTTATATCCTCTTCTGTCACCAGGCCTGCCTGGTAAGCCTTTAATATATGCAGATATGTATTTCCACAGTTTACATCACATCCTGCTTTCAGCGCCATTGCCGCAGATTCTTTTGCATCCTGGGTTATTCTGTGATGTTCATGAAAATCCTTTATTGCCCAGCAGTCTGACACAAAGTGCCCATCAAATCCCCACTCCCCCCTTAAAATATCACGGATTAAAGTGTTGCTTCCACAGCATGGTTCTCCATTTGTCCGGTTATATGCGCCCATGACAGACTCCACTCCTGCTTCTTTCACGAGTGCCTCAAATGCCGGAAGATAAGTTTCTCCCATATCCTTTTTACTGGCAATTGCATTAAATTCATGGCGCAATGCTTCCGGTCCGCTGTGGACAGCATAGTGTTTCGCACAGGCTGCTGTCTTCATTACCTCTTTATCGCCCTGCAGTCCTTCCACAAAAGCAACGCCCAAACGGCTGGTAAGGTACGGATCTTCCCCATAAGTTTCATGTCCTCTGCCCCATCTGGGATCTCTAAAAATGTTGACATTAGGCGACCAGAATGTAAGGCCTTTGTATATGTCACGATCCCCATTTGCAGAATATGCATTGTATTTCCCGCGTCCTTCTGTTGCAATGGTATCTGCGATTTTTTTCATCATTTCATCATCAAACATGGCAGCCATGCCAATTGCCTGTGGAAAACTGGTTGCCGTTCCCGCCCTCGCAACACCATGCAGCGCTTCATTCCACCAGTTATATGCCGGCACACCTAATCTTTTGATTGGCGGTGCATCATATTTTAACTGTGAGGCTTTCTCTTCCAATGTCATCTGTGCAACCAATTCTTTTGCTTTCTTTTTTGCTTCTTCCCTGTTTCTCATAAAGTCCTCCAACATTATCACATATTTTTTCCCAAATCAGCGGTGTGAAAGAGATCTTCTTTCACACTTTATGCTTCAACAATCTGAAATCCCATGACTAGAAGATCCTCTTCCACTGACGACCTGCCAATATAGGCATTGTACTCAGCAGCCTCTACAATCCATGATCTTTCTTCTGTATTATAATATGCCAGCTCTTTTGCTGCAATCAGAATAGAGACGCGTTTTGATTCCCCGGGTGCCAGTGCCACTCTGGTAAATCCTTTGAGCTCCTTTACATGGCGGTCTACGGCTGAATTTACACAGCCCACATAAACCTGCACAATCTCTTCTCCTGCCCTGTCTCCGCAGTTGGTAACATCTGCCGAGACAGTAATCGTACCATCCTGATGGATTTTATTTTCAGATAAGGACATATTTTCATATCGGTAGCTTGTATAGCTCAATCCAAAACCAAATGGATAAGAAACCTTCTGCCCGTATTTATCAGCCGCAAAATAACCATGGTACCGATCATAATCTACGGTCTGCAGCTGAAGACCAAAATATGGTAGCTGCTGTGGTTTCGCATGAATGGTTACGGGAAGTTTTCCACCAGGATTAACATCCCCAAAGATAATTTCACCGAGAGCTGTTCCGCCTTCCATACCGGCATACCACTGCATGATAATTCCTTTCACTTTATCCTTCCAGGGTTCTACCTGAATGGCGCTTCCCCCCTGAAGTACAACAATGGTATTCGAATTTCCTTCGGAAGCCGCCTCTATCATCCCCACTTCCTTATATGTAAGTGAAAGGTCGGTTCTGTCACCGCCAACCGGTGCATCTGCCGAGGAAGGGAAAAATTCTCCTTCATTTAAATGAGTCAGCCCCACATATACGATTACGGCATCACAATCTCTGCCTCGTTGTCTCACTTCATCTTCCACCACACCCCGGACAAACTCCACCTGTACACTTTCCCCGGCAGCCTTTGTAATTCCTTCAAACGCCGTCACTACATAAGGCGGAAATACTGCAGAGCTTCCTTTACTGTCGCCAATTGCTCCTGTCCTTGCGAGATCTCCGGCAACCAGAACCTTCTTAACTTTCTTTCTGTCAAGGGGAAGGACTCCCTCATTTTTTAAAAGTACCGCAGATTTTCTGGCTGCTTCCAGGGCAACCTGTATATGTTCTGTGCATCCCTGTTTGGAAGGATGATACAGGTTTTTGTCCCCTATACCGGCAAATCGTACCTTCTGTCTTAAAATCCGCCTCGCCGCATCATCAATCTGACTTATTGGAACAAGACCTTCCTCAACTGCCCGCACCAGACGGCTGCCATAGAACTGAGTTGCATTCATTTCAATGTCCAACCCCGCATTAGCCGCATCTACCGTTCCCCGGATTCCAAAGATAAAGTCTGACATAACAAACCCATCAAATCCCCACTCATTCTTTAAAATATCCGTCAGCAGATACTTATTATGGCCGCACCATTCCCCACGTACTCTGTTATATGCACTCATAATGCTGGCGGCTCCTGCATCCACACATTTTTTAAAATGAGGCAGGTACACCTCACGAAGGGTACGCTCATCCATTTCCACACTTACCATAAATCTTGCATTCTCTATACTGTTTGCTGCAAAATGCTTTACACATGCCATGGCATGGTTCTGAACACCTTCCACTAATGCTACTCCCATTTCTCCCAGAAGGCACGGGTCTTCTCCATATGTTTCCTGAGCCCTTCCCCAGCCCGGATGACGCAGCAGATTAATACATACCCCAGCAAAAAAATTGGCGCCGCCGCTTCTTGTCTCAATTCCTATAATATCTCCGATTTTTTTCTCCAATTCCACATCAAAAGTTGCAGCTCTTGCCATAGACACGGGAAATGCCGTAGAGTGGTATCCAAGAACCACGCCGCTTGGACCATCTGTAAATTTCACTGCCGGAATCTGAAGTTTCGGATCCTCACCGGCATAGTACGGACTGGAATTATATCGGTCAAATACAAACTGGATAATGCCCGGAGTATAATCGGCAGACATCTGATTTACTTTCTGCTCAAGTGTCATTTCTTTTAACAGATCATCTACAAACTTTTCCTGATCTTCCCTGCTCATCCGAGGCAGGTCCTCCAGACGTCCCCACTCTGTATCCAAGTGGGTTATCGGATTTTTTTCCAGATATTTTAACACTTCTTCCCGAAACTTCATCTGTCTGGCCAGTGGCATAGCCAGCAGCTGGTCAATATGGTCTATTTGAATATATTCTCCCATGCAGTCCTCCCTTTGCGTCTTTACGCACATAAGATTTTAAGTTAGTAACACTATAACACAGGGGAAAATTGAAAAACATTAAATAAAATGACCATTATCTATAAAATATTATCCTGTTTTATTATATTTTCTTCTTATGCAGTGGGGCCATTGTGGGATTCAAATGCTTCTAAAGCCTCATTAGCTTCTTCGTCAGACAGCCCATACTTCTCTTTAATTTTTGCTTTTATCTCTTCCGGGGATAAATAAAATTCCTGGCAGATTGCGATAATAATATTGACCGCTTCCTGTTTCGTTCTCTGTACGCCAATTTCCATTCCTTTGCGTTGTCCAATTTCCATTCCCTCACGATGTCCGATTTCCATTCCTTCAGCAAAACTATCTCTTTTTTCATTTTCGATATGCCAATCTTCATCATATTCTGTTAATATCACTTTTCTCACCTCCGCCTGATTCTTTTTCAGTATGTCTGCCAGGATACCTTCTGCAATACAATCATGAACCGCCCTGTCCGCTGCATCTTCCAGGGTATTGATCTTCAGCATTTCCTCATCCTGATACTCGGTGTCGTTAATGGCATTATATAATTGCAGCAAATCCTTTTTCTCCTGAAATACCAACCGGAATAAACGATCTTTATACTTTCGGTTTACCCGGTATTTCCCCCATAAGTGCTTCATTTTATGGGGCTTATACCTGCTTTTGGTGTCTCTCATTCTACTACCTCCATTTTTCATATTTCCAGGCAGGAAAGCAGACACCATTAAAACGCGGCACACACTTCAATCATGATGTTAAACTGTATTCAAAATGATCGGACAGTAAACATGTATACCGATGCATAAAGTACGTAAAATTTAATATTGGAATATTGTACGGAATCGTACCAAAAGAATCCCCTGAGCATATATAAAACTGCTTGCGGAATTAATATATCAGAATTTCAGAAATGGTGCGGCTCCCTGCCGCTGGTGAGTTTATTATAGCAAAGAGAAAGTTTATACGCAAGTAGTTTTTCAAGTGGTTTTTCAAGTAGTTTTTCTAGCAATTTCCAAGCATTTATTCAGAGAATGGAGTCTCCCCCCATTCTCCTTCCAATATGTTATTCCCGCACATTCTCCCTGTACTTCGTAGGCGAAACTCCGGCATGTTTCTTAAATGCCAGAGAAAAATAATTCGTATCCCGATATCCCACCAGCATGGCAATCTTTCCTGTCTTCATATTTGATGTCTCCAGCAAAAATTTAGCCTTTTCTATCCTTTTGCGCACAATGTACTCGTTGCAGCCCTCCCCGCAGACTTTTTTAAAGAGCCTGGAGAAATAATTCGGGGTAATATAGAGATCGGCTGCAATATTTGCCACCGACAGCTCTTCCCCAAGATATTGATCTATGTATTTTTTTGCCTTTGATACGATCTCATGAATATTTAATTCTTCTTTGCTGAACAGCTG
Source organism: uncultured Robinsoniella sp. (assembly GCA_900539655.1). Lineage (GTDB taxonomy): Bacteria > Bacillota > Clostridia > Lachnospirales > Lachnospiraceae > Robinsoniella. The sequence continues at coordinate 8,516 of UQCR01000142.1, forward strand.
TACGATATAATTCCGTGTAATCTCACAGGCCTCTTCCCGCCCGGCATGCAGAAGAGACTGCAGGAGGGCGTTAATTTTACTGTCCGTTGCTTCTCCGGAATCGCTGATATATGAAAAGTACAGCACCGATGCAATCTCAAAACAGCATCTGCGGACGTATGAGCTTGACAGGTTATAGGACTCTGTTGCCTTACAAAATGTCTGAAAAGCCTTTAATACATAATCTGAGTTCCCCACATTTGCAGTCATAACATTTTTTAACTCCATATAAATCTGCTGGAACATGGAAACTCTGCTTTGGGCATTATAGGACTGGATAATCTCATGGATATTTTCTTTTTCATGCTCCAACAGATATCTGGCATCGTTATATGAGACATAGAGGTTTTTAAATCCCTCTACACTGCTTCCAATCACGGCTTTTGGCATACTGTTGAACTCATCTTTTAAAATGTGGTTCAGCTGTTCAACCCTCTCCACAGTCTCATCCGCCTGTTCTCCTGAAAAATATGCCAGAATGATTTTCCCATCGTCATCCATGAAGGTAATTCCCTCTTCTCTTGCATCCACCATCCCAATACAGATATTTTTAATAGACATTGCATGGAAGTTTTCTGAAATATCCTTATTGTCTGCATACAGTGTGGGAACTAATATGACGATTTGCAGTTTCTGATCCGCTGCATACCGGTTCTCCATCAGAAGATTCTGGAATCCCGCCGGATCCGCAAGCCGGTTATGAACCAGATCACGCATATATTCCTCTAACAGCATCTGGGCAGATGCTCCCTGAGTCCGCTGCATGCGGCTGGCAAGCTTCTTCTCCTGATTCTTCTGATCCAGATACTCCACCTGATCTTTCATCAGCTGAGTCAGCAGATCTTCATCTATAGGCTTTAGCAAAAAGTCCACCACCTGCATTCTCAGGCATTCCCGGGCATAGTCAAAGCTGTCATATCCGGTCAGTACCACAATGCGCATATCACGTTTTATAGCTTTTACCTGTTCGATCAGCTGCAAGCCCGTCATCTCTGTCATCTGAATGTCCGTAATCATTACATCGGGCATCTGCTCTTCTATAATCTTCAATGCCTCATTTCCGGAAGCGGCTGCAAATACTTCCTGAAAGCCGATGGCATTCCATGGAATAATATTTTTAATTCCCATCCGAATAATTTTTTCATCATCCACAATCAACACTTTATACATTTAAAGTACCCCCTTGTACTGAATTTCCTGCTCCAGTGGCAGTCGTATCCGCACTGTAACGCCGCCCTGTTCATTACAGCTGTAACGCAGCCCGTATCCTTCCCCATACAGAATCTCAATCCGCTTATTGACATTTCTCACCCCATAACCAAAGGATTCATCATACTGAGAGATAGAAGCATTCATCTCTTCAATCTGCTCCGGAGCCATACCGGTTCCGCTGTCAGCCAGTATAATGATTAAATCCTCTTCCTCCTGATGTGCCCGGATGGTAACCTTTCCTTTTTTTCCTTCCTTTATTTTCAGCCCATGGTAAATAGAGTTTTCAATCAGAGGCTGAAGGGTCATCTTGGGTATCTTTACCTTAAAATAAGCTTCCTCAATGTCAATATCACTTTGTATGATATGGTCATAACGGATATTCTGAATGGTCAGATAACTTTTGATGTGTTCCAGTTCCTGGGACAGCCAAATGATATCCTTACCTTTACTCAGACAGATCCTGTAATAACTGGCCAGCGCTTTTACCATGGTAGAACTTTCCAGATCTCCATTTGCAAGGGTCTGCCAGTGAATACAATCCAGTGTGTTATACAGAAAATGCGGCTGAATCTGAGACTGGAGTGCATTAAAACGAATCTGTTCCATCTGATGCTGTTCCACCTTCACCTGCTCCATAAGTTCAACAATCCGATCCATCATCTCATTAAACCCATGAGACAGCTTCTGAAAGTCCTGTCCCATCTTTTCTTCTTTAATACGGGTCTCAAAATTCCCCTCGGATACACTGTCCATCTTACTGATTACCTTATCCAGAGGCTGATATGCCTTGTGGACGATTCGGCTGCTCTGTACCAGCACGATTGCCACTAAAAGCATGATTACTACAGAGAGCATTGCCATTGTCAGAATGCCATCCCTGTATAATTCAAATTCCGGAATAACCATTACCATATAAAAATCCCAGATTCCAAGCCTTTTATACAGGTATATTTTCCCCGATTTTTTGAAATTCCCCTCAGTACCTGTCAGAAGATTTTTATAATCCACTTCATCCATAACCGAATCCGGTTCTGAAGAAGTCACGACATTTCCTTCCATGCCCACAAGGCAGGTGATGGAATCTATCTTTCGGTTTGCTTTACTGCCAATCTGGATCAGGGTGGTTTCATTAATATTCATGCACAAAAGCCCAAGCTTTTTTCCTACATAGCTGGTATCATAGATGGGCTGATAGATATTAAGGGTATAGCGGCTGCCCCGGAAATAAGCATTGTTATAGGTATACCGCATTTCTCCATAACCTGCAAAGCTGCTGCTGTCATAATCCTCCTGATAGGTTTCCAGAAAGCCTGTAACAGCCAGCCCGTTATCCCCTTTATACAGATAACTGCCGCTACCCGATATCACTCCCAGAAAATTTAAATTCGACTGCAGATTCTTCACATTAGCCAGAGTATTTGTTGCTTTATTGGTATTCTCAACTTGTGTCAGGGCAGCCTGGGCCTTCTCCTCACTGCTTGGTACCTTATTTTTGTCTGCGCTGCTGCCAGAGGCTTTCTTGCTGCCGGACGCATTATTTGATTTTAAATATGCCTGTATATTTTTATCCATAACAATGGACCAGGCGATTGCTTTGTAATTATTCAGCCCATTTTGATAATTCTCCGCCAGAGTATTAATCTGTTCCATAGCAAGCGCCATCGTCTTTTCACGAACAGATTTCACAGAAGATATCGTAGATATGATCAAAATGCACATTGTACTGACAACTACCGCCATAGAAAGGAAGAATTTCATTTTTTTATCAAAATTCATGCGTTCAAAATATAAGCTCAAGTTTTTAAACATAGCACCTCCTGCTATTCTTTTAAAGTACACAAACGATTCCACCTGAATGCAGGTGAAATCGTCTTATGATTTTTCATGAAATTATCAGCCTTTTACTGCTCCTGCCGTCATACCTTTTACCAGTTTATCCTGAAAGAAAATAAACATGATAATCATCGGCAGAACGGTAAGTGTCAATACAGCCATGATCATTGGCGTATTCATGGAATACTGTCCCTGAAATTCCCAGACCGCAAGCGGGAGTGTTCTGTTTTGTGTAGACTGGGTTAAGGTATATGCAAAACTGAATTCATTCCACATATTCACACCATTATAAATTGCCAGGGTGGAAAGCCCCGGTTTTGCCAGCGGCAGAATCATTTTGAAGAACATTTTGTATTTATTGCATCCGTCAATCTCCGCTGATTCCTCAATCTCCCTTGGAATACCCTGCATAAAACTAGTAAGGATAAAAACCGAGATAGGAACTGCAAATGCCACGTAGGGTCCAATCAGTGCCCAGATGCTGTCATACAGTCCTGTACTTTGGGACATCTTAAATACCGGAATTAATGTAATATGTATCGGAATGGACATACAGGCAACAATCATTGCATAAAGCGGATTCGCCAGCTTAAACTTAAATCTTGCCAGGGGATAAGAGGCACAGGCGGATATAAATAACAGAATCGTCAGGGATACAGCCAGAACAATCACACTGTTACCAAAGAATTTCCAGAAATTCCCCGCGAAGACCGACTGGTAATTAGCTAAATTAAATGAATCCGGCAAGCTGAAAATACCTTTTACCAGCATTTCAAATTTTTCTTTAAAGGAATTCAAAACCATAAATACAAATGGCATGAATGAAATTATCAGATAAAATATAGCAAAAACAAAGGCGATAATCCAGCAAACCACACTTTTCAATTTCGATTTTTTATATTGATCCATGAATTACGCCTCCTTTTTTCCATTTAATATTTTCATCGTAATTAGCGAAACCAGTGTTATCAGAATAAACATTCCTCCTGCTACTGCAGAGCCATATCCCATGTTGAATGTCTTGAATGACTGTTTATACATATAGGTAGCCATCAGTTCTGTAGATGTACCGGGACCGCCTCCTGTCATTACGTAAATCAAATCAAAATATTTCAGAGAACCTACCATAGAGAGAATCGCTGCACTCTTCATGGATGGCACTAACAATGGCAGTGCTATTTTCCAGAAGTACTGTCCCCTCGTTGCTCCGTCTATGCGGGCTGCCTCAAATACATCATATGGAACATTGGTGAATGCTGCCATAAAATAAACCATATAGAACGGTGTAAACTGCCAGCAGATAACACCGATTACGGTCAATAATGCCGTCTGGGGATTGCCTAGAAGATCAATGTTGCCGCCTCCGAATACTTTGGCGATTGTACTGATAATACCACCGTTTGTAGCCAGCGCATAGGAAAAAAGAAAACCGATTGCTACCGATGACATTAACAGAGGAATGAACCAAAGTACCTTGAATAAATTCATTTTCTTTCCGCCAAAATCCAGAAATGTCGCCAAAGCCAAACCAATCGGAATTTGAACCACGATGGAAAGTATCATAATCTCAATATTATTCCGGAAAGCAATCCAAAAGCTGCTATCCTTGATTAACGTTGACCAGTTCCCCAGCCCAATAAATGATTTACTGGAAGAAATGCCATTCCATTTATAAAGACTGGTATTAAAGGTATCCAGTATCGGATAAAAAATAAAAACGATCAGTAGAATAATTACAGGGGCCAGGAAAATGGCTGCTGCCTTCCTGGTAGCTCTTTGTCTTTGTTTCAGCAGGGAAACCTCTTTAACATCCATCGAATAACCTCCTTTTTTGAAAGGAGGACTCTTAAAAGTTTGAGTCCCCCTGATATCTGCTGTCTGATTTATTTGTCAGCCAGATAACTCTGCATAGCATCCTGAAGCTTTTTATTGGCTTCATCCGGGGTCATGGTAAGTCCGAAGATCTCCTGGCAGGTATCTTTATGCACTTCTGCTACTGCCGGCGGGAGGTACTGGTCATACCACAACTGTGTGGAAGATGCGTCATTAGCTGCAGCCAGGATATCCTTTGCAACCGGGTCTGTGATCAGGGATTCCACACCCTTGACCGGCGGAATCTTGCCCTTATCTACCATCAACTGAGTTGCTTCATCATCATAGTAATGTTCTACACATTCAAAAGCCGCTTTTAACTTATCATCGGTACAGTTAAAGGAAATAAACTGATCTCCGATTGTTCCGATCTGAATAGATGCGTCTGCGTCTGAACCGTCTACTGCCGGGAATGAGAACCAGCCGACTTTTTCATAGAATTCCTTGCTGTCATTCTGGAAGTTGCCCGTATACCAGGAACCGCATAATAACATGGCTGCGGACTCCTGATACATGAGCTGCCTTGCCTGTCCGTCATCCTCGCTTAAACTGTTAACCCCTTCCGGGAAATAGCCTTTCTTCACCCAATCCTGGATCTTGTCACCGGCATATTTAAAACATTCATCCTCAAAGGAGCCCGTGCCGTCTGCAGCCTTACTAAATGGTTCCAGACCGCCATAGCGGGTTGCCAGGCTCATAAAATACATGGAACCGGTCCATTTGGAAGCATTTGCAAGAGCAAACGGTGTGATTCCATTTTGTACAAAAGTATCACAGACTTTTTCCAGCTCGGAAACCGTCTTGGGAACTTCCAGGTTATATTTCTCAAACATCTCTTTATTATAGAAAATACCGGAAATAGATACATTTAAGACAGGGACAGCATAAATATGGTCTTTGTAAGTTGATTGTGCCACTGCCGCATCCATTGCTTTTTCTTCAACCTTACTGCCTTTAAACAAGTCGTCTATAGGCTGACCATATCCTGAATCAATGTATTCATACATTGGGCCGCCTGACCAGCTGGTATACATATCCGGACACTCTCCGGAGCTCATGGCAATAACCAGTTTTTCTTTATAAGTATCATTCTGGGTAGGAACAGAAGTAACCGTGTAACCGGACTGCGTTTCGGAATTAAATTTGTCTACTGCATACTGCATGATTGATTTATCCGGATCTTCCGTACCGATATTCCAGAAAATAATCTCTTTGCTGCCGTTATCAGCCCCGGCATCTGCGGCTTTTGTTTCACCTGCATCCCCAGTCCCGCCATCAGTGGCTGCATCTGTGCCTGTAGTATCCGCTGCCGCCTGTGTACCTGCATCTGCCGCTCCTCCACTTGATTTCTGGGAACCGCCGCACCCGGCACATAAACCTGCCGTCATAACTGCTGCCATTGACAATGATACAAATGCTCTCCATCTCTTTTTCATTGTGTATCCTCCTTTTTCTTTTACAAATTTCCAGCAGTTCATAAAGTTTCAATGTTTAGGAAGTTGTGTGGACTACTGGCCTTGTTTTACGGTAAATACATATTATCACATGATTAGTATAAGGGAAATTTAATAAAATGTCTGAAATATATAATTTTCTTACTTGTTGGAAAATCCCAGAGCTAACACTTTATATGTGGTCGGCTATAATGCATTATATTGGGGTTTAGCTGAGGAAGGACGCTTTGTAGATGATAGGTAGTGTACGAAAAAATGGGGATGGAAAACTGATATGGACTCCGTCAGCTTGCCGCAGAACTGGTATTTTCTAACCTTTCCGAAGCGCTTTTTGGCGGCACGCGGGCATTCACCGAGAAATCCTGATGCATTTCTCGGTTCAGTGCCCGCTTAGTATCCG
>UQCR01000143.1 GCA_900539655.1 uncultured Robinsoniella sp.
ACCCAAATATAAGTCATATAATAGAACCCTATAAAACGTTCGCTGTAGTACTAGTCAAATCTATGCTTTATAAAATGCCGCCAGTTCATCCGGCATAGGAAGAATAAAATGCCGGTTTTTATAAATCAACAGTTCTCTTTTACTTAAATTTTTACATGCCCGGGATACATTTTCCCGGGGTGCTCCCAACAAGTCTGCCAGCAGGTTCATAGTGAGTTCCACATCAATTTTAATACCCTCTTCCGTTTCCACACCAAAGTCACGTCCCAGCTTCCAGAGTTTTGCCGCAATCTTACGCTCCAGGTACATATTCCCGGTTGTATTTTTCAACTGATGGCTCATCCTCCACAAATACCGTTCATAGACTCTCATTACCCCATGCATAAGTGCCGGTTCCTGGTCCATCCATTTTAAAAAGTCATTTTTTCTGATTTGAAGCAGCTTTAAGGGACAGACTGCTTCACAAAATACTGATACTGGCTTTTCACTTAAAATATTATGATTGATCAGATTGCCTTTTCCCAGAATGAAAATAATTTTGCGGTTTCCATGTTTTGTAATATTGTAAACAGATGCTTTTCCACTGATAATAATGTAAACAAAGTTCACAACGTCCTTTGCATGAAATATAACCTCCGACTTTTCATAAGATACCACCGAAGACTGGTTTAAGATTGTCTGGATCATACTGCAGGGGATTTCCTTAAAAAAATCCAGCTTTTTCATTTCGTTAATGGATATCTCTTTCATACTGGTACTCCTTATCTCTGATTATTTTTTTCTTTGCTTGGAAATCACGCAATAAGGAACGGCGACGAAAAGAATTCCGCCAATCATATTACCAAGCGTAACTACTAAGAGATTATATACAAATCCTCCCAGGCTCACCGCAAAGGTATATGGATCTAAAAGTCCTACAGTTAAAAGGGTCATATTGGCAATGCTGTGCTCAAACCCAACCGTAATAAATACAAACAGGCACCAGAAGATCATAATGAGTTTACCAGCTTCTGATTTGCATTTAAATCCGCACCATACTGCTATACATACAAGTATATTACATAAAATTCCCCTTGTCAGCAGTGGTAAGAAAGAAACTGCCATTTTGGCTTCCGATGTTTTCGCAATAAATTCTCCCACCGGTCCGCTGGCAAGTCCTGTCACATGATATAAAATACCCAGTATCACAGCCCCCAGCAGATTGCCGATCCAACAGATTACCCATAAAACCAGCGTATCTTTAAAGGTCACTTCTTTTCTGAGCATACCAACCGTCATAACGAAATTATTTCCGGTAAATAATTCCGCACCGGCAATTACAACAAGACTCAATGCAACACCAAAGCATGCGCCCATAACAATTTTTGCTGCCGGTGAACCAGCTGCATTTAAAATGCCTCCAGCGGTAAATATCAGCAGTATACCAAATCCTATGTACATCCCTCCAAATAAAGACGCCAGAAAATATCCCACCGGGTTGCTCTTTAACAGATTTACTTTTGCTTTTGATGCATTACATACAAGTCCTACTTCCTCCTGAAACATAAAAATCTCCTTCCTTTTCCTCTTTTGCTTTCAATCAATTGCTTTTCATAGTTATTATATCCCAGGAGATTCACTCAGTCGGTGATGATCGTCACAGTTTGACAAAAAATAATCAATCTTTTGGGGATTCCCTGCCTCTTGAAGCATTTCCCTATCTATGTTATCTTTATGAGTAGTATTTCATATATTAATGCAACCCAGAAAGGAATTATTATGATCGATTTTAAAAAAGCGAAAGAAGAATTTGAAAAATACTTAGATGACTATGACCGCAATAATGATAAGATCAATCTGAAAATCATACATACCTATGGCGTTATGGACTACAGCGAAAAAGTGGCTGGCAGAATGCATCTTTCCCAGGAAGACATCGATCTGGCTAAAATTATTGCCCTGCTTCATGATATCGGAAGGTTCGAACAGTTAAAACGCTATGACAGCTTTCAACCCGATACCATGGACCATGCATCCTATGGCGAGCAGATCCTGTTTGATAAAGGAATGATCCGCCGTTTCGCAGCAGACAGCAGATGGGATGGCATTATAAGAACTGCAATTGCCCATCACAGTGATTTTGCCCTCAAGGGCATAGACGATCCCCGTACCTTGCTCCATTCCAAACTGATTCGGGATGCAGATAAGCTGGATAACTGCCGTGTAAAGCTGGAAGAATCCATTCCTACCCTGTTAGGTGCTACTCCGGCTGAAGTAGGTCTCACTTCCGTCAGCCCGGCAGTTGCAGAAAGTTTCTTTCGAAATGAATCCATTCTTTCCTCTGACCGGAAAACACTGATTGATTATTGGATCTCTTATCTGGCTTATTTCTTTGATATTAACTTTAAAGAAAGTCTGCAGATCATAGAAGAGCATCAATTTATCAGCCGAATTATCAAACGAATCCCCTATAAAAATCCTGCTACCTGTAAGATTATGGGTGAAATGGAACGGACCTTGAATGAATTTGTGAAACAGGCCTGCTTATAAATTGGACTGCCCATCTGAAGATTCTATCTTGATTAAAGCAACTGTTTCAATTTAAGTTTTAACAGAGGCTATAAAACACCCTTAACAAAATGGGTTAGCTGGCATCGTCTGTGCCAGCTAACCCATTTTATTAGGGATGTTTTTTTACAGTCCCTGTATCCTGTTAATGATTCACATTTCTTTTCTTACAAGATCTATTCCTTTGATCCTGTCTATTTCTTTGATCCTGTCTAATCCTCTGATCCTGTCTATTTCTTTGATCCTGTCTAATCCTCTAATCCTGTCTATTTCCTATCCCTGATTTCCACCCATCTTTTAAATACGGCGTCCTCAAACATACAGTGATAAATTCTGCTCAGTTCTTCATATACATTAACTTCATTATCACCGTCAAACGGCAGAATCATGGTCCGGTATTCCACACCAAACAGCTTACTTGTGACCTCCGTCTGATGCAGACCGTTTTTCTCATAGAATACAATTCTTCGCTCCATGATGCCCAGGTCTTCTTCTTTTTCTGCAAAATCAGGATTTTCCACCTCCAGGATAATTCCCCTGGAATTCGTCATGTTCTTAGCCAGAAGATCTAAAAAGAGACTGCCATAACCGCCGCATCTTTTATTTCTGCAAATTGCAAAATAATCCAGCAGCACATAATGTTCTTCTCCCGGTGTTACAAAAAGTGCATAGCCTGTCAGTTCTTCATCATTGTAAAGACCATAGGCTGAATAAACTCCTTCATTCCACATACCCTCGATACGTGAAAAGGGTTTTACCTCTGCTTCGGGAAAATCAAAAACCAAGTGTTCTACATATATTTCCCTGACCTGTTCCAATGTTAATTTTTTTAAATTCATTTTCATTCCCTGCAGCCTGTGTATAAGATGCAAACTGTGCATCGATTTTTCATACAGGCTCAATCTTTCTAAATATTTGCTGCGTTTTTAAGTGTCTTATTCGCTATTATACCCTATCAGCCTTTAAAATACAATATTGTTTTGTCCTCGGTCTGTGTCCAAACACCCACGAAGTACTTGTATCTTTCTATTTTTTAAGGTAATATGTTTTTTAGAAAAGAATATCACGTTTTAAAGAAAGGACCTGACATAGATGAAAACTTCAAATGACCTGCAGCGCCTGCTTCAGACAATTGACCACAAAAGCTATCCCGCATATAAAGATACCCGGGGCAACTATGATTTTTCTACTTATACCTTAAATATCGACCATGTCCAGGGCGATCCTTTTGCATCTCCCTCCAGGCTAAGTGTGGCGGTAGACGGTAAAAAAGCCGGATTCCCTGCTGTTCTGTTTGACTGCCCCCATAAACGCATTGCTTTACAGGATTATCTTCTTCGTTTATTCAGCCAGAAAATCAGCCAGTATAATTTTAAGGCTAAAGGTTCCGGTAAAAGCGGATTAATATCCGTAAGCCATTGCAGCCAGGAAATACTGGAACGCACTGCCTGTGAAATCGATCCAGCCACAGGCAGGATTCTGGTTCGGTTTGAAGCAGGATTTCCAGCAAACGGAAGAACCATCAACTCCTCACAGCTAGTCCGCATTCTCTTTGATTTTCTCCCGGATTGTGTAAACAGTACGCTGTTTTATGGTAAATTAAATGCCAAAAAAGTGCAGTCGGTGATTTATCTTGCCGAGGACCAGCAGTATATCAGGGAACAGCTTCCCCTTTTGGGCCTCACTGCTTTTGTTGCAGACGGCTCGGTTCTGCCAAGGGAATCCGGTGTTTCGTCACGGCCCATGAGGGATGGAATTGCTTTCGTTTCACCGGACTCCTTAAAGGTTACCCTCACGCTCCCACACCGTGGAAATATCAGCGGAATGGGTATCAAAAAGGGAATCACTTTGATCGTGGGCGGCGGTTACCATGGTAAATCCACACTTTTAAAAGCCCTGGAGCTTGGCATATACAATCACATTTCCGGTGACGGACGTGAATATGTCATAACAGAAGATACCGCACTGAAGATACGTGCAGAAGACGGCAGAAGCATTAAAAGCACCGATATCTCCATGTTTGTCAACAATCTGCCAAATAAAAAAAATACCGTGGCATTCTGTACGGAAGATGCCAGCGGAAGTACTTCCCAGGCTGCAAATGTCATCGAAGGAATGGAAAGCGGCACTTCCCTCTTTTTGATAGATGAAGATACCTGTGCAACGAACTTTATGATTCGGGATGAACTGATGCAGCGTGTCGTTCACCGGGATCAGGAACCGATTACCCCTTTTATTGAAAGAGCCCGTTATTTGTTTGAAGAAAAAGGAATCTCATCCATTATTGTTGCCGGCAGCTCCGGCTCATACTTTCATATAGCAGATTGTATACTGCAGATGGACCGGTACGAACCGAAGGAAATTACGGAATTTGCCAAGCAGGAAGCCCTGGCATTCCCAGCCGTAACAGAATCAAAAGCAATTCCTCCAATGCCGTCTTTCAAGCGTGCCCCGGGTCCCAATCCTGATATTAAGAATAACAACCGGCTTAAAATGAAAACTATGGGAAAAGATTCCCTGCTGATTAACCATGAAACAATCGACCTTCGCTATGTGGAGCAGCTGGTAGATTCGGAGCAGACAACTGCACTTGGTTACATTTTAGCATATGCTGAAAATAACCTGCTGAATGGCAGAAATGACCTGCGCAGTATAGTATCCGCTATTCGCCGTCTGGTAGAGCGTAATGGGCTTTCCGCAATTGTATCCGGCAGTTACCTGCCTGTAAATCTGGCTATGCCACGGGATCAGGAGATATATGCCTGCTTCAATCGTTACCGCTCCTTACATCTATAAGCAAAAGGCGGCGGTGGATGTGTAATTATTTACACATCCACTGCCGTCTTTTTCATTTTAAGTCAGCAGGAAATGTTATTCCAAGCTGCCTGCGCGCTTCATCGATTATCCACATTGTATCAAGGCTCGCCTTATGGTAATTTTGAATTTCCTTTTCTTCTCCATGATCGATCAAATCCATAAAACGGTTTAATTCATACTGCATATCATCCTGCAGGTTTCCTGCAAATAAACACTCTTCTTCCCCTGTATAATAACGGATTTTTACTTCCTCTGGAATATTAATGTGGGGTATGATCATACACCCCTTTTCTCCCTGGATTTCACTGACCTGATAACTGTTGGTGATCTTAGAATAAACAAGCTCTGCAATAAAATCACCGTAGTCTGCAAGCACTGTACCCGTCCCGTCAATGCTGCCCTCCAACTGGACACCGGCAGCTTTCATTTCCTTCGGTTTTCCAAATAGATATGATGCTGCATATATGCAGTAAGTACCAATATCCATAATAGCTCCGTTAGACAGCTCCGGCCGGAATGCATTTTCAACAATACCCTCTTTAAACTTATCGTATCTGGAGGAATACTGGCAATAGGTAAAATGTACCCTGCGCACGGTGCCAATCTTTTTTAATCCTTCTTCCACAGCTTTCATTCCAGGTGTAAAGACAGGACGCATGGCTTCCAATAATACTTTATTATTATTTTCAGCTGCCTCCAGCATTTCCTTTAATTCCAATGAATTTGACGCAACCGGTTTTTCGCATAAGACATGTTTTCCTGCATTTAACATCTGAACAGACTGGGCTGCATGTAAAAAAGTAGGACTTGCAATATATACCGCGTCTACCTTATCGTCTGCTGCCAGTTCTTCCAGCGTTGTATAAGTCTTTTGTGCTCCATACAGGTCTGCATATTCTTTTGCTCTTTTCTCCGTTCTGGAATATACCCCATACAGCCTAAAACCTGCACAATGTGCTGCGGCTTGTAATAATCGGTCTGTAATAAAATTTGTTCCGATAACTGCAAAATTCACCATTTGTTTTCCTCCGCTCCTTGATCTGTGCATATCCACTTTATTATTTATCTATTCTTTATTAATATCTACTCTTTATAATTTATAATCTCATCAAAGACGTTCCTGGCTGCCCTGATATTTGACTCATTTCCCACTGTTACAATAGCACCTCTTTTCAGAGCAGCCCCTATGGAATTCGCTGCTGCTTCCCGGTCCTGAATCGTTGCTTTTTTAATATCTTCCAGCATATGATTGACCCCATCCACATCTGCACCACTAATGGCAAGCCGCATATCCCACATCCTTCTGTCCAGAATCCCCTGAGGCTTTGTCAATAGTCCGTAAGCATTTAAAATATAGCCCTTAAGTTCTTCTTCCGTGATCTCCATTGTTTTAAGAAACTCTTTTGTACCTGCAAAAATGTCCAGCGTAGATTTCACATTTGGATCCCCATAACTGTAAAGGCAGAATGTTCCGTCAGAAGGATCTCCGATGGTGACGCCAGCGCTGTATGCATCGGATCGGAAGCGAATCTGCGGTATGATATACTTATCTTTAGCCGCCATTAAATACGGCAGATATCTCCCTTTGAAACTTTCATCGCCTCTGAAATCCCCCACTGCGGCGCTGTATTGATTGGAGGACTCCACACAGATTCCCGTCCTTGGCAGGCCCTTCATCAGGCCTTTATATTCCGGCACTCCTGTTTTCAATGACGGCAGCTTCCCAAGTGTTTCGACAGCCATTTTTTCTATCGCCGCCAGTTCTGCACAAGATGCTGCTGATGCGATTATAATTCCTTCTCTATGCATCACAGTCTTTTTTATTTCTTCTAGTTTCACAACCGCTTTGTTAAAAAAGTCCCCCTTATTCTGTTTCAGATCCTTTAAAAACTTTTTCAGGAAACGATACAGCTCCTGTCCGTTTACTGCATTATAAAACCGGGCACTGTTCCTGATATACCCAAGTGCCAGATCTTCCGCCAGAGACATAGGGTCATCCGTTCTGGACAAATCATAATCCGGCAGGGATTTACTCAATACACGAATCATTTCTTCTCTGTGATAAAATTGTATATTCCCCATAACTTCCAGCAGAAAATCCAATGCCGTACCATATTCTCCGGTCAGCCCATACCAGCTGACCACCAGCATGGGCCTGCTGTTTTCCCCTGCTTCTGCTCCGGGATAAAGCTCGTGAATCGTTAAATCGTACAGATACTCTTCCGAAATATTTTTTTGTTGGTCTGCCGTGTACTTTTCCGTATCCAGCTCTGTCAACAGCAATTCATAGAGCGCCAGATAGAAAAAGTCTTCTTCTGGCAGAGAACTGATATCAAAATAAATACGAAAACTGCCCGCAGTCTGATCAGCCGGAGCTGCCCCTGTATAACTTACTATGTCTCCAAATCGTTTCTTCTTATATAAAGAAGCCATTGCCAGAGCAGGCAGCTCATCCGGATGAATCATAAAACTGCTGTTACTAAGCTCCGTTTCATTCCATTTCCGAAATAATTGCGTTTCTTCTATAAGCTGCATTAACTGCCCTTCTGACATAGATTCTTTCAACTGCTTCAGGTAATTGTCACGTTCCTGCTCCATCTCTTCTGCCAGCCCGGGCACGGGTACCGTCACCACCAGTGCACTTCGTTTTGGCGTTAAAGCTTCTTTTACCAGCCTTTTTAAAATCAACTGCTCCTTATCCCCTGCAATTTCCCGAAAACATGCCTGGTATCTGCTATGGTAATCGATTCTTCCTGTCCTGGTCCAATAGGTAGCGATTTCCTCTGAAACGTCAACTGCCACTGCAGTTGCTTCCCGCATCAGCGACTCGGCAAGCTTTCTGCTCTTTACGTATGCCCGGTATATTTCCGGTCCGATTCCATTCCCGGACATATCCTTAAGTGCCCTGCGTAACGAATGGTAAAATGGCTCCTTCTGCGTAACCTCTGCATCCAGCAGACGGAATACCAGATAGGGAATTGACGTATCCACATTTACAAAAGCGGTCATAGAATTATGAAGTCCGGCGTCTTTTGCATATTCATGCCATACAGAGCTTTCATTATTCATCATATCGGTTATAAATCCCCAATAGATCAGGTCATCCCAGGTATACCCGGATAAATCCACGGAATAGTCCACAACAGAAGCATTGTCTGTATTATCTTCTTCATATGCCGGACTCTCAGCGATCCGCTCTACATAGCCTGGTTCAACCTGCTCATTGGTATATCTACTTAAATCTATCCTCTTCTTATCCGCTTTTGAAAGGTATTCTTTCTCTAAATATTCCATAACTCTATTAAAATCCATGTCTCCGTAAAGGATAATCAGGCTATTGCTGAAGGAATAAAAACGGTCATAAGTCTTTAACGTATGCTCATAAGTAAGGTCCTTATAATTCAAATGTGCCTTCCCGATACAGTTTGAAGCATATAATCCCGGATACAGTGCATGAATCAGATTGTCATCTGCATTGCACTCAACATCTGTTAAAAAGCCAAAATCTTCACTGAGTACTGTTCCCTTCATAGAAATAGGGCTGTCCATGTCATCCAGTTCATACCGCAGAGCTTCCCTCTTAAAGAAATTTTTATCCCTGCATATATCCGGACTGACCATACAGCTTAAGTAAACATCCATCATCTTGACCAACTGATCCTCACTCTTACTGCATAGCGGATAAATCGTAAACGTAGGATATGTAAAGGCATTAAAAAAAGTATTATAACTTTTATTCCCCATATCAAAAAAAATATCCTTGCTGGGGTATTTTTCGGAAGATGCCAGAATTGCATGTTCAAATACATGGTTCGTATCTGTTTCATCCACATAGGGCGTCTTATAAATAATATTAAAACCCAGTTCCTGATCATCGTTTTTTATACATGCTACCTGGGCACCACTTTTTTCATGTACGTATAATGTAATCCCGGCTCCTAATTGTTCAATCACGCTATTCTCTCTTTCACGAAATCCGGATACCTGGTCTGTCATTTCTAACGTATTGTTTTTTTTCTTGATCACTATTGTTTTCCTTTATACTATTTTAAATTAACAACTATTAATAATATAGTCGATAAATACAGAATGTGCAACCATTAACTACTGTGAGGAACATACCCCACTGGAATTCCATTTGTTATCATATTTAGTTTATTCGTCTCACTCATTCCCAGATGTATCTAAAACTTTTGAGTAATATTCACTTTTTTGTCAAATACTATAGATATAATGCTGCAAATACTACTCTGTCAATTTTAAAAAAATATTTTTCCCTTGACATTTTCTCATTTTTGTCTTATCTTTATTAAAGAAGTAAAAGGGAGTAGCTAACACGTAAGTGTTTACGATGTCGTCAGTACGATGGTTTCCATCCGTATCGTAACTAAGTAGCGAGACTTTTATTGCAGCGTGAATTGTATGCAATAAGAGGATCGTTTTTTTTTATGCATACAAGGAACCATATAAAGGAGGCATTCATATGAAAAATTATTACACCCTTTCCAAAGAAGAAGTTATGGAACAGGTAAATGGCAGCAGTGAATATCTGACCACTGACGCAGCCATGGAAAACCAGAAAAAATATGGAAAAAATGTTCTGGTTGAGGGAAAAAAGAAAAGTACTTTACAGATATTTCTGGAACAATTCAAAGATTTCTTAGTCATCATCTTAATCGTTGCCGCTGTCGTATCGGGATTTTTGGGCGATATTGAAAGCACGGTTGTAATTCTTGTTGTAATCACCATAAATGCTATATTAGGTACCGTCCAGACTCTTAAAGCAGAGCAGTCTCTGGATAGTTTAAAAACATTGTCTGCTCCTACTGCCAAAGTAATGCGTGACGGTATTGTACATGAAATTCCATCCGCCGAAGTGACCATCGGTGACCTGGTTGTATTAGAGGCCGGTAATTACATTCCTGCAGATGGACGTATTATTGAAAATGCGAGTCTTAAAATAAACGAAAGTGCGCTTACCGGAGAAAGTGTCAGCGTAGAAAAAACGGATCAGGTACTATCCGGCGAAAAACCTCTGGGTGACCAGACCAACATGCTGTTTTCCGGCAGTTTTGTAACCTACGGAAGAGGGTCTTTCCTGGTAACTGCAATAGGCATGGAGACAGAAGTCGGCAAAATAGCCAGCCTTTTAAAATCCACGTCTGAGAAGAAAACACCTCTCCAGGTCAATCTGGACAATTTTGGACAAAAGCTATCCATACTTATTTTAGTAGTCTGTGCCCTGGTATTTGGAATCAATATTTTCCGTGGAAATCCCATCGGAGACTCTTTCTTATTTGCCATTGCACTTGCAGTAGCCGCTATACCGGAAGCTTTAAGTTCTATTGTAACCATTGTACTTTCATTCGGAACGCAAAAAATGGCTGCAGAACATGCAATTGTAAGAAAGCTTCAGGCAGTGGAAGGACTGGGCAGTGTATCTATTATCTGTTCGGATAAAACAGGTACTCTGACTCAGAATAAAATGACGGTAGAGAATTATTATATTAACGGGAAGAACATTGCAGCCTGCGACATTGATCCTGGCGATTCCTTCCAGAAGCAATTATTATATTCCAGTATTCTTTGTAATGACTCAACCAATTTGGATGGGAAAGAAATCGGTGATCCTACGGAAACTGCACTGATTAACCTGGGGGATAAGGTTGGCGTGGCAGCACTTCCCACACGTGCCAAATTCCCCCGTATCAGTGAAATACCTTTTGACAGTGACCGTAAACTTATGTCCACCTTGCACAATATAGACGGCAGAATCATCATGATTACAAAAGGAGCCGTAGATGTTCTAAGCAACCGCCTGTCATCCATACAGAAAAAAGGTGAAGCCTGTCCGTTTACAGCGGAGGATGCAGAAGATCTTGCCGTAATGAATGAACACTACTCCATGAATGGACTACGTGTCCTGGCATTTGCATACAAGGTTCTGCCGGCACCTGCATCACTGTCCCTTGAATTTGAAGATGACCTTACTTTCTTAGGACTTATATCCATGATGGATCCACCCCGTGAGGAGTCCGCAGAAGCGGTATCAAAATGTATTCAAGCCGGCATTAAACCAATTATGATTACCGGTGACCACAAAATTACCGCTGCCGCTATCGCAAAGAGAATCGGAATCTTAAAAGACATTTCTGAAGCATGTGAGGGTGCAGAAATTGAAAATCTCTCTGATGACCAACTTGAAAACTTTGTGGAACACATCAGTGTCTATGCACGTGTTTCACCGGAACATAAAATCCGTATTGTCCGTGCATGGCAGAATAAAGGCAACATTGTATCTATGACAGGTGATGGCGTTAACGACGCCCCTGCTCTTAAGCAGGCGGATATCGGAGTTGCAATGGGCATTACCGGTAGTGAAGTTGCAAAAGATGCAGCATCCATGGTATTAACCGATGACAATTTCGCTACTATTGTAAAAGCAGTGGAAAACGGACGTAATGTCTATGCCAACATTAAAAATTCCATTAAGTTCCTCTTATCCGGAAACTTTGGTGCGATATTAGCCGTACTATATGCTTCTATCATGGCTCTGCCGGTACCATTTGCACCGGTACACCTGCTGTTTATCAACCTGCTGACAGACAGCCTTCCTGCAATCGCCCTGGGTCTTGAGCCTCATACCGGCGATGTAATGAAAGAGAAGCCACGCCCCAAAAATGAATCTATTCTTACAAAAGACTTTCTGATTGGAATCGGCGTAGAAGGCCTCTCCATCGGTGCTACGACCATGATCGCCTTCTTACTTGGCAACAGCGCAGGAGGTGCAGCCGTGGGAAGTACGATGGCATTTGGAACCCTGTGTATGGCAAGGCTGGTACATGGATTCAACAGCAAATCCGACCATCCGGTAATTTTTACAAGAAAGTTTTTTAATAACAAATTTTTGATCGGTGCATTTTTAATAGGTTTTGTCTTAATCAATGCAGTTCTTCTGACACCAGGTTTGCACAGCGTATTTAAAGTAGCTGACCTGAGCATGCAGCAGCTGTTTACCGTTTATGGTTTAGCTCTTGTAAATCTTCCGGTTATTCAGATATTAAAGGCTATCCGCAGCCATAGGAAAAAATAATGAAACAAGCGCTTCCGGGTGATTCCCGAAGCGCTTGTTTTTAATTATATTATTTTGCTGTCAATATCTCGCACAAAGCACCAAATACCATCTTATCCAGACCCAGTGCCTGTAAAGCCGACACTGCATGAAGCGCATTTGCTGCATCTCTTACGATAAAATAAATTTCCTCTTTCAAATTATACTCTAACTGAGTTTTTTCCAAATACGCGAATGTCTCTTTCACCACATCATTTTGTGCCAGTTCCCCATTGGCGTCAAGGAGTACCGTTATTTCCTCTGTAACTGCTGTTCTGGGTACTCTGACTGTCAGGGTGTGTCTGCTTTCGTCATAGCTGATTTCAGCCTCTGTCTGTCTGCCTCCTGCGAGAACGGTTGCATGTCTGTGGGTAACCCCTGTGATTTCCAGAGTATAGGATCTTTCCTTTGGAAGAACCGATGTATTTCCTTTGGTTGCCCCAATAGTAAATACCGTTTTTTCATTCCACTTAAATGTCATCTCTGTATCTGCCCAATTTTCATCCAGATCCAGAGGGCTATCCCCATCATCTTCATATAGATGGAATGCTCCGTCTGCCCCTGCATAAATAGCAATCTTTAATTTTTCAGGATTCGAGGTGGAATTCGTATATTCCCCAAGATCCGCCATTGGCACAATTGCCCCTGCCCGGGCGAATACCGGAATATCCTCCATGCCCCTGTACAGGGACAATTTTCTGCCGCCTTCGTAAATCCGACCGTTAAAAATATCATACCAGATACCCTCTGGCAGCCATGCGGTAAAGGACGCAACAGCAGCCTTTTTATCCACTGGCTTTGTAATCGGGCAGGCAATCAGTTCCGTACCAAAATAATATTCATTTGGAACTTCATATGCCTCCTTCTGCTCCGGCTCCAGATAATACATGGGGCGTACCAGCGGCTGCCCGTCACGGCTGGCATAACGGTTCATGGTATAGAGATAAGGAATCAGTTCATGACGCAGTTTCAGATATTTCTTCATAATACTTTCCGCTATTTTATTATACTTCCAGGGTTCCTTTCCCGAGAATAAATTAGCCGTACTATGCAGCCTTAAAATAGGAGAAAATACACCATATTGTACCCATCTTGCGGACAATTCATCATCCCGGTAACCAAACATGTGTCCGCCGATATCATGACTCCACCAGCCATATCCTGCATTGCTGGCGTTCGCCGTGAAGTAAGGCTGAAAGTCCAGAGACTCCCAGGAAATAACCGTATCACCGGAGAATCCCACCGGATACCGGTGGCTTCCAAGCCCTGCATATCTTGAAAAGGTCAGCGCCCTCTTCCCTTCACGCCTGCTGTCCAGATAATGATAATGATTCAACATCCAGAGGGGATCCAGACCTTCAATTGCAGTATTTGTTCCCTGCTGCCAATCCAGCCACCAGAAATCCACGCCATTCTCCTCATTTGGATGATGCAGGTATTTAAAATAGGCATTTAAAAATTCCTGGCTGGTTACGTCAAAGTTGATCGTCTCTTCTTTTTCCCAGTCCACACCCAGCTCTTTTGCCATAGCCAGATAGGGTTCTTCAAACGCCCTGACGCCATCTGCCGGGTGTACGTTCAAAGTAATTTTCAGATGATGCTCATGAAGCCATGCCATGAATTCACCTGGATCCGGGAAGAAATCCTTATTCCAGGTATATCCGGTCCAGCCGCTTCCATATTTGGGATCCACGTCAACCAAATGCCAGTCCATATCAACCACCGCTACCGAAAAAGGAATTTTCTCCCGGTCAAAACGCAAAATTAATTCTTTATATTCCTGTTCTGTATATTTGTGATAGCGGCTCCACCAGTTGCCGAACACAAATCTGGGTAGCAGCGGCGTCTTGCTGCAGAGATGGTAAAAATCCTTCAGGCATTTCTCATATTCGTGTCCATAGCCAAAGAAATAAAAGTCCATAACATCGCCTTTACGCGGTTCTACCCAGTTGTCCTCTGTAAGCAGCAATGATCTGCTGTCATCCATAACCGCATATCCGTTTCTTGAAATCAGTCCGTGGTCCAGCGGAATCGCTCCGTCTGCTTCATCCAGTGTTCTGGCGGTTCCCCTGAGATCCGTTGCCTCCTCCCCAAAATGCCAGATATTATGTGTGGTACATCCTTTGCCGCTGACCTGCAGGGACAGTCCGTTGGATGAGAATCTCTCCTTGTTATAAATCATATGTATAAATTCAGTTACTATTTCCAGGTTCCCACCCTTATCAAACACCTGAAACTCAGGGACTGGAAAATTCCGGTTCCACACACTCTGTGTCGGCCTGTCTTCAAACTTTCCCTCTTGGCTGTATTCCAAACGGATTAACTGGGATGTTAAAATGGTAATACGGTAATGTTCCCCCTGAACCACAGCTCCATCACTGCATAAAGGGCAGGCGTCAATTTTATAAATCGGATCCATCCTTTTCATTTCCTTTCTTTACTGTATACATTTTTATTAGTTATAAGCGATTTAGGTTAGCGCTAACCTCATCTCTGTTATAAACATACCATTCACTATAGCCAATGTCAATATGCTTTTTTAACTTTGTACAATATCTTGCTTTTGTGAAGTAATATTTGTATAATATGTCTAGAGGGAAGAAGCTTGCGTAGCATTAAAATTGGGGTTTCGCTGAGGAAGGGACGCTTTGTAGATGGAGGTAGTGTACGGAAAGAGAAGGGGGCGAGCCAGGACATTGATTTGGAAGGCTTACCGCAGAACTGGTATTTTCTAACCTTCCCAGAGC
>UQCR01000144.1 GCA_900539655.1 uncultured Robinsoniella sp.
TGGCTCCCATCGGATACTAAGCGGGCACTGAGCTGCGAAATGCATCAGGATTTCGCAGCGAATGCCCGCGTGCCGCCAAAAAGGGCTTCGGGAAGGTTAGAAAATGCCAGTTCTGCGGTAAGCCTTCCAAACCAATGTCCTGGTCCGCCCCCTTCTCTTTCCGTACACTACCTCCATCTACAAAGCGTCCTTCCTCAGCTAAACCCCAATATTCCCATATAAAAACGTGCCTTAGAATTCATTTCCACATCCATACGCCCCACTATGTGTGACGCACTTCCTGAAGAAAGCACTTTTAAGACACGCCCCTGCTTAAAACTATTTTATTTTTCTTAGTGTTGCTGCCGCGTCACTGATGTATTCATTTTTAGCCTCTTCAAAACATCCTTCATCTGCCATTCTGGCAAACTCAGGATCAATGGGCATTTTTCCCAGAAGTTCTACTTCCAGCTCTTTTGCAATCTCTTCGATATGGCTTTCTCCAAAGACCTTTATCTCTTTTCCGCAATCCGGACATTTTAAATAACTGTAGTTCTCAACAATTCCAAGTACCCGGATATTCATGCTTTTCGCCATGCTGTAGGCTTTCTTTACGATCATTCTGACTAAGTCCTGCGGGGAGGATACAATTACAATTCCGTCTACCGGAAGGGATTGGAACACCGTAAGTGGTACATCACCCGTTCCCGGAGGCATATCCACAAGCAGATAATCCAGTTCCCCCCAGATAACGTCTGTCCAGAACTGCTTTACCATGTTTGAAATGACAGGGCCCCTCCAGATTACCGGTGCCTCCTCATCGGGAAGCAGAAGATTTACGGACATAACCTTAATATCGTTTTTCGCAAGCATTGGATAAATGCCCTGATCATCACCCTGTGCAGGACCGTGAAGCCCATACATCTTGGGAATGGAAGGCCCTGTAATGTCTGCATCCAGAATACCTACCCGATATCCCTGCTCTGCCAGCTTATTTGCAAGGGATGCGGTAACCATAGATTTACCAACTCCTCCTTTGCCGCTGACGATGCCGATTACATGTTTTATTTCCGTATAGATATTAGGCTCCACAAGAAAACTTTTTGGATCCTTGCTTGGGCACCCTTCACAACTTTCTTTGGTACAGCTTGAATTGCTGCATTCTTTTTCTGACATGATATTTCCTCCTTGAATCATAATTCTCATTTTATTTATTTTATTATTTGTATTGTTTCTTTTAATTCTTTTGTTTCCAAAATTACTATGTTACAGGGAAAATATGTCCCAATATTACTATTATTTCTATATAAAACTATTATTTCTGATTTTTAGTCTTTTCAATTTTCTCGCCCACCGACTCAATGTACTTTGCTTCCGGAACAGCCCGCTTTTTTAATCTGCCATATACGGACTCTCTGAACAGAGCATAAAACACCGACACCAGGGGTACGAATACCAGCATGCCGAATAGTCCCATCAGGCTTCCGCCCAATGTTACTGCTATCATAACCCACAGACTTGGAAGGCCCACAGAAGTACCTACGACTCTCGGATACATGAAATGCTCATCGATCTGTTGAAGTACAATAATAAACACTACAAACCATAGGGCTTTTATTGGGTTGGTTACCAGAATCAGCAAAGCGCCAAGCCCTGTACCGATAAATGCACCCAGCACCGGAATTAAGGTTGTAAATCCGATCAGTACGGAAATACTGATGGCATAAGGGAAATTAAAGATTAACATTCCGATATAGCAAAGGATTCCAAACAGCAGGGCTTCCATACACTGTCCGGAAATAAACCCGGTAAATGTTTTGCTTGTCAGATGCCCGATCTCTGTAATCCGGTCTGCCCTTCCCGGAGGAAGATAAGCATATAATATTTTGCGAAATTGTGTTCCCAGCTTTTCTTTTTGTGCCAAAATATAAATGGAAAAAATAACTCCAAGCATAATGGTTGTCAGCACGCCGATCACAGATGTTGCCACACCGAGTGTGGAGGACAGTACATTGGTAACCCCGCTTTGCAGGACGCCCAGTACACGTTCTACGATTGACGGCCAGTTCACTTCTAATTTGGAGATGTAATCCGTGATATCAGGATAGTTTTTCGCCAGACCTTTCACCCAGCCGTCCAACTGGTCTATAAATTGCGGGAATCCTTGATTCAGGGACTTCACCGTATTTACCATTTCCGGAATTACCGTCATAATTACAAATACGATAATTCCGATCGCCAGCGCATATGACAGAATAATTCCGGTAAACCGCAGCGCACTTTGTTTTTCTTTAATCACCTTCCCCATGTATTTCTCAAAGAAACGTAAAGGTACGTTTAGTACAAAAGCAATTGCGCCACCTAAGATAATCGGCGAACAGATGCCGATTACATAACTCAATCCCCGAATCAGTAATTCATGATTATTCAGCCCCCAATACAACACAATAGCAAAAGCAATCGCAATAAATATTGTTTTCTTATTATTGATTTTAAATTCCAAGCTTTAAGCTCCTTCCTTATCCTACAAGTATTTTTTCCTGAGGAAGTTCGATTGGAGATATCTTTTTTCTTTCTGTGAAGGAAAGTGCAAAAGAAAGGCTTCCTAATCTTCCGCAGTACATTAGTATCATAACTGCTATTCTTGAGACGGGCAGTAAATCCCTGGTAATTCCGGTTGTCATCCCTACCGTGCCAATGCCGGACATCGCTTCGAACATGACGTCTGTAAGCTGTAATGGCTGAATTGTACAGATCAGCATCACAGCTCCCAAAGAAAGAAGCAGGTTAATACATAACACTGCACTTGCTTTCTTAATTGCCTCATCATCTATCCGCCGCTTAAAAATATTAATACCTCTGGTCCTCATCATGGATGCTCGCATGTACATGATAAATACCACAACCGTAGTTGTCTTGATTCCTCCCGCAGTAGAGCCTGGGCTGCCTCCGATAAACATTAATATCGTTGTAAGCAGCTTGCTGCTCTGGGATAGTGCAGCTGTATCTGTAGTATTAAATCCTGCCGTTCTCGCTGTTACCGAATCAAACATGGCAGTGAGGAACGTCTCTCCTCCCCCCATATGGGCGGATAAGTTATTTCTCTCAAATACGGCAAACAAAAGTGCACCACCAAATACCAGAATCCCTGTTGTAATTAATACGATTTTGGAATGTACATGAAATTTTTTAAAATGCCATTTATGAATGATAATATCATCCCACACTAAAAATCCAATTCCACCGATAATAACCAACGACATAATTGTCAGGTTGACCAGCCAGTCCCCCGAATAACGGGTCAGGGAAGAGTAGGGTTCGAATTTTCCCATCAGGTCGAAACCCGCATTACAAAAAGCGGATATGGAATGGAAAATTCCATTGCCAACTCCTTCAATTAATCCAAATTCAGGAATAAAACGGATGGAAAGCAGGATTGCCCCAGTTCCTTCTATTATCAGGGTTCCAATCAGTATCTTCCTGACAAAACCCACCACTCCCCCAAGCTGCATTGCATTGAGGCTTTCAGAAATCAACCCTCTTTCCCGAAGGCCGATTCTTCTGTGCATCGCCATTGCAAGAAGCACCCCGAATGTCATAAACCCAAGTCCGCCAATCTGTATCATGGTAATGATCACCAGCTGACCAAAAAAACTCCAGTGGGTATACGTATCAACTACTACAAGCCCTGTTACACAGGAGGCACTTGTTGCAGTAAACATACAATCCAAAAAAGGCGTTACGGTTCCATTTCTGCTGGAAATGGGAAGCATCAGGAGCAAGGTACCGCCCATAATCAAAAGAAAAAATCCCAGTGCGATAATCTGCATTTTTGATAGTTTCTTACGTGTATTTTTTATCATTCTACCAATTCTGATTTCCACTATCCGAGACTTTTCAGGAAATCCAGAACCCTTTCTTCATATTCTTTTCTTGCAACATAGTAGCTTTCTGCATGTTTTGCATCTTTTACCAGCCAAAGCTGTTTTCTGGATGCACAGGCATCGTAGATTTCCCTGGCCATGCTTGCCGGAACAAATCTGTCCTTCTCTCCATGGATAATAAATACTGGAATGGACGTATTGGCTACTTCTTTTCTGGCATCACAGTCTTTAAAACTATATCCGGCCACAATTTTATTAATCAGATTCACTACCGGCAATACCGGATATACCGGGCAATGATATTTATTCTTTAAAAGGTAAGCAAATTCCTCCCAAGGAGAAGTGAATCCACAGTCTGCCACAATCCCTTTTACCGAAGGCGGAAGGCTCATAGAACCAGCCATTAAAACGGTTGCCGCCCCCATGGAAATACCGTGCAGGTAAATGGAACAATTACCTTTGAAACGGTCATGTAGAAAACGGGTCCAGCGGTATACATCTTCCCTGTCCAGACATCCGTATCCCACATATTTTCCTTCACTCGCACCGTGTGCCCTGTCGTCCACTAGCAGGACATGATATCCGTTTTCATGGAAAAAATAGGACATGGCTGCATACTCATTATCCCCACAACTGGTATATCCATGTACTGCCAGCACAACTTTTTCTGATTCTTCTTTTGCTGGAAGCAGAACGCCTTTTAACTTAAGCCCGTCAAAAGATGTAATACTGACAGGTTCCGTTTTCTGCTGATCCAGCCACGCCAGCCTGTTGCGGATAAACGGCAGGGTTGTCTCCCAATGTGTACCCGCCTTTGCTTCTTCCGTAGCGTGCCTCGGCGGATTCACCACCCTGGGTACTGCCCTTCTCCAAAAAACATACGAGCCTGTACCTACTGCAGCAATCCCTACTGCAATTAACGTTTTTATCACTTTTGAAGTCTTCATAAACATCACTCCTTTCTACCATTCCAATAGTTTCTTTAAATAAAGGCAGACAACATTCGAAAAGCTGTTTATATCCCGGATATATGCAAAGTCTTTTCCGAAAATCTTCTTTTCAGCCGCCAGGTCATGCTCTTTCCCTGCGAAGACTCCTAATACAAATATTCCCATATTTCGAAGCTTTCGCACCTCAAATGCGGTATCGGATACAGCGTAATCGCCATGATAGGGTTTTGGATTCCGGCTGCCGGGCCGGTTGACAATTACATCATTTGGCCTGCCATCGCTTAATACAATTAAAATTTTATTTTCTTCTTCCCGCTGATACAGTGTATCTCCTGCTGCCCGGATTGCAAGCCCATCCCGGTTATTGGAAGAAGTGGTATATTCAAATATCTTACGGTTCGCACTTCTGTTCTCGTCATATTCTCGAAAACGCTGCATTACCGTATAATCCCAAAAACTGCAAAAGCTCATTACCCGATGTGGGATTCCTACATTGCTCAGCGCCTCGCTGATTATAAATGCCTGAAGTGCAACCTGTCCCTGCCGGTCCCTCTGGGAACCGCTGGCATCCATCAGGATATCCACGACAAATTCTGAAGAATTCTGCTTACAAGCTTTCATAAACAGCTTCCCTGCATCTGCCCTGCCCACTCTCCAGAGTCGGTCCGGAACAATCTGCCCGTAATCCGATTTCACATAATCTATTTCATTGCGAAGCATCAGAGAACGCCTTAAGTTATCGGTCATAATTTCAATATTTCGCCTGGAAAGGGTTTTGCTGTTATGATAGACCAGCCGATTCTTATCTGCCTGTTTTTTTGCATTAACATACTGGGCATTCACCCGGACTGTATTTTCCAGTACGCCATCGGTATAGTATAAGCTGCAGTCTGCATGGGCACCCGTGCACAAACGGTGGTTGATCCGCTTTTGCTCCAGAGGATTCAGATAAGAACGTCCATATGTCAGTTCAATATAACCGTAGACTTTTGCAACTGCCTCCTCATCCAGAAGAATGACACGCTGCCCGCTTTTTTTCTTTTGCTGCTCCAACGCCTCTTCTTCCTGCATTTCATCAAAGGATGTGACCTGATTGCCCACCTGTTCCAGATACTGCTCCAGTAAGTCTTCATACATGTCTTCCTCTAACAGGTCTTTCCAGTCAAACTCCTTCAAGTCCTCAAACGTAACCGCAAGGACATGTTCCAGATCACCGTGCTTTTTCACAAAGCTTTTATCTATAACGGTGTTATAAAGATGATCCACCGTTTTTATTATTTCCATGGTATCCTGTGCTTCTTCCAACCGTCTTACCTCATCTGCGGTATCCAGAATCTTCTTTTCCGCTGTGAGATTACCGGTGAGCGCCTGGCGCATCAGACAGATCTTTACCCTGCCGATAAAAGACTGAGTCATTTTTCCAAAATCATAATCCAAAATAGCCTCAAAGGCTTTTTTACGTATCCTTGGCACACCCGGACGTTCCGCAGCCACCTTTTTATAAGACGCCGCATCCACACAGATTTGCGCAAGATTCATAAGCTGGGCTTCCTCTGCGCCGTAGTATACCTTCTTAACAATATACATCGCAAACTGCTCTTTGTCAAAAAATCGGGCAAAAGCACCCTGTTTCACTGCATCATAGAGGGAAATATATTTAGACTTGCGAAAAGAAGCCACATCCAGCTTCACATCCAGCTGGTAATTGCCGCTTACTGTCCACATCAGATTCTTTATTCGGTTTTCGATCTCCAGTTCATCCTCAAGAGGATCTGTGTTATGTTCGAATTCTGTCTTCTGTCCTATATTTGTCATTTGCCCTTTACCTGTCCATTAAAAAATACTTGCACTGCTCCAGTCCTCCGGAATGCGGGTCATTACAATGTCTTCAATTAGTTCACGCTCAAATATATCAAAACTTTTATTGATGATTCCCATGCGTATGGCAAGCTCCGGTGCAAGTCCCGCCTGAATGGTTTTGATGGCTCCAATCAACCCCCGCAAATCCAGCGGTTTTGTGGAGATCTCATTATTTAATGCCTTTTCCTGCAAATCCATAAATACACCGGTAAGCTGTCTAAGCCCCGATCCTTTCGCTTCCGGAAAAAGCTCCTTCAATATCTGCAAAAGTGTTCCCTCCGTAACCGGAGGCATATCAATTACCATAAACCTGGAAACTAACGCTTCATTTAATTCTTTTGTTCCTGCATATCCATAATTCATGGTTCCTATAAATCGGGAAGCTTCATGCAGTTCAATTTTCTCATAACCAGGTATATCAATCATTCTGCGGTAATCCAAAGTTGCATGCAATACGGATACCGCATCATTTTTAGCCATGTTTATTTCGTCGAAGATCCCAAATCCGCCGTTTACAGCACATTCATAGACCGGACCTGTGCGCAGCTGAACCTCATTGTTTTTAAATGTATCCGTTCCAATTAAGGATGAACTGTCCGTATTTACATTAAAAGATATATTGTAGGAAGGCCTGCCAAAAATATAAGCAAGGTTTTCAGCCAGCACATTCTTTCCCGTAGCCTTTGTACCGGAAAGCAATATATTTTCACCCTGAAGCAGGGCAAATGCCGCCATTTCAAATACTTCTTTCCCAAGAAACGGTATTTGCGGCTTTACAATACGGTTCGTTAATTTATCTTCCACCGGGTATTTCTTCCGGAACTTCTCTATATCCGTTAACAGCCCTTCACTTACCTGCTGTTCGATCAATGACGCAAATAACTGTTCCATGTTTTCCTCCTGAGTTTCTTAATTCTTATTTGCAAAAGTGGATACATCTATAATGTACCCACCCGTTTTTCTTATATTTCTGTAAATGAGAAACGCTGTTTAATTCCGGATGCCATAATATCAAATACGATAGTTCCATCCTTTAAAACTGATTTCTCAAAGGTTACATTTTTCCCCTTGAATTTATCCAGAATATATTCTTGCGGATCTCTGGTTTCTATTTCATCCACAAAGATGTCCCTCATCTGATTGTTGGAACATTGATTATATATTTCCCATACTGTTTCGTAGCTCTTCATTATATAATTCCTCCCTGAATGAACATTTCTGACCTAGAGCGTGTTTTTGAATGTATCTGAAGATGCCTCTGTCTGTCCGGACTTAACAATAACCGTTCTGATTTCCTCTGATCTCAGCCAAGATTTCGTCTAATATACAGTTTGCCGCATCTTCTTTTGGCATAATGGAAAGGGGTATTTCTTTCTTGTCGGTTATGATTGTGATCACATTGGTATCCGTACCAAATCCGGCTCCGTCTTCTTTCAGGTTATTTGCAATAATCATGTCCAGATTCTTCTTATGCAGCTTTCCTCTGGAATTCTCCAGCATATTCTCTGTCTCCATAGAAAATCCGCAGAGAAATTGCCCCTGCTTTTTATGATCCCCTAAAAACTTCAATATATCATCGGTGCGTTCAAGCTCCAGAACCATTTTATCCCCGGACTTTTTCACCTTTTCTTCACTTACATACTGAGGCCGGTAATCAGCCACTGCAGCTGCTTTAATTATAATATGCTGCCCTTCGTGGCGGCTGCAGACCTCATCAAACATCTCTTTAGCACTCTCTATCTGAACTACTTCTACAAACGGAGGCTTCCTGACGCTTGTCTGCCCTGTCACCAGTGTTACCTTAGCGCCTCTCAGCATACAGGCTCTGGCAACTGCATACCCCATTTTCCCTGTGGAATGATTGGTTATATAGCGAACAGGGTCTACCGCTTCCTGGGTGGGACCTGCTGTAACTAAGACATTCATGCCTTCCATATCTTTTTCATGGGCAATTTCTTTTAATACATAATCCAGAAGCACTTCTGCATCCGGCAGCTTTCCTTCTCCCACATCCTGGCATGCCAGCATCCCGGTAGCAGGGGCAATTACTTCAAAATCATTCATTTCCAGTTTTTTTAAGTTGTCCTGAACAATCTTATTCTGATACATGCGGGTATTCATGGCAGGAGCCACTATTTTTTTACAGGTACATGCCAAAACGGTAGTTGTCAGCATGTCATCTGCAAGCCCGTAAGTCAGCTTTGCAATAACATTTGCCGTAGCCGGGGCCACTAGAACCAGATCCGCTTTTTTAGCCAGTGCCACGTGTTCCACATTATATTGAAAATTCCGGTCAAAAGTGTCAACCAGACAGCGGTTATTCGTCAATGTCTCAAAAGTAATCGGATGAATAAAATTCGTCGCGTTTCTGGTCATAATGACATGTACATCACAGTGCAATTTGACCAGCATACTTGCCAGATTGGCAATTTTATATGCAGCAATACTGCCTGTTACTCCTAAAATTACAGTCTTTCCTTTTAACATCTGCTTATTCTTCCTCTCAAATCCTGTATATATTTATCAAAAAAGCTCATGCTTTTCTTATCGGCGTCTGATGCATTCCTAAAAACTCATGCAAATATTCTAACATATCTTTCTATAAAATGCACCTGTAATTTAAATCTTGTTTTTGGTCACTGATCGTGCTATACTAACGCCGTAATTGTATTGTATCCCATTAGAGTATGTCTTAAAAATCATTTTTCAGACAATCCCGGGAATAATAACAAGGAGGAAAAAAATGAATAACACAAACGCAGTAATTGCGAGAAAACCTCGCACACTGGGCATGGTACAGGTTGCACTGTTCGCAGCACTGATTATAATCCTTGCCTTCACACCATTTCTGGGATATATCCCGCTGGGCTTTACACGAGCGACGATTATCCACATACCGGTCATTATCGGTTGTCTTTTATTAGGTCCGAAAAAAGGTGCCCTTTTAGGGTTCGTATTCGGTCTGACAAGTTTTATTAATAATACGATTAATCCAACCGTTACGTCCTTTGTTTTTTCGCCATTCTACACTCTTGGCGATATTCACGGCGGCATAGGAAGTGTTATTATCTGTTTTGTTCCAAGAATTTTAGTTGGTATAGTACCTTATTATGTTTATCACGGGCTTTACAGGCTGACGAAAAAAAGCAGCTCGGGGCTTCTGGTATCTCTGGGGGCAGCCGGACTGATTGGCTCATTAACAAATACACTTCTGGTTATGAACCTGATCTTTGTATTTTTCAAAGATGCATATGCGTCAGCCAATAAAGTAGCTTCTGATGCAGTATACACATTCATCCTTTCCATCATTGGAATCAATGGTGTGCCGGAAGCAATCGTGGCAGCTATTCTGGTGGCCCTGATCGGACGCATTCTTTTAAAATCCAGAATTGCACAGCAGTAAGTTTAATATACAGATAATATTTTACAAAAGTTACAAAAGGAGACCCATTTATGATTCTAGCCATTGATATAGGAAATACAAATATTGTTATCGGATGCATAAAAAATGATAAGATCCTCTTCGTGGAACGTCTTTCCACTGACCATACACGAACAGAATTAGAATATGCCATTAGTTTTAAAAATGTCCTGGAAATGTATGCCCTGACACCAAAAGAGGTAACAGGTTCTATTATCTCATCGGTTGTTCCCCCGATTACCAATATCGTAAGGGATGCCGCTGAGAAAATCACCGGTCACTCAGCCATGATTATCGGTCCCGGCGTCAAAACAGGCATGAACATTTTAATGGACAACCCGGCCACTGTAGGAAGTGACCTGATTGCCAATGCCGTTGCCGGCATTCACAAATACCCGCTGCCCCTGATTATTATTGACATGGGAACTGCCACAACAATTTCTGTAGTTGATGGGAAAAAGAATTATATCGGCGGCATGATTATTCCCGGAGTGAAAGTTTCTTCTTCCTCTCTGACCAGCCGTACATCCCAGCTGCCCAAAATAAGCATGGAAGCACCGAAAAAACTAATTGGAACAAGCACAATTGAGTGTATGAAAAGCGGCTTAATCTATGGTAACGCATCCATGATCGATGGCATGATAACCAGAATCAATAAACAGTTGGGCCAAAAAGCCACCGTAGTGGCTACCGGCGGACTCTCTAAGAGTATTGTCAGGCATTGTGTGGAAGACATTATTCTGGATGATGAACTTTTGTTAGAAGGATTGTTGTTGATATATAAAAAAAATATGGGATTATAAAAAAATCACCTTTACCTCTCCGGGGTAATGGTGATTCTTTTTTAACTACTTATTCCAGTCTATTTTACGGGTAACATACCGTTCCTCTTCACCTGGCAATTCAGGAAACGCAGCATGGGGCTCTGTCTGATACCATACAGCCACGGATGCAATATCCTCCTGCAAAAGCATATATTTTTGATTGTAACGAACTCCAAGGGGTTGTATCTGTACCCTGATCTCTTCCTCAAATTGAATTTTGTCATATAAATGCCAACGATACATCCCAAATCGCTGCTGGCTTGTATAAAGCCCATCTGGCGGTGCCATCTGTGCAAAACCAAGAAACGGAGTGGAATAACTGCAATATTGTCCCTGAGGCTGTTCAAAATTATAGGCTCCTCCAAAGTAATCCTCTGTGCCGGTAGAACAGATTGTAGGATACTCATGATCACCGTCAAGAAAAAATTTAACTTCCCCTTCTCCCCACCAGTCACAGCTATTTGATTGCCATGCCAGATAAGTACCTACATAGTGCCCACGTCCTTTCACCTGATCCAGGATTAAATAAGGTTCACCTTTTGCTGTAGGATTCTTTCTCCGAAACTGGGCATGAAAATATGCAGGTTCCTCTTCCAGTTTCTTTCTTGTATAATCGATCTGATAATAAATCACACAATTCTCATAGTAAAGATTTCTCATCACAAGTTTAGCTCTTTTTAAAAACGGCATACTCCAATAGGAATTAAATCCTCCCTTTGGAGCAACTGTAATTGGAATGGAATTAATATTCACAGGCTCGCACCATCCATTACAGAAGAAATCTCCCACAGGAACAGAGACCGATGGCTCCTCCTCACCATCCCAGTAACATTCCAGAATAAGATCCCTCCATGCATCCACCGGACAGGTCATCCATATATGTGTAATTTCCCCCATCCCCGAAATCTCTCCCAGAATAAATTCCTCACCTGATTTAACTATAATACTAGGCGACATCTTATACCCCGGACCCAAATCCCGTGAAAAATGTGCGCCTGTACCTGTAAGTGCCCTGCATGCGCCTCCTTTTTCCCCAGTAAAATTTTCCGGACAGATTGAAAATGAACGTCCTTCCTGTATCTTCCCAAGATCTGACAGCATATCGTTCCTCCTTTATTCTTTCAAGCCCGCCATTGTAATTCCTTCCACAAATTGTTTTTGAAGAAACAGATATATGACTAAAACCGGAACAATTGTGATTGCAGCTCCTGTCAGCTGTTTCGCATAATCGGTATAATACCTTCCTTTAAACAACGCCAGTCCAACTGGAATGGTATACTTCTTATCACTGTTCAAAACCAGGAAAGGCCACAGGAAATCATTCCATATCTGCAGACAGATAAAAATCGCAAGTGCAGATAATGCCGGTTTGATCAATGGCATTATAATTTTATGAAGTATTCTGAATTCCCCGCATCCATCCAGCCTGGCTGATTCAATCAGTGAATCCGGAATACCGGTTATAAACTGTTTCATTACAAAAATACCAAATGTATTAAAGACTCCTGTTATAATCAGCGCCTTATAACTGTCAATCCACTGAAACCATACCATTTCCTGATAGAGCGACAGTATTGTAACTGGGTAAGGAACCATCATAGTTGCAAGAACAATTAAAAATATTCCATTTTTAAATCTAAACTGCAGTTTTGAAAATACATAACCGGCTAACACGCTGGTGTAAATGATGACCAGTGTTTTTAGCACAAGTACAAAAATACTGTTTAAAAAATAACGGTCAAAATTCATTTCTTTCCAGACATTAATATAATTCTGAACCGTAGGTGCCTTAGGGAAAAAGGTCGGTGGAAATGCTACGATTTCTTCCATTGTTTTAAACGATGATATAAACATCCAGAAAAATGGAAAGAGAATGATTATGGTGCCCAGAAAAAGTATGAAATAAATTATTATATTTGATATACGAATTTTCTTATTCATCGCTTTCCTCCTAATCATTGCGTTCTAATTTCATTTGAATCACAGAGAATACCAACGTGATCAGGAATATTGCGAACGCTATGACTGCCGCATTTCCAAACCGATAGTCAATAAATGCTTCCTCATAAAGCATATAAACGGCGGTTAGCGTGGCGTTGTTAGGTCCTGCCTTTTCCGTCATCATAAATACCTGATCGAACATTTGAATATAGGTAATGATTCCGGTCACTGCTACCAAGACGGTAGTCGAAGAAAGCATTGGCAGCTGTATTTTGAAAAACTTCTGAACCGGTCCTGCTCCATCCACCTCTGCTGCTTCATACAGTGACCTGGATATTCCATTTAAACCAGCCAGATAAAAAACCATTGCAAATCCTACATCTTTCCAGATTGTTGCAATCATAACCGATGGAAGTGCCAGATTCTGATCCTTCAGCCACCCAAGCCCCTGTATACCAAAAAACCCAAGTATTTGGTTCAGAATACCGCTTGTTGGTTCAAATATCCATACCCACACCAGAGATATCGCTACAATAGATGCTACAACCGGTAAGAAGTAAACGGTTCTGAAAAAGGATTTAAAAATCCCGATAGAATCGATCAGGACTGCCAGAATAATACCAAGTGCTACCCGAAAAAAAGTTACTACAACTGTAAAAATGAGGGT
This sequence comes from uncultured Robinsoniella sp., assembly GCA_900539655.1. Classification (GTDB taxonomy): domain Bacteria; phylum Bacillota; class Clostridia; order Lachnospirales; family Lachnospiraceae; genus Robinsoniella. The sequence goes on from UQCR01000144.1 coordinate 13,527, forward strand.
ATTTACCATCGCTTTTTGAAATGCCGTAGATGTAAAAATCGTCTTATAATTCTCTATTCCTTTAAAATCCATCTGTCCGATCATCGGGTTCCAGTCACAAAAGCTTCCTGCCAGTGCATAGATAATAGGTATCAATAAGAAAAGTCCGTAGAATACCCCCATCGCCCCCAGCGTTCCCCATATCATTACCCTCTGACTTGTTAATTTACTTTTCTTCTGCCCCACCTGCCATACCTCCGTTCATTCCCGCAGGCAGCAAGCCAAACGGCCAGGGCTTGCTGCCTGCATCTATTTCCCTCTTTATTGTGTTGACAATTTATCCGCCAATGCAGATTTTCGCTCTACTGTCTTGAAATTTTTACCGGCAAGCCCTTCCTTTACCATTCTTTCTGCTTCTTCTAAAGCATCTTCCGGCTTTGCCTTATTAATCAGAATGGACTGACCAATGTACTTTTGTATATCACTGAAATAATTATCAGGTACTGCCCCCGGCCATATAGTTTTATCCAGCATCTCTGCCTCAACTTTTAGCACGGGTTCTTCCTGTATTGCCTCATGATCTGTAAGGCTGTATTTAGACGGTGCCATTCCGTCAAATACATCGTATTCAATTATCATCTCGTTATTGCACATCTGGTAAAGAACAAAATCCAGTGCTGCCTGTTTTTTATTTTCATCGGAGTACTTGCTGACCCCTAATGATACATCTCCGTTATTCCTGCCGTAAGCCACAAAATTGTTCTCGTCGAACACAGGAAGTGGAAATGCCCCATAATTGAGATTCTGAAAATTGGATTTAAAATAATTGCTTGCCCAGCCCCAGCAATAAATCATTGCCGCTTTTTGGTTTGCAAATGCTTCTTCCCCTTTAGGCTGCGTTCCGCTTCCACTTCCGTCCACATTATAAATATCATTCATTAATTGTGCGGCCTTCAGTGCTTCCGGTGATGAAAACACAGGTGTTGCCTCATCATCTCCGAACAGCCACTTTCCTTGTTGATACATTAAATCAACCCAGATATATTCAGCATTATTCGTATTAAAACCCGCCACCTGGATATTTCCATTATCATCCTTTACTGTCAGCTTCTTCGCAATTTCTCTGAAATCATCCCAATTTTTAGGAATGTCCCCATCAGTCAGTCCAGCATCAGACCAGATATCTTTATTATAAAAAATCACCCCTGTCATAAGTCCCATATCCACGTAATACAGTTTGCCATCAATAATGTTGGATTCTACCTGTCTGAAATCACTCTTTACCTTTTCCAGAGGGAATTTGTCCTCGGGCAGCGGTTCCATATGTGGTATCATGATTTCATTTACGGAATTATGCATCCAGAACAAATCCGGTCCACTGTCTGTCTTTATAGCAAGCGGAACCTTTTTCCAATGATCATCAAAAGAAGTAATGGTAAAATCAAAACTAACATTGGGACGTATCTTCGTATATTCTTCAGTCCATTTCCGATAGTATTCTTCCCATGCAGCCGGAACCCAAATACTGAGCTTTACTTCTTCTCCACCTGCTATTTGGGCATTTGGATCAAACTTCAGATTATCCCCCATAAGCTCACCTTTGGATTTCTCCTGATCTTTTGTCTCCTGGACAGCTCCTGTTTTTGTCTCCCGGGCATCCGTTGCTTTCGTCTCCTGTTCATCTTTACTGCTGCCCTGCCCGCATCCCGC
>UQCR01000145.1 GCA_900539655.1 uncultured Robinsoniella sp.
TGTTCACGTGGCCCTGGCTGCCCCAGCTAAATTCTTCCCGGTCACCGGAACGGATGCCGAACTGATAGATCTTCCCATCTCCAACCAGTTCCCAGCATCTGCGAAGAACACAGGCATGGGAAAGCTGTGCACCCAGATAATCTTCCCTGAGATCAGCATGAGCATCAAAATGAATAATATGCAGATCGGGGTACTTGTCAAAAACTGCCCGGACAGCGCCTAAAGTAACCAGATGTTCCCCGCCGATGAGCAGAGGCAGTTTCCCGTCCTGCAAGATTGTTGCTGCACGATCCTGTATATCCTGCAGGGCAAGTGCAGTATCTCCGAAGCAAAGTTCAAGATCACCGCTGTCAAATATCTGCATGTCACTCAGGTCTTTATCCTGATAAGGGCTATAGGTTTCCAGGCCAAAGGATTCGGATCTGATTGCCTTGCTTCCGAAACGGGTACCCGGACGGAAAGAAGTGGTAGAGTCAAATGGAGCCCCAAACAGAACAATCTTTGCATCCGAATACTCTGCGTCACAACCGATAAAAGTTTCTATATTTTTATTCAACATCTCTTAATAACTCCTCTACATAAGCTGGTAGTGCAAAAGCTCCGGCATGCACCCGGGGTGTATAGTAACGGGTGTTAATTCCTAGCAGATTCCAACCAACCGCATTCAAGTCATGTACCGGATGGTACCGCTTGGAAGCAAAGCCAAAAAGCCAGTGCCCGGACGGATAGGTTGGTATGTGAGCCTGATAGACCCGGCTGATGGGAAAGCTCTCAACAATCCTTTTGTGCGCCCGCTGGCACGCAGTAGCATCATCAGCATAAAATGGGCTTTCGTGCTGATTAACCATTATGCCGTCTTCTTTCAGGGCTTTATAGCAATTGCCATAAAATTCTTTGGTGAACAATCCTTCTCCCGGGCCAAACGGATCAGTGGAGTCAACGATAATCAAGTCGTATTCGTTTTCTCTGGATCGGATAAATTTCAGACCGTCTTCATAGAAGATACTGACTCTGGGATCATCCAGACGGCAGGAGGTCTGAGGCAGATATTTTCTGCAGACTTCTACCACCAGGGGATCTATTTCCACCATATCGATTTGTTCAATGCCGGTATAACGGGTCAGCTCCCGGATAACGCCTCCGTCACCGGCACCAATCACAAGGACTTTTTTCACACAGGGATGGACGGCAAGCGGAACATGAGTAATCATTTCGTGATAGATGAACTCATCTTTTTCCGTCAGCATCATATAGCCGTCTAAGGTAAGAAAACGTCCGAACTCTTTTGATTCAAATACATCTATTCTCTGAAAATCACTCTGCCCGCTGAATAACTGTCTGTTCACGCGGATTGACAGCTTTACATGAGGGGTATGCTGTTCAGAAAACCATAGCTCCATATAATCACACTCCTTTTAAGACATTCAGGTGTCCGATGTCAGGATCTTCAGGACCTGTCATGGAGCAGCCTTTCATTTTTGCGTATTCAATGTATTCCAGAATTCCCTGGGTGATTTTTTCCCCGGGAGCCAGAATCGGGATACCCGGAGGATAGCACATGACAAATTCACTGCAAACCCTTCCGGCTGTTTCACGGATAGGAAGAGATTCTTTTTCCGCATAAAATGCTTCCTGGGGAGTAACTACCACCTGGGGGTCTATATATTCCTGGGTCAGCATGCCGGCTTTATCCTTCTGGTAACGGCGCTTTATTTCGGCTAAAGCACTCACAAGGCGCTCAATATCCTGCCTGCGGTCTCCAATAGAAATATATGCCAGAATATTGCCGATATCGCCAAACTCAATCTGAATATCGTATTCGTCCCTGAGAATATCATAAACTTCTATTCCTGCAAGTCCGATATCCAGTGTGTGAACAGAAAGCTTTGTTACATCAAAGTCATAAATACTGTTATCATTGATAATCTCACGGCAATAAGCGTAATAGCCTCCGATTGCATTGATTTCACTGCGGGCATATTGTGCAAGAGCACGTACCTTTGCAAATTCTTCCCTGCCGCGAAGTGCCAGATTACGTCTGGAAATATCAAGGCTGGAGAGAAGCAGGTAAGACCCGCTGGTGGTCTGGGTCAGATTGATGATCTGCCGGGTATAGCCCTCGCTTACATTTGATCCGATGAGTAAAAAAGAACTCTGTGTTAAGCTGCCTCCGGATTTATGCATACTGACGGAAGCCATATCAGCTCCGGCTGCCATGGCTGATATAGGCATATCCTCACCGAAGTAAAAATGAGTCCCATGAGCTTCATCAGCCAGAGCCAGCATGTTATGCCGGTGGGCGAGATCCACAATGGCTTTTAAGTTGGAGCATATGCCGTAGTAGGTTGGGTTGTTGACTAAGATAGCGACGGAATCGGGGTGCTCGGCTATCGCCTGTTCTACCTGTGAAACTTTCATTCCAAGAGCAATGCCAAGCTTGTGATCCATATCCGGATTGACATATACCGGTTTTGCACCGCAGAGTACCAGCGCATTAATGACGCTTCGGTGTACATTACGTGGAAGGATAATCTTATCCCCGCGTTTGCAGGCAGTGAGCACCATGCTCTGAACAGCGGATGTCGTACCGCCTACCATTAGGAAAGCGTTTGCAGCGCCAAATGCTTCTGCAGCAAGTTCTTCCGCTTCTTTAATAACCGATATGGGGTGGCAGAGATTATCCAGCGGCTTCATGGAATTCACGTCGATACTGACACAACCTTCGCCTAATAATTCCACAAGTTCAGGGTTTCCACGTCCTCTTTTATGTCCGGGGACATCAAAAGGGACGACCCGCATTCGTTTAAAACGTTCCAGTGCCTCATAGATCGGGGCATGGGATTGAGAATGATTTCCCATAACTTCCCTCCTAATATATATTTCTTCCGCTGAAAATTTCAATCATTTCCCTGCGCAGGCTTCCCATAATTTCAAGCCTGGCTCTGGGTGGAAGTTCATAAACATCTGCATTAAAGAGATAATTTTGCAGATCGATTTCCTTTATCAGCATTTTGGTATGGAACAGATTGGCATCGTAAACGTTAATATCAACAGCATCATATTTCCGGAGTGTTTCTTCTTTTATATAATTCTGAATCGATGTCATATAGTGGTCCATAAATAATTTGTTGCCATATACATCCCTGGTGAAACCCCGTACCCGGTAGTCCATCGTGATAATATCTGAATCAAAGGAACTGATCAGGTAATCCAGGGTGGAGAGGGGTGTAATCTCACCGCAGGTAGCCACATCAATATCTACACGGAATGTGGCGAGGCAGGTATCCGGATGATATTCCGGATAGGTATGTACCGTCACGTGGCTTTTATCCAGATGTGCCACAACGGTATCGCCTCCGGCAGGAACCATGTGATCCTCTGCAATGAGGATTGTGACGGAAGCACCCTGCGGTTCATAATCCTGGCTGGAAATATTCAGGATCGTGCCGCCGATCATATCAACCAGATGCGTCAGGATTGCCCGCAGCCTTTCTGAATTGTACTGTTCATCAATATAAGCAATATAATCCTTCTGCTCTCTGGGAGTCTTGGCATAACAGACATCATAAATATTAAAGCTCAAGGCTTTCGTCAGATTATTAAAGCCGTAGAGCTTTAACTTATTTTCCATATTCGTACCTCCTTTATCCACCAAAAGGTATTTTATAAACGCGCTCCGGCCTTGATTTCCCTGTAAGACAGGCAAAAAAATAACGCAAGCGCCGGTACAAACTGTCCATCACTTGCGTTATATTATTCTGAATTTGAATTTGCATATATGAAAAAGATGAGCCCCCCAATAAAGGTATGTAGATTCATCTTAAGTATTCCGATTCAAAAACAGATATAGGGATCAGAGTCTATATAGCAAATATTTTACTTTTACTACTCTTATTGACCGTTTCACAAGTTTGATGTGCCAGGATGCACACTGGTTATGAAGTAACCAACTTATAAAATTTGAGCTTTTAACTCAATCAATAAGGCAACAAATGTTGCCAATCGGCAGTTGACCCGGCTGTCCGCATGGCCTTAACTTTCCAAAGTGAAAGTGGTCAAAAATATTTGCATGGGAAGACCTGTTAAATCTGTTTTTCCATACGACTTCAATATAGCATAGGTGGTCTGGGAAGTCAACAAAAAATTATGAGCGTACCTTTCCATAATAGCACAGACCAAGTGCACCCGGACCGGCATGTGTACCGATACTGGGACTGACGTCATTAATTATAATATTTTCAAATCCCAGTTTTTCCCGTATCTGTGAAGCGGCAAATTCAGCATCCTGTATGCAGTCGCCATGGATGATTCCCACCGGACGGCTCTTGTCATAGTTTTCTTCCAGGGTATCTTTCATATTTTCCACTAAGGCTGAAAGAGATTTTTTACGTCCGCGAACCGTTGCCAGCGGCACGAGTTTTCCTTCCGGATTCACGTACAGTATAGGCTTAATATTAATCATACTGCCGAATACGGCAGCAACTTTGGATACTCTTCCTCCACGCTGCAGATGGTGCAGGTCATCTACGGTAAACTGTACATTGCCGTGAAGTTTTTCTTCTTCCAGAACAGCGGTTATGTCATCTATGGATTTACCATCAGCCTTTAGATCCAGCGCACGAAGGAGAAGCAGTGTTTCTCCAAGAGATACCGTTAAAGAGTCAATTACCTGAATCCTTGAACCAGGATATTCTTCCATAAGTTCACCAGCGGCAACTGCCACATTATTATAACTGCCGCTCAGGTTTGAGGAAAATGCAATATGCAGAATATCCAGACCTTGTTCCAACAGGGATTCAAAGCGCTGGCGTATCACTGCGGGATTGTTAGCCATGGAAGTGGGGAGTGCACCTTCCCTCATCTTTTTATAAAATTCAGATGGAGATAGATGCTTCTCATCCCCAAATACCTCGTCCCCGAAAGCATAATATTGAGGAATAATGGTTAAATTATATTTTTCTATGTATTCCGAAGGAATGTCGGAATTGGAATCAGTAGTGATTACAAAATCATTCATGGGAATCTCCTTTTGTTATATATTCAAAAGATTTGATTATCAAAGTATATAGTATATGAAAAAAATGGGGTTGTCAATAATAAAATAAGAGGAAACAGACCGTAATTTTTTGACAACTGACATGCCGCGTAATATAATGAACTGCAGAGAACAGACAGGCGGATTAATTGAAAGATCTGCTTTTGCCGGTTTTGATTGAAAGATTCAAGAATGAAGGATTCAATATTGGAAGATTCAAGATTGAAATATACAGGATGGAGGAAATAATGATTAAGGAGCAGACACAGGTTAAGAAAGCAGAAGAATCCAGGACAGAAAATTCCTATTTGCTGATGCCGGGACATATTAACGGGTATGGCAGGCTATTCGGAGGGATGCTGATGCAGTGGATAGATGAGATTGCCGGTATTGTGGCAAAACGGCATGCACAGACAGAAGTTACCACAGCGGCAATTGATAATTTACAGTTTAAATCGGCTGCATACCTGAACCAGACCGTTGTACTTATCGGAAAGATTACTTATGTGGGAAGGACTTCTATGGAAGTGAGAGTGGATACCTATGTAGAAGAGCTTAACGGAACCAGAAAAGTGATCAACCGTGCATATGTGGTTATGGTGGCAATTGACAAGGAGGGTAATCCTATACGGATACCGGGATTGGCACTGGAAACGGAAGCTGCCCGGGCTGAATGGGAAGGCGGAGAGAAGAGGTACCAGCTAAGGAAAACCAGAAGGCAGGAAGGATATTAAAATGGAAAATGCTGTATTTGCCAGTTATTTAAATGGTAAATACAGCATTTTTTTACAAATAGATTAAATTTCTATAAATTTGCATCTGCCTATTGCTGTTTACATAATAATTTGTTATAGTTACAGTATAACAAATATAATAATACCATTTTAATTTTACATGGTCTGGAAGGGGGGAAATAACCATGAAAATAGAAAAAGTGAATGATTCAAGGCTTCTGTGGTCACTGAATAGAGAGGACTTTATCGAATATAAACTCAATGTCAACGACTTTTTATATGGGACGCAAAAAGCACGCACACTATTCCAGGAAGCAATGAGGAAAGCAGAAAAAGATTTAATGTTCCAGGTGGAAGGTTATCTCCTTCATTGTCAGCTTCAGGAGTTATCGGCAAGCGGAATCACATTTTCCATTACAAGAAAAGAACAGCTGCCCAAAACAGAAGAAAACCAGTCAAATGAAGAATCGGTTGAACATACACTGGGATCAGAAGAAGAATTGCATCTGCTTTATGAATTTGCACAACTGGATGATGTAATTCGGGTATCAAGGCTTATCAATACGGAGATTCCATTGGAAAATGCGCTATACAAATTTGAAGGAGAATACCTTCTGTTTGTAGAACCCAATAAGGACGAAGGGGAACAGATGGCATGGTGTACCATTAATCTGGCTGAATTTGCAGATGTGGAATCGGTCACCAGAGGACAAAAGGCACTGCTGTGTGAACATTCTGAATGTATATTGGAAAAGGATGCATTGCAGAAATTACGGGTTCTCAGTTAAGTAATTGGCGGGAGTGGGGACTATTTGGTGTCGGTACTGCCAGAGCGTGTCAGGAAGCAATTTATAAACACGCTCTGGTGATTTTTACGTCTATATGATCCTTCTACGTCCTATCTTACCCGGCAAAATTCTCGTTTACATAACATCATTTGTAAGTAAAACCCCAATATCTATTTAATAAAGTGAAGCGGCTTCGGATACCCATAGGAACGGAAAAGGGCTTCCAGCTTTGTCTGACCCTGGATCAGAGCGTCTTCTATGGTATAGCCCTTTTCTAATATATTTCTCAGCACCCCGCAGAGAATTGATTCGATCTTGTTCTGGGGGATTATCAGGGACCTGCTTCGGTAAGGTCCATTTCTTTTGCGGCAATAGGCAAAACTTTTTTCGGTTAATTCCATCCAGGGATACAATTTCATAAGTTCATGGCTGTGGTAAGGTGCAATAACTGGTGACTGTCCATCCAGAATTGTCATGTAGCTGCTTGTATCCGGCTGGCAGAGCCAGTTAAAATATTGGAATATCTCTTCTGACTTTGTAGTGAACGGATTCAGTCCGAAATTCCAGCCGATGCTCACCGGAGTTTTGCCGGGAATGGGTTCATATCCTACCCTTCCTATGATATTTTCATGAATACTGTTGCTGATTTTTGCTGCGTATTCCGTATATGTAAGAAGAATTGCGGTTTTCCCGGAGTAAAAGTCTGAAACAGTTTTTTGTATGGTTGTCTCAAAAGGGGACTGCTCTACATAGTGTAATGTCTCTAATATATGGCGGAATGCTTTTATATTTTCGGGTGTATTCATGCATACCCGGTTGTATTTATCCCATAATTTACCGCCAAAAGACCAGAGGCGTATCAGAATTTCCGGTGCCAGTTCTTCATCCATGCTTCCGGCAAAGGAAGTACCATAAATGGTGGGTGAATCAGGGTTACAGGAACGTGTGAAAAAATTGGCTATTCCGTTAAATTCTGTCCAGGTCTTGGGAGGACGCAGGGAGATCTTATATTTATTTTTAAATGCCTTAATCAGGTCCCGCTTTTCAAAGAGGTCCTTGCGGTAAAACATGATCTGGGATCCGCCTATAATGGGAATACCATAGTAGCGGTTTTCATAACAGCAGTTGTCCATGTTTTCATCAAAGAGTAAAAGCGGGTTAAAGCTTCCATTGGCAATGAAATCGGTGATTTCCGACACCAGTGAGTTTTGCACCATATACTCCAGCCAGGGCACATCATACATATAGATATCATAATAATTGCGGGAACGGTCAATATCTTCGATGATTTTATTCAAAAGGTTATTTTGCGGAACAAAATCAAATTCTACCGAAATCCCGGACTGCCTGGTAAATGAACTGGTCAGGAGTTTCGTAGAATGGGAAGTGTCCAGGTCCACCATTAGGGCACGTAGTACCGGGGCCTTTTTCAGGGGCACGGCAGATGGCAGGGGTAAGGATGGAGGTTTTGGAAAGTCCAGTGAGGAGTCTGTTATATTGTCGGTAAAATTCAGTAATTTTTCTTCGAAAAACATAGGAGATTCAATATTTTTTGCCAATAGGCGGGACGCCTCCGTACCCAGAGTAAAAGCTGTTCTGGAAGTATAAATGGTCCCCGGCAGTTTGGCTGAACTGTTCCAGCTTTCCTCGCCAAGTGTGATAACCTGGATATCACGGGGAACGTTGCGTCCCTGGATCTGGAATGCTTCCAGAACCCCGTAAGCGATGTTCTCGGAAGAGGTAATGACTGCTTCAACCGGTTTGCCGCTGAGACGATGCATAGTGGATTTAAATGCATCTTCTTTTGTCATATTAGTATTGCAGACCAGAGCATCATCGAATTTCAACCCATAATTTTGAAAGGCTGTCTGGTATCCGCATATACAGTCTTTTTCTGAAGAAAAGTGAGAAGCTCCGGTAATTAATGCAATGTTTCGGTAACCTTTCGATAATAGCTTTTCAGTAATAAAACAGGTAGTGCGGTAGTTGTCAAAACCGGCAAAACTGACATCTACATTATGAGGCCTCCGTTCAATAAAGACAGCCGGAATATTAAAATTCTTAATCCTGTTTTGAAAAAATTCTGTGTTCTGCGGCTGGCAGGTTATAATTAAAAGCCCTGATACGTTCTGACTCACAAAATCTTCGATTTTTTCGCATTCAATATCCGGTGAATTATTAGAAAATGCCACACTGATCGTATAGTCTTTATTCTGCAGATAAGATGAAATTCCTTTAAATATTTCTGCATGATAGTGGTTGTCAATATCAGTGAGGACAACCCCAATGCGGTTGGTAGCAGATAATTTCAAGTTTCTGGCCGAGGCGTTGGGTATATATTTCAGCTTTTCTATGGAATCCATAACTTTCATCTTCGTTTCCGGCTTCACCTGGCGTTTTCCGCTGAGACAGCAGGAAACTGTTGCAATAGATACACCGGCATCTCTAGCAACATCATTTAAAGTTGCCATGTATGGCATACCCCCTTATCTTAAAGAGAATCTGGTACTGAAATTAACGTGTTACAGTACCGGTTAATAAGAAGTTATCATGAAATCATAAAACAGTCAATATATCTAAACGTTTAGATTTATATTTTAGAAAACCTATTGTAAATAATGATTAAAAATATATAATGTAAATATCAGATGAACAATAAAAAAACGAAAAAAGAAGTAAAACCACTTGTAAATTATACAATATGACGAATGCTGAAACGAGATATACCAGAGTGTAGTTAAAATCCAAGCAAAATTATGAAAAAGTAATTATTAAACAGGTGCTGGATTATTCTTTGGAAAATTAGAAATGGAGGAAAATTCATATGAGAAGATACGGGCAGGTAATCAAGGTTAAAGAAGAATTTTTAGAAACTTATAAAGCTTTGCATGCACAGCCTTGGCCTGAGATCAATGCTAAGATTAAAGAATGCAATATCAGCAATTATTCCATATATTACCGGGATGGCTATTTGTTCAGCTACTATGAATATACGGGAAACGACTACGAAGCGGATATGAAGAAGATGGCAGATGATCCCAAAACACAGGAGTGGTGGGGGCTATGTGACCCATGTCAGGAGCCGGTGGAATCGGCTGCAGAAGGAGAATGGTGGGCTGAAATGAATGAGGTTTATCATTTAGATTAAAATCTAAACGTTTAGAGAAAAGGAGATTAATATGACATCAAGAGAACGGGTATTAACATCAATCGGACACAAGCAGCCGGATTATGTTCCTCTGGATTTAGGGGGAACACCCAGCTCGGGTATATCGGCAATTGCCTATAACAAGTTAAAGAGGCATTTGAACCTGACGGGAGGACATACGAGAATCTTTGATGTAGTACAGCAGGTTGTACAGCCGGAAGATAATATTATGGATATGTTCGGAGTAGATGTAATTGATATTGGAAGGGCATTTAATGAAAAAGACAGCGACTGGTACGACATTATTTTAGCAGATGGATCTGTTGGGCAGTATCCCAAATGGTTCCATCCACAGAAACAGGAAAACGGAGATTATCTGGTAATTGACAAGGAAGGAACCACCATTGCTAAAATGCCGGTAGGAGCAACGTTTTTTGATCAGACATATTTCCCATATTGTGACGATTACCCGGATGACTATCGTGACCTGGACCATCAAATGGGAAAAGTACTGTGGAGCGCGCTGGTACATAGCCCCTGGGATCATGCCGCAGAGCCGGATTTTTATAAACAGCTTCGGGAGCGCACACTCAAAATGAGGGCAACGACAGACCGGGCACTTATGATAACCTGCGGATGTAACCTTTTTGAATGGGGAACCTTCTTAAGAAGAATGGATAATTTTCTCATGGACACTTATGCAGACCCGGAAAATGTAGAGATATTGGTAGGAGAACTGATGGAGCGCCATTTGGCCACCCTGGAAAAGGTATGTGAGTCGGTGGGAGACATTGTGGATATTCTCAGATTTGGAGATGACCTGGGAATGGATACCGGAATGTTTATGTCTCAGGAGAAATATCAGACCCTCTTTAAGCCTTATCATAAGAAGTTAAATGAATATGTCCACAGGCACAGCAGCATGAAGACATTTTTACACTCCTGTGGTTCTATTTACCCGATAATGGGAGATCTCATCGATGCGGGATATGATGTGATTAATCCGGTTCAGACCACTGCGTACCAGATGGACCCTCAGGTATTAAAAAGAGAATTTGGCAGGGACATTACCTTTTGGGGCGGTGGATGCAATACCCGGTCTGTGCTTAACAGGTCCACTCCCGGGGAAGTATATGACTACACCAGGAGGATGATTGATATCTTCTATCAGGACGGTGGGTTCGTGTTCAATCAGGAACACAATATTATGCCGGATGTACCGCCGGAGAATTTGCTGGCAATGTATCAGGCAGTGGCTGATGCCAGATAGGTTAAGTGACAGTTTGTAATATTTATGGAGAACATGTAATGGCATGAAAGGAGTATTTTGAAATGGAAAAGGGCAATAAAGTCAACAAAAGCCAGCTGAAAAAATTGTTTGCAAGAAGTGAGGTAACGGTAATTGCGGCAGTACTGGCTCTGGGAATTATTTTTACAGCATTTTCAGACAGCTTTTTTACCGCCTATAATTTATTCAATATGGGAAGAACGGCTGCAATTTATATATTCATTGCAATTGGGCAGGCATTGGTAGTCATTGTAGGCGGTATGAATTTATCGCTTGGATATATCGGCGGTATGACCGGTGTCGCTGGCCGGTATAGTATGCAGGTGTTGGGGCTTCCGCCGGTGGCAGCGGTATTGGCCGGCCTGGCAGTAGGCGTAGCAGCAGGCTGCATAAACGGAGTGATTATTACAACTTTAAAATTAAACTCATTTGTAGTTACCCTGGCTACTTCCTTTATATTTACCGGTTTAATCAACGGTATATCCCAGGGTTATCCGTATAATGAGATACCGGAAAGCTTTACATTCCTGGGAAGGGAAGGGTTTCTTGGAATTCCGTTTCTTCTCTGGATGGCAGCGATTGCTTTGCTGATACTGGGATATTTCTTTAAATATACGGTGACCGGACGGCGCATTTTATCTACTGGAGGCAATGTGGAAGCGGCAAGAATGTCCGGTGTCAATACCAATAAAATGATTATTCTGGCAAATGTGGGTTCCGGATTATTTGCAGCAATCGCAGGGCTGCTATGGATATCCAGAACCGGATCTGCACAGCCGTCTACAGGTGTAGACTGGATGGTTATATCCTTTGCAGTGGCAGTAATTGGCGGAACAGCGTTAAAGGGCGGTGTATTTAATCCAATTGGAGTATTCTTTGCAGGATTTCTGATTGTTATGGTAAAGAACGGACTTGTTATGTTAAATGCAAATATTTATTACGAACAGGCGTATCTGGGATTAATTCTTTTGCTGGCGGTTTCCTTAGACAGCATTAAATCTATCATGAACAGCAGGAAGCTGAAGCAGGAGTTGAAAAAGAAGCAGCAGGCATAAGGGCATCTCAGGATGCAGTGAATCAGGTTGTATTACATAGAAAGCAGGAGCTATCAAGTTCCTAAGAAAAGGAGAATAAGAATATGAAAAAAATGATGGCAACTTTATTATGTGCAATATTAGTAACGGGATTATGTGCATGTGGAAGTCCAAAAGCACCTACAGAAGAGACGAAATCAGGTCAGACGACAGATGCGGATGCTAAAGAACCAGCAGGAGAAGAAAAATCGGGTTCCGATTCGGCAACAAAGATTGCATGGTATGCTCCTGCGCCCCATCCTTATTTCGACGAAGTAAAAAAAGGCGTTGAGAAATTTCAGGAAGACCAGGGTGTGGAAGTCGTAATCCAGATCGGTCCAGACTGGACCCAGGCAAGTGAAAATGAAAAAGTGGAAGCTTTAATTGCCCAGGGAGTAAATGCACTGTCCATCTATCCCTGTGATGCATCCGGAGCTAACGGCCTGTATGAAGAAATTACGAAAAAGATGGGGGTTAATGTCATTAATTTTGGTACCGATACGGCAAAACCTACCACAGCTTCCTTCGCAGTAGCTACCGATGTAAAACAGGCGGCATATGATGCAACAGAAGCTGTAATAAAGATGATGGGAGAAAAAGGTAATATCTTAAATGTACTGGAAGTACTGGAAGATCCCAATACTGCACTTCGGAAAGAAGGTGTGGAAGAAGCAGTAGCTAAGTATCCGGATGTTACGATCATACAGGAAATAGCCGGAATTAAAACCCAGGAAGAGGCAGTCAGCAAAATTGAAAGTGCACTTTCTGCAAACGTTGGAAAGATTGATGGAATTGTCTGTACCGGACTGGTTACAAGTGTAGGTATGACACAGACTTTATCTGATTATTACGAAAAACAGGGAGATGACAAGCATATCTATACGGTTGCCATTGATACGGACTCCGGTGTTATGAAAGGGATTGAGAATGGTATTGTAGATGCAACAATTGCTCAGAATACAGCAGGTCACGGTTACATTTCCTGTATGATTTTAAAATATATGGGAGAAGGATATAAAGTAAAGGATGGCCAGTATTTTATCAATGCCGGAAATGTTATTGTTACGAAAGATAATCAGACTACCTATGAAGCAGAGCTGGATCAGGTAACCCAGGATATCTTAGGAAAACTTACAACCGATTATCTGACGAAATAGAAAATTGTGCCTCCCGGAGTATTTACCCCAGGAGGCACCTAGTGGAGGTTCGTATGCTGGAATTAAAAAATATAAGTAAAATCTTCCCGGGGGTAAAGGCGCTGGATGATGTTTCCCTGAGTTTTCGCAAAGGCGAAATACACGCTCTAATGGGGGAAAATGGAGCCGGAAAATCAACCCTCATGAAAATTATAACAGGTATTTACCATCCTGATATGGGAGAGGTGTATCTGGATGGAGTAAAGGCAGATATCAAGAATTTCAGGGATGCAGTTGCCCATGATATCAATATGGTAAGCCAGGAGATTCAGGTGATTCCGGAGTCTACAGTCGCTGAGAACATTATTTTAGACCGGATTGACCAGTTTAAAAAAGGGCTTGTGGTGGACTGGAAAAGGATTAATGAGACCGCGGTAAAGTATCTGCGCATTGTGGGTCTGGACATCAGCCCTACCCAGAAGATAGAACACCTGACGGCTGCACAAAAACAGCTGATACAAATAGCGAAAGCTTTGTCCTCAAATGCAAAATACATACTTCTGGATGAACCTACATCATCATTGACTACCTATGAGAGCAACAATCTGATTAAGATTGTAAAGCGCTTAAAGGAACAGAATGTGGCAGTCATATTTGTATCCCACAAGCTGGAAGAGGTAATTGCACTCTGTGATAAAGTCTCCGTACTGAGAGACGGGAAATATGTGGGGACAAAAAGCTGTGTGGGAATTACCCGTCAGGACATTGTCAAAATGATGATTGGACGGGAAGAGTCAAATGAACATCTGGGATTTCTGGATGTGAAAGAAGACGTGGTGCTGGAAGCAAAAAATATCACCACATATGGTCAGTTCGATCACGTTGGATTCCAGTTAAAGCGTGGTGAGATACTGGGTTTTTACGGGCTTGTAGGCTCAGGAAGAACAGAATTGGTTCGGCTTTTGATCGGTGCGGATAAAATGGATCAGGGTGAAGTTTACGTAAAAGGAAAAAAACCAGCCATAAATTCCGTACAGGACAGCCTGGAGCGGTATGGCATCGGATATGTATCGGAAAACAGAAAAGAGGAAGGCTTGATTCTGGATTTTTCGGTTGGGACCAATACAACCATAACAATCTGGTCCCGCATCCGCAATAAGTTTAAGAAGATCAATATAAAGGAAGAAGAAAAAACAATCAGTTACATGATCGACAAAATGAAAATCAAAACGCCTACAGCAGAAACCAGGGTAGGAAGCCTCTCCGGCGGAAACCAGCAAAAGGTCAGTATCGGGAAATGGCTGGCAGCAGACTGTGATGTGCTGATCATAGACGAACCTACGGTAGGTGTCGATGTGGGAGCCAAAAAGTATATCCATGATTTAATCTGGAGCCTTGCAAAGGATGAGGGAAAATCTATTATATTGATTTCTTCCGATATGCCTGAGATGATTACCCTTGCCAGACGCATCCTGGTATTTAAGGATCAAAAAATCACAGGTGAAATAAATAACCTGAATGCAGAGGAACGAAGATATGAAGATGTAAGCGGAGAGATTGGAAAGTTGATGGCTTAGAGTTACAGGGAACGTTTTGTAATGGTTCTATTAAATGCATTATATGGGGGTTTAGCTGAGGAAGGGACGCTTTGTGTAATATAGGTAGTGTACGGAAAGATGGGGGTGGGAAACTGATATGGACTCTGTCAGCTTGCCGCAGAACTGGTATTTTCTAACCTTTGCGGAGCGCTTTTTGGCGGCACGCGGGCATTCACCGAGAAATCCTGATGCATTTCTCGGTTCAGTGCCCGCTTAGTATCCGATGGGAGCCA
>UQCR01000146.1 GCA_900539655.1 uncultured Robinsoniella sp.
CATTTTTGATAGGGGCCAGATTCCCTGGGCCTGTGACAGCCACCATTTGGCAGAAGATGTTTTCGATACGGTAACGATACATACCGCCAGGGTATTCAATACATCCGATTTACAGAGGCGGATATGGCAGATGGAAAAAAAGACCTCCGGAACCGTTCTGCGTGCCAAAGGAATTGTCCGCACTGCAGGTGGATATCTCAATGTTCAATATGTACCTGGCAGTGTACAGATGAAAGAATGCTCGTCCGGCGGCGGCATGCTTTGTATTATCGGGCAAGGGCTAAACCAGAAAGAATTAGCCGGCCTGTTCGATGGGAATTAGGCTATGATAATTCCTGTTTATGTTGTAACCGGCTTTCTATATGCCGGAAAAACCACTTTTTTAAATGCCATTCTGAATCGAGAAGACCGGAGTAAAATTAAGACTTTACTGCTGCAGTTTGAATCCGGCGAAGAAAGATTTCAAGGTCACTTTGACCATTGCATCTGCCGATGCTTTTCAAAAAAGGAACTGGAAGGACAACCGGACCAGATGATACGGGCTATTTACCGATGCGTAAAAGAACAGGCACCTGATGAAATATGGGTTGAATGGAATGGCGTAACACCTTTTTCTCTCCTGCAGGATTTTTTTCTGAGTCCAATTCTACGCAGCTGCAGAATACAAAAAGTGATTCACATCGCAGATGCCACCGAGTTAGAGGAAACCCTGGGCAGAACCGGAGACGCTCTGCCCGAACAGATTGCTAACAGTGACGCAGTCATTCTGCGAATTTCACAGCAAAGCTCAAATACGGGTTCATACCAAAGGATGCGCCACATGGTCAGAAATATAAATCCCGGTGTACCTGTATACAAACTTAAAGATACCTGTCCGGTTAACTTCTATGGGCGGATTATGGAGAAAGAGCCTTCGCCGGTCTACTCTTTTTTTAGATCACTGCTTTTTCTCACCGCTGTGTATTTTTTAACGAAACCTGTTCTGGATCTGCTTTCAATATCTGTAAATACCGTAATCAATGTATTTCTGGGTATTCTACTCCAGGCAATTCCTTTCCTGCTGCTGGGTGTACTTCTATCCTCACTAATCCAGATCTTCGTTCCAAGATCCTGGATTGAAAAACGCTTTCCAAAGTCACTTGCCGGAGGAATGCTAGTTGCTGTTGCCGGAGGTTTTTGCCTGCCGGTATGTGACTGTGCTTCCATTCCCATTTTCAGAAGTCTGGTAAGAAAAGGTGTTCCTCTGCCTGCAGCTGTCACATTTATGCTGGCTGCACCGGTAATTAATCCGATTGCTATTTTATCCACTTATTATGCATTTGGGGGAAATCTGGCTGTTGTTGCAGGTCGTATCGGCATGGGTGGTTTTGCAGCGGTAGTGATCGGACTTAGTTTTGCAGTCTTTCATTCAAGACAACAGGAACTTCCTAACGCAAAATTCGATGGTGTTATGTGCAGCTGCGGATGTTACCAGGGAGCCAGTTCCCTGTCCGGTACCCGTAGTAAGATTGAATTGTATCTGCGCCATGCACAGGCGGAATTTTTTGATGTGGGAAAATATCTGATTCTAGGCTCTTTTGTTGCTTCTGTTTTCCAGGGTTTGAGAACCGGTATGTTTGTAAATGCCCAGGATAAATCTGGAGATGCCGTATCTACGGTAATCATGATGACCATGGCATTTGTCCTTTCCCTGTGTTCCTCCTCAGATGCTATAGTTGCACGCAGTTTTTCCAACCAGTTTCCAATGATGGCAATTATGGGGTTCCTTATCTTTGGTCCCATGATGGACATTAAAAATCTGCTAATGCTGTCCTCAGGTTTTTCGAAACGGTTTATTATCCGTTTGCTGATCACATCATTTTTTATTTGTTTTGCTGTTGTATTCTTGTTTTATCAGATAGGAGGGATATAGATGCAGGAAAGGGTAAAAGTGTTCAACCCACAGAAGTTACTGGAATCCCTGTGCTGCGGATTTTTTGCCGGTTTGCTGGTCTATCTGGTCCGAAGTGAAAAATACCTCTCTTATGTAACACCAAGGATGAAACCTTATCTCTATTTTTCGGCACTTGTAATGGGAATATGGGCAATTGTCGGATTACTGCGTTTATTTCAACCACAATATAAAACACGGTCTATGCACTGCTTTGTTCTTGCAGTCCCTGTTTTAATGCTTTTACTCCCCCACTCACCGCTGGAAATATCGGATGTTGCAGTAAAATCCACCCTGGTAAGCGGTCTGCCCACTGTTATCGATGCCAGACCTTCTTCCGATAACTGGAGCACAAAAGCCCCCGGATCAAAAGGAATTCCGGACGCTTCAGCTGCTAAGGATAATAATGCTAAGGATTCGAGTTTTAAGGATTCCGGTTCCCAGAATATTCCGAATACACCTGCTGCCCCGGATAATGCTTCAGGCCTGCCAGGGCTGGATATGCAGAATAAAAAAATCACCGTCTCAAACGATGATTTCGCATTATGGCTTGCCGAGATAGATTCTAATAGCAGACAGTATGAAGGTTATACAATTGTTATGACAGGCTACGTTATGAATAATTTTAAGATCCCAAAAGAAAATGAATTTATCGTTTCCCGCCTGGCAATGACATGCTGTATTGCTGACGTATCACCCACCGGCCTTCGCTGTATCTATGACAAAGCCTCTGAATTAGACAACGAATCCTGGGTAACCGTTGAAGGAACTCTTTCCATAGTAGAAAAGCAATACAATGATATTACTCTGAAGGAGCCACAGATCCATGTCACAAATATTACGCCTACAGATCCGGTAGAGGGATATGTTTATCCGTTCGTATGATGATAACAGAAGCCGGCGATTTAACAACTATAAATAAGTCCATAAAAAATAGGCAACAGCTCTCTGGAAGCTGATTGCCTATTTTTTAAGAACGCCTGGAAAAATTCACCTTAAGATACCGGATACAATTCACCAAATAACGTCATATGGAAAGTTTCATATACGGAACATATCTTATCCGCCATACACACAATAGCCGTCTCACGGTATCTTGGAGGTATGGGAGTAAGTGGAAACATATGTTTTCTGATCACATCTTTTTCAATCTGTGTCAGGTCAAATTCCGCACACGCATTTTTCAGTGCCCTCCCAGGATGTGTAAATCCATGAAAGCGGTGATCTGCGCTCTTCTCATGCCAGTCATATAAAAAATAATCATGCAGTAGTGCCCCGCGAACCAGTTCCTTCATTTGAACCTGCCAGCCATATTTAAGTGCAATCCAATAACTTAAATACGCCACTGCCAGACTGTGCTCATAAACTGTTGTTTCCCCATGCTGTATATATTCTTTTAACTTTGTGTACTTTGGATGTTCTGCTATTTCTTTAACGAGGTCCAGAAACTGCTGCTCATCTTTTGGACTCATTCTCTTTTCGGCTGCCATCTGATATGACTCCCCCTTTGGATATACCAGTATTCATAAGTTTACGTTCCATTAATCAGTAAAACTCTATGAACAAGTAGGTTTTCTGTCTATATTAGTATAGCATGATTGTATAAAAATGCAATGTAGAATTCCTTATAATTTTCTTACAGAAATACTGCCATGTTTTGTTCTATCGTTATATTGGCAGAATATGATACAAATCTTAGAATGTGTTTACCACGCAAAATGTCCCGCACCAGCCAACCTTCGCTGACTGGGCGGGACATGCCGGAAACTGATGACAATCCATTTACTTTGTAATTTTGATCTTTTTCACACTGCTATACTTGCCATAAATCTTCTTACCGGTTGAATCTAATTTATATGCCCTGACTTTCACAAAATATCTTTTATTCTTTTGAAGCTTCTTTATATTCTTTTTGGTATAGGAAGTGAAGAGTGACTTTTTATCTTTGGTGAAAGATGCATTCCCTGCATATGTAATCAAATACCCCTTTGCACCTGATACTGCTTTTGTATGTACCGTCATTCTCTTCGAATTCGTATTCTTCAGGGAAACCGAAGATACTTTACCTACACTTACCTTCTTCCAATGGGCATATAGAGTGATATTCTTCTTTGCGGTGATCTTTGATGATGATGTAATTTTTGTACCGCCGCTTTTTTTAGTATACCAACCGCTAAAAGTATATTTAGCCCTTTTTGGTGTGGGAAGTTTACCGTATTTCTTATTATGGTAAACATTTTTATAGGATTTTTCTGTGGTTCCTCCATTGGCTTTAAATTTCACCTGAAGTACCAGCTGGCCTTTTTTTACTTTTTTATTATTGTAAGCGCCTTCCTTAATGATATTATCGATGTCTTTACACCTGGGACCATAATTTACGGTTAACCCCGTGCTATTTGCCGCAGTACCGTTAAAACATCCTGTATATGGGCCATGTGACGATTCATCATCATCGTTAATGCGATCCTTTTCGAAAGGCGTATAGATCGTCATGCTTCCCGCCAAATTGCTGCAGCTGGCAAATGCCCAGGCCATATTCACTACTGTCTCAGGTATATCAGGTGCCTTAGTAATCTTCAGACATTCGGAAAATGCACGTCCCATATTTTCTAATTTGGAAGGAAGCTTTGGTGCCCTTTTTAAAGAATCGCAATCTGCAAACATTCCATACATATTGGTGACACTATCCGGAATTACAGGAGGTTCTTCTAATTTGCTGCAATCTGAAAATAAATTAGCGGCAGATTTCAAGCCCACAGGTAATATTGGGCTCTTGGATAAAGATGTACAAGCATTGAATGTACCATTCATCTCAGTAACTCCCGAAGGAATAGAACCACTCGTTACCAGACTTGCACACTCTGAAAATGTATTATCCAAACTTGTCAAACCAGCAGGAAGTTTTGGCATTTCCTTTAAAGAAGAACATTTACTAAATGTATTGTCCAGCTCGGTTACACCGCTGGGAATGTCTGGTACCTGCACTAATTTTTCACAACCGCTGAATGCCTCACCCATTTCCACTAGCTGTACCGGCAGATTTTCTATTTTAGTAAGGTTCTTACAATTTTTAAAAGCCCATTGCATTGTTCTTACTGAGTCCGGTATTCGGCCTATTTCTGTTATATTAATACAACCTTCGTAAATATTACTTATGTCCGTAATACCTTGCGGAAGTTGAGGTCCTTTTTTTAAACTTTCACACCCCTGAAAGCTTCCTCTTAAATTGGTTACACCACTTGGTATCTCAGGCGATTCTTCTAACGCTATACAACTATCAAATACGAATGACATATCTTTAAGATTTGCCGGTAATTTATCTATTTTCGACAACTTAAAGCAGAACCAAAATGTGTCTTTCATTTTCGTAACACTATCAGGTATGCCTGATACACCTTCTAAATTTTCGCAATCATCAAATGCATATGACATATCGTTATCTACAAAACTCACTCCATCTAAAAATCTGATTGTTTTTATTGCAGTGTTAGCACTAAAAGCTCCACTATAATATGGATAATCTTTCAATTCCATATACTTAGCAATTATAACCGCATATTCCTTACCCTGAATAATTGTCTGACCGGGAATAACAAGGTTTTCCGATTTTCCTATATATTTTTTTAACGTGATTGTTTTATCATTCTGCTCGTATTGCCACTCGCTTAAATTTAGATTTGCAGTGACACTTTGCTTGCCGTCTGCACTTACCTCTGCCGTCTTTTTTGTACCTGCTTCACTTACGATTTCTGCAACCTGCTCTGTATCTGACTGTTCAGCTTTTTGTTTCTCTGTCTCCTGTGTTTCTGTTTCTTTTATTTCCTCCGTGTAATCTTCGCTTTCCAACTGCTGGGTTTCATCCTCTACCCCTGGTACTTGATAGTTCATATTACCGGTATCCTGCTTTATTTCTGTTTCAACTAATCCATTCCCACAATCTTCTGTAATCATTTCATTTTGAGGTAAAGCATTATTTACGGTATCATCTGCAAGTGCTACAATATTGGATGAAACTGCGATGGATGCCGCCATAATGATACTAAAAATTCGTTTACCCTGTTTGAATCTCTTCATAACTCATTTTCCTCCTTGTACATTTTTAGACAATATTTAACAAATACAAGATTGATTATATACCTTGAAATGGCAAAATGCAACAATACCCTAGAATATTTAATCTCTACTTTTACGTACTCTTATCCCTTTATACAAAAAAAGCGTTGTCCATACATGATCTCTCATCTATGATACAACGCTCTAATGCCTGTATTAAAACTATCTATTTATAATGATTCCATTAATATTTACAGCAATGCCTCATACAGCTTATCTGTCGGTCTTGGAATCACAACGCTGTGAACCATAAGCTCACTTACTGCTTCTGCCGCTTTCACCGCTTCTGTAACAGCGCTTACGTCTCCGCTCATGGTAACGAATCCCTTACCGCCTACGGCGAATCCGGTACGTACTTCGATGAGATTGATGGCAGCTGCCTTTGCTGCTGTATCTGCTGCAACAATTGCAGATGCAACGGAGTAAAATTCTATTACACCTACTGCTCCATCTGTCGGTACCTGTGATGTACTGCTGATGGCAGGCATAAGCTGGTCACTGACATTGGCAATTAATAATTTATCTACTAAGAAATGTCCTGCTGCTTCTTCTCCTACTTTCATGGAAGCATCCACACTTCCTGTATCTCCACCGATGATGACCATATATTTTCCGGGGCAGATCGTAGATGCTCTTAATAATTCTACATTTGCCGCCTTTAACATTTCATCACAGGCTTCGATTCCTTTCGCTATACTGGATAGTTCTATCATTCCAACTGAATTTCCCATTCCTTAATCCTCCATTAGTTTTCACTGATTCTGATGCCAGATGATGTTACATCACATACGGTTCCATTTATGCTTGCATGTATATTTGTGGATAAGCCTGTTGCATCAGCACTGGCAATCACGTCACCTTCACACACTTTGTCACCTACATTTTTTACGGCTACTGCCGGTTTTCCTATATGCTGTGACAATGGGATGAATACTTCTTTTGGATGAAGTTCAATACAGTTATGTGCATGTAATCCATTGTATTTGCCCAGATCCAGTCTGGCTATTAAACGGTCGGTAGGAACTCTGTTCAGCTCCACAGTCTGTCTGGAGACGGGATGCATGTTCTTCTCTACGGTAATTCCTCTTTCCTGGAGCTTTCCTTTCATGTAGCCGTTGACTCTTCTTGGAGACAGCCCCATTGGACATGAGAATAATTCACATAATCCGCAGTTGCAGCAATTTACCGCATCGCCAAAACATTCTTCAAATTCCTTGTCTGAATCTATGATATCTTCTCTCCAGATGTTTCTCATAACAAGATGTGGTTTAATACGATGTCCAATCTGGAATCTCGGACATAAGTCTGTACACATACGGCACTGTATACATGCACTTCTAGCCTGGTGTTTGATTCTGTCCATCGGTACATGGGTTCTTTCAATTAAATAATGCTTCTTAGGCAGTACAATAATATTTCCGGTAGTCTTTGTTACAAACTGCTGGTCTATCGCTTCGTCATCTGATACTACACGTCCCATCATTGGCCCGCCAAGAATAATAGCATAGTCGGAAATTGTAGGTTTTGCTGCCTGGATACATTCTCTGATTGGAGTTCCGATTGGCACCTGAAGCATAATTGGTTCCTGGACTTCGCCCACAACAGAAAGGAATTTACTGGTATTCTTCTTACCATTAGTGATAGCATTGTACATTCCGATAATGGTGCCTACGTTGTTAATGACTGCACCCACCTCAATCGGAAGCCCTCTCTCCGGAACACTTCTTCCTGTTACCTGCTGAACGATTACCTGTTCATCACCTGCAGGGTAAAATGTACGCATCTCAAAAATTTCGATATCCGCACTGTTTTTTTCAATCGCTTCTTTTATTGCCGCTATTTCCGTTTTATATTTTGCTTTAATTGCTATAACAGACTTCTTCGCTTCCAGATGCGCGGATATGATCATGATACCTTTAATCAATTCATCTGCGAACGTTCTGCACAAATATTTATCTGTTTCAATCAGGGGCTCACACTCAGCAGCATTTACAATATAATATTCTGCTTTGGTATTCAATTTCACATGTGTAGGAAATCCTGCACCGCCCGCACCGACGATCCCGGCATCTTTAATTGTATCAATCAGATTCATAGTTTTCTCCATTCATTATTTAACATTATCTTGCCACATAAAACATTTCCTAAATCAGAAAAAAGACACAGTGATCCTGCATTTTGTTTTTTGTTGAATTTTGTTGTTTGATAATAAAATAACGCAATTTAGACTATTTGTCAAGTTAACATCACAGAAAAAGTCAATATTTCATACCTATTTCTTTCAGTTTTTCCATTTTCTCTGAATCCAAATTTAAAGCAACTTCTTCTCTTGCTTTTTCACGCTGTGTATAAACCCACCTTCCCAGGCGTTTTCCCTCTCCAGTCACATAATCTACGGACATCTGAAGATTTCCATAAGTTTCATAATAATTCTGTGCATCTTCATACCATTCATCCCATGCTCTTCTCTGCCTTTTTCTCCAGACCATGCCTAATACTTCCAATTTTAACTGTCTCTGGTAACTCAGATTATTCTTTCGAAAACACTTTCTCTGATAGCTGATCCATTCTCCTATTGCCACGTTCTGATATACCAGGCTCCTTGGAATGTCAATATTTCCATTTTCTATATAATATTTTTTACAATATTCATACCAGATATTCCATTCTGTACGCACGCTTATTGTCCAGACCATCCCGATCTGTTCCAGCAGATATATTTTGTGAGAGTCAATCCTGTAAACGCCTTTTTCATGATATGCAGCTCTCTGCCTTTCAATCCATCGGCCCAATAAATATCCATTTACCGTTTTGTATTTTACAGGAATTTTTAGATTTCCATTTTTCTGATAATATTCTTTTGCCAACTGATACCACCCGGTCCATTCCAAACGGGTATAGTGTCGTCTCACTCTATTCTCCATTGCGCAATCACTCTCTTTCCATATTTTTGTCTTCGATAACCAGTTACAGCAGTGTTTTGTTGTCTTATTTTCAGTTAAGTGTAAAATCCTCAATATATCAAAAGAGCTTTAAAGCTGTAATATTTATACAGGCTTAAAGCTCTCTTTATTTTTACAATCCAGGCCCATACCAGATAGTTTTCCCATTCATTGCTTTGCGTTTATATCTGGGTTGTTACATCTGCCTTCCACAATCCATGAAGATTACAATATGCATAAGCACATTGGATACTTTCATTGTCGGAAAGAGCAAATGAAGCCGTGGGTTCATCAAGGGGCGCCAGTTCTTTGCGGTATACACCTTTAGAAGTACGTATGCTTATCCAGCCTATGTAATGCTGCTCTGTCATCGGATGCGGCGCAGTACCGACATTGACAATAACTTGTGATCCGTATACAATAATCTCTGGAACATGTTTCTCATTTGCTGCATCTGTACTATTGGGTACTAACTCATTCATTTCATCTTTACAGCAATCAAGAACCCCCTCTTCATTTTGGATCAACTCCAAAATGCTGCCGCAATGTTTACAACTATAAAATTTCTGCTCCATACCTTTTCTCCTTCGTTTTTATATAATAGGAAACGACTATTTTATGGAGACATCATAACGTCAAAATCTATTTGGTGCTTGAAATTAAATATAAATTAATCTGTATAAATTGACAAAAAAAGAAAAAAATTTTCGAAAAATTTATTTTTTTAGCAAGAAAAAAATAGAAAAAGAGTTTATAATGAAATTTAATGTTGAAAATATATTAAATATGAGGTGCCGCAAAATGGTAGGTATATTATTAAATGAACTTGTAACTATCGCAAAAACTTCAAAGACAGACTTTGCACTGCATATGAACATGACTCCCAGTGGACTAAGTAAAATTCTGACAGGTAAAAGATTGCCATTGTTAAAAGAAAAATGGGAATTTTGTAATCAGGCTGCTAGTTATTTTTCCCAGCATATTTATGCAAGAAACTGTCATCTGAAATTACAGAGTGCTTTTCCAATCATCTATAATTTTGATTCCAGGTATGAGCTTGAGCAGTTTTTGTGTACCGCGATTGAATATGCGCTGAATTGTGATTTTGCTTCCGAGAATAAAGCTCCCATCAACTATTATGACAAAGGTCCATATTATATGGGTGACAGAATGATCTTAAATATTTTGTGTATTCTGATTTCGGATGAGATAGTAAATAAACCCGACAACGATAAGTTTATATTTTACAGTTCCTTTTTCAACTACGAAATGTATTACGATGAAATATTTAAACGAATACAATCCGTTTGTCCTGAAAAAATGAGAAATGTCATAATAAACTATCTGGTGGATTTATCACAGTTTGAAACGCTTACTGTACCCCAATTTGATATTCTTTCCAATATTACGCGGATACAGGAATATGCACAGATGAATCTTTGGGAAATCAAAAAACAAATTGACAACCCTTTTATTCTTCTAAAAGGAAGATTTCTTGTTTATTTTACTACACAGATAGACGGTACTATATTTATGCAGCTGATTCAAAATAAAAGTTATCTGAATATATTTTACAATACACTTTTAAGTGGGAATATAAATAAAATCAGCTATACCAACGCGGAAGCAATTGAATATCTAAACCAGCATCCATCTTTTGTGGACGAATTAACTGACTGCGGTATAGATGCCATTTATAACTTTCTTTCTATGGGTTACTTAATCCGGGACGACGATATCCGGTCCAAAGATATTGATTTGAATTTAAATAAACAGATGCAAAAATTATTTAAAAGAATTCTGTCTGGTAACTCTGACTTTTATGTTTCTAATTACGCAATGACCAGCTTTTATACAAAAGGCATAACCATCGTTCCTCTGTCAGGAGAAATAAAAATCCCTCTGGAATCCCGTATCACCTACCTGAAAAGGTTTAATAAATATGTAACCCAAAACAATAGAAAAAAATTAAAGATCATTACAAATGACTTTCCACCGGTCACCATACTTTTTTCCGGAAAGCTTACAATTGTCTATACGTATAACAGCACAGATAAGCTGGAAAAATTACATGTTTTTAAAACCCGCAAAATGTATGATATTTTATATAATCAAATTCAGTATAAGATTAAAAATATGATTGATTTGAATTTTGAATTATGGAATACATATATTAATGACCTTACAAAATAGCATTCTATCAAATTAACTAAATTATAATTCATAATTTACTTATTCATAAATACAGTATATAAAAAAGAAAGAAGCATGCCATGACCAATCTATCGCCTTTAGAAGCAGCTATCACATATATAGAAACACATTTATATGAAAATATCGGGCTGAAGGATGTAGCCAGGGAAACCGGCTATTCCTATTATCACATGACCCGCCTGTTCACCTCATCATTAGGAGAACCGGTGGGCAGCTACATTCATAAACGCCGACTCTACAATGCATCCCGGAAACTTCTGTATACCGACATGAGGGTTATTGATATTGCAATTGAAATCGGATTTGAGTCCTCTGAAGCATTCAGCCGTGCTTTTAAATCTATATATGGAAGCAGCCCGGCGGTTTATCGTAAGAACGGGCAGGACCTCGTAGTCAGAACAAAAAAAGAACTGGATGTAAAAAGTCTTCAGCACATTACTGGTAATATTACATTAGATCCGATCATAGTGGAAACAGAAGAAGTGAACCTCGCCGGTATTCGTGGTACAACTACCCTTACCGATAACTGTCTGCCCCACCTGTGGGAACAATTCTTACTGCTTCGTGAAAAATATTCCTGTATAAAGGCTGATGGCTACAGTGTATGTGAAACGGACAGGGCCGTTTATAGCGAAGCGGGAGATGTGGTTTTCTCTGTGATGATCGGTTCTCCCGGCAAATGCTTTTCCTCTTTACCGGATGTTTTGATTCATAAAACCATTGCCGCCGGTAAATATGCCATATTCACGCACCGTGGAAGCCTCGGGAACCTGGATAAAACTTATGCCTATATTTATGGCACATGGCTGCTTTCCGGAAAGGGACAGCTGGATGAACGGGAAGATTTTGAAGTTTACCGCAGTAAAATAATTGCATATGATCACCCTGAGAATGTTGTGGAAATCTATATTCCTGTAAAATAAAAATAAGCAGTGCTTAAGGCTGCTTATTTTACAAATTGGTCAATTGCTTTATTCAATTCTTCAATGGCTTCCATATTTCCGGTTTCAATGGAATCAATCAGGCAGTGGGAAAGATGATCCTTCAAAACAACTTTTCCCGTGTTATTTATGGCTGCTTTTACCGCTGATAACTGTATTAAAACTTCACTGCAGTCACGCCCGTCTTCAACCATAACCTTGATGGATTTCAGATGCCCGATAGCACGGGAAAGGCGGTTCAGAACTGCTTTTGTATTTTCATGGGGATGTGTATGAGGCGTCTGAGTATGAGTCGTATGGTGATGATGCTGTGTTGTGTTCTGATGTGGCATTACTTGCTCATGCTGATGTGGCGTTGTGCTCTGATGCTGCATTACTTGCTCGTATAAATGTGGCGTTGTGTTCTGATGCAACGACCCGGATGGCGTGGCCTGTGGTGATCCATAAGTCTTATTTATCTTTTGAACTCTATTTTTATCCATATTTGCTCCCTGTTTATTTATATATAAAAAGTATAAACGAAAAACAAGCTGCTCACAAGCCGCCCATGGGGATATATTTTATAAATAATATCCCCCCGCACGGCTTGTAAAGAAATTACCGGCTTGTTACACTTAGTCTATACAAATTGGAGGTAAACGGATGAAGGTAAGTATTATATTATATGATGATTTTGAAACATTGGATGCATTTGGCCCCGCTGAGTTATTTGGAAAAATACCAGAGGATTTTCATATCGAATATGTATCCCTGACCGGTAAGATCGTAAATAGTGCGCAGGGCGTTAAGGTATGGACAGAACCCCTGGTTCCGGAGGAAGTTGGAACGGCTGTATTAATTCCTGGCGGTCCAGGAGCCAGACGGCTTCTGGAAGACATTGATTCCCTTGAGATTCTGAAAAAGGCCATTGAAAAAAGTTCCTACTGCCTGACCATATCCACCGGATCTGCTCTGCTTGCAAAAACAGGAAAAGCATTCAGGCGCAGAATGGCCCAATACGAGAAAAATATTTTCTGGGCTCTGCATACCATGAATGGGGTACACTGGATCGAAGGTGCAAAGTGGGCTGCTGATGGAAAATACTATTCTTCTTCCGGCAGCATTACCGGAATGGACATGACACTGGGATTTATTTCTGATATTCTCGATATCGATGTGGCGGCTAAAATAGCGGATGAGATTGGATATCAGTGGGATCCGGATGATGAATGTGTTTATATTTAATATTACTCGAGATGGTATGCATAAAGGGGGCTATGGGGCTTGAATTTTGTGCTAATATACTTCAGAATGGGGTGTGCAGAAAACGGGAATAAATATTCAAACACCCTATAGATTACTTGACAATCACTTACCAATTTGTTTTGTGTAATCTTTTAATTACACAGAACAAATTAGTACCCTAAAATAGTAGCTAATAAAGGTCACATGGCAGGCTATGAAACCTTCATTTCGTGCAGCTTCAAGTAGTAGAAAAAGCTTTAGTTGTATAAACTACTGGTTATAATACGCAGGCAGTTCAGATGATACCTCAGCCCAATATTTCATAACCTCTCTATAAGCATCCGAAGATGATAAATCAAAATTTAAGACCAATAATTTTATTGTATCCTCACAGGTAAGTCCTAATTTTTTACAGATATGTATGCTTGCTTTTATTCCCAGCTCAAGGCCTTGCTCCTTACCTTTCTCAATACCCTGCTCAATCCCCTCCTCAATACCACGTTTCCTTGCCGTAAACATCAAGTGGTTATGATCACGTATCGCCTTTTCTCTCGCTTCATATTCATATCTTTTTTGCTCATCTGCGCTAATATTTTTTAATCGCTCATATGCCGTGCTTATATATTCATTTTTTTCAGCCATGCTTTCATAATCCTCCTTACATTTTCCTCCAAAAAATTTAGCCCATTGCAGTAATTCACTGTCTTGCAGCTCAAATCTCTCAAGCTTGGGCAATTCCAGTACATGAAATTCAAACTTATCGCTGTAAAGGGCTTTCCTTCCGTCTTCCCATATATGAAAAATAGAATAGAAATTTTTTGTATCCCGATATATGATAAAATCCAGAATGCCTATGTGTATGCATTTCCCAAGCTCTCCGTAGGAGTCTCCTGCGGTTATTTGGTCTATATACATTTTGCTCATATAAAACAGGGTACGTTCTTCCCAGAATTCGTATGGTCCCACCTGCATTTCCATATCAATTTGTTCCCCGTCAGACATCAGTACTCTGACATCCAGAATACCAAGCTTTTCTTCTTTTGTACCCTTTCGCAGAATCGTTGGCAATAAAGTCGTATCTTTGACATCCTCGGCTTTTTTTCCAAGAATTGCTGCAATAAATCCTTTTCGCACAACCGAGTCCGCCATTAGTTCTTTAAAACAAAAATCTACGGTAGGTCTCATT
Organism: uncultured Robinsoniella sp.; assembly: GCA_900539655.1. Lineage (GTDB taxonomy): Bacteria > Bacillota > Clostridia > Lachnospirales > Lachnospiraceae > Robinsoniella. Next base: position 14,551 of record UQCR01000146.1, read on the forward strand.
AAAAATGTTTCATTTTTATCGCTGTAACTGTTGTAAATCCTGGTTCCTTCTGGTAAAACTTCATTATTCTGATTCTGCTGTGTCTCAATATGCATTTGCTCCTCCTTTTATCCGAAAAGAGCTGTAGACTGCACATATAGAACAGCATAAACTTAAAACCATGCCTGACAGATTTTTATACAACACTTTTCAATAATTATTTTATATAGTGGAAATATCTCTGCAAGAATTGCAGGACTAAAGAATTTTACCTTTTAACCATACCACGTTTTAATCATTTATGCAACATAAATATTTTATTATATTATATTTTTAATCATTATGTATCATGTAATTCAGGAACTCAAAAATAACATTATTTTTTCAAACTGCCTTAGTACTTCAGCGAACGTTTTATAGGGGTCTATTAAAGACTTATATTTGGGTTTAGCTGAGGA
>UQCR01000147.1 GCA_900539655.1 uncultured Robinsoniella sp.
CTCAGCTAAACCCAAATATAAGTCATATAATAGAACCCTATAAAACGTTCGCTGTAGTACTAGTATCCCATATTAAATACGAGTACAGAAACGAATGCAAAAGAGCTCTGCATTTAAACGCAAAGCTCTAAAACAATTATATAACACCTATTTTTCAGTAAATAATCTGTTTAATAAGGCAGATATTACTCTGCATCTCCGAAAAAATACCCCTGGATCTTTTCAAATTCCTCCAAATCAGCAGTATACCCTTTCCGGTGAAGCAACTCAAAAGGAACTCCCATCACTTCTAAATGCAGATTATTATCAGCAAAATTATTTCGCAGATAAAAATTCTTCCTTCTGATTCTTAATTGATTGTTTTCTGCATTTTCATCTAACTCTTCCACAAGCAGCATCACATTTTTATTCTGAAAATTGTCAAACAAATATTCAATGATTAATTTTCCATATCCTTTTGACTGATACTTTGGATCAATCGCAATATAAAAAACGTAAACCGTTTCCTGAAACTGTGTATAATAGGATAGCCCCGCTAAATCACCATCGTCAAAAAGTCCCAGAAAGTTTCCTTTCCCCTCTTTTGCTTTTGCGGTTAAAAGTTTGAAATCAATCCGTTCCTCCTTTGGAAAGGATTTTAAATAAAGGTCTTCAAGTTCGTGTTGTTGCTTGCTGTCAATTAATTTAATCTGTACGTTCATTTTTACTCTCCTGGAACCTGTCCTAAAATCACTCTCTAACAGGCATTAAATTTTCTCGAATCAGAACATTATAATACCACAAGAATCTTTTTTCAAGGTAAAGCTGCTGATTTTTATTTAGAAATATCAGGATATATTTCGTGGATTAGTCAGGTGCCGGAAAGCAAAAAATTTCTCTGGTATATTTAAAAAGAATCCATTATACTGAAATCAAAGTAATGCTGTACTTACAATTTGTATAAAATTTTCAGGAGGATGCCAATGGAAAAAATATTAAGCTGCTGCGGTGTGATATGCTCTGACTGCAATTCCTACCCGGAAAACTGCAAAGGATGCCCCCAGGAAAAAGGGAAGGCTTTCTGGCTGGAATACACTGGCGAGGATGTCTGCAGTATTTATCAATGCTGTGTAAATGAAAAGAAATATGTTCATTGCGGAAAATGCACCAAACTTCCATGTGCGCATTATGATGGCGATGACCCTACAAAATCGCCGGAGGAAAATGCACAGGATCATCTCAGGCAGTTGGAGCATCTCAGAAAATGGGGTTAAGACAGTCATACAGGTATTGGATACTGGATTCAGTACCTGTCATGTTGTCATATCTTTTCTAATATCTTCCTTCCCGTTCAAATTCAGCATTTCTTACCCCGCTGATCATTGCAAGCTCTTCAATAATATCTGAAAGTGATACATCTTCATTATAAGACAAGGTCAGCTCAATCTTAAAAACATGTGAATCAGTATTTTTTACCAGCATATAAACAATATTCATATTATACTCTGTTACGATCTGCAACACCTGGGAAATTGTCGCCTTTCCGTTTAAAATTTCTAATTCCAGTGCAACCGCTCTCTTATGCTTTAGCTGCCATCGTTCCAACATCCGAAGAAACTTTAGGGAGCCAAATACTGCCAAGGTTGAAAAAACAGCTTCTTTATACAGGCCTGTTCCCACTGTAATTCCAATACATGCCACCGCCCAGAGGCTTGCCGCAGTGGTAAGTCCTTTGATACTGTTTCCCTCTTTAATAATAGTACCTGCTCCTAAAAATCCAATGCCGCTAATGACCTGCGCTCCCAAGCGAAAGGGATCAGAAGAATAATTTCCCATAACCTGTCCGTAGAATTCAAGGGATGTAACTTGTACAATGGCGGCTCCCACGCATACCAGGACATGAGTCCGCAGACCTGCCGGCCGGTTTTTATGCTCTCGCTCATATCCAATAATTCCACTTAACAGAATTGCAAGAAATAGCTTCAGCAGTGTTTCATACCACATGGGAATCTCTATTCAGACCCCAACCCAATAGATTCCAGATATTTTTTCAGCCGCCCGCAATCTGTATTAATAATTAGGTTCTCCGGAAAATCAATACTTTCTAACATCTGGAAAGCTTTTTTGCATTCTCCCACTTCGAATTCCGAATGTGCATCCGAATTCACTGCAATCGGTACTTCATATTGTTTGCAAAGATTTGCTATATGCCTGCAGTTTTGAATGGATTTTTCCCTGCAGATAAAGGTATGTGCATTTATTTCTATCACTTTCCCATATTTCTTAAAAACAGGAATCACCCTTTCATAATCATACAGAAACTCAGCTGAGCCGGAATGGCCAATAATATGTACCAGTGGATTTTCTGCCACTTTTATATAAGCATTCGTATGTTCATCTTTTGTTCCGGGCACCAGGCATGCGGTATGAAATGATGCGATCACAACTTCCATTTTCCCCAGAACTTCCTTGGTCATATCCAGATTTCCATCAAAATCCATAATATTAGCTTCCACACCCTTTATCAATCGAATACCGTCAATCTGTTCCGGCAAAGAAAGTAAATTTTCGAAATAATTTACCGACGGTGCATCTTCACATCCAATACCATGGTCGGTAATGGCAAGCACCTTCAAGCCTTTCTCATTTGCTGCCGTAATATTTTCTCTCAAAGTGCTGTAAGCATGGACAGATGCAATCGTATGGCAGTGTAAATCACCAACTAACTTCATATAATCACCTGCTGCTTTCTAATATAGACATTAAAATTTTTCTGCTGTTCTGCAAATTTTCTGGTGTACATAAATAAAATTCCATCATATAAAGACCATGATATTGTATTTCCGTCAGAGCCTTGATAAATTGATTATAGTCAATCGTTCCTTCACCTATAGGTAGGTGTTCATCTTGCCTGCCCTCTTTACGTGGACCATGATTATCATGAATATGCAGATGTTGCAGAAGATTCCCTGCCGCAGTTACTTCTGAATAAATCCCTTCTCCCATGTGATAACAATGTCCCACATCAAATACCAATTTTATATTTTCTCTGTTCACAGCTGTTAAATAACGCTTTAAATCTTCTGTGGTAATCGTAAGCTGCGCACCGTTGAGATTCTCCGTATAAAGGATCATACCCTCTGCATTTGCCAAATCACATGCACACTGCATCATTTCTACAGAAAGAAGAAACGCTCTTTCATAAATGTCTTTTGCAGTAGCCGGTGCGCCATCCGGACGTATAACCGGAACATGAATACCTGCACTTCTATCTCCGGAGTGGATGATGATCTCTTTTCCCCCCAGCCATTTTGTATATACAATACAGTTCTTTATTTCTTCTAAGATACCTTTCCGAAGAGTACTGTTTTCCTCTGCTAAATTAAAACCAGAAATATGTACCAGTACCTGCGGATGATATTTGTCTGCAATCTCTTTCACTGCAGCATTATATTCTCTGGTATCTACATGCTCCATATGTTCATAATAAGTAACTTCAATAGCCTGATAAAATCCATCTCTTAACACAGCCTCTCCTACTTTTCGAATATCATCGGGCGTCATTTTTAAATTGATATTAAATCCAAATCGTTCCATCTTATCCCTCTTTCTTTAATAATTCCTGTATTTTTGTGTAGCTGCCAAGGTAATACCTGAGAAAACCATCAATATCACAATATAGACCAGCGTACTTGCTGCCGAATACGGATCCGGATTTGTGGCTGGTGTACGGAGAACGATACCCAATGGAACCGTGTCAGCACTGTATAAAAGTGCAGATACCGTATATTCAGAAAGTAATCCGTTAAAAGTAATGGCACCTACAGATACCGCCGTAGGTAACATGGCCGGCAGAATAACCCGCAGCATTGTATAAATTGGTCCTGCTCCCAAAGCCCTGGCTGCCTCTTCGTGAGATGTATTGATATTGTATAGAGATGCCTTGATTAGGCGCATTGCCTGAGGAATGCTGGTTACAGCATATGCAATGGGCAATAGCCAAAATCCCCCCAAAAGAGCCGTTCCCAGTACCATGATATTAGGCTGTGAATAGGTAGAAATCATTCCCACTGCCAGCATGGTTGCCGGAAGCATCCATGGTATTAACAATGTTAATTCCAAAATCAATGTCATTTTATTCTTATTTTTGTGAATCGCCAGTGCCGAAATAATACAAATCACCATTACAATAAGTACTGCAATCAGACTGAGCTTTACACTATTCATCAACGGCTTAAGCGTTACGCTGCGTGAAAAAACACGGATATAGTTTTCTAAAGTAAAGCTCTTAGGAAACGTCTGGTCTACAATGGTCTGAATATCCGCAAAAGAAAAAATTAGTATTCCGGCAATGGGCAGTGCATATATAATTCCCAACAGATAAGAGACTCCATGAATCAGTATATTTAAAAATGGATTTCTGATTTTCATTTTGCGTATTTTAGTAGGTACCTTAGAGACTGAAACATAATTGTTTCTTTTCTCAAACCATTTCATAACCAGCAGTAAAACAATACAGGTAAAAGCCAGAACCAGTGCCAGCAACGCTGCTAAATCTCTGCTTCCTATACTATTCAGGTTTAGAATCATACTGTTAATCAGGTAAAAGTCTTTCCCTCCAAGTACTGCAGGTGCTGCAAATGAGTTCAGAGACATCAGAGTCAACAATACAGTTGCCGAAAATATAGAAGGCTTTATAACCGGAAGTGCCACCTTAAAAAATGCTTTAATATTATTTCCGCCAAGGCTCCTGCAGGCTTCAATGGTAGAGTAATCGATTCTCTTAAATGTAGTTTTCACAAATAAAATATGGTAGGTTGTCATAGAAAAACTATGTACAAAAAGTACCCCTACAAACCCGGTGAACCATTTTGGGTCCATCCCCGGAAAAATATCCACCAAAAGCTTTGTCACAAAACCATTTGCAGAATAAATATAATTGTATCCTGTTACGAGGGAAATACCTCCGTAAATCAAAGGTGTATGAAATACCGCGGATAATATCTTTGATCTTTTGATATCAAAATATTCCGTAACCAGAATCTGAAAAATACCGATAATACTTACCGTTATAACGGTACAGGCGGCCATCAAATATGTATTCTTTAATGAGCTTATCACTCGCTTTGAAGCTGTCAGCTTCTTTACTACATCAATACTGAAACTGCCATCTGCAAAGAAAATCTCTCGAAATACCCCAATCACCGGAAGAACAATAAAAGCTGCGATAAACCATCCGATAATCAGAAATAAAATCCCATATAAAATTTTTTGGATTCGCTTTTTACTGCTCATGGACACTCCCTCCAAAAACAATCACTTCTGATTTTTTGAATAATATGCTTACTTCTTCTCCAATCTTATACAAATCCTCATCTGCGAACACAAGACTGCTAATCCGTTTCCCGTCCTCCAAAAGCAGATTAACCTTTGAATAAGCTCCCTGAAACTCAAAACTATCTACTCGTGCCGGGTAACAGAAAAATCCTTTTTCCTCTTCCAGACTGCTTTTTTTACACAATATAAGCTTCTGTGGACGGATGTAACAGGAACAGACAGGATCAAGCTCATATCTTTCTTTAAATGCTGTACCGATTTTTCCCTCCAGCAGATTGATTTCTCCCACAAAGCGGGCTACAAATTCACTTGCCGGGGAATGATAAATCTCCCGGGGTGTTCCAACCTGCTCCAGGCATCCAAGATTAAACACCGCAATTCTGTCAGAAATAGCAAGGGCCTCTTCCTGATCATGGGTAACATAAATAGTGGTAATACCCAGTTCTTTTTGAAGTCTTTTCACTTCTTCCCGCATAGTTATCCGTAATTTCGCATCCAGGTTCGATAAAGGCTCATCCATAAGTAAAATCCTTGGTTCCAGCACCAAAGCACGTGCAATGGCTATCCTCTGCTGCTGCCCCCCTGAAAGATCAGAAACCTTTTTATGCAAGTGTTCTGTAATACCCGTACGCTCTGCCACACTTTTCACCTTCGTCTGTATTACTTGTTTATTCACCTTGTGAGCCTTCAATCCAAAAGCAATATTTTCATATACATTCATACTGGGAAAAAGTGCATAGCTTTGAAACACAAATCCCAGATTTCTCTCTTCCGGCAGCATTCCCGAGATATCACGTCCGGAAACAACAATCTGCCCCCTGGATGCTTTTTCAAATCCCGAAATACAACGCAAAGTAGTAGTTTTTCCACAACCTGATGGTCCCAGAAAGGTGAAAAATTCTCCTTCCTTAATCTCAATATTCAGTTCTTTTACTGCTGTAAAATCTCCATATTTTATCTCTAAATCTCTAATTTCAATCATATGCGGTCTCCATATTGAACAGACGGCTCCTTTGCCGCCTGTCCTTTCTCTATCCTATTACGGCATAATCTCCAATTCTATTTTTTCCAACCATTGATCCAAATTTTGTGCTGCTACTTCCCAATCAATATTCTGTGCTGTAAACATCGTAGCATTTTGTTTTACTTCATCCGGACATAGCTCAATAGCTTCCGGCAATGCAGGTGCCTGTCCAAATTCTTTAGCGTAAGCTGCCATTACTTCTGCAGAACCAAACCAATCAATGAATTTCTTTCCTCCATCCTGATTTTTTCCGCCCTTAACAAGGCCAATCGCTTCTGCCACCACGGGAGTACCGCTTTCCGGCTTTACAAATTCAACAGGTATCTGGTTTTTCTCACAATTTGAAACCACACCTCCATACCACCATGGCAGTATCGGCATCTCTCCATCCTTAAATGCCTTCCATATATCCGGATCAGAACTTGGCAGTGTACCTGCATTCTCATATACCTGACTTAAGAAATCCCAACCTTCCTGAGATATCTCCCCGGTTGCAGCATCATAATACTTCCATAGCATTCCAACCAAATACGTTCTTGTAGTCTGTGAAGATGTAACTCCGATTCCAAACAATCCATTGTATTCCGGTTTATTCAAATCCTCCCACCCTTTTGGCGCCTTATCTGCTGATAGAAAGTCCGGATTATAGGCAATTACAATGGGAGTTTGCCAGAAGCTGTTAAAATATCCGTCTTTGTCCCGATATACTTCCGGCAACCCTTCTGCCCATGCCGGTTCATAGACATCCAATATTTCCCCGGTTTTCAACTTATACATGGCGTTCTGGGCTAATCCCATTACCACATCAGCCTGAGGATTATTTTTCTCTGCAACCAATCTGTCAGAAAGTTCTCCTCCTCCCGCGCACAGAAACTGAATATCCACACCCAAATCTGCTTTTGCCTTATCCTTAATCCAGGTTCCTCTCAATTCATCTCCTTGAGGAGAATACACTACAATTGTTTTATCGACTCCATTTTGTTTACTTTCTGAATCTGCATTTTCTTTGTCTGCCTCTTTGGATGTTGCTTCCTTGGATATTGCTTCTTCCTTGATACTGTCATTTTCTTTCTCTGCATTGCTGCCGCATCCTGATACAACAAATGTCGCTGCAAATAATATAGCTGCCATTTTCTTAAATTTTATCATAGTTTTTATCCTTTCCAAATCCCTTCCGTTTTTCTGATTCCATTGTACCATGTAATCTGTTATTTCTGCATATCCGTAAATCATTCCCCAAAAATTCCCTGTAAACGCTATGTCTTCTTGTAATTTTGCCCTCCCTTTTCTCTTTTGTAATTCATACAATACTATACTTTTACTAAATTGTCAATTAGTTTTACTGAAATTTATGTAAATTTTAGTAAAACTAATTGTAAAGATTGTGTAAACTCCATAAGACGCCCGCTATACTCCTTCTATCCAAGGAAAATATCAGTATACCACCTAATTTTAATTCGCCCTGAGTAAAGAACTATGTGTTCCTTGCTTGTGATAAAGTATCATCTAACACCAGTAGCAGGAAAATATGTCAGTATATATTTAGTAAATAATAGTTGTATTTACTAAATATATATTATATAATGAATGTAACTCAAAGAAAGGAATACATAGCATACTGCTATGTTTAAAAGATATGGCAACTATTAAAGAAATCGCGGAAACACTCAATCTATCCTCTGCAACTGTATCCAGAGCCTTGCGGAATGATGAGACTTTATCCATAACTGCCGAGACAAAATCTAAGATATTCATGACTGCAGACAAACTGGGATACGTAGCAAAGGGGAAAAAAATGTTGACTCAGAATCCCGAGTCAAACATTACCGTTCTTCATAAGAAACAAACTTTTCGGAATCAAATTGATTCCTCCTACTATTTTTCTGTCCGGACAGGTATTGAGGACGCCTGTACCAAACACCAGATTTTATGTAACTTTATAACCATTGACGCCTTAAGCAGTTATCACAATACCGCTGATGGGATTCTGATTGTAGGAAATTATTCGCTGAAGGATTTTCAGCTATTTACTTCTCACTTTCCATCGCTCCCCATGGCAACCACCGGAATCATTTCTTACTATCCGGAACGCATAGATCATATTACACATAGCAATTATGATTCCCTGTCTATGGCTTTGGAGCATTTATTTGAAAATGGGCATACCCAAATTGGTTATCTGGGAGTAGAGGAAGCACCTGGGACCATACAGTTTGGCTCCAGAAAAGAAATTTTCAAGCAAATATTAGTATCTCACAACTGCTTTCATCCTGAATGGGTATACGAAAGTAAGCACGGTAAAGACCGTGTAGAGCGCGGATATGCAACGATGAAAGGATGGATATCCAAAAGACAGACAATGCCTACTGCACTTTTTTGTGCAAATGACCCTATAGCACTGGGCGCTCTGAAAGCGCTCAACGAGTCAGGTATTCGTGTTCCCGATGACATATCCATCGTAGCTCATGATGGTTCCTATCCTACTCAATATTCTCAGCCTCCTCTTTCCACCATAGATGTCCACCCTTATCAGATTGGTTACGAAGCCGTCAATATTCTATGGGAGCGAATGTCCGGGGAACGAAAAATAGCAAAAAAAGTATCTTTCTATCCCGAACTTTTAGATCGGCAAAGTGTGAAAAATTTTAATATTAACCCGTGATTATTTAAAAATTATCTTGACAAAAGTAACCCTAAAAGCTACAATCAGAATAACATACACGCGTATGTACAGGAGGTGATTATATGCCACGTCATGACCCTGATCAAAAAACAAAGCAGAATATCCTTGAAACTGCTATGCGTCTTTTTGCTGAAAAGGGCATGGAGAATGTAAATGTTGAAGATGTTGTAAAGGAGGTTGGCGTTACACGGGGGGCCTTTTACCATTATTTCAAATCGAGAGAAGAACTTATTGCAAGTGTTATGTATAAATCTTTTGAATGTGATAATCCGTATCTGCTCGCTGATAAGCAAGAGGGTCTAAATGCTCTTGAGAAATTTCGCTTTATAGCTAAACTCAGTCTGCGTTCCCATTTGGATGCCAGTGACAGTATGAAGGCGCAGATGAAGAAGTTAGCCAACAATCCTGTTATTTTTAAGAACGAAATGATTTTCCAGGTAAATGTAATGGCTGTTTATATGGAGAAATTATTGATTGAAGGTAACAAAGACGGCTCCATGAATGTGGCTTTTCCGAGACAGACATCCCAAACGCTTGCATGGGTTGTTGCTTCCTGGCTCAGCCCTTACGCATTTGAAGTGTCTTATGAGGAATATGTGGATAAAATTTTATTCTTTGAACACCTCTCAGCATTGCTGGGATTTCCTATAATGGATGAGGAAATGAAAGAGATTTATTTAGCAATCGGTATTTCTGAATTTAAAAAAGAATAACTTCATAATTTTTTACTGCCTATTAATGGCAGTAAAATTTAAATCTTATACCTACATACGTATGTATATTAACAGGAGGACAATGATGTCAGATAAAATAATTGAAATATCAAGACTACAAAAATATTATAAGTCAAACCAGGTATTAAAGGATGTTAGTTTGACCATTCACAAAGGCAGTATATTTGCCCTGCTAGGTTCAAATGGTGCAGGAAAAACTACAGTCGTTAAAATTCTTTCCACACTGCTGAAACCAGACGGAGGCAGTGCTGCTATTAACGGATTTGATGTTATAACAGATGGCGACAATGTTCGTAAATGTATTAGCCTTACAGGACAATTTGTGGCTGTCGATGAAGTTTTGACAGGCAGAGAAAATCTAACTCTTATTGGACAGCTAAAACGCCTGCCAAACCTTAAGAACACAGTAAACGAGTGGCTGTCTTTTTCTGGCTTGGGGGATGCCTCTAACAGAAAAGTGTCTACCTATTCGGGTGGTATGCGGCGCAGGCTTGACATAACAATGAGTCTTATGGGCAGTCCTGATGTGCTTTTTCTCGATGAACCTACAACTGGACTTGACCCCCAAAACCGCATTGCCATGTGGGACTTAGTAAAAGAGTTGGCAATAAAAGGGACAACTGTGTTTCTCACAACTCAATATTTAGAAGAGGCCGAATACCTGGCTGATCATATTGCTATTTTGCATGAAGGAAGAATTATTGCAGAAGGTACACCGACGTACCTGAAGGAAATAATGCCTGAGAGAGGGGTACGGATTAACTTTGACAGCCGGATAGAATCCGATATAGCAATTAAACTCTTAACTGAAAATGGAATATATCCCAACAGCATAGAGCAAAACCTACCCTCTTTAGAAGATGTATTTTTAACGCTGATTGATGAGAAAAAGGAGAAAAATTAAATATGAAAGAATCTAACTTGAAAAAATCTAATAATACATTTGTTGATGCATGGGTTATGTTCAAACGCTGCTTCATTATATCTTTGCGAAATCCCGAAACACTCCTGACGGCAACGTTAATACCATTCTCTTTAATGCTTTTATTTGGTACGGTATTTGGGAGTATATCCGATGTAGGAGATTTTAATTACATTGACTTTATTGTACCGGGAATTATCTTGCAAAGTATCGGTCAGGCATCTCAATACTCGGCAATGAATGTTACCGTGGACATGACAAAGGGAATCATAGACCGTTTTCGATGTATGTCTATTTCTAAATCCGCTGTATTAATTGGTCATACAGGTGCCGGTGTTATACGAGGTATTATTTCAAACGCTGTCATTATCATAACTGCTTTTATTCTCGGCTTTAGACCACAAGCAGGACTTATGGATTGGATTTTGGTTATATTACTTCTTCTGCTGATAAATATTACAGTTACTCTGATCGCCGTACTATGCGGGATAATTTCTAAGTCGGTAGAGGGATCCAGCGGATTATTGTTTCCCCTTTTTATTTTACCTTTTATAAGCTCGGGGTTTGCCCCAGTAGACACTCTGCCTGGGGGTATCCGGTGGTTTGCAGCCATACAACCTATGACGCCAATTATTGATAGTTTGAGATCCCTGACACTTGATTTGCCATTGGGGAATAGTTTGGTGCTGGCACTGGGTTGGTGCCTGGTATTGAGTATTGTGAGTTTTACAGTATCCATGTGGACATACAATCGCAAATTATCTTAAAGGCAGAGTGATTGACACTTTGTCAGTCCTGTGCTATACTTACACGAATAAAGGGGGTGAAAATCATTCGTGATGTAAAAGAGCCGGAGGTTAGGCAGGCTGAAATTATGCAAGCTGCTCTATCACTGTTCGTTGAAAAGGGGTACACAAACACCACAACACAAGACATTATAGACCGGGTGAAAATATCCCGGGGACTATTGTACTATCACTTTAAAAACAAGGAAGATATCCTTTTCCGCATGATTGAGCGCTATACAGAACCAAAGATTAGAAGGCTGTCAGAGGTTGCCTACGATCAGGATAAAACAGCGATAGAGAAAATGAAGTTGTTTATTGAAAGCACACTAATTTCTCCCGATGATATCACAACAGAAACCATAACTCTCCAAAACACGGTTAACCTGGAACAAAACCAATATATGGTTGACCAGTTTTCCCACAATTGTTTGGGCAAGATAATACCACTTTTTTCCCATATCATTAAGCAAGGAATTTCAGAGAATGCATTTGATGTAGAATACCCGGAAGAAACAGCTGCTTTCTTAATGACGGGATATCTATTTGTCTCTGATGAAATAAAAGCATTTTACACAGATGTGGAGCGGTTAAATCGTCATTTGTCCGCTTTCAAGAAATTGCTGATACGAACTATAGGAATAGAAGAATTTTTTATTTTTGACGATTAATCACCACCGGTTAATAGCCGGTGGTATCTTCGGCATTTACACTGACAAATTGTCAGTATTATTACTGAAACGCTCCGATAGTTTATACTATCGGCTTTTTTTAAAATCGCAACTGACAATTTGTCAATCAAGGAGGAATCATGATGTTAGAAATTAAGAACTTTAGCAAAATCTATGATGGAAAGAAAAATGCGGTGGATCACCTCACCCTTTCCATATCACAAGGAGATATTTACGGTTTTATTGGTGCTAATGGTGCAGGAAAAACTTCCACCATCAAAGCAGTAGTGGGGATTCACGACTTTGAAAGCGGGAGCATTGAGATTTGCGGACATTCTATTAAAAAAGATCCGCTTCTCTGCAAAAGCATCATGGCATATATCCCGGATAATCCTGACCTGTATGAGCATTTAACGGGATATCAGTACCTTAATTTTATTGCCCACCTGTTCCGGGTTTCCCATGCAGCGCGCACCGATATGATAAAAAAATATGGGGATATGTTTGAAATGACTGATAATCTTGGAAATATCATTTCTTCCTATTCACACGGAATGAAGCAGCGAACGGCAATTATTTCGGCTTTGATACATTCACCTAAGCTGCTTATTTTAGATGAACCCTTTGTTGGGCTTGACCCTAAGGCCACCTTTGCACTGAAACAAGTCATGGGGGAGATAACCGCCCAGGGCGGTGCTATCTTTTTCTCCACCCATGTTCTTGATGTTGCCGAAAAGCTCTGCAATAAAATAGCGGTAATCAAGGGAGGCAAACTTATTGCCAGTGGATTAACTAAAACGGTAAAAGGCAATCGGTCATTAGAAGATTATTTTATGGAGGTGGAGGACGCATGAATAAAACGTGGATATTGCTACGGGCACAAATTCTAGACTTTTTTCCAATCAATGAGTTGCTAGAGCCAGGTAATAAAAAGAAAAATACGGCTGCCGTTTTAGGAAAACTTACTGTGACATTCCTTCTATTTTTATGTGTGTACAACATTTTAACAGCAAGGACATTAATACAGGCGGGTGAGCAGGAGCTAATCCCTGCCTATGTTGTATCCGTATCTAGTTTTGCGGTCTTGTTTTTGACCATGCTTCGCTCCAACGGCATTTTGTTCGGAAGCAAAGATATAAATATGCTTACCTCACTGCCTGTAAACAACAGCGAGATTATACGCAGTAAGTTTTTATTTATGTATCTGCTCAATCTGCTGATTGCCATTATATTTATGATACCGGGGGGGATTATATGGATTGGGAACGTACTCCGCTTTGCTCTGTTTCTGCTATCCACTTTCTTTGTGCCCCTTATACCCATGTGCATAGCGTCAGTGATTGGCGTTTTAATTGTGTTTGTTTCCTCTCATTTTAAAAACAGAAGCATGGTTGCTGTACTATTCTCTTTCATAGCATTGGGACTGACTGCGTATATCGCTTCTTTTAGTATGCAAGGGGACAGCAAAGATATAGGCAACATTGGCGCAATGCTTGCTGGGCAGATTACCGGGCTTTATCCCATATCTAAATTATTTATGCAAGGGGTAAATTATTTCGGAATATTATGCATGGGTCTGTTCCTTGTGATATCCTTCCTTGTCCTCTTTCTGTTTATAAGGATAATGGCCGTGAAATATGGCTATTTTAATGCTTTGGCAAGCAGGACATCAAGATATAAAACGCGAATATCTCTTTTCAAGAAACATTCCCCTTTTATCGCTCTTTATCAAAAAGAGCTGGGGCGGTTTTTCAGTTCCTACATGGCGGTGCTTAATACTGGTCTTGGAGTTGTACTGCTCTGCCTTTTCAGTATCTTTTTGATGATTTTGTCACCAGAAAAATTAGGAGAATATGCAGGTATTCCAGATATGAATGGCTTTCTCACAGGCTATGCACCAATTGTTGTAGTATCCATGCTTTCTTTAAGCTGTCCGGCGGCTTCCTCAATCTCCCTGGAGGGAAAAAATATTTGGATACTGCAAAGCACACCTATTTCCATAAAAACCGTTTTGCACAGTAAACTCGCAGTAACGCTCACCTTGCACTTTTTCGGATATTTGTTTGCAGTCTTTGCCATGCTAACCCATTTGAAAATGAGCCCGGGACAGGCGGTCAGCCTAATTGTTATTCCTATTTGCTACTCTCTTTTTATTTCAGTACTTGGAATTTCTTTAAATAAAAAATATCCAAGCTTTGATTGGAGCAGTGAAATTATGGTTATAAAACAAATTATTCCCGCCATGGCTTCGGGGATAATCAGCATGTTCTTTGTATTTTTACCTATCCTGCTTAATTTGGTTTTACATATCCCTATATTACCAATGCTGTGGGCAATCGCAGGAATACTGATTATTGCAGCAACAATTATGTATCGCAAAACATGTATATCAAATTATATCTAAATTTTGATGGAGGGTCTTATGCTTTGTTCGCTATCGAAAAGGCAAAAAGAAATGCTACTAACATGGTCTGCTCTTCATAAATTTATATACTTGCATGGATAATTATGGTATTATTTTCTTAATTATATTACTCTGCAAAAGATGCCAGAAAGGTTAAAAATATGCATTCTCCGATAAAAAAAGCCGTATTAAAAAATGAAAAATTATATCCCCTCTCATGCTTCGCTTTATACAGCATTTTATTTATAATAATCTCCGCCGTGTGCTTTTTCTGGGTATTCTCCCAAAATAAATCTCTGGTTTCAAATGGAGATGCCCTTAATCAGCATTTTTCTGCACTTGGCTATTACGGGAAATATTTGCGGGGAATTATCCGGACCTTTTTTGAAACGGGGAATCTGA
>UQCR01000148.1 GCA_900539655.1 uncultured Robinsoniella sp.
TGTAAATCGCAGGTATGAGAAATCCTATGATTAATAGAAATATATAGAGCAGCCCGATAACGCTTTTGATTCCCTTACTTCTGCCAACCAGTGCCATTAGAAGAATAAAAATTACTGCAATTGCTGCAATACCCCCGGTTCTGTCATAGTTGAAAATAGAGTAGAAAGGTGAAACCCCTTCTGGGATATCAGCCTTAATTAAAACAGCCTGTCCCGGTTTTACATAAATATTGTGGGTCGTAGATAGAATGTTGTCAAATTCCAGTTCTTTTCCCTTTTGTTCCCCCTCTTTTATATATATCCTTACCTTCTGGGTTCCCAGTATACGTGGATCATTTCCATCTGCTTTCTCCAATTCCTCAGACAAAACCTCAGTTACTTTTCCCTTAACGTAGCGAATGGTGCTGGAGTCCGCAAACTCATAAGACATATCCGTTCTTTGATAGAAAATGAACGTTGCTGCAATTGTTAGTATAAATACAGCTAAAAATGCAAGCCATTTTTTATCCATCCCATATTTTTTTAACATCTGTAATCTCCTGTTCCGCAAAAACAGAGCAGTGGCAGTAAACAGCAGGAAAAAGGCGCCTGACTCAGCCTTTTAGACTCCGGTTTAACTACAGCAGCTCTGTTTCAAATTTTTATTCAAATCCTATTTGTATATATTATTGAATTTCTAACTTTACTTAATGGCTATTTACTTTTTCTTAGACACTATGTTAATTTTACATACCGCTTTTTTGCCGCTTCCGTCCTTCGCGGTACAGGTAATTTTAACCCTGCCGGTTTTTTTCGCTGTCACCACTCCCTTGGAGGTAACCGTGGCAATTTTGGGATCAGATGTTGTCCAGATTACTTTCTTGTTTGCTGCATTTACCGGTTTTACAACGGCATTCAGTCTTAATTTTCCACCTGCTTTCATTTCGGCTTTTTTATCCATTGAAATTTTAGAGGATTTAATTTTTTTATTTACTACCGTTACTTTTACAGTATCCTTTTTACCATTTGCCGTCTTTACCTTAATCTCAACTATTCCTGCTTTTTTGGCTTTAACCACTCCTTTAGCATTAACAGTTGCTATTTTTTTATCTGAGGAACTCCAGGTAAGCTTTTTATCTGTTGCGTTCTTAGGCGAAACAACTGCTTTTAACCAGGTATATTTTTTACCCTTTTGAATTGTAATTTTGCTGTGGCTTAATTTCACTTTGGAAGCTTTGACAACCGCTGGTTTATCTGTTCCCTGCTGTACCGCTTTTACAATCACGGTTCTGTGCTGAGTTACGGTATTGCCTGACTTGTCACTTACAGTATAAGTGAGTGTATAAGTTCCGGGTTTTGATGTATCCACCTCTCCTGTGCAGATCACTTTTCCGGTAAGGTCTCCATCCCTGTCATCTTTTGCGCTGACTCCCTGCATTTTATCAAACTTACTGCCTGCGGTAATCACCGTACTTGTGGGAATGGTTAATACCGGTGCTGTCTTATCCGGTACCACTGGCTGTTCTTTAGCCTTAACCGTTATTTTACGAACGGATTCCCCTTTGTTGCCTGCCTTGTCAGTAACGGTATATACCAACTCTGTAGTGCCCGGACGGGAAGTATCTACCTGTCCCTGAACCTGGATACCCGCCGTTACATCTCCATCTACATTATCTGATGCACTTACACCAGCCATAGGGTCAAATGCATCCCCTACGGTAAGTACTGTGTTTTCCGGAAAGCTGATTACTGGTGCTATGGTATCCGGAATTTCTTTTTCCGTGGTTACTGTCAGATCCATAAAATCAAAATATACATCAGAGCTGTCGATCCGCCCATTGTGTATTTCTACTGCTATGGTATTCGTACCATCTTTTAACATACTGAAGTCTTCCAGCTGGAAAGTCCCTTTCAGTGGATCACTCTTGTTGGAACCGCCATAGGACATATTGCTTTCAAATCCACCCTCCGGTTCGTAATAGGATACCACCTTTTGTCCATTGATATAAACAATAGCCGCATCATCATACATCAGGCTTCCCGTCAGTTCTACTACTTTTTGTGCATCTGCAAGATCAAACGTAGTGCGGAAGAAATACGTTGGGATGTCATCTTTTGTACCCTCTATATACTGAGTCAAAAGAGTATTGGGAATGCATCCTCCACCCAGGTCTGCAATCTGTCCTTTTTTAGCTCCAAAGCTGCCCTTTGCACTGATCCATGCAGAATCTTCAAAGTCTGGAGCGGTCCACGCCGTCCTGCTTTCCAGATTCTCAGCCGGATCGGTGTTGTTATCCAGATACTTCCACGTGGTATCCTGGGTTGTAATAAGTGTGGTCTCTTCTATTACAGATTCCTTTACCGTAACGATTCTCTTTTTGACAGTTTCATTTCCTGCAGCATCGGATACCCGGTATGTTAATTCATAGGTTCCCGGTGTCATGTTGTCTACACTGCCTTCTACCATCACGGACCCTGTGATGTCTCCATCTCTGTCATCCACTGCGGTAATTCCATCCATCGGATCAAAATCTTCGCCGGTTCTAAGCTCTGTAGCCGCCGGCACATTTAACTCCGGAGCCGTCTTATCTTCATCCAGTACAGTTATTGTACGAATTATTTTAGCTTCATTTCCTGCTGTATCGGATACGGTATAGGTTAAGGTATACTGACCTGGCTTGCTGGTATCTACTTTGCCTTCTACTTTTATTTTACCGGTAATGTCCCCGTCCTTGTTATCCAATGCCGTTACCCCTTCTAACGGATCAAAAGCCTTGCCCACGATAACAGTATCATTATCCGGAGTGGTAATTACGGGTGCGATAAAATCAGCATCTGCATCCACACCTTTATATATCGTAAAATCATCCACCAGACTCATGTCGCTTGTGCGGTATGTGGTAAACTGCATGGAGGTATCCGTTACCTTTACATTGGTGATATTGGGTACGCTCTCCTGGTTTTTTACTGCTGCAAATGGGTAATCATAATTCTGTATACTGTAGAATTTACTGCCGCTGGCTGAATTTGCGGTTAAGTAGAGTACTTCTCCCTCATTCGGGTTTACAACCTGTGATTCTACCTCGTCTGTTTTAACCGGGTTTGTTCCATCCATCATATAAGTTCTGGTGTAAACATGGTCATGTCCCATAAGGACTGCATCTATACCCAAATCAGAAAATACAGGAGGAAGTTCATTTCTTCTCTGAATAATATCTGAATCCTGGGTGTGGGATGCCGTACTGTAAACGGAATGGTGGAAGGTTACCACTTTCCATTTGGCATCAGCTCCCTGTGCAGCTACCGTATCTTCCAGGAACTGTTTATGTTTTGCGGTACTTTTATCATTGGAATTAATGGACATAAATAATACGTCATCATATTTATACCAGTAATCCCCGCTGAATTCTCCTGCTGTAACGGTTGTCTGGTCTACATTTGGAATATTAAAGTGCTCGCTGTATGCGTTGCCTTTGGTATCATGGTTTCCAACGTTTGTAGCGATGGGAAGGCTTTTCAGCTCTTCCGGTGCCAGATAAGAAGTATACTGGCTTTCACTGTTGTTTGTATTTACCTGATCTCCTGCTGAAATCAGAAAACTGCTCTCCGGGAACTGGTTCATTGCTTTATTCAGCGTATCCTCCCATCCCTTTTGATCGGAAGCCTGGGAACCTGCCCCAATCTGAGGGTCTCCAGCCAGTAAAAAACTAAATCCGCCGTCAAAATTTTCGGTGTCGTAATCATAAAGCTCCGACCAGCTGCCATCGTTTCCTACACGGTATACATACTGGGTATTTTCTTCCAGTCCCGTTATGGCCGCTTTATTGCTATAATATCCGCTTTTATTCCCCGCTGCCGCTGTAACAGCTGCTGCTTCCATATGCGCCTCTGGAAAATCTTCACCTGACATATCTGATTTTTTCGCCCATTGCACGGTTCCGGCTTTATCAGACTTGCTGTACCAGTTTACATAGATCTCTGTTTCGTCAGTGCCAACTCCCAGTGAGAGGGAATCCACTTCCGCCTTCTGGTCAGCCGCAAGAACAGGCATTGTAAAGGTTACAAGCATCAACCCCATAGTTGCCATTGCTAATAATTTTTTCATATTGTCCTCCTGTTTTTCAAATATAACTGATAACAATTCCATGATTGATATGGTAGCAATCCGGTTATCATTTCTGTTATATTCTAGGGGGACAATGTTAATATCATTTACTAATTATGTAAATTATAAGTAAAAACTGGAAATAGATGGTTTTAAATGTATTCATCCTCCACTTCACTTGACAGCTGTGAGAAGTCCATCCGTTCAAATTCCTGAATGGAAATACTCTTTTTATTTGGGTTGGCAAAAACAAAGGTCTTATCCACATTTTCCAGGTAATTCTGCATTTTATCATTGGTTGCGCTGATGATTACCTGAAAACCCAGATCCCGGATCAGCTTGATGCAGCTTGCCACTTTTTCTCCGTCCATCTTGGAAAATGCTTCATCCAGAATCACCAGCCGAATAGTGGGATTGCGCTGAATCTTCGGAGGCAGGTTAAAGCGGTATGCCTGGGCAAAACTTGCCAGCAGGGCCACATAGAGGGGATTTTGTCCCTCTCCGCCGGAGTTTTTCTTCAACATCCTGCTCAGATGAATCTTAATTGTCTCATTTTCACTCTGGATCGTCTGCTGCATATCAAAGGAGAGATAGGTCCTGTAATCGGCATACTTGTCCATATTCCGCTTAGCCTCTTCCATTTCTTCCTGGGTTGCATTTTCCGGCGGGATAAAAATGGAGATCAGTTCGCTGATCAACTCCCCATAGTGGTTTTCATGGGCTATGGTAAATAAATTCATCTGGTTTTCCATAGACAGGGACAGGTCAGAAGGATTTATTTCCAGGGAATCATCCATGAACATATCGTAAAATCTTCCATCCGGTCCTTTGTTTTTAGCAAAGATGAACTGGTATTTGTCTTTGCCAAAGTCCAGTCTGCTGATAATCCGGTTCAGCTCGTCTTTACGCTGCATTGCCTCTACAATGGCGCTGCGGATTTTCAGCATAAAATCATTTTTAAATTCCCTGGTTGCAAGGCGAGCCCGCTCCCCGGCTATTTCCATAAATTTAGGAAGGTTATCACATTTAAGCCTTTCCAGTAATTCATCGTATTCTCTGTTATCTTCCCGGTCATGGGCAAATCCTCTGGTTGGATAATGAAGCAGGTATTGGTGGCGCAGGGCACATAATTCCCGGAAGCACTCTTCCTTTCCCCGAAGTGCCGTATTTACCTGCCCGGTAAAATAGTCCCGCAGCTTCTCGAAGTTTGGATTCGTCTTTTTCTTCAGATATTCCTGCACTTCGGCTTCCATGTCTGTCTCAGTCAAAATATTTTTTTCTTTCTGGGTCAGTTCTTCTTCCAGATTCAAATGCAGGCGTTTCCCATCGATTATTTCCTCCTGCTTCTTCCACATGGCTTTCTGAATGCTTTCCCGCCAACGCCTTTTTTCCTTTTGAAGTTTTAGCAGTTCATTTCTGTTTTTTTCCAGAGAAGCGATATCTTTTTCCCGCAGTTTCTGAATTCTCAGTTCCAGATCCTTTTTACCCTTTTCCTTCGCCCTGCAGTCCCGGATGTCTAAAAGCCAGTCCATGTATTCTGCCACATCGTTTGGCAGGCTTTCCATTTCCAGCATCCTGTCATAGGACCTTCTGGTTTCCAGACGGGGATCCAGCTCTTTTACCAGTTCCTGGCTTCTTTTATTTAACTGCTTCATTCTCCTGCGCAGGCTGTCCGCACCGATATAAGCCCATCTGGTATAATTATCCGGATTGATATGCTGCAGCTTGAACCCCTGATACAGAATGCATTCCGGCGTAATACCAATTGAAGATTCCCGGAGTTCCTCCACACTGCTGCATTTCATAACGTTTCCAAGCAAAAAATTAATATAAGCCCGGACATGTCCTTCTTTTGCAGTAACTTCCTCTGCAAGGGAACCCTTCTTACACCTGAATTCCTTCTGCATCATTTTTTCCGTATCCAGAACGGCTGCCTGGTAATATTTCTTTTTATCCAGACTTCTGTAAATCTCCATTGCATCCCCTGCAAATGCCGGTTCAACGATAATCGCCAGCTTGTGATTCCCCATATACCCCTCAACAGCATTTCGCCATTTTTCATCCCGAATTTCCAGCAGGTCAGCCAGTATGTCTACCTTAACCGGTTTTCCGGCCTTTTCACAAAGCCGATACGCCAGCTGCTGTCTTGCATCCTGCAGTTCTTTGGGATAGGACTTTCTGCCATGGTGCAGTTCTTTTAATTCCTCCAGTATCTTTTTCTGCTCAGACTTCAGGGTGCGGATATCCATGTCCATATCCTGCTTCTGTTCTGTTACCTCGGTCAGCAGGTCACGGATAGATGCCTGCAGATGATGCAATTCCACCTCCGAAATCTCGTACTTGATGAATTTTTCGATATCCCAGATGACAGAATTAGAGGTCATATCCTGTTCCACCCACTCTTTGAGCCTTAATGCAGTCTGGTCCCATCGTGCCTTACTCTTTCCCATACGCTCCAGCAGCTCATTGATGCTGACCAGTTGCTGCTTTAATTCTTCATACCCGGTTGCAGAAATATGCTTTAGTATCTCATCGGCGGTTTTCCCCAGTTCTTCAATTTCCCGGTCTAAAACCCCGATCTGCTCTTTCTGCCCCGTTATATCCTGGGTATAGAGAATAACTTTGTTCTGTAGGGCAGCCACCCGTTCCCTGAGCTGCAGAATATCCATTTTTTCTGTGAAATAACTGTATTTTTTCCGCTCCTGCTCTTTATTGCAGACCTTCCGGTACCATGTGTGGATTTCTTTCAGTTCCTCTATTTCCTTGCAGGTATCCTCAATTTTCTTGCGCATTCTGCCATACTGCATGACGCTTTCCTGCATATCTTCTATATGAATATCCTGTTCCATACAGATATATTCTTTTACAAAGTCCTCCAGCCTGATGTTCATCTTAAAGGGAATTGCCCGTTTGAACAGCAGCGGGAACTTCTCCATATCCAGCCCGCCCAGATAGATATCGTAAAGCTGTCTTCTGAAACGTTCATTATGGGAAGTATAAAAACACGCTTCCTTCTCAAAACGATGTTGCAGCTCCGTTTTTATTTCAGCCACAGACATACATCTGCGGGCAGCCCGGTAACCATGTTCCAGAAGCGGCCCGTTATGCCAGAAAAATACCCTGCCAATTTCATTTGTGGTGGTGTCCACATCAAATGCCACGCCTACACACTGGCATTCCAACGTATCGGTACGTGCCAGCTCCAGAACAATGGTGCTTGAGAAATTCTCATTTCTCAGATAGGAAAATTCATTATCATCCCCAATATTGATCATCCCCCGCAGATATTCTATCAAACTGCGGTCAGAGTCATCTGCTGCTGCTTTATTGAAAAATCCCCTGCCGTCTGTATTCGCATACAGCACAATCTGCATGGCATCTATAATAGTAGACTTTCCGCTCCCGGAATGTCCGGTAAAAAAATTTATTTCCTGGTTAAAGGAGAGGATTTTACGGTCTATATAATGCCAGTTGTTCAGACACATTCTGGACAATGCCTCAAATTTATGCTTTGTCTTCGTCATTGGTTCCTTCATATTCTTCTCCTTCTGGTTCTTCTGCTGCATCTGCTTCCTGTATTTCTTCCTGCCTGTCCGCCTCTTCTACTGCGTCTGCTTCCTGTATTTCTTCCTGCATATCCGCCTCTTCCACTGCGTCTGCTTCCTGTATTTCTTCCTGCATATCCGCCTCTTCTGCTGCATCTGCTTCCCGTGTATCTTCTATCTCGTCTTCCTCGGCCTCATACACTTCCTGGGTTTCCGTAATCCCCTCAGCCGGTTCTGCTCTGAGGGATTCTAACATGGCACGGATATCATCTGTCATGAGAACGACATTAACACATGGGTAGATGATCAGCCGCGCGTTTTGATCCAGTTCATCCATGGCATCGAGGGGTTCCAGAATCTGGTACTTCTTCAGAAGTGCTACCGCGCGCCGTACCTCCGTATTGGATGGTCTGTCTTTGAGCAGATGGAAACTGCCTACCCGTTCATTCAAATCTCCAAGGGTCGTATAGACATTTACACTGGTGGATGCTGCCGACATCTGTTCATCATAGATTAATTTCAGAATCAGAATATAAAGCGTTGCCAGCCTGGGCAGCTTTTCACCCACGACATTTTCTCCCTGTATATATATAATACCCCCCTGGCTGTCATCCAGCAGAGCAATACCGCTGACTGCCAGATATTCCCGAATAAATTCCAGGTGCTTATTGCAGATTCGGTAATCCTTGTTAAACTGGAATCTGCCCGTTCTCTTATCATATTTTCTTTCTAACAGAAAAGTCTGTTTATATAAAAGCTGAATGACTGCAGTGACTTCCTGCCTGTCTTCCAGTGATAATTCATCATAATACGTAATCATTCTAATACCTATTGCGTATAGCCATCCAGGAACTCGTCACCCAAATTTCCTAATATAATGCTGTACCATCTGCTATACTGCCACTCTTAAATGCTGAAAGAACTACCTGTGGCTTCCTTCCAATTACATATTTTCTTCCAGCACAGAATTTTACCCTGTATATTTTACCGCTTAATGAAGGTCAGATCCGGATAGCGGTACCGTCCGTTTTCGATTAATTCCGCTTCCTGAGTCTCTACCAAGAATCCGCTGCCCTTACGGATGGCATAATCGTATGCCAGGATCAGCTGTTCAAAATCCTCCATCGTTTCAATTCTGGTATCCGATACCTTTAACCTGCCGTTTTTCATTCTGGATTCCATAAATTCTTCTATTTGTTTTTTGCTGTAACGCTTATGGAGGCGATTGAGCTTTAGAATCTCTTCCCGGCTTAATTCTTCTCTGACCTCTTCAGGTGGGTTTTCTGTCTGAAATCTTCCCTTCTGCCGCCTCTTTTTATAGAGGGATTTATCCGAAAGGATTTCAAAAGATGATAAATTTAACCTGGCTGAAACCTCTTTGATTTTATCTTCCTGGCCTTCCCCCTCTGCCAGTTCATTTAACAGCCGGATAACCAGTCCCCTCCTGTCGGCTTCTCCGTTCAGGAGATAGTTAAGCCTGGTTACCGTAGCCCGGACGTATTTCATATGCTCTCTGTCCATAAAGGATATCCGATGTTCGATATCATCAAATCCACGCTCTATATCATCCAGTATGCGCAGCATATCCCCTTCATCAATCTCTTTTTGCTCCCGTTGGCTCATCAGAGGAATCCACTCTATATCTGACTGCATTTCCCTGATCCATCTTTTGATATCTGTTTTATACAGATAAAAGTTATCGGATGTCTTCAGGATATGGTATTTTTTATTGATGATCTCCTCCACATATCCTTCCAAATGCTCCTTTAATAAATCTGCATAGTTTTTCTGCTCCAGAAGGCTGGTAAAAAACTTATCCATGTTATGGATCATATCCTGCAGAGATTTATTCAGCTTTCTCACATTCACAAGTGCTGTTTTCAACAGACTGGTATTTGCCCTGGGATCATTTTTAAATGAAAAGAGAATTGCATAGATATTCTGAATATAGATTTGCGTGTCATCTTCCTCATCGTTGGATAGCCGCTCAAACGCATCAATAAAAATAGCTGCGTAATCAGGTATGATAATATTTGTAACCTGCATATAATAGTCATCCAGCTTTTTCAGCCACTGGGCTTTTAGCAGCCAGTTGAGAATCCTGGTCGCCGGCGGTTCCAGTATATCCAGCTCCGTTTCCAGTTCTTCTTTCTGCATCATCACACGCTGCTGGGCAAAATAGTCCCCCAGGATCTGAATGCAGACCTCTCTGCTCAAAAAATAGCTGTTATATTGATATTCTTCATTAATCTTCAGTAAAGCTTCCATGTATGTATTCCGATTGGGAGAACGAAACAGGCTCCAGAAGCTTTCTGGTATTTCATATAATAACTGCATGCTTTTACCCACTGCATATTGCAGGCATCCCTGCAATACTGCCATAATAAAACAGTTTGAAAGAATTACACCGTGGCAACCTTTCTATCTCTTAATTTCCTTTCAAACTTTCCCTGCAAATAATACAAGTAATACATGCGGCCAAGCCAGTGTGTTTTCCTTATAAGCGAAGCCCCTTGATATCCTTTATCCTGGATAAAATAACGTTACAGCTCAGCTCTGTCACACCCGGCAGCTTGTACATCACTTCTTTTAAAAATAGTTCCATTTCTTCATGCCCGGCTGCAACTGCATGGACATGGAGTTTGCATTTCCCTGAAACCTGATAGATCTGTGTCACTGTATCATCTGCTTCCAGAATGCGAATAATCTCCGGTTGTTCGTCAGGTTTCATTTCTATTTCAAAATAACAGGATATGGCACCGGTAATTTTCTGGGGATTGATTACCGTTGTATATTCTTCTATCACTCCCCTTTCTTCCAATGCCTGGATTCTTGACTTCACAGCCACTCTGGAAAGGCCTACTGCTTCCCCAATATCCGAATAAGACATTCTGGCGTTATGTAACAGCAATGCTGCAATTTTTTGATCAATTTCATCCAGACCACTTAAAAACATTTATCCTGCCCCTTCTTTCCCAAGTGTGTCAGAAATCCATTTTGACAGACAGCAAAATTGGATTTCAAGCACGCTTAAATTTTATTTATCGTACCCTTAATCATATCATTTTCTGGGTTATATCACAAGAATTTTTACCAGCCTCTCCTGTAAGGGAAAAAAGTTTTTTTGATTTGACATCTTCTTTCTTAAATGTTACGCTACTTACACAATGAAATCATTTAATTACGTTTCGTAAGTAACGTGGAATCAGGAGGAAAATATGCAAAAAGATCTTACAACTGGAAAGGTTACTTCTGTCATGCTCCGCTTCGCAGTGCCCATGATTCTTGGTAATCTCCTTCAACAGCTTTACAATGTAGCCGATACTCTGATCGTGGGAAAGTACCTGGGGGCAGGCCCACTGGCAGCCGTAGGCTCTTCGTTTACCCTTATGGTGTTTTTAACATCTATTATTCTTGGATTATGTATGGGAAGCGGGATTGTTTTTTCCATGCTTTTTGGCGGCAGAGATACTGAGCGTTTAAAATCCAGCATATTTATTTCTTTTGTACTGATCGGAGCAGTGAGCCTGATCATTAATGTTGCGGTATTATGCCTCCTTTCCCCGTTATTGTCCCTCCTGCAGATTCCCACTGATATACTTACCGAGACAAAAGACTATCTGCGTATCATTTTTTTCGGCATCATGTTTACATTTCTCTATAATTATTTTGCGGCACTGCTGCGCAGTATGGGCAATTCCGTGATTCCACTGGTTTTCCTGGCTGCTTCCGCCATCATTAATATCCTGCTGGACTTACTCTTTGTTCTGACTTTCCGTATGGGGGTAGGGGGTGCTGCGCTTGCCACTGTAATTGCACAGGGTATCTCCGCTGCCGGCATTACGGTCTACTGCCTGAAACACCTTCCAATTATACGCATCAGCAGAAAGCATATGCGGTTTAACCGCGGACTGACACGGGATATCATGCAATACTCCTCCCTTACCTGTATCCAGCAGTCTATCATGAACTTTGGAATACTTATGATTCAGGGGCTGGTAAACAGCTTTGGCGTAAATGTTATGGCGGCTTTCGCCGCTGCAGTAAAAATAGATTCTTTTGCCTATATGCCCGTACAGGACTTTGGAAACGCTTTTTCTACCTTTATCGCTCAGAACTTTGGCGCCCAAAAAAAAGAGCGTATCCGCATGGGCATCCGGTCTGCTATAGGCATTGCTGTCATATTCTGTCTGTTTATTTCGGCTGGCGTATTTATTTTTGCAGATAAACTGATGCTTATATTTGTCCAGCCTCAGGAGACGGAAATTATAGCAATTGGAACCCAATATCTTCGCATTGAGGGGATGTGTTACTGCGGAATTGGATGCCTTTTCCTGCTTTATGGGCTGTATCGGGGCATTGGAAAGCCCGGCATATCTGTAGTTCTCACTGTAATATCCCTGGGTACCCGGGTTGTTCTGGCATATGTTCTGGCGCCGGTTCCGTCCATCGGACTTTCAGGTATCTGGTGGGCTATTCCCATCGGCTGGTTTCTGGCTGATGCAGCCGGATTATTTTACTATAAATATAACAGCTTTTTCACTCGACACCATTCTTAAAATCAGCTATAATGTCATTTATGACGTACTCTTTGTACAATTTGTTCCATTTAGTGTACATTTTGGACAAGGAGATACCTACTGGAAATTTACATAAACGTCAGAGCATATTAGGGCTTGTTTGAACATTCGTTTCCTCCATCTGCACGCTTACTTAACGGGAGATCTATCCGGATATAGTCAGCGCTGCCGGCTGCATAAAACGCGGCTGCGCTACAGACCGGCAAACAGAAAGTAATGTTGGAAATTCAAGCTCTGGCTCTGACCTACAAACGAGAAGGACGACAAAATGGCCAGTTTAGCAAAAGAATTGAAATATCAGAAATTACATACAGAAATAAAAGACATCTCGCTTCATCTCTTTTTGAAAAATGGCTTTGATGAAACCAGTATCAATGACATCGTGAAAGCAGCCGGATGCTCTCTGGGAACCTTTTACAAACACTTTAAAGGAAAAGAGATGCTATTTATAGAAATATGGGATGAGTATGTATCCGGACATACCAGACAAATGATCACTTTCGCACCTGAAGATCCATCCAGTCAGGAAATGGTAGATTATATTTTAAAGAAAGCATATGACTATGGGCATAACGAAATTACCATCAAACTTTATCCTATCAGTCAGAAGCTTGCGATCTCTTACAACTACCCGCTCCTGCATATATGGGCTGGCCAGGCAACCGATTTAATGCTGGGCTTTATCAGAAAAACCTGCCCGGATATGTCCCTTGCACGTGCCAACACCATAGCTAATACCTGGCGGTGCCTGATTGATAATTATGCCATGTCCTTTGTATGGCTTAAAAATCAACGATATTCCTTTTATTCCGAAGAATTAAAGGAGTGTTTTCTAAAGCTTCTGGAACTTTAACAGACAATTTTAAAATTCATTTCATCAATCTTTATGCCCCAAAAAATAATCATAAAATTTCCCTTGACATTTTATTCCCATAATACTATACTATGCATAGTATATATTGCATAGTATGCATAACAGAGTATCAGGAGGTACCAAATGGATATACAAAGAAAAAAAGGACTGCTGGATATCTGCGTACTGTCCGTCCTAAAGCAAGGTCCGTCTTATGGATATTTGATCAACGGAGAGGTCTCTAAATGTATTGAGATTTCCGAATCAACCTTATATCCCATATTAAAACGGCTGGAATCAACAGGCTGTCTCACAACTTATAAGCAGGAATACAACGGACGCACCCGGAAATATTATAAAATTACGGATGCCGGTATTGCAAAGATTCAGGAATTTTTAAATGAATGGGAAGAAATGAAACAAATTTACGCTTTTATAGAAAAAAATAGCCAGGAGGGGTCATTATGAAGCAGGAAGAATTTTATAGCAAATTAATGGAACAATTATCTGAAATACCGGACGCAGACAAAGAACAGTTAAGAGAGTACTACCAGGAACTAATCTGCGATGGATTGGAACAGGGGCGGGATGAAGAAAATATCATTGCAGGCTTTGGAACCACTGAATCCATAGCAAAGCGGATTAAAGAAGAATACCGGGAAATTGGCAGACCAAGGCAGGGTCAGACTAAAACCGGGCAGGAATACGATCATAACCCGGGTTATGCATCTTCAACTCCAATTCACACTATTAATGTGGAGGCGGAAAATGTAAGGATTGAAGTTGTTCCGGTCACCTCAGGAACAATCCGCGTATTATTTAACCCACGGGAAAACTGCGATTACGTTACTTTTTCAGAACATGACGGAGAATTTAACTTCCGCCATTCCATGCGTAATTTCCTGTCCTGGAACTGGCGCAGCCTTTTCCAGGGTCCATGGATCCTGACACTGGAGGTACCGGTAGATTTTGCAGGTAATCTAAGAGTAAAATCCTCTAACGCCTCAATCTCTGTAAATGGATTAAAACATCTGGCTAACGCCCAGTTTATCACCAGCAACGCAAAAATCAGGGTTGATAATTTCCATTGTAATTCCGTCCTGATCCAGAGCACGAATGCATCTTTAGGTTTGAATAACCTTTCCGGAGACCAGTTAGAGGCGGTTACCAATAATGGCCGTGTTACGGCAGACGGATGTACTTTTACATTTGGACTCCTGCTTTCTACACGAAATGGCGGCATAGAAGGAAGGAACCTGATCGGTGATAACATCGTAATGAAAACCAGCAACGGGGCAGTCCGTGGAACAATTATTGGTGATATACGGGATTATTCCGTACAGAGCCATACGGTGAATGGTTCCAATAATCTTCCAAATTGTAATTATCCTGATCAGAAAAAACATCTTGTTGCTAAAACCAGCAACGGACGCATTGATGTGCAATTCATCAGGTAACATCATATGATCTCTCGGAGTCTTGAGTGATCATGCCAGCAAAACTCTGGCATAGTACTTTGAAAAGTAAATATT
>UQCR01000149.1 GCA_900539655.1 uncultured Robinsoniella sp.
AGCGAATGCCCGCGTGCCGCCAAAAAGCGCTCCGCAAAGGTTAGAAAATACCAGTTCTGCGGCAAGCTGACGGAGTCCATATCAGTTTCCCACCCCCATCTTTCCGTACACTACCTCCATCTACAAAGCATAATTTAATCAGCTAAACCCAAATATAATGCATTTAATAGAACATTACAAAACGTTCGCTGTAGTACTAGAGCGTGCTTTAAATTGCTTTCTGGCAGCTGTGATAAAAAAGACTGCGATAAACAGCGATAGTATCAGCACAGACTGAGTTCCCTGAAACCACGACTTCCCTTGTACCATCCCATTTACATTGTCGATAAACCAACGGATCGGACTGATTACACTTATTTTCTGCAGCATGGGCGGCATCTTTTCCAAAGGAATAAATGTTCCTCCCACGAGAGATAACATGACCGTTATACAGGCGGCAAACAGATTTACCTGCATTTCCTTATGAAAAAGAAATGCCATGCAGGTTCCAAAGGAAGTAGCAAAAAGTGTGATCCAGATTCCCATAAGAAGGTAGTTACCATAACTGATTCCCGTGTTCAGATGAATCAGATGCACCAGTGACACGGCTATAAAAAATTGGGAATAAGTAAAAATGGAGTTAAAAATTACATTTCCCGCCACGTAGGATGTGGCAGAACACGGTGAAAGTCTGATACGACGAAGTGTTCCGTTCATACGGTCTTTCGTAATAAAAGAGGCATTCATTGTGGCAGAAATCGTTAAAAATAAAGCTATAAAAGCACAAATACGCTGGGGTATTGAAAGGGAAGTTTGAAACATCTGATCAATATCTGCAGGTATGGAACCTTCTGCATATTGATCTATGATAGAAGAGAGCCTGTCTGTCGTTTGCTTGTCTTTTATAGAATGAATATGATAGTCTTCTGATGAAAATTCAATAACCGCAAAATAACGTCCGGTTATTAAATCTGTATGCAATGTGACAGGAGAGGCATTTTTTACATCTATTCCGGATGTTTTCCTTAAGGTGTTAATGATCTGCTGTGATCTTATATCTGATGCCGGGGTCAGGATGCCAATTGTGAATGAAGGCTTGCTAGCTGTATTGGCTGCAATGCCGAGCATTACCACGATGACCGGTAAGAGCAGGGAGATAATAAAATTTGATTTTCTGGTCATTTTACGCTTATAATTATTTTGCAAAATTGTCAGTATTGTCATTAGATAAATGCCTCCTTTTTGAAAAAACGAATTGTCAGCAGCACCATAACTATGCCAGTCATAAACAGGATCACGGAAATTCCATAGATCAATTGTACCTGGTTATCATAAACGCAGGATATGATGCCACGGTTGATCCAGGTTAAGGGAGAAAATGCTATAAGTGTTGACAGTACTGTATTTAACGAGCTGACCGGGAAAAATACACCGCCAAGAAAAGCGAACAGTACAAGGGGAATATTAATAAAGTTACGCAAGCTGTCCAGATTTTTACAAGCCAATCCTAAATACAGCCCAATTCCGGTTACCGCTGTAGTTTCACAGATCAAAAGGATTATAACCATCGTAATATTCCCTTGAAAATCAAGCCGGAACAGAAATTTCCCAATTAACAGGGTGATCGTATTGCATAGAGAGAGAACTACCCCACAGGAACAAAATTTGGACAGCACAATCTGTTTTGGAGAGATTGGAGCAGCAATATACCGATAAGAAGTATGCAGCAGCTTTTCGTCCTGGGCAGCATAGGATACCGTACTGATTCCCATTAAAGCACAAAAGGGTACGATAGTAATAGTGTAGTAATTATAAGATGAGAATTCATTTCCATAAGATGTACAAGTCAGATATCCCAGTAACAGGATCATGACGGTAGGGAAAACAATGCTATAAAATAGTACGAAAAAATCTTTTGCCCGGCGTTTTAAACCAAAGCAAAATAGAATGCGAAACAGTCCCATTTCTCAATCCTCCATATCTCTTAAATCCGTGCCGGTCAGATGCAGAAAAATATCCTCAAGGCTCCCAGGCCCCAAACCGGCATATTTATTTTTGTATGCCTGTTTATCCATATCTTCCAGCACAATGCCTTGATCAATAAGCACAATCCGATTACAGAGTGCCTCAATTTCTTCCATGTAGTGTGAGGTATAGATAACGGTTGTACCACTGGCATGGAGCGTCCTGACAGCCTCCAGAATATGGTTTCGGGATTGTGGGTCGATGCCCACGGTAGGCTCATCCATGATCAGAAGTTCCGGTGTATGGGCAATAGCGCAGGCTATATTCAACCGGCGTTTCATGCCACCGGAAAATTTTGCGGCGATATCATTACGCCGGTCCCACAGTCCCACAAAGGAGAGGGCATGTTTTACCCGCTCTTTTAACTCAGATCCTCTGAAGCCGTATAGAGAGCAGAAAAACCGCACATTTTCATATGCCGGTAAATCCTCATATATTGCCAGATCCTGGGGAACTACCCCCAATGAACATTTAAAATGCTTACTGTCCATTGCAATATCTCTGCCATGATAAAGGATAGAACCGCTGTCCGGTGATGCCAGAGTAGTAATCATGTTAATGGATGTGCTCTTACCTGCACCGTTGGGTCCAATGAACCCTAAAATATCTCCGGCATAGACGATAAAGTTTTCCTTATTTACCACTTTCTTTTCCCCATAACTTTTGCATAGATCTTTAATCTCTAATAAAATCTGCTTCATGTTAATATCTCCTTTAAACATTTTAATATATACAAAATTAGTTATCCAATATTGGATATATGATTATTTTATAAAGCACGGTAACAACACGTGCTCAATAAAATATCACTTTCTTTTTAACTGTTCAATCAGTTTATCGACATTTTCAATAGCTTTAGACGGATTACTTACAATTTCATCACGTAATTTTTGTATATCTACGAGATTTGCGGATGCCGTAACCGTATCTTCGTTATCCATATCTGAGAAATCAATAGACTGTATAATTCTCCGGGTTTCTTTGCCCAGTGCGATATACTGGTCAATATTGTTTAATATTTCTTCATGCCAGAGAATCTGGTATTTCAGGCTGTCAATCGTCATGTCGAATGCAATTCTTTCTGCCCCGGGTGTCTTGTCTTTTTCAACTTTTGTATCCCGCCATTTTTCCCAATACTTTTTTTGTCCATTAAGGTCAGTAAGATGCCTTTTGAGTGCTGCAAGGATGGCTTCTTTTGGCAATTCGTCAAGGATATTATTTAGAAAAAATTTATCCGAACCAATGGGGGTGATAGGAGTTTGCAATTCCATTTGTAAATCTTCTTGCAGCTCCTGCTTTCCTTTATTGGTTATAACATAGATTTTGCGTATACGGGCGCCTGTTTTTTCTTCGCGCAAAACCTCCACGCATCCGTCTTTCTCAAGCTTTGTCAGAGCGTAATAGATAGAGCCGGACTGAATCTTCGCCCAGTTATCGATTCCGGCAACCTGTAAAAATTTCTGGATTTCATAGCCATGAGTAGGTTTCACATTCAGATAATATAAAATCAAGGAACGTATCAAATTATTTTCACCTCCTATCCAATATTGGATAAATAATATCACCAACGTTGGATAATGTCAACAGGTATTTTATAAACGGGAGGCAGAACATTACAAAACGTTCGCTGTAGTAGTAGTGAGCGTTTGTTTTAATGAGCAGATGCTTTATATGGTTTACATAATTGATTTATGTAAATCATACGTAAAAAATATGTTTTAAATTATCTACATTTAGATGATTCTATCATTCACCATAAAGGAATTGAAAGCTAAAATAACCTTAACCTGGTATATTTATTGGATTTGCATAATAGGTATTTAAGAGAGTTTTATTACAAGGAAACTATGAAAAGAGGGGAACCATATGTGCACAGCTATGACACTGCAAACAACAGAAGGTGAAACTTTTTTTGGCAGAACAATGGATTTTTCTTTTCCATTAGATCCGGAGCTTTATATTGTGCCACGTAATTATATATGGAGCTGCAACAGTAAATCTGCTAAAATATTAAATCAATATAGTTTTATGGGAATCGGACAGGATATCTCTGATCTGATTTTTGTAGACGGGGTAAATGAGATGGGTTTTGCCGCGGCAGTACTTTATTTTCCAGGATATGCCCATTATGAAACAGAGGATTATCCGAATACCAATAAAATTTCAATTGCAGCCATTGAACTGGTGAAGTTTTTGTTAGGTATGTGTGCTTCGGTTTCACAGGCAGAATCCATGATGCAGAATATCACAATCATTGGAGTGGAAGACTCCCTAACGAACTCTGTAGCACCGCTTCACTGGATGATTACAGACAAAAGTGGAAAATCCATGGTGATTGAAAGTACAAAGAGCGGGCTTCATATATATGAAAATCCCATTGGTGTTCTTTCCAATAGTCCCGATTTTAAATGGCAAATGACGAACCTGCGTAATTTTATGAATCTATCACCACACCAACTGGAAAAAAAGCAGTGGGGAGATGTAGAATTAACGCCATTCGGACAGGGGTGCGGTACCATCGGATTGCCTGGGGATTATTCGCCGCCATCCCGATTTGTAAGAACTTCCTTTCAAAAAAGTCATACGCCGGTTCCATCCAGCAAGAGAGAAGCAGTAATCACCGCTTTTCATATTATGGAAGGCGTCTCCATACCAAAAGGTATTGTCACAACTCATCGGGGGACCGATGACTTTACTCAATATACAGCTTTTATGAATGTCAATACAGGGGAATATTTTTACAAAACCTATTATAATTGTCAAATAATGAGGGCCGAGCTGCGCAGTGATGAGATTAGTGGTAAGGAACCGGTTTCCTTGGGAAAATTAATGCCTGACGGTACAGTGTATAACAGGAATTCTTGATTTTATATAATGTTGGAGAGGTGTATCTAAGATAAGCTTATTTTTCGGGAATAATGAGTATAAGCCCAGCATTTAGTTTACATAATATAAATATGTAAACTAAATGCTGGGCTTAATAAATTTATGCAAATTTAAAAACAAGCTTAAAGACTTTTATATACATAATATGAAGTTATACTTTCTGAGCAGATTATCTATGAGGAAATTTATGAAAGAAACCGTGATATGCCGTGAAATAAAATTAAGTTTAGCGTTTATACATAAAAAGAATATCATTTCACTATGCACAACGAAAGATATATTGAAAACTGATGATATAGGAAATAAAGAAAGATTAGTAAACTAGTTAGAGATCTGAATTTTTGAAATATATGATTTGCAGAAAAGTAAGCAGAAAAGTAATTTGCGGATGTAAGAGCGAGAAAAATCGGTACCTGCTTAAGAGGGCTTGCCATACAGTTACGCGGACAAATACCGATTTTTCCGCGTAACTGTGCGGTAATACAACTTTTATATAGGTTTTTGCACATATTTATCATGCATGCAATGAAATGTAATTTTCATGCTGCAACACCTAAAATAATTGATGTTTTAATATGATGTTTTCTACACTTGTCCTTTACCGTTCCATTCATATAAAAACATCATTATCCAGGTGAGTTTAAACCAGATTTGATTCACCATTAAAAAATATAGATATATTTATATTTTATTATTGACATCATTTAATCTAAAATATTGCGATACATATAAGCTACGCGGTTGCCATAGTTAATACGTGAAATACGAATTCCGCCAGATGGATAAATCTCCCCGTAATGTCCGGATTCATTTATGATAAATCCATTTCCAATATAAATACCTACATGACCAACCGGTCCCCAGCAGGGATCGTTATCTTTATACAATATGATATCTCCTGGCTGTAACTGATTTTTTGGTATTTGAATCCCATAGCTTAAAAGCGAATCTGTATGGGGGTAAATGCCGGTTCTTCCTCCGGGTGCTGCTACACTATACACACCACCTCCCAATTCATACGCATATTTGACAAATTTCGAGCAGTCAGTGCCATAGATGAGCGATGTTCCGCCCAGAACAAAAGGGGTTCCCAGGTAATTCATGGCGAATCGGCATATTTGATTTCGCCTGTTGTCGTCTGAAAACCGATTGGTTTTAACACTTTCCAGACTGACTTGAGTGGCAAGTACATATCCAATTTTCTTTTGTCCGTTCGTACCGGTCATATTATGCATGTAAACCGGAATCCATTGTGAAGTTTTGCTGCTGTTTAGCTTTGAAGATGCAACTAACACAGCTGAATTTCGCTCAAAGGTTCCAAGTACAGTTCCGGATGCTGCAGGTTTGTCGTGAACGACAACATTGGCGGCATTGGCTACTGCAAGTATCGTATTATTTTTCGCTTGCTTTAACAGCCCTGCTACTTTTTTATTTGCCTGAACGGTTAAACTGCAACTGTATTTCCCGATAAATTTATTTTTGGTATTGTAAACTTTAACGGTAATAAGTGTTCTTCCTGCCTGTTGCAGTTTTATACAGGGAAGTCTGTATGGGAGCCGCGTTTTTTTATAACTTACACTCGCCACTTTTTTCTTAGAGCTGGAAGCTATGACACGATAACGCTTGGATACATTTTTAAGTCCCAGTGTCCTGGTATTTGAGGAGCTGTAAAAAACAGGAATCTCATTGCCAGTTCCAAACTTTGTCTGAAATGTGCGGTGTGAAGACATGGTTATCTTGTTACGTACTGCTTCTGTATGCATACTTTGCGCTAAGAATAAGAATAGAATTGTGAAAATACAAATGAATTTAGGGTAAGACCGAACTATTTTCATAACAACAACTCTCCCTTCCTATTTGGAAAGCGTTTCAATTAATTGATCAGAAAATACCGCTGCGAAAGCGGTCAAAATAATCAGCCATAGTCTCCGGGGATTCCACTGTTCCGTGTAGAAGCCATGCACACAGAATCTGGCGAAAGCCGCCGCATACATAGAGATTACAATAATATTCAAATCGTGTTTCCTCAATGACCTCACAGGGGAAAAAATTACTTGCTAACGGAGTGATTTTATCAAATGCCCTTTCAAAATAAAAAAATAAATTCTTCTTGTTTAGAAAGTTCAGTAGTTTACCATAGGGTTTCCAAAACTTGAATACAATCAGTGCATATTCATAATAATTACAAGCCTGTTTTATTTCCAGTTCTCTTAAAAATTTGTCGCAGATGTCCTGCAAATAACACCCAATAATCTCATCTTTACCAGTAAAATTTCTATAAAAAGTTTTTCGGACTAATTGAGCACGATCTGCAATATCTGTTACGGTTATCTCTTCATATGGCTTTTCTTTCAATAATTGCATTAAAGCATTTGTAATCATTTGACGTGAACGAATTGAAATCGGGTTATTGCTCTTTTCCATTTTCTCCATTTTATACCTGGTTTACCTTGCAGATTCAGATCAATCTGCAAACCTTTCTGCCTTTTCTTCTATTTTCCCGGACCACGGTAATGGCTTTGATGATATACGCTGTGAAATACAATGACACAAACCATATCCCGTTGTGTAACCTGGGGCAAAACTATTGACACATCTGTGTAATTTGATTATACTCGACCTCATCAAATGACACAAGTGTAACATTTAATCAAACAGAAATTAGGAGGATAGAATTTATGGCCACCACAATTTATTATTTTACAGGCACCGGAAACAGCCAGATGATTGCAGAAGAACTGGCTGCTATACTGACAGATTGTAAAACTGAAAAAATAACTCCAGGTCTGGCAAAAGGAGCTTTGCTGGACGGATGCACAGGCATTGTATTTCCCGTATATTTTTTAGGATTACCCCACATTGTACGTGAGTTCCTGACAAACGCAGAAATACAAAACGGAAATTATTGTTTTGCAGTTGCCAATATGGGAAATATGACCGGGAATGCTCTTCCATTCGTCCGCAAAATCTTAAAATCTCATGGTGTCTGCCTTCAGGCGGAATATGCCATTAAAATGCCGGAGAATTACACACCGATGTTTAAGCCTGAAACGAATGCAGAACAGGAAAAGCTATTTCATGCGGCAAGGCAAAAAATCAAAGCCATTGCTGATGATGTACGAAACCGACGAAAATTAAAACCGAAATTTTACCATCCACTATTCAATATTTACCATAATTTCATGCATAAAGAAATTGCAAAAAAGGATAAAAACTTCACAGTCCAATCTACGTGTAACGGATGCGGAAAATGTAAAAAGGTCTGTCCGGTATCCAATATTTCTTTAGAAAAGGGGATACCGGAATGGCATCACAACTGTGAATATTGTTTTGCCTGCCTCCATTATTGTCCTCAAAAAGCAATCAATTGCGGCAAAAATACAATCAATAGAGAACGCTATCAAAATCCATATATCAAGCGCTGATTATATTATAGATCTACATTTATCCGCATACCGTTATGGTGTAATCCGCCTCAAAAGTTTTTCCCGCATCTAACTTCTGAATCCCGGCTTTATCCTGGATGTTTCCTTTAAATCCAGCATCATCTGTACGGCCATACCACGGCTCCAGACATACAAATGGAGCACCTGGTTTTGTCCAGATTCCGACATATGGGAAGCCTTCACAATTGATTTCTATGTAAGGAGTTTTATCCGGTAATGCAAGTCCTACTTTTTGCAGCTGTCCATCTTCAAAAATCCAAACCCCATCCGCAAAAAGATCTTTATGTAAAGAGCAGAATCCATCCTGTGCGGTAAAGGTTTCCGGCGTTTCTGTAAGTGCCAGACCATTTTCATTAATGCGCAGGCATGTGTAATTCTCTTTATCAGAATATAAATTTAAAAAATAATCCTCTTGCTGCTCTCCTGCTTTAACAGGGGCAAGAAATGCCGGGTGGGCACCGATTCCAAAATACATGGCGTCTTCTTGCTCATTTACAACTTTCCAGCAGACTTTGATTTCATTTTCGGATAAAATATGTGTAATATAAAGAGAGAATTTAAAAGGGTATCTTTGTAAGCTCTCCTCTGTCCAGGCCAGCTTGTGGCAAATGCAAGTGGGTTGCTGTTCTACTACTGTAAATACGCTGTCTCTGGCAAATCCATGCTGTCCCATCCGGTAGTTTTTATGATGATACAGATACTGTTCATCCTGGAGTGCACCTACAAAAGGAAATAGTACCGGTGCGTGACGGTTCCAATAAGCGGGGTCTGCATTCCACAAGACCTCTCTCTGCGCGTTCTTATCATAAATCCGTGCAAGCTCAGCACCAAAATCATTTATTTCTACCCGTAATGCTTCATTTTCTAAAACTCTTGTTTCGCTCATAACCTGTCTCCTTTTCATAATAAAAGTTTATGTACCGTACAAACGGATACTAATTGCGAAAGCATATTATGAATATTATTCTACTACAACCCAGACGGATTTTCTATTCATTTTAACTTCTTTGGACATAATAATAAAAAAATGCAAAATAACTGTAATAAATCGGAAATGGATTTTGATTAACAGTCATTTTGCATTTTATAAGTGATAGTCTGTAGAGACAGCCCATTTTAAACACGCAATATTTTTAACTGGCTATGTTTAAAAATAACTATGTTTAAAAATAAAAAATATTTATCAATAATTTTAAATAATTTCCACATCAATTAATTTATGATTGATAACATCGATCAGCCCTTTGTCAGTAAGTCCTAATTCCGGTACTGTGGGCAGAGAGATAAAACTCAATGACATAAAGGGAGCAGCCATTTGACATCCCAGTTTCTTTGCCGCATCGTTCATTATATCCAGTTCTTCCATAATTTCATCGGCGTTCTTCTCACTCATCAATCCACCGATAGGCAGACACATCTGGTGAGTTACCACTCCATCACATGCTGCGGTGAGACCGCCGTTCATCTTGGCAACCCCGTTTACCGCTGCTGCCATATCTCTGTCATTGGTACCAACCACAACGATATTGTGATGGTCGTGTGACATTGAATATGCCAGTGCGCCATTTTTAAGTTCAAATCCATGTACAAATCCCATGCCGATATCGCCTGATTTTCCGTAACGCTCCACTACTGCAAGTTTTAAAATATCACGATCAGTATCCGGTATAATTTCCCCATCCCTGACAGGTAAAATGTCTATCAGCTCCTTATTGATAATCTGGCTGGGAATTAAGTCAATCACACGTACATTTGCCTGTGTACCATCGGATTTTGCCCGGAAGGAAAAAGATTTTTCGGTAACCGGTTTTTTCAGGATCACGGTATTTTTAATCCACGCAGGGTATTTGGATACTTTACATTCCTGTAAAAGCTTATTGTCTTTTGCGACAATCTCGCCTTCAAAAATGACAACAGAGGGCTGGATATTGGCAAGATCACTGACAATCTGTATATCAGCAAGCCTCCCTGGAGTGATACTTCCTACTTCATCTTCAATCCGGAAATGTTTTGCTGCGTA
The DNA here is from genome assembly GCA_900539655.1 of uncultured Robinsoniella sp. Classification (GTDB taxonomy): domain Bacteria; phylum Bacillota; class Clostridia; order Lachnospirales; family Lachnospiraceae; genus Robinsoniella. The sequence goes on from UQCR01000149.1 coordinate 10,357, forward strand.
AATAGTAGCCATTTTGATTGCTTCAATAGGAGGAATCCCCAGTGCTATAGCACGGTTGACGTTGTAATTAATATGCCCTTCCTGCTGGATCTCACGGGCGTGCTTATCGTCCGTACAGAACATAAGGTTTTCCAGGGGAATATGTTCTTTTAACGCACCTTTTATCAGTTCTTCCACATTCCGTTCACTGCTGCCTTCACGGATCAGAACTTTCATGCCCACACGGAGTCTGGCAAGCATCTCTTCTGCGTTCACACATTCATGGTCATCGGATATGCCGGAACTGGCATAGACATTTAATTCCTGCCCTAATCTTCCGATTGCATGTCCATTCACAATTTTTCTCTGAGCAAGTGTATCAGCAACTTTATGGATGTATTCTTCTTTTACAAATAAGATTTTGGATGGATCCAGTTCACCCAGACTGATACTCTCCTCCCATTCCATAATCTTCTTAACTTCTTTTTCGCCAAGGATGGCACCGGTTGTTTCTAAGCCGGGAGCGGTGGGAACCCGGGATGATACTTCAATGAGCATGCGGTAAGGAAGGCGGTGCATAGACACTAACATCTCTCTTAAACCCTCTTCACCTGCTACATTTGCAATTTCCATAAGGTCTGCACACAGAGTGGTGGTTCCCTGTGGAACTACCACAGAAGCTAAAGCTTCCGGGGACAGCATTGTTGATTCAAAGTGCATATGGGTATCTATAAACCCCGGTATGGCGTATTTGCCGTTGCAATCCAGACATTCTTTAGCTTCCAGACCGGCATTTGGTTCAATGGAAATAATCCGTTTATTTTTAATATAGATATCTGTCCGGTAAATTTCATTCGTAAAAACGTTAACAAGACAGACATCCTTCAGCTTTAAATCACAGGGATATTTTCCAAGTCCTGTTTCAATGGTATTTTTTATTTCTTCAAATGTACGCATGGCGTTCCTCCAGATTTATAAAATAATGTCCAGCACGAGATATATAATGAACAGGACGGTCAGTATTTTTACAGTACCAGTTAATTCTTTAGATTTTCCGGCTGCGATTTTACCTACGGTATAACCAATCATTCCAAATAAGATACCATAAGCGATATTATAAGAAAAAGGCATAAATGCTACAGTTAAAAATACCGGAAGTGCAATGGAGATATCCTTCAGGTCAATGTTACGAAGGGGCTCTATCATAAATATACCTACCATAACAAGGGCAGGTGCCGTTGCAATGGATGGAACCATTAGGAATACAGGGGAGAAAAACAGCGCCAGCAGAAACAGCACCCCTGTAACACAGGCAGTCATTCCGGTACGTCCGCCTTCGGCAATGCCAGTGGTACTTTCGGCACCGTAGATCGTAACGGTATTAGTACCAAGCAGAGCTCCGATAGCGGCACCTCCTGCAGAGACGAATAACGCTTTTCCTGCACATGGAAGGTTCCCGTCTTTGTCCAGCAGGCCAGCTTTAGATGCGACACCTAACAAAACGCCGATACTGTCAAACAAATCTACAAACAGGAAGCTGATAATTGCAAAAATAACGCCTAAGACGATTACCGGTGCGCCGGTAAACATTCCTTTTATGGATAGCTGTCCTAATGTTGGAGCCAGTGCTTTAACGGGATTATCAAATGCAACAAGGGTTTCCGGAAGCTGCGTGTAGGAAGTTCCGGTCAGTGGATTGGTAATAAAAATACCAATAACGGTTATGGCAAGGATACCGATGAGAATGCCGCCTTTCACCTGCTTGATTACTAATACAGCCATAACAAAAATTCCGGCTAAAGCCAGGAGTGCACCGGGATTAGACAAATCACCTAATGTTAAAAGCGTATCTTTAGAGGCTGTAATAATGCCTGCCTGGTGAAGTCCGGTAAATGCGATAAAAAAGCCTATGCCCGCACCCACGGATAATTTTATGCATTCCGGCATGGCATCTACAATTTTCTGCTGTACTTTCAGGATGCTTAAAAGCATAAATGTGACACCCGATATAAATACACAGGCTAAAGCATTCTGCCATGACAGCCCCAGCGTATTTACAACATAATAGGCAAAATATGCATTAAGGCCCATTGCCGGCGCCAGTGCAAAAGGAAGATTTGCCCAGAAACCAATCCAGATACAGGCGATTGCGGATGCTAAAGCAGTTGCCCAGAACACCGCTTTTGTGTCCATTCCGGCAGCAGATAAGATCGCCGGATTTACGGCTACTATGTACACACAAGTCAAAAAAGTTGTCAATCCTGCAACCATCTCGGTTCTGGCATTGGTCCCCCGTTCCGATAAATGAAAAATCTTCTCAAGCATTTGGGTTTGTTGTTGTTTCCTCTCCATCATTTCTCTTTCTCTCCTTAATTCGTAATATGGGTAATATGGTATTACCTTTCATTTTTCTATAAGAAAAGGCTATTCGAGAATAACCTTAATCTTTGTATACATCTTTTACCCTAATCATATTAAAGCGTATGTAATCTGTGTTATAAAATTCAGTATCTAGAATAACCGGACGATTATTCTGGTCGTAATTAATGCCGTGGAAGCACAACACACTGCTGCACTCCATTTTTTCACTGCAGCTGCTGAAATGTTTCATTTTTACCAAATCCATGGTTTCAATCTCAATTTTATCCCGCTTTATAATGCACCCTGCCTTGTGTTTCAAGATATGAAAAATAGATAATTCATTCAGTTCCTCAGACTCAGGTTCCTGATAAAAATAATCGCATGGAACTCTGTCAATACTGACAATTGCGGGATGCTGATCCGCAAAATAAAGTTTTTCCAATAGGTAATATGGAGTTCCTAAAGGAATCTCCAATTTCCTGCTCACTTCGCCATCGCTGAGCAGTTTTTCAAACCGCTGTATTTCAAATTTTGCTTCATAACCCGAATCCCGAATCAACTGGCGGAATTCCCCACCGGGCAATAAGCTGGTCTTAATTTGCAGGGCATCCGGATTGACGAATGTGCCCTTTCCATGTATCCGCAGGATCAGTCCTTCTTTTTCCAGATCATCCAGTGCCCGCCTGATTGTTACGCGGCTGACCGAAAAATTTCTCGCCATTTCATTCTCCGGCGGAAGCTTTGTTCCCTGTTTCGCGTCCATTCCACGGATGTATTTTAATAAATATGCCTTTACGGAATTGCTCAAATTAACCTTTTCCATAGGCAGAATATCCATATCACCCACATCCTTCCCTTTAAAGGTATTACCTTATTACTTTTATCATATCTGACAGGAAACGTCAAGATGTTTTCAAATATACCACGTCGGGGCCGTATCCGTTTTAGAGATATGAAGTTTTAGAGAATGTAGTTTTAAACACATCCAAGCGGGAGTGTAAATTGAAATCTCAGGTTGTCTTTCTGAGATTCTTTGTATATAATGATCTAAAAGTAAATCCACATCAAAACGATAAACAGGAGAAGACATCATGCGCTACTATTTCGCCCCAATGGAAGGCATAACCGGATATATTTACCGGAATGCCCATCATACCTTTTTCCCAGGTGTAGACAAATATTTTACGCCATTTCTGGTACCGAACCAAAACCGGCGTTTTTCATATAAGGAAATGCAGGACATTATGCCGGAACATAATAATCAGATTCATCTGGTTCCTCAGATTTTAACCAATCAGGCAGATGCATTCATCTGGACGGCACTGGAATTAAAACAATTGGGATATGATGAAGTTAATCTGAATCTGGGCTGCCCATCCGGTACGGTAGTTTCCAAAAAGAAGGGATCCGGTTTCCTTGCCTTTCGGGATGAATTAGATCTGTTTCTGGATAAAGTATACTCCGAATTGGATATGAAAGTTTCAATAAAGACCAGGCTTGGCAAGGACAGCCCAGAAGAATTTTCTGAACTTATTCAGATTTTCAATAAATATCATTTGGAAGAGCTGATCATTCACCCCAGAATCCAAAAAGATTATTACAAAAATACACCAAACCTGGATGTGTTTGGTGATGCTCTCACATCATCCGGTAATCCGGTATGCTATAATGGGGATCTGTTTACTGTTCATGATTACGAAAAATTTATGGAAAAATTTCCTGATATTCAGACAATTATGCTTGGCAGGGGACTGCTGATGAATCCCGGTCTGTTAAAAGGAATTGAAAATCATACGCTGCTCAGCAAAGAACGTTTTCTGCAATTTCATAATACCATATACCAGGGCTATCAGGAGACTATTTCCGG
>UQCR01000150.1 GCA_900539655.1 uncultured Robinsoniella sp.
ACTAAGCGGGCACTGAGCTGCGAAATGCATCAGGATTTCGGAGCGAATGCCCGCGTGCCGCCAAAAAGCGCTCCGCAAAGGTTAGAAAATACCAGTTCTGCGGCAAGCTGACGGAGTCCATATCAGTTTCTCACCCTCATCTTTCCGTACACTACCTATCATCCACAAAGCGTCTTACTCAACTAAACCCCAATATAAGTCATTTAATAGAACGTTACAAATCGTTCGCTGTAGTGTTAAAATTGATCATGAGTAATATTTTTCAGCCATTTATAACTCTTATAGTGTTTGTAAATAAACGGAATTTTAACAAATTCATCCAGGCAGATCAGGAAGTAAACCACCATCGGTGGAAGTTTAAATACAAAAGCGCTTAGGAACCCCAGGGGAATGGCGAAAGCCCACATATCAATCAAATCACAGATAAATCCAAATCTGGAGTCCCCTCCTGACCGGAACACGCCACAGATAACCGTGGTATTCATTGCCTGGCCAAGCACATAGTAAATATTTATGTATAACATGATATTCAGATAGTGGACAGCCATATCAGACAGAGATACCATCTGCATCATGAGAGGTTTAATCAAAAGGACCAGAAGCCCTCCTGCTATCCCGCTTACAAAAGTGACACGGCAGAGTTTTGTGGCATCCTTTTTGACATCCTCCATTCGGTTCTCTCCGATCTCTTTTCCAAGAAGTATAGCGCCTCCCGAAGCTATGCCAAAACACACAACGGTACCAAAGTTACGGGCAACTACTACTACGGAGTTGGCAGCTACCATATCACTGCCAAGATGTCCCATAATTACAGAGTACATGGAAAATCCAACGCCCCATACCACCTCATTTCCAAATGCAGGCATGGAATAATGTATAAAATCCCGAAATAAAACTTTGTTTTTCGAAAAAATATCCGAGATGTGAAAACGGATCGTCTGAAAATGTCTGGAATCGATCAGGCAGATTGCCAATTCTGCTGCTCTGGCTATGACCGTTGCCAGCGCCACCCCAACAATCCCCATTTTAGGGAAACCAAACAATCCAAAAATAAATATGGCATTGAGGCAGATGTTAATTACCAGTGCACTTCCAAAAACCGCTGTACTGAATATTACACGCTCTATACTTCTCATTGTACACAGATAAATTTGTGAGATACTCATGAATAAATATGCAATACCAAGTATATGCAGATAAGATGCACCAGCATCTATCAGGGCAGAATCCGAGGTGAAAACCAGCATCAAAAGACGTGGAAAGAAACATGCCATGATGGAAAACATTACGGATATACAGATGGAAAGCCGCATGGCAATTCCCATAATTTTTTCTATGGTCCTGGTGTCCTTTTTCCCCCAATACTGCGCGGCAAGCATGGTAGTGCCTGATGCGATGCCAGAATAGACGAGAGTCAGAATAAACTGGATCTGGTTCGCCAGTGAAGCCGCGGAAAGTGCTGTCTGGCTGACATAGCCAAGCATAATAACGTCCGCTGAATTTACGGCGGTACTGATTAAATTCTGTATTACAATGGGAAGGGCCAATTGAAACATAGAGCGATAAAAACTGGGAGATTTTTTAATCATATTTTCCATGAGGGATGTTATCCTTTCCGTTATGTTAACGCTAAACTTAGGAATAACATAGCATTTTATGGCAGAAATGTCAATATTTGTTTGCTTGTGTGCCATAGCATAAAAAACAGCCCTGCACTTATTCAGCAAAAAGTGTACAGAGCTGCGAATATTACATTGAAATACTAAAGCATATATCCATTTTATGCAATAACCTCATCGAACAATTTTCTGATCAATCAGGTACAGCAAAATATGAAGTACTTTCGAAGCCACCCATATAAAACCGATAAATCCAAATGTTGCACTTAGCGCAGTGAGAAGAAAATCTTTCATTATAACCCTCCTTCTTTATGTAAAAATTTGCGTGTTTTCCATATGAGTATATTATAGAAGAAGACTGGGCCAGACGCTATGGATTTACCTTACATTTTGGTTTTTAACCTTACATTTTTGTAACAATCCAGGTATTACGCAGAGGATGCTGTAATGTTGGACCATTTAAAGTGGGACGGATGCAGGATTAAGTGCCAGGAATGCAGCAAGGTTACCCCTCTTCCCCTGAGATGCCCGGTGCGAATAAAGGATGTCCGGATTGCAGCAGGTACAAATATCGGTTATGCTGATGTGTTCTTTTTTGATGCCTGCTTCCAGAAATACAGCTTCATTTGCTTTCCAGAGGTTTAGCTGATATTTGCCGTCCGTTTTTTGATAGAATAAAGAATTCCATAAAGAAGGATCATAGTTTTTCCTAAACTGCTGAATAACATCCTCACTGACTTCATAGCAGTCCTGACAGATAGAAGGTCCAATTGCTGCCAGGATATCTTTTGGGTCTGAGCCATATTCCGCAGTCATTTTTTCAACAGTTACCCTACCAATTTTTCCTACGGTTCCTTTCCAACCAGAATGAGACAGTCCAATTGCCTTTTTAACCGGGTCCACGAAGAAAAGAGGAACACAATCTGCATAAAAAGTGGACAGAACCAGCCCTTGTACATTGGTAATCATACCGTCAATATCGGAATAATTTCTTGGCTTTACGAATCCCTTTCCACGGTCTTCTTCTGTGATGATTCTTACGTTAGTGGTATGAGTCTGATCGGAAAATACCAGGTCTTCACAGGAAAAGCCAATGGATTCTCCTATACGCCGGAAATTTTCACGAACGTTCTCTTCTTCATCGCCTCTTGAGAAGCTGAGATTCATACTGGTAAGATGATCCCGGCTGACTCCGCCAAGGCGGGTAGAAAAGCCGTGTACGACGATACCGGCATCTTCCAGCATGGGATAAGACAAATATGGTACAGTGGATTCATTTTTAACGGTACACACCTGGTGTCCGCTTACTCTTTTTATATTCATATTGGATTGTCCTCCTTTTTTAGACTAGAGCAATGATCATGCAGTGCCCATTTAAGAAATATGGAAAGGAAAAGCATCTTTAACCAGCGTAATCTTCTGGCCGTCGATGCCAACCACATCAAACCGGCAGGGGGTATCTTCCCCTTTGTGGCGGGTCATAAGATAATGGCGGGCAACTTTACAGATTACCGTCTGTTTTCGGTAATTGACTGCTTCCAGTGATAAACCCTTCCCGTTATCTTTTCGAAACTTTACTTCTACAAAAACAAGATAGGAACCATCGGCTGCGATGATATCTATCTCTCCAATCCTGCATCTGTAATTGCGTTCTAATAAGAGAAAGCCCTGCTCTTGTAAATAAGCAGCGGCTTTGTCTTCTTCTATGGTACCAATCTCACGTTTATTCAATCAGAATCTCCTGTCAGATGAAATTTTTGATAAAGGTAGCTCTATGTATTGCAGACGGGCCATACTCTTTTATAGCGGCGATGTGGGTGGCTGAGCCATATCCTTTATGAGATGCAAAACCATACTCCGGCATAACGGCATCATATTCTTTCATCAGCCTGTCCCTGGTTACTTTAGCGATTACGCTAGCGGCTGCGATGGATAAGCTTTTGGCATCTCCTTTAATAATGGGAACCTGTGGAATGGTGATACCCGGAATGGTAACTGCGTCATTTAGAAGTATCTGAGGAACCACGGAGAGCTTTGATACTGCGCTTCGCATGGCTTCGTAGGTTGCCTGAAGAATGTTAATTTCATCAATTCTGGCAGGGCTTGACATACCTACGCCAACAGTGAGAGCTTTCTCCATAATTTCATCAAATAATTCTTCACGCCGTTTTTCACTTAGCTGCTTAGAGTCGTTGAGATACAATATTCTGCAATCCTTCGGAAGGATAACGGCACCGGCTACCACGGGACCTGCCAGAGGCCCTCTTCCGGCTTCATCGATGCCACAGGCATATCCGATGTATTCGTATTCCTTTTCATATTCCATCATCTTTTCAAGGCGCTGTTTTTCGGCTTCCAGTGCATCCATTTTTTTCTGATAACGTTTAATAAGGCTTGCAACGCCGGTACGTGTGTCGGGAGCATACACTTCCATCAAATGATGGAGCTGCTCGTTCGATCCGGCATGCTCAAATTCCTCTTTTATCTCTGATATTTTTTTATTCATAAATACCTCTGTTTTCTATTGATGCTTCAAAAATCCGAATTTATTGAAAGGCCAGATTCTAAGCCATGCCCTGCCAATAATATCCTTTCTGTGAATAAGTCCAACATTGGGGTCACGGCTGTCAGAACTGTTATTGCGGTTATCACCCATTACAAAATATTCATCGTCACCCAGGGTAATTGGTTCTGCAGCGGTTCCCGGATCATCGATGGTCTCTCTGCCATAATTTTCATTCAGATCTTCCCCATTGATGTATACTTTTCCGTCTATGACCTGTACGGTATCACCAGGCAGTCCGATAATTCGTTTAATATAGTAGGTATGGTCTGCGTGCTGATAAGGAAATACAATGATATCGAATCTTTCCGGATCCTTGAAACGGTATGTAATCTTATCGGTAATCAGATTGTCCCGGTTTTCCAGGGTGGGATACATAGAGGATCCGTCTACCTGTGTACGCTGTCCTACAAAATGAACAATTAAAAATGTTACCACTAATACAACTGCTATATACAGTAACATACTTAAAAGCTCCCTTAACATGCTTTTCTCCTTGTTTTCCTCAGTATTTTTCTGACTCATGCTGTCCACCGCTTCCTTTACTTATTAGTATATATTAAATCAAGCCGGCGATGGCAGACTTTTACACCTGCTCATTTCCGGCTTATTCCAAACATTATTATTTTATTGGTGCTTCAGTACACCAAATTTGCTGAAAGGCCAGATTCTTACCCATGCGCGCCCAATAATATCGGAACGCTTTATATTACCTACACTGGGATCCCTGCTGTCTTTACTCTCATTGCGATTGTCTCCCATTACGAAATACTCATCATCACCCAGAACAATTGGAGCGTCTGCTATACCGCTGTCCTGCAATTCTTCTTTACCGTAATTTTCTTCCAGTGCCTCGCCATTGATATAAATGGTTCCGTTATCAATCTGTACGGTTTCACCGGGAAGTCCGATAATCCTTTTGATATAATAGGTTTCCTCTTCGTAATAATAAGGAAATACGATAATATCAAAACGAGTTGGATCCTTAAAACGGTAACTTAGTTTATCAACTATCAGATTATCCTTATCTTCCAGTGCCGGAATCATGGATGGACCACTGACCTGCGTGCGTTGTCCAATGAAATGTATCACCACAAATGCCAGTACAAGAACAATCGCGATGTACATCAGCAAGCTTAGAAGTTCATGTACGTAGCTCCTGGACGGCTCTTCACCGCCCGGTTCTATATTTTCCCCTTTTGACATTCCGTCACCACTTTCTTTATACTCTTGTCCCTTTAATCTTAAACGTTTCTTTCCGGAAATTCAATAGTGATTTTCCCCAATCTTCCACTTCTGAAATCCTCAACTACTGTGGAAGCTGCTTTTGCATAATCTAAATCATTTCCCTTTAAACGGCATCCTCTGTTTACCGCAATCTGTTCCAATACCTCTACATCAGTACCGGACTCGTCACAGTCATATCTCTCTGCAAGCACTCCCTTATAGTGCTCTTTCAAAAAGTTTATCAGTTGCATGCCTAATTCGTCAACATTTAAAATTTCATCTTTGATTGAGCCCACCATTGCCAGATGAAGCCCTACCGTCTGATCCTCAAACTTAGGCCATAGAATTCCGGGAGTATCCAGAAGTTCTACATTTTTATTTAAACGGATCCATTGTTTTCCTTTTGTAACTCCAGGTTTATTACCTGTCTTGGTACATGCCTTCCCGGCAAAGGTATTAATGAAAGTGGATTTTCCCACATTGGGAATTCCTACTACCATAGCTCTGACCGGACGGTTTTTAATGCCTCTTTTCCGGTCCCGCTCAATCTTTTCCTGGCATGCTTCCTGAATTACGCCATTGATTGCTTTGATCCCGGTGCCGTTCTTTGAATTGACTTTGACGACAAAAAAACCCTTCTCTTTAAAATATGCCGACCACAATTCATTCTGTTTCTCATTAGCCAGATCTGCTTTGTTTAAAAGAATCAACCGGGCTTTGTTTTTTCCAAGTTCATCGATATCGGGATTCCTGCTGCTCAGCGGAATCCTTGCATCTACAAGCTCGATAACCAGATCTATTAATTTTATATCTTCCTGCATCATACGTCTGGCTTTCGTCATATGACCCGGATACCATTGATAATTCATAAATTTCTGCCCTTTCTACTTCACGAAACCAAATTCACTGGCTGGTGAGACACGAAGCCAGACTTTGCCTTCGATATCGTCAATATTGACGTTGCCAATATCTGCGTAGCGGCTGTCTTCACTGTTGTTACGGTTATCTCCCAAAACAAAATATTCAGAAGAACCCAAAACGATGGGCTGGTCAGCCAGACCGGCATTACTGATCGATGGATAATCCGCATCTTCCAGATATACCTTGTCATTAATATAAATCATGCCTTCTTTAATCTGGATTGTTTCTCCAGGAAGTCCGATTACGCGTTTGATATAAGCGTGGCTGGTCTTACTGCCGTTTGGCTTAAATGATATAATGTCATTTCTGGAAGGCCCACCCAGTTTATACGCTAGGGTATTAATCAGGACTTTGTCTCCCCCGGACAGGGTCGTGTCCATAGACTGACCGATGTTTGTCCGTACTTGTCCAAAGAAAAATACCAGGATATATGCAAATAAAATAACTACAATGATTTCGAATGTCCATCCTAAGATAGATTTTAACTTATTCGTTTCTTTCTTTTCCCCTTGGCGATCCCCTCTGCTCCTTGCACGTTCTTTTCGCATAATGCACCTCACAATTGCCTTTATGCCTCCCGGCGTAAATACGCCGGGAGGCACTAGTAGAAAATAGGGACAATTACCTAAGTATTTGTCCCTGGTTCATTTCATTATTTTACTAACTCTTTTACCTTGGCTCTCTTACCAACACGGTTTCTTAAGTAATTCAGTTTTGCACGTCTTACTTTACCTCTTCTGATTACTTCTACTCTCTCCACGCTTGGGGAATGCAGCGGCCAAGTTTTTTCCACACCAATTCCGTTAGAATTTTTTCTAACAGTAAATGTAGCTCTATTGCTTCCGCCCTGTTTCTTTAATACAGTACCTTCGAAAACCTGAATTCTTTCGCGGGTTCCCTCTTTGATCTTTGCATATACCTTTACAGTATCACCAACGTTAAATTCTGGTGCGTCAGCTCTTAACTGAGCTGCTTCGATGTTCTTAATAATATCGTTCATTGTGTGCCTCCTTATTTATATGGATGTTCTTAATACGATCTGTAACAGAGGACCATCTCTTTTCTCACAACGCTATTTATTTTATCATGTTTGTTGTATTATGTCAAATAAAATTCTTTAATAAATCCTTAAGAATACAGACAATCTGTAGCGGTTCTGTAGCTTTACATTTACGCTATTCTCTACACTTCCGGATCAGACATTTCATCAATTAGTTGCAGCTCCGGTTTCGTGAGTTCTGCCTTTTCAAGCAGATCCGGGCGGCGTTTTGCAGTACGGATCACGGACTGCTCTCTTCTCCACTTTTCAATATTTGCATGATGCCCCGATAATAATACCGGTGGAACTTTTTTTCCGTTCCACTCTTCAGGACGGCTGTACTGGGGATATTCCAGCAGGTTGTCCTGAAAGGACTCAAACTGTGCCGATTCATCATTATTGAGAACACCTGGCACCAGCCTTGAGATAGCATCGATCATGACCATTGCAGGCAGTTCGCCTCCGGTAAGGACATAATCACCGATTGAGAGATAGTCTGTCACCACTTCTTCTAACACCCGTTCATCAATTCCTTCATAATGGCCGCACAGAAAAACCAGGTCCTTTTCCTTTGCCAGGTCCTCGGCTATGGTCTGGTTAAAGACACTTCCCTGGGGCGTCAGATAGATCACTCTGGGACGGTATCCAATTTTTTCAGATACAGCTTCCCAGGCGCCGTATACAGGCTCAGCCTGCATAACCATGCCTGCACCGCCTCCATATGGATAGTCATCTACTTTATGGTGCTTATTGGTGGAATAGTCCCTTATGTCGGTGGTTTCAAGCGTGATCAGCCCTTTTTCCATTGCCCGTCCAATGATACTGGTATTCAGCCCATCCTGAATCATTTCCGGAAATAAGGTCAGTACATGGTAATTCATAGACTACACCAATCCTTCCATTAAGTGTATTTCCATTTTCCGACCTGCAATATCAACATTTAAAATACATTCTTTAATTGCAGGAAGAAGAACTTCCTTGTGTTCTGCCGTTTCCACAACATAGACATCATTTGCACCAGTTTCTAATACATCGGTCAGGATTCCGAATTTGCTGCCGTCATCTGTAAAAACGTCCATCCCAATCATATCTGCAATAAAGTATTCGTTAGGGTTTAGTTTTACAGCATTTTCCCGGGTTACAAATAACCCTTTGCCTTTAAATTTTTCTACTTCGTTAATATTGTTAAATTCTTTAAATTTCAGAATTACAAACTGCTTAAAGAATTTGACCTGTTCCACCTGAAGATCCAAGGTTTCTCTTCCGGTATCCAGAAGAACAGTTTTTAACTTTTTAAAGCGGTTGGGATCATCGGTTGTAGGGAACACTTTCACCTCGCCCCTGATTCCATGCATGGAGGAAATGATTCCCACCTGTAATAAATCATCCATAATTTGCTTCCTTTCGTAAAATAGGAGTGTATTCTATTGTAAACGTATTAACGTAAATTTCATGTTCAGGTAAATTAGAGCGTGTTTGGAAATTGCTTTCAATCAATAAGTATAGACTGCCCTATAAAGCAAGAAAAGCCCCGTTTTCACGAGGCCTGACCGTTATGAAATCTTATAGCAAAAGCTACAGGATGTCCACAATCACTTTCTTATCATCCTTAGAAGCAGCAGCTTTGACTACAGAACGGATTGCTTTCGCAATACGTCCCTGCTTGCCGATAACTTTACCCATATCAGATGGGGCAACCTTTAATTCTACAACAATAGATTTGCCGGTTTCTTTTTCAGTGACTTCTACTTCTTCCGGATGTTCAACGAGAGACTTTGCAATTACTTCTACTAATTCTTTCATCACGTTCACCTCTGTTCTACTTTTCGATACCAGCTATTTTGAAGAGTTTACCAACTACTTCTGTAGGCTGAGCACCATTAGCAAGCCATTTCTTAGCTAATTCTTCATTAACTTTGAATTCGCTAGGCTCGATGTTTGGATTGTAAGTACCGAGTTCTTCGATACATTTTCCATCTCTTGGTGATCTTGAATCAGCTACAACGATTCTATAGAAAGGAGCTTTTTTCTGTCCCATTCTTCTTAATCTAATCTTTACTGCCATTTGTCTTTCACCTCCTTGGTTTATTCTCAATATATGTTAAAAAGGAAGTTTGAACTTACCTCTTTTACCACCTTTGCCTCCCATCATTCCAGGGAACTGTTTCATCATTTTTCTTGCCTGGTCAAACTGTTTTACCAGTTTATTCACTTCGCTGATATCAACTCCGGCACCAGCTGCAATTCGTTTCTTGCGGGATGGATTTAAGATATCCGGATTGGAACGTTCTTTCGGAGTCATGGAAAGAATCATTGCTTCTTTTCTCGCCATATCCTTTTCATCGATCATACCTTCAATATCTTTGGCTTTGCTGCCGAATCCAGGCATCATGCTTAATACGCTGGAGATTCCACCCATGTTCTTCATTTGATTCATACTTTCTAAGTAATCATCAAATCCAAACTGTGCCTTTTTCAGCTTCTGTTCCATATCCCGGGCTTTTTCTTCATCGATATTGGCCTGTGCCTTTTCGATCAGTGACATCACGTCACCCATGCCCAGTATTCTGGAAGCCATACGCTCCGGATAAAATTGTTCCAGATCCGAGAGCTTTTCACCCATGCCGACATATAAGATCGGTTTTCCACAGGTTGCTTTTATAGATAATGCGGCACCACCACGGGTGTCACCATCTAACTTAGTTACGATAACGCCGTCAATACCAATCTTGTCATTGAACATTTCGGATACGTTTACTGCATCCTGTCCCGTCATGGCATCCACAACCAGTATCGTCTGGTCTACCTGAATTGCTTCTTTAATATGAATCAATTCGTTCATCATGTCTTCATCAATATGAAGACGTCCAGCCGTATCCAGGATTACAACATTCAATCCCTTGCTTTTCGCATGTTCGATAGCGGCTTTTGCAATATTTACAGGATTTTGCTTATCTCCCATTGAGAAGACTTCCACACCCTGTTTTTCACCATTTATCTGTAACTGCTGGATAGCTGCCGGGCGATAGATATCGCAGGCTGCCAGCAATGGCTTTCTGCCTTTTGATTTTAATTTACCGGCAATTTTTGCCGTTGTTGTGGTTTTACCGGCACCCTGTAGTCCGGCCATCATGATGACTGTAATTTCATTTCCGGGTTTTAGTGCGATCTCTGTTGTTTCGGAACCCATTAATTTAACAAGTTCTTCATTTACGATCTTAATAACCATCTGTCCCGGGTTCAAGCCGTTCATGACATCCTGTCCGACAGCTCTTTCCTGAACCGCCTTGATGAACTGCTTAACAACCTTGAAGCTTACATCGGCTTCTAATAAAGCCATCTTTACTTCTTTTAATGCAGTCTTTACATCTGCTTCTGTCAGTCTTCCCTTACTACGTAAATTCCGGAAGACATTCTGCAGTTTATCTGATAAGCTTTCAAATGCCATAGATTACAACTCCTCTAATATCTCATTGGATATTTTCTCAATCTGCTCATGCCCCTGCTGTCCTTTTGAAAGCGCATGAATCTGCTCTACTTTTTCTTTCACAGACAAAAATTTTTCCACCAGATGCAATTTTTTCTCATAATCATCCAGAATCTTATTACACCTTTTTATCAAATCATGTACGCCCTGCCGGCTGATATTCTGTTCCTCTGCCACTTCTGTATAAGACAGATCATTTAGAATAACATCTTCATAGACATTTCTCTGATGTTCCGTAAGGAGCTCTCCGTAAAAATCATATAATAAAGTTTGTTCCACAAATTTTTCCATTTGTAATCACCTTGATCATCATATACGATAAAGTTATTCTTGTCAAGTATTTTTTCTTGACAAATTAAATTTTACCGATACACTCTCCCATCTTAATGAAAGTTTCATATCCGTTCTCTGTGTTTTCAAAAAATTCTGATGCTATTTTCACTTTACCCGGCTCAACAAGCAGTATGATTGTAGAACCGCCATACTCAAATTTACCTTTTTCGTGCCCTTTGTCAGATGGACCTTCCTGCTGGTAGTTTTTAATGCGTCCAACCAGAAGTGCACCTACCTCCATCTGAAGAAGCGTACCGAAATATCTGGTTTTTAATAAAGTATATTCACGCTGGTTTTCTTTATATACCGGTACTGTTTCACAAGCTGCCGGCTGTACTGTATGCAGGATCCCCGGAATGTAAAAATTAGGGGATTTTAATCCATCTGACGGGTAACAGTATCGGTGATAATCGTCAACGCTTAAGCGGATGATAATAGCCGCTCCGTTTTTATACCGATTAGCCAGCTTCTGGTTCTGCAATAAAGAGGCTGTGGTGTAACAGGTATTTTTAACGAAGAAGCGGTTGGTGTTGCCCAGATGATAAGCACTGATTTTTCCATCGGACGGACTAACCAGATGTGTCTCATCGTAATCAATCATTCGTTCTTCCGGTTTTATTTCCCGTGTGAAGAAATCATTAAATGAATGATAATTCCTTAGTTCATATGGTGACATATCAATATGATTCTTTTGTATAAAAGGCTTTATGATGCATCTTGATGTTCCAGAATCTAAAAATCTTCCTGCAAATTTAGAGAATCCCGGACAAATCAGAGGCCTTAACAATATTCTGCCCCATAAAGAAGCATAAAGTTTACGCAGGATTTTATCCTGCGTTTCTTCGTTTTCATATATTTTTCCATTTCGGTCGATGTAGTTCATTTTTCACCTCCTAATACCGCAGAAAGACCTGCGGTACTTCACCTGCTGCAATACTTTCTTAAATATGTGACAGCAAGAGCATTTTAAATATGCTCCGGCACTCCTAATAAAAATGTAAGAGTTTGCCGAGGATAATGACGCCCGCCACGATAATTACGATCATCATTTTGTTTCCTGGTTTATAAACTTTTATTTTACTGATAAACAGAAATGCTACAAGCAGCATAACCCAAATCAGTATCCGCAGATATGTCTGCTGTCCGAAGCTTGGACGCATGAGATAAACCAGCGGAAAAATAATTGCGATAGAGGTAACCGGAAGACCCTGATAGTATTTGCGGGCTTCTGTGGTTTCCTGCTGTCTCTTTTCTTCCATGACATTAAAAAATCCAAGGCGGATAACCGCTGCAAGCACGTAGAGACACATTGCAGTCGTTCCCCAGAATCCCCGAAGCCCCAGCCCATATCCTAAAAATGCAGGAAATGCACCAAAACAAATTAAATCACAAAGGGAGTCAATCTGAATTCCAAATCTTTTTTCGTCGTCCGTACGTTCTCTCGTACGGGCTACTTTACCATCCAGCATATCGCAGATACCGGATATTACAAGACAGGCGATTGCCGTCGTAAAACGGCCATCTAATGCTTCTGTCATTCCGTATACAGAACTGATCAGTCCTAAATATGTTAAAACAACCGTATAATTATAAAATCCTATCCACATGGTATATTATCCTTCTCCCTCTTTGCCGCTTCTCTTTTAACGGCTGCTCTGGTAATGCTGATATGGGCATATATGGTTACAAGTGCACTGATAATCAGCAGTGCATAATAACTGATGCCTCTGCTTAACAGCATTCCCGATAAAATTAATGCAGGCCCGAATATCGGTTTGAATATAGACATAAATAAAGCTTCGCTTGCCCCGATGCCGCCCGGTAACGGAAGCATGTCTACAGAAATTGAAATAGTTGCCTGCAAGGTGACGATCTCAAACGCGCTGAACTGGTGAAGTCCGAATGCCCGGTATACAAAATAAGTAGAAAAGAACAGGCAAAACCGCTGGAAGATGGAAATTAAAATAATATTAAACACAACCAGCTTATGATCCCTGAAATAATAGGCGGAATCACGGTACTTATCCATTGCATTTGAAAGGCGTTCCGTTCTCTCAGGTTTATGTTTCATAATACGGATCTTTTCTAATAGATGCAATCCTAAATGCATGAGTTTTTTCGTAAAGTTAGGCAAAAAGATTAAAATAAACATCAGTGCCACGCATCCTACATTTAAAATCAGACCCAGATACAAGAAAAATGCCGTATCTTTCATGTAATTGTCAACCAGCGGGCGAAATCCGATAATCAGTACCAGTCCGACTAATACCAATACGAATTTATAAGTAACGGTAACAATCATCAGTACCAGTGACGCTACCGGGATTTCCACCTTGTCCTTGCTCATATAATAAATCTGAGCCGGCTGGCCGCCCGACGCGGAAGGGG
>UQCR01000151.1 GCA_900539655.1 uncultured Robinsoniella sp.
CTCTCGACACCACGGGTATGAACCGTGTGCTCTAGCCAACTGAGCTATTCCGCCATATTTAATTAAAAGACATGGGACCTACAGGGCTCGAACCTGTGACCCTCTGCTTGTAAGGCAGATGCTCTCCCAGCTGAGCTAAGATCCCATGGTCAGCGGCCTGATTACCAAACCGCTTAGTCATTATACTATTAAATGCGAGAAAATGTCAAGCACTTTTTTTGATTAAATTCTACTTTTTCTCCGTCTGGTCCAACTACCGTGAAAAACTTGACTCCAAACTCAAAAAACGGCAGCTCTTTCACCAGATAATCCAGGCTTTGAAGCCCAATTTTTTTTGCTTCATAAAAAGCTTCATCAATATCACACACATCCAAAGCAATATGATCGATATGACCGGCACCTCTGGTTTTTAGTTCTTCCAGGCCAGCACCCACCATCTGAATTAATTCCAGAGTAAATCCTTTGTGATAAACAAAAGCTATTTCGATTCTTCCATCCGGTGTATCCAGGTACCCTCCTCCGGTCTTATGAAAACCAAGCTTTTCATAAAATGCCATGGAGTCCTTCAGGCTTTTCACCTTTACTGCAAGATGTGCCCATCCCTGTAATCCGGTTTTGCAGCCATAGTCCACACTGTCGTCATGGCAGAATTCCACAACCTCCAGATTTGGACCGATGAAATTCGCCCCTTTTACACCTTTTCTGCCAAGATGCTCATAATAAGTTATTCCACTGTCTGTGGATGCATGAAATTTCAATCCCTTATCCACGGCTTCCCTTACACACTGCTTAAGATCCGGCACATCAATTGCATAGTGATCCAAAATGCCGTCTTTTCTCTCCGCTACTTCAGCCAGTTCGCTTCCGGACGGCTGGAATAGTTCTAACACCAGATCCCCCAGCTGCAAAAATGCCACTTCAATTTTATAGGGATTCATCACAATTTTTTCATGAAACTTTTTAAATCCCAGATTTCCTTCATACCAGGCAACAGCCTCTTTTAAATTTACTACCGGTATTCCCAAATGCTGGACGCCGGTGATATTCTCACTCAGGTTCATAGCCTGTCCTCCTCGCCATTTTTCTCTCTTTATTGTAGCACAAGTCCCGACAGGGAGAAACCTTAATTTTTCTTTAATTTTTTTAATAATGCATTATAGGATTCCCTTTTTTTCGTTATTATATATATAGGATTATATCTGCCTGCATTCCCTTCGATGATAGCCTTTAAATTTAAACAGGGCTGTGTCCAGGTCATCATCCAGATAGTTCATCCAAACCTCTGTATCAATAATTCCGCTTTTGTATCTGCCAATGTAGTCATTGTAACTGCACCACCAATAATCTCCCAAATTTTTAACGGTATGGCATGCAACCGGAATCAAATGTATTTTACCACAATATTTAAATACATTCACCCAGCCTTCGATTTCCTCGCTTTCAAAATATCCGCAGATCCGATTTTGCAACCTGTAACCGGCATTTTGATTGTAATAACGGGAAAATTCTCTGGTAACCTCTTTCAGCACTTTTGTAAACACTCTGCCATTCTGCGTACTAATCACCATATGTACTTCCGTGTCTGTGATACAATATGCAAAAATCCGGAAATCTATTTTGCGCCGGACTAAGGCGACAATATCCAGAAATTTTTTCTTGTCAATTTCATCTGCAAATACATTTTTTTGATTTTTCCATTTTAGATTTGAATAATAGACGTGCGTATCCCTCACTATACGTGGCATTAGATTGCCCTCCTTCATATCAGCAAATTTACATATATTCCATTTCCCACTTTTACTGCCCCTCTTAGTCCTATGATGGTGCAGTGACAATATATCCCATTTTTCGACAAAATGCAATATTTTTTAATTTTGTGCAATAAGTTGTGTCAATCTATGCTTTTTCTTATTCCGCAAGAAACATGCTGAATCCTTTATGCCACGTTTTGTTGCTGTTTTTTTCATACTCAGCAAGGCATAATCCTCTAACTTATCCTATGGAAAAGAGCCCGTACTGCAAAAGCACAAAAAAAGCAGGCATTTGGCCAAACAGCCAAACACCTGCCTCCATTATTTCTTATTTAAAATATGCTACACCGGATTCAAAGATCTTCAGATCCTGCTCTCCGTAGATATTAATTGCTACAGAATTATCCCGTCTTTCAGAATGTGCCATCTTACCGAATACACGTCCATCCGGGCTTGTGATACCTTCGATGCAGCAGTAGGAACCATTTACGTTCCATTCACCGTCTGCACACAGCTCACCGTCTGCGTTTACATACTGGGTAGCTACCTGGCCATTGGCAAATAATTTCTTCAGCCAATCTTCGTTTGCTACAAATCTTCCTTCCCCATGGGATGCCGGATTTACATATGTCTTGCCAAGTTCAGCCTGAGCAAGCCATGGTGATTTATTTGAAACTACTTTCGTATATACCATTTTGGAAATATGACGACCAATGGTGTTAAATGTTAAAGTAGGTGAGTCAGCAGTCTGTCCTGTGATTTCCCCGCCTGGAACCAATCCCAGTTTAATCAGAGCCTGGAATCCGTTACAGATACCAAGTGCAAGGCCGTCTCTTTCATTTAATAATTTCATAACAGCTTCTTTGATTTTCGCATTCTGGAATGCGGTAGCAAAGAATTTTGCAGATCCGTCCGGTTCGTCACCTGCTGAAAATCCACCCGGGAACATGATCATTTGTGAGCTGTTAATCGCTTTTTCGAAAATATCAACGGAATCGCGGATATCTGCTGCACTTAAGTTCTTAAATACTTTTACAATAACATCTGCTCCGGCACGACTAAATGCCTTCGTGCTGTCATATTCACAGTTGGTTCCCGGGAATACCGGTATGAACACGGTAGGTCTGGCAACTTTATTTTTACATGTATAGACATTTTTCGCGTTGAAAAGACCATTTTCGATCACAGCATCTGCATCTGTTGATGTAACATTTACAGAAGACGGAATATCTGACTCTTCGGAATCCGGTACCGATTTAAATACCTTCTCTAAGGTTCCTGTCCATGCTCCTAATGCCTCGTCCATAGTAATTGTAGTATCCGCATATTCAAATACTGCCCTATCCAGAACTTCACCAATCACAGTATAGGAAATGGAAAGCTCTCCAACTTTGCCATCCGGAACTTCCGCTACAATATTACCGAATCCTGCTGCAAACAGATCTCTCTTGTCCACATTATGCTCGATCTTCACACCCATATGGTTACCAAATGCCATTTTGCTGACTGCTGCAGCCAGACCTTTGGCATCCAGTGTATAGGCTGAAATGATTTTTCCGGCTTTTACATCTGCAAAGAATTTGCCATACTGATCCATGATCTGTGCATAATCAGGCAAATCATACTGATCCGTCTCTATCTTTAACAATACCAGTTTACTTCCGGCTTTTTTAAGTTCCGGTGTAATGATATGCTTGTCGCTGGCTACATCTACTGCGAAGGATACTAAGGTCGGAGGTACGTCAATTTCATTAAATGAACCGGACATACTGTCTTTTCCGCCGATGGAAGGAAGTCCAAAACCAAGCTGTGCGCTGTATGCCCCTAAAAGTGCTGCAAACGGCTGGCTCCAGCGGGAAGGATCTTCTGTCATACGCCTGAAATATTCCTGGAATGTAAAGCGGATTTTGCTGTAGTCCCCGCCTGCTGCTACAATTTTAGCAACGGATTCCAGAACTGCGTATACGGCACCGTGGTATGGGCTCCAGCTGGATAAATAAGGATCAAATCCATAGCTCATCATCGTAACGGTATCTGTCTTACCCTTTAATACCGGAAGCTTAGCCACCATAGCCTGAGTTTCTGTCAGCTGATATTTTCCGCCGAATGGCATAAACACTGATCCAGCACCGATGGAACCGTCGAACATTTCAACAAGTCCCTTCTGGGAACAGGTATTTAAGTCTTTCAGTGTATCCAGCCATTTTTCTTTCACATCCCCTACTTCTTCTCTTACGAAGAATTTATCCTGCTCGGATGGGATATCTACTGCTACGCTTGTTTCCTGATGTGCACCGTTTGTATCTAAAAATGCTCTGGAAATATTAACAATCTCATTTTCTCTCCAGATCATAACCAGACGCTTTGCTTCGGTTACTACTGCTACTTCTACTGCTTCCAGATTCTCTTCCACTGCATAAGCCAGGAACTGTTCAACATCTTTTGGATCCACTACAACTGCCATTCTCTCCTGTGATTCGGAGATCGCAATCTCAGTTCCATCCAGGCCCGCATATTTTTTCGGAACTTTATCCAGGTAAATATGAAGCCCGTCAGCCAACTCTCCTATAGCAACGGATACACCGCCGGCTCCAAAGTCATTACATTTTTTAATTAATTTACTTACTTCTTCCCGTCTGAATAAACGCTGAATTTTACGCTCTGTAGGTGGATTTCCTTTTTGAACTTCTGCTCCGCATGTTTCAATGGATTCCTCCGTATGTACCTTGGAAGAACCGGTTGCACCACCACAGCCGTCACGTCCGGTACGTCCGCCTAACAGGATAATAATATCGCCCGGATCAGATGTCTCACGGATAACAGCTTTTCGTGGAGCTGCACCAAGTACTGCACCAATTTCCATTCGCTTTGCAACGTAATTCGGATGATATACTTCTTTAACCAGCCCGGTTGCAAGTCCGATTTGATTACCATAGGAACTGTAGCCGTGTGCTGCACTTCTTACAATCTTCTTCTGAGACAGTTTTCCTTTTAAAGTATCTTTTACAGATACGGTAGGATCAGCTGCGCCGGTTACCCTCATTGCCTGATATACATAAGTACGTCCGGACAATGGATCACGGATTGCTCCGCCAAGGCAGGTTGCCGCACCACCAAAAGGTTCTATTTCTGTGGGATGGTTGTGTGTCTCATTTTTAAAGTTAATCAGCCATTCTTCCGTCTCACCATCGATTTCAACTGGAACAACTATACTGCAAGCATTGATTTCATCTGATTCTTCCTGATCGTCCAGTTTACCTTCTTTTTTCAGCTTACGCATTGCCATCAGAGCAAGATCCATCAGGCAGACAAATTTATCGTCTCTCCCTTTGAAGATTTCTTCCCTGTCTTTTAAATACTGCTGATATGTTCCTACGATAGGATCTTTATAATAACCTTCTCCAAAGACTACATCTTTTAATTCTGTTGAGAATGTAGTATGGCGGCAGTGATCGGACCAGTATGTATCCAGTACACGGATCTCTGTCATGGAAGGATCTCTTTTTTCTTCACCTTTGAAATAATTCTGGATATGCATAAAATCCTTAAATGTCATAGCCAGATTTAATGAAGCATAAAGCTCTTCTAACTTTTCTTCATCCATTTCCATAAAGCCATCAAATATCTTCACATCTGCGGGCTCATCGAACTTCGTTACCAGAGTCTGTGGTTTCACCATGTCTGTTTCTCTAGAATCTACAGGATTGATACAATAGGCTTTGATAGCTTCAAATTCTTCCTCGCTAATGCTTCCTTCCAATACATAGGTGGTAGCTGAACGGATAATTGGTTCCTCATCCTCATTCAGGAATTTTACACACTGTACTGCGGAATCTGCTCTCTGGTCAAATTGTCCGGGAAGAAATTCTACAGAAAATACTTTTGCAAATTCGGCTATTTCAAAACTCTCTTCATATAAGGTATCTACCGGCGGTTCGGAAAATACCGTATTGCAGGCAGCTTTATAAACCTCGTCGGAGATATTCTCCACATCATAACGAATCAATACACGAACACCTGTTAATGAACTGATTCCTAAATAACTGTGAATCTCATGTCTTAATTCTTTTGCCTGCACTGCATATGCCGGCTTCTTCTCCACGTACACTCTTCTAACGTTGCTCATAGGTTCCTCCATGCTTTTGTGATTATATCTTAGGTTTAACTTCTTTTTTATTCTACCACCTGGTGCTGTTTATGGCAAGGAGGGTTTTTCGTTAAAATATCTACCAATATTGTGAGATATGTCACAAAAAAACAGATCTATACCGGTTCTTTGTACAGATCTGCTTTTTGCCTCAGATTTAGAAAGTGAATTCTATGATCAATTACTAATGATTGAAATACCCTGCCAAAATTCCTCCAGCTTATCCTCCAGATTATCCAGCCTGCAAGTCTCATAATTATCCCATTCCCTGGGAAACAGGTACTGGTACTGCCTCTGCATAAAACGTTCATCTAACAACAGAATTACTCCCTGATCATCGTCTGTCCGAATGACTCTTCCTGCTGACTGTAACACTTTATTCATGCCAGGGTAGAGATACGCGTAAGAAAACCCGTCCATATTCCGCTTGTCATAATAACTCTTTAGTATTTCCCGCTCATTGCAGATCTGGGGCAATCCGGTACCGATGATCAGTGCACCGATCAGACTGTCTCTTTTCAGATCTATCCCTTCTGAAAAAATCCCTCCCATTACACAGAAGCCAACCAGGCTGTGCTCCTGCTCCCGTTCAAATTCCTGCAGAAATTCTTCCCGCTCTTCTTCTTTCATATTGCTGCTCTGGCATATGCAAAGTACGTCTTCCCCCATCTCTCTTCGGAAAATTTCTTCAACTTCTGTCATCAGCTTATACGATGGAAAAAATACTAGGTAGTTGCCTTTCTGTCCCTCCATGGCTTTCTTAATATACCGTGCCATTTTCTGATATTCACTAAAACTTCTTCTGGTATATTTGCTGCTGATATCCGTACCAATCAGAACCTTCTTTTTATCTGGATCAAAAGATGACTCTGCATAAATTGTATAATCATCCTCTGTTTCACTTAACAGCTCCATATAATATTTTACAGGCAGCAGTGTAGCAGAAAAGTATATGGTGCTATTTCCTTTATCCAGACACTCCTGTATATTTTTAGAGGTATCAATACAGTAGAGCTTTACTTTAAAACGCCCATCCTCTTCCATTTCAGAGTAAATGACATAGTTTTCATCCAGCCGCTCATGGGTATCCAAAAATGCCCTGGCTTCAAAATAAAGATTTGTAACAACCTCTTTTACAGCTGGCTGATCCGATTCTTCCAGGAATTTTTCAATTTCCGCGCATAGATTCATTAATGCGATAACAAGGGGGCCCACATTTTCCAGGACTTCATAATTCTGGCACTCCCTTTTCATTTCCAGCATAATCTTATTGCATTTATCCAGTTGGCGTTCCACTCTCCTGCTGTATGGCTTAATGGCTCTTTTTACTTCCAGAATCTCTTCCTTATATAAGCTGGCACTGAACATCTGGCGTCCCCGCTCTACCAGATTATGGGCTTCATCAATCAGAAACAGGTAATCTCCCTGTATTCCATCTCCAAAAAAACGCTTCAGGCTGGCTCTGGGATCAAACACATAATTGTAATCACAAATAATTGCATCTACCCACACAGATAAATCTAATGATAATTCAAAAGGACATACCATCCATTTTTCTGCCTGCTCCAGTATATCCTCCCGAAAAAACCTGCTTTTTTCGGTTAGAAGCTCATAGACGGCATCGTTGATTCTGTCATAGTGTCCTTTTGCATAAGGGCAGTCCTGGGGATTGCACAGGGTCTCCTCACAAGGACAGATCTTCTCCTTTGCCGTTAAAATAATCACTTTATACTGCAAACCCTGCTCTTTTAATAGTTCAAAGGCTTCTGCTGCCACTGTTCTGGTTATAGTTTTGGCTGTCAGGTAAAATATCTTATCTCCCAATCCTTCCCCAACCGCCTTCACAGCTGGAAATACTGTTGAGATTGTCTTCCCCACACCAGTTGAAGCCTGGATAAACAGCTTCTTCTTTCTTTGGATCGTGCGGTAAACAGCGCCAGCCAATCCTTTCTGACCCTCCCGGTATTCAAATGGAAATGAAATTTCCTTTATGGAGTCAGCCCTTGTCTGTCTCCATTCTTTTTGGAAAACAGCCCATTTCTGATACTCCGACACCAGTTTTTGAAACCATTCCTCCAGATCCTCAAAACTGTATTCCTGGTAGAAACGCTTTATTATTTCGGTATCCAAATTGCAGTAAGTCATTTGCACACCGATATGTTCCAGCTTTTCTTCATTGGCATAAATATAAGCATAACACATCGCCTGTGCCAGATGAACCCCCACCGGTTCATTTAGAAACTCCAGATCCCGGTATACACCTTTGATCTCATCGATCATCACCCCGGTATCGTCTACCTGTATTCCATCTGCCCTTCCCTCAATACTGATTGCAAAATCTTCAAACTCAACCAGATGTTTAAGTGGCACCTCTGCCTTATAGGCTGCCCCCATCTGCCCCTGGATTTTCCGGTGCAGCTTACTGCCAAGCTGCATGGCTTCTTTATCTGCCATCGCGCCTCTTCGATTATCTATATCACCGCTGCGTAAAATGAATTCTACCAGATTACGCACTGAAATCCGTATTACGTCCAATTCCCTGTCTCCTATTCCATCCGCTTCACGCAAATCGTTATATAACATTAACCAGATATATACTCTGGCAAGCTTTAACCGTACATAATTTTTATTATAGCACAAAAAGCGCATAACCTCTATCCAAGATTATGCGCCAGCTTTTCCATATGATGTTAAACGGCTAAGTTAAAATTGAATTGTACAGGTAACAGAACATCCACAATGAACGTTCCGGTACATTCTGCGCCTTATACGCGTTCTAGAGCGTGTTTTAAAATTGCTTACTGTCATCTGTGCGTCACAGTTTGTGGGAGATTTGTCCCGAATGTAGGGCGACAAGCGTGCTACGTAACCTGAATTTGGGGCAAATATGCCGCAAAGTGGGGCGTGCAGATGGCGGGAATGAATTTTCAAACATGCTCTAAGATGCGCAATACTTACTTAATACATTTTCGAACTGCATATCTTCTCCGCCGTATTTTACAGTAAGTACACGTGTCAGGTCTAAGCTTAGCACGCCTAATATAGACTTAGCATCGATGACAACTCTGTTATAGAATACATCGATATCAAAATCACATTTACCTGCAGTTGTAACGAATTCCTTTACCTCATCGATTTCGGAAAGCTTAATTTTCTTTTCTGACATACTTTTCACCTCACTTAACCATGTTTGACTAATTTATTTGTTGCCATATTATGTCATGTGAAGAAGATTTTGTCAACACTGCATTTTTATGATCATTTTATGGTATCGATTTCTTCCCGTCATTTTATCCAATTATATAAGAAAAGATTTTTCTAATCTATGAATTATAACTATTCTAATAACTCACCTCATAAGGCCATTGCCTGCAACACCAGCAATTTATCTATGATTTTCTTCCAAATTTTTACATAGGATTCATTTAAATTCTGGCATGTACTTTCTGCGTTTCAGAGGTACAAGCTTGCGTTGTAACTGCTGGTTCTTACGTTCCGTAATACCAATACTTTTGCAAAAACCTATCCAAAGTTCCTGGAATTCTAACTCTCTATCCGATGCCCGGTATAATTTTTCCGGATCATTCACATCCCCGCTAACTACTACCCAATCTTTTCCAACCTCATGTACCATGAGCATCTGATGGGTTTTATCGAATAGCAGAAAATTCTCATTTGGAAAACGATTGGCAAAATGATCCCCTATCACTGGAATAATTTTATTTTCCGGCTCAATCACCGAACTGAGAATTTTATTTTGAAGTTCTTTAAACCGGACAAACCCCAGATAGTGATGTGCTTCATTTCCTACGTTTCTTGACAACTCAAACACTTTACAGATATGTGGGTTTCCCAAATTCTGAATTACCGGTCCAGGGTAATTGCCGCTGAGTCCCAGTACAATCATCCGGTAAATCGCATCGGCTTTATCATTCTCCTTTGACAGGGTTGCCTGATAAACTGCCTCATAGTCTTCTTCTACCATCTTTTCCCGAATTGTATTAGCAACCTTATATGCTTTCTCATGATCCACCGGAACATCTACGTAACTTGTAAAAAGTTCATAATTGATATTCGTACCTGACTGCAGTGCCACATTGCTGTGTCCAAGCTTACTTGCCCATGCATCATACACTCCGGTAAATATTCCATCCGTACTGTCTTCACACCTGAATATTATCTTTTCCATATTTATTCCCATTGCATCTTACAGGCTCGCCTGCAATACCGCCACGTCAATGCAGATGAAAGAATCACATCGCGGCTTCCTTTCTATCATTATTTTTTCTTTTCAGCCTACAGCCTCCCGGACACGCTGCATTATGCCTGAACGATCAGCTTTTGTGCATAAGCATTCAAATTCTCTCCGGCATCTACATTGTAATCGTCAAACAAGCTTAACTGGCGATAACCTATTGCTTCAAAGGGAAGCTTCTCCCCCACACTTAACAGATTGCGCAATATATAATCTTCTTCTATCTTTATCGGATACATCATCTTCCCCTGGCAGGTAATAAAATACAGGGCTCTTTTAAGTACAACCCCCATTTTTTTCAAATCCTCGAACCTCAGGTTACCAAACCGCCTTGCCTGTACAATTCTTCTGGCAGACTTCGTTCCAATTCCTGGTACCCGAAGCAGTGTAAAATAATCCGCCCGATTAATCTCGATCGGAAAATTCTCCAGATGTCCCAATGCCCAGTCGCATTTCGGATCAATCAGCACATTAAAATTGGGCCTCTTTTCTGACAGCAGTTCTCCAGCCTGAAAGCCATAAAACCGCAGCAGCCAGTCAGCCTGATAAAGCCTGTGTTCCCTTAAAAGAGGTGGTCCTCCGGGGAGCATGGGCAGATTGGAGTCTTCATTTACCTGCACAAACGCAGAATAAAAAACTCGTTTTAAATCAAACTTCTGATACAGAGACTCGGCTACGGAGATAATCTCATAATCATTTTCCGGCGTAGCCCCTATAATCATCTGAGTGCTCTGACCTGCCGGCACAAACTTGGGAGCACTTCGATATACCGCTACATCATACCGATTCTCTTCCCTTGTACTCTGAATCTGCCGCATAGGTGCCAGAATAGTCTTGCGGGTTTTATGTGGCGCCAGCTTCTTCAGCCCTTCGGACGTGGGAAGTTCCAGGTTGACGCTCATCCTGTCCGCCAGAAACCCGGTCTTCCCAATTAAATCCTGGGATGCCCCGGGTATCGCCTTTACATGAATATACCCCTGGAAATGATATTCATTACGCAGCTTATACAAAGTCTGATATAAAAGTTCCATTGTATAGTTGGGATTGCGCAGTACTCCGGAGCTTAGAAAAAGTCCTTCTATATAATTTCTGCGATAAAATTCCATTGTCAGTTCACATACTTCTTCTGGTGTAAAAGAAGTACGCACTACGTCATTGGAAGAACGGTTAATGCAGTATTTACAGTCAAAAATACATTCATTTGTAAATAAAATCTTCAGCAGTGAAATGCATCTGCCATCTGCGGAAAAACTGTGGCAAATACCGGGTGCTATACAATTCCCGATTCCTTTCCCATTTCCTTTGCGGTCAACTCCGCTGGAAGTACACGCCACATCATATTTTGCAGCATCCGATAAAACCTGTAATTTGTCATAGACACTCATCGATTCCTGAATCTTCATATAATAAAATCACACCCCAAACATTTGTTTGCTTTATTGTAGCACACGCTTGTCTGGGATGCAAGTATTTTCGAACATATATTCGCTTTCTAAATTCTTTCTATTATATATTAGATTTTAGATGATTTTAAGGAAGGTTATAGGATTTCATTTTTTATTTCCCGGAAATCATATTCTTTTCCGATCACCAGACACTTTGAGTTTTTTCCATGTCCGATTTCTTCTGTCTTTGCAACAGGAAGCGCAGGATTATCCGCCACCTCCAGCATCATGTCTTCTATCCCATACTCTCTTGTTCTTTCCAGCTCTGAGAAAGTACCCAGCAACACCCCGGCAGCACGTTGGAATACCCCCATCTGCTTTAACTGATATAAAAACGTTTCCAGCCTTGCTCTGTCGCCGCTTCTGCTCTCCAGAAATAGAATTTTATTTTGTATATCAGGAAAATATGGCGTACCCGCTAATTTTAAGAGACACCGAATATTTCCGCCAACGGCAATTCCTTTCATTTCATGCTGTTGACAGAAGCGGTAAGAAAACCGGTATAAACTGCTGCCTCCCTGAATCAGGGTTTCGGAAAATTTTCTCTGCTGCTCTGCAGCAGCCTCTGCCCCCGCATTTAAAGTGCTTACTGCATACATGTTGCGAATCTGGTACAAATATGTCTTGCATCCCGTTTTTGTATAAATCCCATTGAGTACAGCCGTAAGGTCACTGTATCCAAAAAATGGTTTTGGATTTTTCCGGATCAATTCATAATCTAGATATTCCAGAATTCCATTTGCCAGATCCCCGCCTGAGACATCAAATACCGCATCTATTCCATCCTGTCTGTAGAATTCCATCAATGCGTCTGCCCGTTCTTTTGCACCACTGCTGTAACCATCTCTATTTTCAAAAATGCAGGAGCTTAAAACAGGTACCACCCCCATTTTCATTAATATGTCTGATAAATCCTTTATCTGTTCTTCAGATGTCAGTGGTAATCCGTTTGAACAGGCTATTATGCCTGCCTTACTTAAAGGTTTCATTTTACAGTCCACTCCTTTTTATTTTGTCTTACAGTTGTTCTCTGAAAAAGCTCTAGAAAAAGCAAAAATATCTGCCCGTTATCTGCTTATACACAAGATACTCTTCTCCAAATACTATCTCCAGATACTTTTCCTCCTGCAGAATCTGAAGATGCAGAACCAGGATCGTACACACCGTTACAGCTAAAAGCAAGGGATTAAAGAATGCAACTAAAATACCCAGATACATCAAGTCAAATCCTAAAAATGCCGGATTCCTGCTGTACTTATAAATTCCATCCGTCACCATCCTGGTATCTTCCTGATCCGGAATTCCCGCCCGCCAGCTGTCCCTCATCGTCCACATGGCAATGATAAATATGACAACTCCTGCCGCTGCCCCAAGAATTCCTGCGGTACGAATGAAACCATTAAAATACCAGTGCCCGCCATTAAGTATACTGCCCAGCTCGAAAAATACAATAAATACCGTCAAAACTCCCAAAGCTCTTTCTACCAAAAGCGTTGCGCCGTCTTTGCGTCCTTTTCCAATTTGATTGGTTACAATCCCTTTTTTTCTCTGCATCAGCATTTTCCAAAAATAGGCCCCATAAAAAGTTATCAAAATAATAATACCACCAATTTGCATCAAACTCATCCCTTATCCCTCCTAATCGCCGCAACATATGTTCACTTGTTCATATATAATAACATATATGTTTTAACATGAAAAGCTTTTTTTCATTTATTATTTCATAACCTGAGATTTCTATTCCAGTAAATGTTAACAACATCATTTAGAGTTAGGTAATGGAGCGAACAGGTTATGGAGGTTGGTCGATTGCGCATTAATTTGGGTTTTGCTGAGGAAGGACGCTTTGTAAATGATAGGTAGTGTACGGAAAGATGGGGGTGGGAAACTGATATGGACTCCGTCAGCTTGCCGCAGAACTGGTATTTTCTAACCTTTGCGGAGCGCTTTTTGGCGGCACGCGGGCATTC
>UQCR01000152.1 GCA_900539655.1 uncultured Robinsoniella sp.
CTTGCATGTGTTAAGCACGCCGCCAGCGTTCATCCTGAGCCAGGATCAAACTCTCAAATAAAGTTTTGATCTTAGTTCAAAAATCAACTACTAGCTAATTTTATCCCTTTTATTACTGTTTTAAGGTTGACACACGAATGTGTCGGTTCTTAATTTTGAAATCTCTTTTAATAGAATCTTTCAAGGTTGTTTCACTGTTCAATTATCAAGGTTCTGCTTGTTTTTCTTTGTTGTTGTACTCTTTAGCGCAACTTCTATATTTTATCACACTGCCAAGTGCTTGTCAACAACTTTTTCAAAAAGTTTTATATGCGTTATTCAATAAAATTCCTTACACATACTGCACTTTTTCGTATTTCTTGTCGTTTGCTTTAAGCGACTTTGATATAATACCATTTCGTTCATCAATTGTCAACTATAAAAATACCTTTTTTTACAAAAAATTCCGAAGAATTTTCTCCGGAATTTTTAATATACTCATTACTACTATATATAGTGTTTTATTTTCCACATTACCACATGTATTTGATTTGTGTCTAAATATTACTTAAGACGTAATCTTGCATGTGCTCCAAATCCGAACATCTAAAATAACGGTTCCTTGGAACTGTGCCTAACTTTTGTGTATAATAAGTTATTCCCCGTACAGCTCTTCTGCAAGACTTTCAATCATAAAACCTGCCATCTCCCGGCATTTGATACACTGCTCACCTATGTGAAGGACCTTCTGTACATCTTCAAATGTTCTGGCTCCTCCATATACGACATCTTCGATTTGCCCTGCCGTCACTCCAATGCAGGTACATATAATATGATCACGCTTCATTTTCCGCTCCTCTGGCTTCATCCCCATCCAATTCGAACCAGAATTCCACTCCATTATCGTAGTTTATTGCACCACATTTTTGTCGATAGGAATCCATGATCGCTTTTACAATGGACAGGCCAATACCACTTCCGCCATACTCACGGGTTCTGGCTTTATCCACCTTATAAAATTTAATCCAGATCTTATCCAGATCTTCTTCCGGTATGGGAAGCCCTGTATTAAATACAGAAACACGAATTTTTTGATTTATATTACAGATCTTAACTTCAACAATCATTTCATTTGCCACATGATTGAGTGCATTGCTGACATAATTAGTGATGACTTCTTCTATTTTAAATTCATCTGCCCACGCATAAACAGGCTGCTCCTGTTCAAAAATAATTTTTGCGCCTTTCTGCTGTCCCAGAATACCTGCTGACTGTACAACTCCACGTACCAGGGCTGTTAAATCAAACCGCTCCATAACGACTTTTTCCTGTCCGCACTCAAGTTGATTTAATGTCAGGAGCTTTTTGACCATCTGATTCATCTTCGATGCTTCATCCATGATTACTTCACAATAGAAGTCCCTGCTTTCTTCATCATCATTTATGCATTCCCGTAAGCCTTCCGCATATCCCTGGATCAGGGCAATCGGCGTCTTTAACTCATGAGACACATTTGACAGGAAATCTTTACGCATTTCATCAATTTGTATCTTTTGTTCAATATCCTTCAGTAGTTCATTATTCGCTGTCTTTAACTCAGAAATTGTTGTCTCCAGCGTTTCCGACATCTGATTAAAATGATCTCCTAACTGTCCGATTTCATTTTTTCCGCCGCTTTTATATTTTGCGTTAAAATCTAAACCTGCCATCCGTTTTGACAAATCAGTAAGCTCCAGAATTGGCGCTGTAATGTGATTAGAGAGCCACCAGATAATAATAATCGCAAGTAAAATGAAAACGACGCTGATGTACGTCAGGAATTCATTTGAGATTTTAACGTTGTCACGGATACTGTCCAGGGGAATCCGCATGATCACATAATCATTGGA
The DNA here is from genome assembly GCA_900539655.1 of uncultured Robinsoniella sp. Lineage (GTDB taxonomy): Bacteria > Bacillota > Clostridia > Lachnospirales > Lachnospiraceae > Robinsoniella. The sequence continues at coordinate 1,869 of UQCR01000152.1, forward strand.
ATCTAATATGCCCCACATTTCCAGAAACTCTGATTTCGATATGTCATCCCAGTTTTTCTGGACAAGAAAGTTATCTCCCTGTCTCAGTATACTGATGTCAGAATTATCAAATCCCATAACATATCCAAAAACCCTGCCAACCATATTTTTAACTTCCTTGCTATCATTACTCGTGTACAAGGGCAGTAAGTTCTCATTGAGAATCGCAAGATTAATGTTATTCTGACCGCACAGGCTGTTTAAATTTTCCCAGAATTCATTTGTATTATAGTTATTATCAATATCGCCTTTATTTATTTCCTGAAAAACTTTTACCAGGACCTTTTCCTTTTTTACTACATAGTAGCTTTCCAGGAAAAAGTTATTAATAAGCCAGTTTGCGACCAGCATAAGCACTACCAGTCCGATAAAGATAAGGGCCATTTGTCTCCGTATTGAATGCTTCATCTACTCCACCTCGAACTTGTAACCCATCCCCCAGATCGTTTTGATATAATCACCTTTTTCGCCTAATTTACTGCGGAGTTTTTTCACGTGTGTATCAATCGTTCTGGCATCGCCAAAGTAATCATAGTTCCAAACACTATTTAGAATCTTCTCTCTGGAAAGTGCCAGTCCCTGGTTCTCCACAAAATATGCCAACAGCTCAAATTCTTTATAACTCAAATCCACTGGCTTACCGTCCACCTTTACAAGATGTGCTGCCTTATTGATCTCAATAGCTCCGGCAATAATAATCTCATCCGGTGAAATAGAATTCGTTCTCCTAAGTATCGCTTCTACCCTGGCAACCAGAATCTTTGGACTGAAGGGTTTGGAAATATACTCATCAACGCCAAGTTCAAATCCCAGAAGTTCATCCCGCTCATCGCTTTTTGCAGTTAACATGATAATCGGCACCTTAGAATAGGTACGAATTTCCCTGCATACCTGCCACCCATCCATTTTAGGCATCATCACATCCAGAATCACCAGTGCTATATCCTTTACTTCAAAGAAAACGTCCAGAGCTTCTGCTCCGTTCTCCGCCTCTAACACAACAAAATCTTTTTTTATCAGAAAGTCTTTTACCAGCTTTCTCATTCTGCTTTCATCATCTACAACTAAAACTTTTAATTTATCCATTATCTCCAACCTCCGAACCTGTATTCTGTATGAAGTATAACAACAAATTATGTCAGTTCTGTGAAAACCCCAATCCGTTCACGAATATTTTGCATTTTGCAATCGGTGTCAGCAATAACCTCTGCACATTTCTTAAGTTCCAGGCTGATATCCTCGCTGTCTTTGATGTCTTCTATATTCTTTTTATAACGAAGCTGATGCTCCAGACTTGCCCAGAAATCCATGGCAATGGTACGGATTTGCACCTCTACCCTCATATTCTGTTTAGCCTTGGAAAAGAATACCGGCACCTCAACGATCATATGCAGGCTGCGATATCCATTTTCTTTGGGATTGCGGATATAATCCTTCACTTCCAGAAGCTTAACATCATCCTGCCTTGCCAACATTTTCGCCACATCATAAATATCATCAATAAAATAGCAGATAACACGGATACCTGCTACGTCATTTAAATTATTCACAACAGAATCTATCGATACCTCCAGCCCTCTGCTCTGGAGTTTATTAGCAATACTGATAGGCTTTTTAATCCTGGATTTAATAAATTCAATAGGATTGCGGTTATACCTTACGGATAACTCGTCATTCAGCACTTCCAGTTTCGTTTTTATTTCACGTATTGCACAATTATACATCATCATCAATTCATCGAATTCTTTCGCCTGTCTGAACAGCGGGCTTGCAAAATCCGGAATTATGCGTTTATTAATAAAACTCATTTCTTTTTCCAAAGATATCTCCTCCTTTGTAATATCGAAACCCCTGACCTACGTACATTTACTGTAAATAAGGTGCCTCATAATACTCCCCCTATTCTAGCATAAGTGTTACATCCATACAAGGCAAAAGCAAAACTTTATACTATTTTAACGTTTATTTTATGGTTATGTTGGCAATATTATGGTTATGTTGTCAAATGTGAAGATACATAACAAATAATGCAAAAAAGAGGTGGCGGCCGATGGAAAAATTTTCTTTGAAGTGTTTTCTTTTAATCGAGATATCTTTTTATTCTCTGATATTTTTATCCGATTTCCTGGGATTATTTCCACACCTGCCTATTACAATATTAAAATTCTGCACCGTCCTGACCTGCCTGTTTTTCAGCATCTGGTATCATCTGAGTGCAAAACCCCCAGGCCACTATTTCATTTTAATTACTGCATCTTTGTTTTTCTCATTATTTGCAGATTATTTTCTTATATTCACAAAATTATATTTCCTCGGAATTTGTATGTTTTTGATTGTACAGATCTGCTACTGTAAAATTATTCAGAAGAACGTATTTTCCATGCTTGGATTCGGCGTTGCAGGCAGCCTGATATTCAGCCTGATCTGCCGGCTGGTTTCCATTGACATAAACAGCACTGCTGCTCTTGCTGCGGTATATTTCTTCTGCCTATTGTTCAATTTGTACCACTCATGGAAGGGGCAGATGGGACTGTTTGCCCTCGGAATCTGCCTGCTGCTGTTCTGTGATATACATGTGGGGATCGGAAATTTGACATTATATGTGGAATTAAGCAGAGGTGGATGGCTGGACAGCTGGTACCGGATTGCACCCAGTATGGTTTGGGTGTTCTATATACCGGGACAGGTTTTGGTGACATTGTCAGGGTTGGTGAAGATGGATGGGGGGATGGTTCGGATTGGAGAAAGATTTCCTTCGTCCTAATGATTACAACCAAGCTTAATCCACACCTTTAAGATGCATAGATAGATCAGATAACCAATAAATGTCCCTAATACATTTGTAAGAATATCATCCGTCTGAAAATATCCCCTTTCAGAGACAAACTGAAATGTTTCGATCGCCAGACTTGTAAGAAATCCCACAGCAAGACATCTCCAGACTGTATGAACCTGCTTCCATATAACAGGCACCAATACTCCTAAAGGAATCATCATAATGACGTTCTCAATGATATACGAAATTGCCCTGGGAGTATTCTGAAACGTAGCTCCAATCATTAGGTCCGCCCTTGATCGTGATCCCGGTTCCCTGGAAAAATAAGCGATCTCCAATACCAGATAACAGTATACAGAAAAGATATAAATAACCGGTAATAGAGATGCTTTTATTTTCAGCTGGGGATTAAGGAATTTTTTAATGCTCCACAGAATCAAGAGATATATAAGTACAATTCCGGCCCCAAACAGAATACCGCTGAGACCGTAAGCAAAAATAAATTCTTTAAAATCTTTAAAAATGAGTGCTTTCATAATGATTAACTTCCTTGCTTTGTTTTTCTTTTCTGTTAAAGCAATGACTCGTACTCCATCCGGGCAGTACCGATCGTGACAGTGCTGTCCGGATGGAGCACGAGACTAATTTATAATGATACCATAGCATGTAAAAATATTCTATTTATTTTTATTAATATTTGCGTTATATAATCTTAAAAGTCTGTCCATTCAATATCTTATTTTATGATACCTTTTTCCTGCCAAATCTACTGCTGTTTCTTGTACTAAATCACATAAATTCATTGACAAATTCTTCTAAAAGAGATATCCTAAATCCAAATGAAAGGTGGTGGTTTATTTATGTACAAAGAAAGAGGTTTTACTATATTAGAGAAATTAGTACTGATTTTTACCTGTATTCTTAGTATAACCTATTTACTGTGCAGTACACAGTTTGTACATGCGGCAGAAACAAAAAATCAAGGCGAAACAAAAAAAGCCGAATCCAAGGTTACATATAACAAAGAAACTTATACTCTGAAATCCAATATTGAGACGACATTGTTCATGGGCATTGATAACGTAAACAATGAACAGGAAGATGGTACTGTTGATTCCCTGGGGGATAGCGGTATGGCTGACTGCTTATTCTTAGTCGTTTCCGACAAAGATACCGGAAAGAGCCAGATTATTGGTATAAACCGGGATACCATGACAGATGTTGATATGCTGGATATCTATGGAGAATATTTTCGAACCGCAAATCTTCAGATCGCACTTTCCCATGGATACGGGGATGGTAAGGAACAAAGCTGTCTGAACACAGTGAAAGCGGTGTCAAATTTATTTGGCGGCATTAAAATTGACCATTATGTTGCAATGAAAATGGCTGCTATTCCTACTATTAACGATGCTATCGGAGGGGTATCCGTAGAGGTACTGGAAGACCTTACCAGTCAGGATCCCGTTTTGGCAAAAGGAAAAACTGTTGATTTAAAAGGAAAACAGTCTTTACAATATGTAAAATACCGCGATACTGACAAATTGGATTCCAATCAGTTGAGAATACAGCGTCAAAAACAATATATTACTGCATTTACGAAAAAGCTGGCGTCTGAAACATCGAAGGATCCATTTAGTATCCTGACTCTTTATAAACAGATTCAGAAATATGTAGTAACCGATTTAAACACTGCTCAAATGCAGACTTTATTTGACAAATTCGCAAAATCCGGCCTTGGAGATGAGAATTTCCATATGGTTCCCGGAAAGCTTACCGAGGGGAAAATTTATGCTGAATTCCATGCAGATGAAAAGGGACTGAAAGAAATGGTTCTGGATCTCTTCTACACAAAGCAAAAATAAAACTTTCCTCAAATTGGTGGACAGTATACACTTACATTTCTGTAGGGGTATTCACAATATAATTTAACGCAAAATGGAGGTAACTGAAATGAAAAACATAAAAAGAATTGGCTCTCTTGTATTGGCATTCGCATTAATGCTTTCCTTTACAATGTCAGCATTCGCTGCTCCTAGTCCTACCGTTAACGTAAAAGCAACTAAAGTAATGGTAAATGGCAAGAGCATCGATATCAGTAAATTGAAAATCACAAAAACAAAAGTAACCGTAGATCCTGCAACAGTTGATCCTTCCCTGAAGAATATGGCAATTGCTTATGCAGTTGACGTAAGCCTGGATGGAGTTGATTTTGATGAAGTTTCTATTACTTTTGCTATCCCAAGCATCCAGAAAGATGAAAACGTAAAAGTTCTTCATTTACAGAAAGATGACAAGTGGGAAGTACTTACACCGGATAGTGTGGAGGATCAGGAAGTAACTGTGACATTTAAATCTCTGTCACCGGTACTGTTTTTAGTAGACAAGAAATAATACAGAAATGTTTGTGAATATTGGGTATACTGTTGGGTTATGAGCCTGCTGCCTTTTTGGGCGGCAGGTTTTTTGATGTTTCAATAATTTTCTTATGCCTTTACTTCTTTTTAAATGGTATAGCAGCAGGTTTCTATTGAAGTCACGGACTTTACTATATATAATAGTTTTATTATTTAATATGAAAGGAATTAATGTGGATGAAAATACCAGGTTATTATTCTTCCGGTGAATTTGCAAGCCTCTCCCATATTACGAAGAAAACACTGCGCTATTATGATGAACATCAGATTCTAAAGCCATCTTACGTCAATGATTCAGGTGCACGTTTCTATACATACGACGATTTTGCCAGATTACAGCAGATACTCTTGCTCAAATATTTAGGATTTTCGCTGGATGATATCCGGGAAATGACAATTACGAATACAGATGAACATTTTATGGTGGATTCACTAAATCTTCAGCTGAAGCTTGTGGAGGACCGCATTGAACAAATGCAATTGGTTGCACAAACAATACGGGATACATCCCAATCCCTGCAAGAACAAAAAACAGTGGATTGGTGCCATATGCTGGAACTGATCCATGTGATGGGCATGGAAAAGAGCTTAAAAAACCAATACCAAAATGCTTCTAACATAGCCGCAAGAATTAACCTTCATCATTTGTACTCGAAAAATACACAAGGCTGGTTTCCATGGATCTACGAACAATGTCACATAAAATCTGGAAACAATATTTTGGAATTGGGATGCGGTGATGGTACTCTGTGGGCAGAAAACTTTTCTATTATACCGTCTCATATTCATATCACACTTTCCGATATTTCTGAAGGAATGCTGCGTGATACCCGCCGAAGTATCGGTTCTGAAGAGTCCCGATTTGATTTTAACACTTTCGATTGTTGTCACATTCCATATAAAGATAACAGCTTTGATCTGGTTCTCGCCAACCATGTACTATTCTACTGTGAAGATATTGCTCAGGTATGCAGGGAAGTAATCCGTGTCTTAAAGAATGGGGGAACATTTATCTGCAGTACCTATGGAAGCCTGCACATGAATGAAGTGAGCCAGCTTGTATCTGATTTTGACGATCGTATTGTCCTTTCCGCCGATAAGCTGTATGAACGGTTCGGACGTGAAAATGGAAATGAGATATTATCTCCTTTCTTTTCGGAAGTTCTCTGGAAATCCTACGATGATTCCCTGCTTGTTCCCGACTCAGAAACGCTAATCTCCTATGTACTCTCCTGCCACGGAAATCAAAATCAGTACATTGTAGATCGTTTCAAAGATTTTCGTTCTTTTGTGAAGAAGAAAACAACTGGTGGTTTTTATATTACGAAGGATGCTGGGATTTTTATTTGTAGAAATTTATAATTTTTTAGGAAATTTTTTAAATTTGCAGACTTTTACGCAATTCGGTTTGTCGCAAAGAAAACGTAAGGAACATTCCTTAAACCTGACACAGCGGAGAGGATGTCCAGGATCAATGACAGACCATCATTTAGCCCCTTTTCGATATGAATTCTTTGGCTTGTCGTTAGGTGTTTTTGATCATATGTTTTTTTATTAGACATAACTAATTCTCCTTTGATAGAGAATCCACTTACCAAGAATCATACCATGAAAAGTGTAACACTAAAATCGTCAAACGCGAATTTAAATGGTGAAACACGAATTTAATATTACATTTTAGGAAAATTTTTTAAAAAGTACTTGAAGGTGCCCTTAGGGCACCTTTTATAATGAATTTATACTCGATGGAATTTCATTATGCTGAAGATAAAAATCAATTTTAAAAGGAGAATTTAATTATGAAAGGTATTATACTTGCAGGCGGTTCCGGTACCCGCCTATATCCACTAACTATGGTTACGTCAAAACAATTATTACCCATTTACGACAAACCTATGATCTATTACCCTATGTCAGTTCTGATGAATGCAGGCATACGTGATATTCTGATTATTTCTACGCCTCAGGATACACCACGTTTCAAAGAGCTGTTGGGGGATGGACATCAATTCGGGACTAATTTATCGTATGCCATACAGCCAAGTCCGGACGGATTGGCACAGGCATTTATCATCGGTGAGGAATTCATCGGCAATGATACCGTCGCCATGGTACTAGGAGACAATATCTTCGCAGGTCACGGCCTAAAAAAACGGCTTAATGCTGCAGTCAAAAATTCAGAAACTGGCAAAGGCGCTACTGTCTTCGGTTACTACGTGGATGATCCGGAACGATTTGGAATCGTGGAATTCAATTCTGAGGGAAAAGCCATTTCCATTGAAGAAAAGCCCGTGCAGCCAAAGAGCAATTATTGTGTAACCGGTCTGTATTTCTATGATAATAAGGTCGTAGAATATGCTAAAAACTTAAAGCCCAGTGCCCGGGGCGAACTGGAAATCACGGACCTAAACCGCATTTACTTAGAAAATAATAACCTAAACGTTGAACTATTGGGTCAAGGATTTACCTGGCTGGATACAGGTACACATGAAAGCCTTGTAGAAGCCACTAATTTTGTCAAAACCATAGAATCTCATCAGCACCGCAAGATTGCCTGCCTGGAAGAAATAGCTTACCTAAATGGCTGGATTACAAGGGATGACCTAATAAAGGTATATGAATTTTTGAAGAAAAATCAATATGGCCAATATCTGAAAGATGTCTTAGATGGAAAATACATGGACATCCTTCACTAAGATTATGTAAAACTAAAATCAAAGGAGAATATAGACTATGAATATTATCGTAACTGGCGGAGCAGGATTCATTGGCTCCAACTTCGTATTCCACATGTTAAATAATTACCCTGATTATCGTATTGTTTGCTTAGATTGTCTGACTTATGCCGGTAATCTCTCAACGCTGGCACCGGTCATGGATCATTCCAACTTTGACTTTGTCAAGATAAGCATCACTGACCGTGAAGCAGTTTACGGATTATTTGAAAAAAAGCATCCTGATATGGTTGTGAACTTTGCCGCTGAAAGCCATGTAGACCGTTCTATCGAAAATCCGGAAGTTTTCTTGGATACCAATATCAAAGGAACGGCAATCCTTATGGATGCCTGCCGCAAATATGGAATCCAGAGATATCACCAGGTATCTACCGATGAAGTATATGGCGACCTTCCACTAGACCGTCCCGACTTATTCTTTACGGAAGAAACACCGATCCACACCAGCAGTCCTTACAGTTCCTCAAAAGCAAGCGCGGATTTATTAGTTCTCGCTTATCACCGAACTTATGGGCTACCGGTTACTATCAGCAGATGTTCCAACAACTATGGACCTTATCATTTTCCAGAAAAATTAATCCCTCTGATGATCGCCAATGCAATAAACGATAAGCCGCTGCCGGTATACGGGGAAGGGTTGAATGTTCGTGACTGGCTCTATGTAGAAGACCATTGCAAAGCAATAGATTTAATCATTCACAACGGACGTGTAGGCGAAGTCTATAATGTAGGCGGTCATAACGAAATGAAAAATATCGATATTGTTAAAATTATTTGTAAATCACTGGATAAGCCAGAAAGCCTGATTACCTATGTCAAAGACCGTAAGGGCCATGATATGCGCTATGCTATCGATCCTACCAAAATTCTCAATGAGTTAGGATGGCTGCCGGAAACAAAATTTGAAGATGGAATTAAAAAAACGATACAGTGGTATCTGGATCATAAAACATGGTGGGAAACCATTATTTCTGGGGAATATCAGAATTATTATGAAAAGATGTATGTAGACCGCTAAAGTTTGTTTGTACTGAGTCCGACCATTGGTATCGGTAATCCCGATGCAGGCATAGATCTAGGTTTTGTGTACATCAAGTCCACAGCAGTTTTTACGAAAGATTTTAAACAAAGAGTTCCTTCTACAAAAGTATTTGTAGGGCTGGCAGGGACTGGTCTTCCAGCGAAATGGAGTCAACTATGGAAGAGATAAGTTTACGGGCTACGTTTTTGCGCCATTGATTGTTGCCTTAACGGATGACCGACCTATATAGATATACGGGGTTACGGCTATACACCCCCACCACACACCTCCTCAGGTTCTGTAGTATGCCAGTGGCCTACAAGAGGAGCATAACAAGATAAAAGCACGAAAGGAAGATGGGATTTGAAAAGTTTCATGATCCCATCGGTGCCTTTCGCAGAAAGGCGGTTTATAGATATGAAAGTATTAGTTACCGGTGTTAAAGGACAACTTGGTCATGATTGCATGAACGAGCTGCTTAAACGAAATCACGAAGCGATCGGTGTCGATATCGAAGAAATGGATATTACAGATTTCACTTCTGTAAAAAACGTGTTAATCGAGGTGAAACCGGACGCTGTCATCCACTGCGCCGCATGGACAGCAGTGGATGCTGCTGAAGATGAATCAAATAGGGAAAAAGTTCATCTGGTAAATGTTGTTGGCACAGAAAATATTGCAAATGTTTGTAAAGATCTTCATTGTAAAATGATGTACATTTCCACTGACTATGTGTTCGATGGTCAGGGCACAACGCCATGGCAGCCAGATTGTAAGGATTACAAACCGCTTAATGTCTATGGAGAAACTAAGCTCGCCGGAGAACTGGCTGTATCACAATCAATAGATGATTATTTTATTGTCCGTATCGCCTGGGTATTTGGTAAGAACGGGAATAATTTTATTAAAACTATGTTGAATGTTGGAAAAAAAGTAACAGAATTGAAAGTTGTAAATGATCAAATTGGTACACCTACTTATACTTTTGATCTGGCGAGACTTTTGATTGATATGATTGAAACAGATAAGTATGGATATTATCATGCTACAAATGAAGGTGGGTATATCAGCTGGTATGATTTTGCCAAGGAAATATTCCGTCAGGCTGTTGCTTTGGGACATGATGAGTATAGTGAGGAACGATTAAGTGTGATTCCGGTTAGTACGGAGGAGTATGGGGTTTCTAAGGCTGCCAGGCCGTTTAATAGTCGGTTGGATAAGGAGAAGTTGAGGGTAGAAGGATTTGAGAGGTTGCCGGATTGGGGGGATGCGGTTGGGAGGTATATGGAAGATTTGGGGTTAACAAATTAAATATATCTTTGAGACTGAGATTCGGACGATTTCTTGGACTAGCTAAGCTACTAATCGAGACTATGAATAAAAGTATGTAAATAAGATTCTTCTATGAGAATGAAAGGGGAAAAGTCATGAAAATTTGGCTTTTCCCTCTTATTTTATTATAAAAGTTAAAAAAAAGACATGTCAACAGCGGGCGAGAAATACGATTGCGTAAATTTACTTTCCGAAATAATGAGTCTGTGAAGGTTTTTCTGTAAATAAGGATTTATAAGGTTTTCTATGGTAAAATAAAAAATCATAGGAGACCTTTTATTATGGCAAGAGAAAAGAAACCAGTACACAAAGTACAAATGAAGTAAACGCCAAATAGTAAGTACCTTTTCAAAATCATCATATGTGAGATACTAGACATATCACTATAAAGTCAAAAAAGTTTAGTGCTCAACTTTTTTGACCAGACTACAGGAGGTGAGTCATGAAATCTCATACATGTTTAGTTGCACAGCAAACTCGTTTGAGTGAATGGGCCGAACTGGTCAGAGATTGTCAAAATCGCCCTCAGGGCATGAAAATTAATGAATGGTGTCAGCTGCACGACATTACGAAAGCGAGTTATTACTGGAGACTCCGAAAAGCTCGGGAAGCTTTTCTGGCAGCTGCTGACAACACACCAAATTTTATGGAAGTTCCTTCTTCTGCAATCCAGTCAGAAAATATAGCACCGAATCATAAAACGGCTGCTATGATCAGAGGTAGAAACCACCTCATATTGGAAATCACAGACCAGGCATCTGCTTCATTTCTTCATACACTTTTGGGAGTGATGATGGATGCTCGCGAAGTGGATGGAAGCATCGTATTTTTTAACGAAGCCGAAGCGGTATGTGATTTTAGTGTATCAGAGCCGGAAGATCTGGAACTCAAATTTCCAAAGCAGCCAAAACGCAAAGGAAATAAAGAAGCTGATCTTTCCGGACTTCCGATCAAGCGGATCGACCACTATTTGTCCGAGACCGAATTAGAAGAAGAATTCGGTGAGAAGGGATGGAAACAATTACCGGATGCGATCTCCAGAAAATATCATTTCGTGCCAGCAAAGGTGGAAGTGGAAGAACATCACATTGGTGTATATGCCAGCAAAACAGATGAACA